>NZ_JASTWE010000045.1 GCF_030282845.1 Pseudodesulfovibrio pelocollis
ACACTAGCGGGCCAGGATTGACCCGGTCTGGGTCACGTTGACGACCATGGCGGCCACAGTGCCCACGGCGATGGCCACGCCGTAGCACAGGCGCGGCAGGGCCTGGCCCTCGGTCACGGGCGTGTACTCGAAGCGCCGGGTGGACACGGCCAGGAGGAAGGTGGCCCAGATGTTGATCAGCACGGCCTTGAACTGGTCGAAGTGGCGGGCGAGGACGATGACGGCGTAGATTCCGCCCGCAAGACAGGTGAAGAGGAAGGCGGTAAAGGCGGCCTGGGCCCCGAGCCACGCGCCCACCCCGGCCATGAGCTTGACGTCGCCAGCGCCCATCATGCCCAGGAAATACGGCACGAGCATCACCCCGAGGCCCAGGGCGAACCCGCCTGCGCCGAGCAGCAGGCCATCGACCCCGGCGTGCAGGGTGTGAGCGGCCAACCCGGACAGGATGAGCGGAAAGGTCAGCCAGTTGTAGATGCGCTGGCTTCTGATGTCGGTGATGGTGGCGACGATGAGCGCCGCCGCGAGCACGCTGGCGATGAAATGATCCATGGTTCCCCCGATGCGCAGAGGCCTTGCCCCGTCGTCCGTTTTCCCCTCGGACGGCTGGACCGGGGCTGGCGGGCTGCATTCCCGCCCACCCCGGTCCGGCTGCTCTGGCGCTTCCGTTATACGGATTGCCTGTGGTGCTCCGGCCTACGGAGCGGTGCCGGTGGCAGCCTGCATGCTGGTGGCGATGGAGCTGAAGGTGGAGGAAACCACGCCACCCAGGGTGGTGACCGCGCCGACGATGGCAGCGGCGATCAGGGCTGCGAGCAGACCGTATTCAAGAGCGGTCGCGCCTTCTTCATTCATGATCAGGTTCATGATCTTGGACATTGCTTTTCTCCTTGTGCTTGTGATCGGCCCGGCAGGGCCTGAAATTCGTTTTGCGATGATTCGCACCAGCCACGCCCCGAAGAAAGCAACCGCCGTGCCACAGCCGATCACGGCCTGCCACTATACATATAACATATTGTTTTAACAGGATTTAATTTTTCTCACCTTACGAGAGGCTTCATCGACGGCGCAGTCGGCTGGGCCTTAATCCACAATCAGTGGATACACTTTTCGGCCGCAACCAGAGAGTGCACCGGACAAACTTCATGATTTCAGCAAGTTGTTGAAACACACAAAGAGTGGATTGCAATGAAAACCCAGAGATTCGCCGAACTGGGGGCGTTATCGGGCCGTTGAAGAAGTCAGCACTTGCAGACTGTTCAAAAAGGGTGAGATGCTAGGCTCGAAAAAAAGGGCAAGGCCGAAGCGTACTTCTTGTGCGCGAGGATTTGCCCTTTTTGAATAAGCTTTCTGTACGGCTCGAAGACTCGCCTACAGTCACTTAACGGCCGCAGATCGCCATTTTTCAACAGTCTGCTATGCCTTGAAGGCGGCGGGGTCGATGCCGTGTTTCTGGATCTTGTTCCAGAGGTTCCTGGGTGAAATGCCCAGGCTTTCGGCGGCATCAGTCTGCACGCCCCGGGCATGGCTCAGGGCGGCTTCGATGCGCTGGCGCTCGTAGCGGATCAGGGATTGGCGCAGGGGCAGGGTGTCGGTCTCTGCTCCCGGGCCGTGCTCCGGCCCCGGCTCCCGGTCAAAGCCCTGCGGAGGAATCGGCGGGCACGGGTCGCAGGTTCCGGCTGGCCGCCGGTTGGAAAAGGCCTGATCCACGTCGCCCGGGGTGATCACGGTGGAGGTGCAGAAGATGGCCGCCCGCTCCACCGCATTGGCGAACTGGCGGACATTGCCCGGCCAGTCGTAGTTGAAGAATATCTCCATGGCCTGCTGGGAGATGGCGGTGATGTCAGTGCCCAGCCGCCGGTTGGCGCGATCGAGGAAGAACTCGGCCAGGAGCGGCAGGTCGTCCTTGCGCTGGCGCAAGGGGGGCAGGACCAGGGTGGCCACGTTGAGCCGGTAATAGAGATCGCTGCGGAACGCCCCGCTCTCCACGCGCTGCTCCAGCTCCTGGTTGGTGGCCGCGATGATGCGCACGTCAAAGGTCACGGGCTTGGCCCCGCCCAACCGCTCGGCCTGCTTCTGCTCCACGGCGCGCAGCAGTTTCGGCTGGAGATTCAGCGGCATGTCGCCTATCTCGTCCAGCAGGATGGTGCCAGTCCGAGCCTGCTCGAACTTGCCCGCCTTGGCAGAGGTGGCGCCGGTAAAGGCTCCCTTTTCGTGGCCGAACAGCTCGCTTTCGATGAGATTCTCGGGAATGGCCGCGCAGTTGAGCTTGACAAACGGCCCCCTGGACCGGCTGCTCAGGGCGTGGATGGTGTCCGAGACCAGCTCCTTGCCCGTGCCGGTCTCGCCCATGATCAATACATCTGCATCAAGCCCGGCCACTCGGGCGACACGCTCCTTGAGGGCGCGCATGGGCGCGGACTGGCCGATGATGGTGTGGAGCGGGCTCGCCTTGTCGCGCCGCCTGAGTTCGACCAGCTCCTGCTGGAGCCGCCGCTTCTCCAGGGCGCGGCGCACCACCACCTCCATCTCCACCAGGGAAAAGGGCTTGGTGAAATAGTCATAGGCCCCGCGCTGCATGGCCAACACGCCGGAATCCTTGGATGCATACCCGGTCATGACGATGACGTCCACACCGGGCGCGGCCTGGGCCAGATGCGGCAGGGCATCGAGCCCGGACATGCCCGGCAGCTTGATGTCGTGCAGGATCAGGTCCGGCCCCACGGCCGCGGCCTTGCGGATGCCCTCCTCGGCCGTGGACGCGGTGTCCACCGCGTACCCCTTCTCCATCAGGGCCTCCACCAGCATCCCCTGAAACGCGCGGTCGTCGTCCACGACCAGTATCCGCTCCGCCATGTGCCCTCCCTTCATTCTGCCTGTGCCACAAGGGTACACTGCCCCGCCACACAAATCCATGAAAAATGGATGGCCGCGTTTGAACAGACGCTCCAAGTCCGAGCCAGCCAAGCACACGGTTCGAATATATTCCAGTAAATTAAAATAGATACTTCATGTCGCCAATCGTGTTTCCCCTGCTGGCACAGCCATTGCTTATGAGAAAGGCATCCGGCCCGAGCCGGAGCGATCACGAGCCTTTCAAGGAGAGACGCTATGAGGAAGTGGGACGATTCACGCCGGGGGCTGGCGGCCGTCGAGTTCGCGCTGATGCTGCCGGCCATGGCGCTGCTGCTCTTCCTGCTCATCGAGGGGGCCGGGGCCATGCACGCCTATTCCAATGTGGTCCAGGCCAGCCGCGAGGGCGCGCGCATGGCTCTCATGGACGGCACCGTCTCGGACATCGAGGCCCTGGTCCAGGCCGTGACCCAGGGACTAAAGAGCGAGGCCGTGAACACGGCCGTCACCGCCAATCCCGCCGCCAACACTGTCACCGTCGAGGTTTCCTATGCCTATCAACCGTTCCTCAAGAACGCCGTCGAACTGCTCAACTGCGGCTCGGCCCTCACGCTGGTGGCCCAGACAACGATGCCGCTGCCTTAGGCGCTCCGAGAGCGGTGCCACCAGCGCCTTCATCGCCCTGCTGCTGCCGGTGCTGCTGGCCGTGGCCGGACTGGCCGTGGACATGGGCAACATGTACCTGACCCACACCCGGCTCCAGGCTGCGGTGGACGCGGGCGCGCTGGCCGGAAGCCTTGAACTGCCCTATGACCCGGACCTGTCCAAGGGCATCGTGCAGCAGGCGGCCACGACCATGGTCCACACCAACATGCCCGACGCGGTCATCGACAGCGTGACCCCGGGAAGCGAGGTGCGCAGCGTCGTGGTCGAGGCCAGGGCCAAGGCGCCGCTGCTGATCATGGGCTTCCTCAAGCTCACGGACCCGTGGGTTCAGGCCCGGGCGGCCGCCGGGTTCAACAAGCTTGAGGTGGTCTTTGTCATCGACAACTCCGGCTCTATGAAGGGCACACCCATCAATCTGGTCAAGGAGGCGTCCATCGGCCTGACTGACCTGCTCATCCCCGATGGCCAGCAGCCTGACACCAAGGTGGGTCTGGTGGCCTTTCGCGGCAAGGTGCGCCTCGGCGGGGACGTGGACGGCCTGGAAGCGGGCTGCCGCAACGCCGACGGCTCGGTCAACACCGGCATCCACGAGGATTTCATGGACATGTACTGGTCCCTATCTTCCTACTACCGCGACCGCATCGATCTCGACACCTGCTCCAGCATCCCGGAGTCTCGCCCCTTGAGCACGGACAAGGACTCGGTCATCTCGGGCATCAACTCCCAGACCGCCTTGGGCAGCGCCTCGGGCACGGTCATCTCCGAGGGCATCAAGTGGGCGCGGCACATGCTCACCCCCGAGGCCCCCTACACCCAGGCCGGAGACAGAAAGGACTTCCGCAAGATCATGATCGTGCTCACCGACGGCGACACCGAAGACGGCGAGTGCGGCGGCCCCTTCCGGGCCACTTACCGGCCTAACAACTACTGGACCAACGCCTACTACGGCATGGGCGTGGACACCGCCCACTGCAATGACGGCGGCGTGCTCAACCAGGACATGCTCACCGAGGCCCAGCTGGCCAAGGACGAGGGCATCGAGATCTTCGCCATCCGCTTCGGCGACTCGGACAACGTGGATCGGGCGCTCATGAAGCAGATCGCCTCCAGCAAGCCGGGCACGGACGACCACTACTTTGACGCCCCGTCGGTCTACGACATCCCGGACGTCTTCAAGAAGATCGGCAAGCAGCTGGGCTGGCGGCTCCTGAACTAGGGAGGAACCTATGCGACACCTCAAGACCAACCGCCGCCGGGGCATGACCACCATGGAGTTCGCCCTGATCCTGCCCTTCCTGCTGGCCATGGTCATGGTCACCATCGAGGCCGGGACCATGTTCTACTCCTGGCTGACCCTCCAAAAAGCGGCCCAGAGCGGCACCCGCTTCGCAGCCACCGGCCAGGGCGAGGAGCAGGGAGACCGGCTGAACCGGATCATGGAAGCCGCCGGGGTCTGGCTCGATCACCTGGACAGCGGCGGCACCGAGATCACCGTGCGCTCCTGGCCCGACACCTCGGCCTCGGGCGACGGCACGGCCGACGACGCAGGCCCCCCCTGCGGTCTGGTCGAGGTGGCCGTGACCTACCACTACCACCCCTTCACCCCCATCATCGGGGCCATGCTGCCTCAGTCCATCCCCCTGACCGGATCGGACCGCAAGCTCAACGAGCCCTGGCGTCCCTGCGACTAGCTCGCCAGCCCGCTCCTCACCACCACACGGAAGGCCCCGCCAGGGGCCTTCCCCAGGCTGTTGAGAAAGGCCCGATTGCGTCGTTGCTTCAAAAAAGGCAAACCCTCGCGTATTGCACATACGCGTCGGCCTTGCCTTTTTTTCGCGCCTAGCACTCGAACCTTTCTCAGCAGCCTGTCAGAGCGGACTGTGTCAACACTCTGCGGAAGGCCCCGCCTGGGGCCTTCCCCGTCTGCCCGCACCGGCGAAACAAGAAGAGTTATTGCTTTTTCCTGTGCCCTGGAATATATGTTCAACTCGATCCCTGGTTGCTACGAAACACCGCTGAAACCCGGATGGCGGCCTGGCGCGAAGCGGACAGACGGAGACTGAACGTGAATGATTATCCTCAGATACTTGGCGTCTACTCCCTTTCGCTGGAGGCCGACATCGGCACCGGCGGCACCCAGGGAAAGCACCAGAACGTGACCTACTGGTACGCGCGCCAGCTCTCGCCCAGCGAGTTCGAGGTCCAGCCGCTGAACGTGCACCATGTGCCCTCGGGCGTCCGCAGCGTGCTCGGCGAGATAGACTTCCTCAAGCAGTACACGCCTGAGCCCAGCTACTACCGCATCCATACCGTCCCGGCCCTCAACACCTTGAGCCGCAAGGTCAAGATGGGCAACGAGGCCTTCGCCGCCGGCGACCTGGACGAGGCCGAGCGCCAGTTCCTCAAGGCGCTGATGGTGGACGACAAGAACGTGAACGCCAACTACGGCCTGGGTGAAGTCTACTCCGAACAAAAAGACTTCGACAAACTCAAGAAGGTCCTCGACACACTTCTGGGCCTGGACGAGGCCTTCACCCACGAGCACAGGCAGAAGTTCAACCAGTTCGGCATCTCGCTGCGCAAGAACGGCCACTACGACGAGTCCATCCGCTACTACAACAAATCCCTCGAGATCGTGGAAGACGACGAGAACGTCTATTTCAACCTCGCCCGGGTCTACTTTGAAAAGGGCATGAGCGACCAGTGCGTGCGCAGCCTGGAGCAGGCCCTGAGCCTCAACCCCGAGTTCATCGAGGCCCAGAAATTCCTCAAATACTGCCGCAAATCGGCCCAGCCCCAAGCGTAACGCCCGGGCACCCGGGCCGGAAGGCGATCACAGCCAATCCACCCTGGCTTGGGTCCTGGGTGGCGCGGCCGCATAGCGCCGGGCCGGGCGGCCCAGCATGAGCGCACCGCGCACCGCGCGGTCCTCATCCAGCCCGAGAACGCGCAGCACGCGCGGGTCATGCCTGGCCGCCGCGCAGAGATACCCGCACCAGCACGCCCCGAGCCCGGCCCCGGCGGCCGCCAGCTCCAGATATGTCACGGCGATGACCCCGTCCTCGGCCGGGGTGATGCCCTGCGCCGGCGTGTGGGCCACGGCCAGCATGGGCGCGTCCCGGCAGATGATGTCCACGCCCGCATCAAAGGCACCCACCACCCCGGGCAGGTGCAGGGCCGCGGCCAGGGGCGTCTGCCGCTCAACCTCGCCGCGCATCCACTGCGCCACGGCCACGGCCACGGTACGCACCGCCTCGGGAGTGGAGACCATCACCCATTCCACGGGCCGGGCATTGTGCCCGGAGGGCGCGTACTGGGTCAGGTCGAGGAGCCGGGCCACCAGCTCGCGCTCGGGGGGCTCGGGCCGGAAGGCGCGCATGGAGCGGCGCGCCCTGAGCAGCCACTCCACCTGATCAAGGGACGGCCGGTTGGCCCGATCAAGGGACACCGGGCCTGAGGCGAAGCGGTCGAGCCGCAGCGCCCCGTGGGGACAGACAGCCACGCAGTGGCCGCACTCGATGCAGTAGGCGTGTTTCTTCTCATGGGGCACGGGCAGTTCGTCCGGCGCGCAGACGATGCACCCGGCCGGACACACGGCCGCGCACAGGCCGTCGCGGGCGCAGGCTTCTGCATCAACGGTGAAGAGGGTCATGAAAGCCTCCGGGGGTTTGGGTGAGGGCCCATGGTGCCCCTTTCCCGCCCGGGGGGCAAGGGCCGGAACACGCGGCACACGTTGACCGGCCAGCGGTTTTCCCGTAATTCGATGACCCGGCGCGATTATCATTTCCAGGCAGGACCGCATCCGGCAATCAACAAGGACTGGGCAACGCCAGGACACCCCGCATGGCAGCCCCCATATGGCACCCCATATGGCAACAAGGACAGAGCACATGAGCAACACGCCCGACGCCCCGGAAAGAGGCAAGGACTTCATCCGCACCATCATCGACAGGGACAACGAGAGCGGCGCCTACGGGGGCCGAGTCCACACCCGCTTTCCTCCCGAGCCCAACGGCTACCTGCACATCGGCCACGCCAAGTCCATCTGCCTCAATTTCGGCATCGCCCGCGACTACCAGGGCCGGTGCAACCTGCGCTTCGACGACACCAATCCGGTCAAGGAGGACGTGGAGTACGTGGAGTCCATCAAGGAGGACGTGCGCTGGCTCGGCTTCGAGTGGGACGCCAACTTCTACGCCTCGGACTACTTCGAGAAGCTCTACCTGATCGCCGAGCTGTTCATCAGGATGGGCAGGGCCTATGTGGATCACCAGAGCGCCGACGAGATCCGCGCCAACCGGGGCACCCTCAAGGAGCCGGGCACCAACTCGCCCCACCGCGACCGCAGCGTGGAGGAGAACCTCTCCCTGTTCCGGGCCATGCGCGCGGGCGAGCTGGCCGACGGCGCGTGCGTCCTGCGCGCCAAGATCGACATGGCCGCGCCCAACGTGGTCCTGCGCGACCCGACGCTCTACCGCATCAAGCGCGCCAGCCACCACCGCACCGGCGATGCATGGTGCATCTACCCCATGTACGACTTCACCCACGGCCTGTCCGACGCCATCGAGGGCATCACCCACTCCATCTGCACCCTGGAGTTCGAGAACAACCGCCCACTGTACGACTGGTGCGTGGACACGCTCATGCAGGGGTTGAGAATGCCCGAACTTTTCGGAGAAAACGCGGCCGCCTATGGGGAGCTGGCCGCCCTGCCCGGCTTCACCCAGCGGCCCCGCCAGTACGAGTTCGCCCGGCTCAACCTGACCGGCACCGTGCTCTCCAAGCGCAAGCTCATCCAACTGGTGCAGGAGGGATTCGTCTCGGGCTGGGACGACCCGCGCATGCCCACCATCTGCGGCCTGCGCCGCCGCGGCTACACCCCGGCCTCCCTGCGCGATTTCTGCGACCGCATCGGCGTGGCCAAGGCGGACTCCACCGTGGAACAGGCCCTGCTCGAGCACTGCGTGCGCCAGGACCTCAACGACCGCGCCCCGCGCTACCTCGGGGTCATGGACCCGGTGAAGCTTGTCATCGAGAACTACCCCGAAGACGGGCTGGACGAGTTCACCATGCCGCTGCACCCCGAGGACGAGTCCATGGGCACCCGCGTGGTGCCCTTCACCCGCGAGCTGTGGATCGAGCGGGCCGACTTCATGGAGGACGCGCCCAAGAAATACTTCCGCCTCGCCCCAGGCCGCGAGGTACGCCTGCGCTTTGCCTACTACGTCACCTGCACCGGCTTCACCCGCGACGTCGACGGACGGATCTCCGAGGTCCGCGCCACCTATGATCCCGAAACGCGCGGCGGCTGGTCCAAGGACGGGCGCAAGATCAAGGGCACCCTGCACTGGGTCTCCACCGCCCACGCACTGGCGGCCGAGGTGCGCAACTACGGCCCCCTCTTCACCTGCGACAACCCGAACGCGGTGGCCGAGGGCGGCAGCTTCACGGACCATGTCAACCCCGACTCCCTGGAGGTGCTGACCCGGTGCATGGTGGAACCGGCCATGGCGGGCATGGCCCCGGGCACCAACTTCCAGTTCGAGCGCACCGGCTACTACTGCGCGGACTCGCGCGACCACGCGCCCGGCTCGCGCCTCGTCTTCAACCGCACAACCACCCTGCGCGACACCTGGGCCAAGATTCAACAGAAGATGGAGGGCTGAGCAAGGCTGACGGGCAAGGGCGGAACAAGCTCCTTCTCCTGACGCCCCAAGGCCGGAACTGGCCGATCTTAATTTACAATCGGCACTTTCGCGGGTACATACTCTCTGAGTATCAAAGACGCTGGAGGACACCATGGACGTCAAGACAACGGATCTGCCCGGCATCGGGAAAAAATATTCCATGACCACCGTGGGCGGGAAGCACATCGTGATCCTGCTTCACCTGACGGGCAACCGGGAAATCTACTACTTCGACGACCCGGACGACGACCCCCTGGCCACGGTCAAGTTCAGCGACGAGGAGGCCCGCAAGCTCGGGGCCATCCTGCTGGGCGTGGACTACCAGCCCGTGGCCGACGACCGCATGGACCTGCTGCTCCGCTCGGTGCGCATCGAGTGGATAAAGGTCGGAGCCGCCAGCCAGCTCAAGGGCAAGACCATCGCCGAATCCCAGATCCGCAAGATGACCGGCTCCACCATCATCGGCATCGACCGGGGAGGCGCCATCATCGGCAGCCCGGACATCACCGAGGTCATCACCGAAGGCGACGTGCTCATGGCCATCGGCTCGCGCGAGCAGATCAAGACGCTGGAAGACATGTGCCGCTAGGCGCGACCGGGTCCGCCCCGAAGGCCACGACTCCTGGGCCGGTCGCGGCCTCTGTTTGCGCACACCACCACTGAGCGAGGCGATATGGACAGCCTTCCCTTTCTCCTCCTGGCCGGAATAGTGTTGATCACCTTCTTCGGGGCCTCCCTGACCTCCATGAAGATCAAGGTGCCCTCGGTCCTTATCTACATCCTGCTCGGCGTGGTCCTGGCAGGGTATGTCAGCGACAACAAGCACATTCACGAGGCCGCCGAGATCGGCATCGTCTTCCTCTTCTTCATCGTGGGGCTCGAATTCCCGCTCATACGGATGATGGACGTGGGGCGGCGCATCTGGCCGGCCGGGCTCATCGACGTGGCCCTCAACTTCGGCGTGGTCATGGGCTTTGGCCTGATCCTGGGGCTCGACATCCTCTCCTCCTTCATCATCGGCTCCGTGTCCTATGCCACCAGCTCGTCCATCACGGTCAAGATGCTGGAGGAAAAGAAACGGCTGGCCAACCCGGAGTCGGAGTTCATCCTCGGCCTGCTCATCTTCGAGGATCTGGTGGCCCCGCTGCTGGTCACCTTCATCGCCGCCACCATGGGGGGCGACGAGATGACCGCCGGGTTTGCCGGGCTGCTCACCCTCAAGATCGTGCTCTTTGTGGCCGGAGCCGTGGCCATCGCCTATTTCGGCTTCCGCCGGATGGGAACCTTCATGGGCCGCTACATCCAGACCGACTTCATCCCCCTGCTCGCGGCCGGGCTGGCCCTGGCCTATGCGGGGCTTGCGCTGTGGCTGGGCCTCTCCGAGATCCTGGGCGCGTTCCTGGCCGGGGTCATGCTCTCGGAGACAGGCAAGGCCCACGACCTGGAGCAGCTCTTCATCCCGCTGCGCAACATCATGCTGCCCTTCTTCTTCTTCTGGTTCGGCACCACGGTGCAGTTCGGCGACGGCGTGCCCATGCCCCTGCTCCTGGGGGTGTGCGTGGTCTGGGCCGTGATCGGCAAGGTGCTCACCGGCTACCTGGGCGGCCGCATCTCCGGGCTGACACCCAAGATCGCGGCCAGGGCCGGGTTCTCGCTGGTCCAGCGCGGCGAATTCTCGGCCGTCATCGCCAGCCTTGCCGTGCCCCAGCTGCGCGTGTTCAGCGGTGCCTACGTCATCATCACGGCCATGATCGGTGTCTTCCTGTTCCAGAAGGCCCCGGCCTTTGCCGACCGCTTCCACCTGTGGCGCAAGGCCCGCATGGAGAAAAAGGCCAGCGCGCCCGACTAGTCGCCCCAGCAGTATCCATCGACAGGGCGCGGGCGAAACGCCTTGAAACCCCGGTACGATACTGGTATTTTGTTCTTTGCTGGCGATCTGAACGTTCTGACACACGGACGACATCCATGAACCGCCACCAAGGGAACCCATGAAGGCCCGAATCAACGATAACCTCAAGGAAGTCCTGCTGGCCGTGCTGCCCATCGCCGGGGTGGTCATCCTGTTGCAGGTGTTCCTGGTCTCCCTGTCCTGGGAGGTCTTTGCCCGGTTTCTCGTGGGCGCGGCCATGGTCCTGGCCGGACTGTTCCTCTTTCTCCAGGGCGTGAAGATCGGCCTCCTGCCCATGGGCGAGGCCGTGGGCGGCGAGCTGCCCAAGCACGGTTCATTGCGCTTCCTGCTCTTCTTTTCCTTCATTCTCGGCTTTGCCGTGACCGTGGCCGAGCCGGACGTGCGCGTGCTGGCCCATCAGGTGGACCTCGCCTCGGGCGGCGCGGTCAACAGGCAGGTGCTCATCCTCAGCGTGGCGCTGGGCGTGGCCCTGTTCGTGGTCCTGGCCATGGCCCGCATCGTCTTCAGAACGCCCATCGCCTGGCTCTACGCGGTCAGCTACCTGCTGATCATCACCCTGTCGCTGATCACCCCGGCCGACTTCGTGCCCATCGCCTTTGACGCGGGCGGCGTCACCACCGGGCCTGTGACCGTGCCCTTCATCCTGGCGCTGGGCCTTGGCACCGTGGCGGTCATGGGCGGCCGATCGTCCTTTTCCGACGGCTTCGGCCTTGTCGGGCTGGCCTCGGTGGGGCCGGTCATTGGTGTCATGCTCCTGGGGATGTTCTACGGATGACCGGTCTGCTCGACTTTCTCGACTTCGGCCATGTGGTCGCCGAGGTGCTCCAGGCCCTGACCCCGCTGGTGCTCTTTTTCCTCTATTTCCAGGTGCGCTACCTCAAGCTGCCCACGGAGTACGTGCTGAACATGGTCAAGGGGCTGGCCCTGTGCGTGGCCGGGCTGATCCTCTTCCTGCAGGGGGTGCAGGTGGGGTTCATGCCCGTGGGCACGGCCATGGGCGAGGTGCTGGGGGCCATGGATTCCACCTGGCCGCTGATTCCCATCGGGTTCGTCCTCGGGCTGGTAGCCACCGTGGCCGAACCCGCGGTGCACATCCTCAGCCAGCAGGTGGAAAAGGCGTCCTCGGGCAGCATCAAGGGCAAGGTCATCCTCATCGCCCTGTCCCTGGGCGTGGCCCTGTTCGTGGCCCTGGGCATGGCCAAGATCATTTACGGCGTTCCCATCCATCACATCCTCATCCCCGGCTATCTCGCGGCCCTGGTCATGATGCGGTTTTGCGACCCGACCTTCATCGCCATCGCCTTTGACGCGGGCGGCGTGGCCACCGGCCCCATGACCGTGACCTTTGTCCTGGCCGTGGCCCTGGGCATCGCCACTGCCATGGAGGGGCGCGACCCCATCCTGGACGGCTTCGGCCTCATCGCGCTGGTGGCACTGGCCCCCATCCTGTCGGTCATGGCTCTGGGAATGATCGTGACTTACGCAAAGAGAAGGAGTTAGGCATGGAACTGGACATCCCCTTTGACCTGATCGTCACCGTGGTGGACAAGGGCAACTGCGAGGCCATCATCACCGCCTCCAAGGCTGCCGGCGCCGAGGGGGGAACCATCATTCCCGGGCGCGGCACCGGCATCCGCGAAAACAAGAAGCTGTGGGGCATCCCCATCGAGCCGGAAAAGGACATCGTCCTGACCATCGTGCCCAGCGACAAGAGCCGGGCGATTCTCGAAGCCATCGTCCGCGAGGGTGAACTGAATCAGCCAGGCAAGGGCATCGCCTTTGTCCTGGAGTTGAAAACCGTCGCAGGCATCTGGCACCTCATCAACCCCGAGGCCGTCGCCGACTGAGTCGGCTGACGGCCGCCGCAGGCCCAGCGCCAAACGCATCGGGCGCATCACGGAACCGCACCATGAAATTCATCCCCGCGCAGATCACCTATCTCATCCGCGACAGGCGCGCCCAGCGCAATCTGCGCGCCCTGGTCAAGTTCCTGCTTTTCCTCTTGGCGTGCATCACCCTCTACAGCGTGCTCTTCCATGTGCTCATGGAGCGCGAGGGTCAGGAATTCTCATGGGTGACAGGCTTTTATTGGACCCTGACCGTCATGTCCACCCTGGGGTTCGGCGACATCACCTTCACCTCTGACCTGGGCCGGATGTTCTCGCTGGTGGTGCTGCTCTCGGGCGTCGTCTTCCTGCTGGTCATGCTCCCCTTCACCTTCATCCAGTTCTTCTACGCACCCTTTCTCGAAGCCCAGACCAAGTCGCGGGTGCGCCGCGATATGCCGGAGACCGCGTCGGGCCACCTGATCATCGTGGGCTCGGACCCCGTGGCCCTGAACCTGGCCGTGCGCCTTGACCAGTTCCACTACGACCACTGCATCCTCGTCCAAGACGTGCACCACGCCCTCGACCTCCTGGACCAGGGGTACAAGCCCGTGGTCGGCCCCTCCGACGATCCGGAGACCTACCAGCGACTGCGGGCCGACCACGCCGCCATGGTGGTACTCCTCAACGACGACATGAAGAACACCAACGCCGCCTTCACCATCCGCGAGGTCGCGCCCAAAGTGCCAATCGTGGCCAATGCGGACTCCGAGGAGTCGGTGGACATCCTCGAGATGGCCGGGGCCAGCCATGTCTTCCAGTTCATGCGCATGCTCGGCGAGATGCTGGCCCGGCGCAACCTGGGCGCGGGCACCCGCAGCAACGTCATCGGCAGCGTCCACGAACTGCTCCTGGCCGAGGCTCCCGCCCAGGGCACCCCGCTGGTGGGCCGCACCATCCGCGACTGCGGGCTGCGCGACATCGCGGGCATGAACATCGTGGGCCTGTGGGACCGCGGACGGATCGAGGCCCCGCGCCCGGAAACGGTCATCGGCCAGGGCTCCATCCTGGTCCTGGCCGGAACCAGGGCGCAGCTCGACGCCTTCGACGCCTTTGCCGGGCCGACATCGGCGGTCTCGGCCCCGGTGCTGGTTCTGGGCGGCGGCCGGGTGGGCCGGGCCACGGCCCAAACCCTGGCCGCCCAGGGCGTGGACTACCGCATCGTGGAGAAAAACCCCAAGCTCATCCGCGACCGGAAACACTACGTCCACGGCAGCGCCTCGGACCTGGATACCCTGGAGGCGGCGGGCATCAACAAGGCTTCCTCGGTCTTCGTCACCACCCACAACGACGACCTCAACATCTATCTGACCATCTACTGCCGCCGGTTGCGCCCGGACATCCAGATCGTCAGCCGGGCCACCCTTGACCGCAACATCAGCGTCCTGCACAAGGCCGGGGCCGATCTGGTCATGTCCTACGCCACCATCACGGCCAACACCGTCATCAACCTCCTCAGCCCGGGCAAGGTGCTCACCCTGACCGAGGGGCTGAACATCTTCCGGGTCAAGGTCCACTCCTCCCTGGCGGGCACCACCCTCATGGACAGCGGCCTGCGCCAGGGTACCGGATGCAGCGTCATCGCCGTGGCCCACGGCGACGAGTTGGAGGTCAACCCGGACCCGACCCGGCCCCTGGACGCCGCCGACTCCCTCTACGTCATCGGCGACGCAGCGGCCGAGCGCCGGTTCATGGAAAAATACCCGGGCTGACGCCGCCCCGACAGCGCGAGAAGCAGGGCAGGACAGGGAACCACTTGTAAACAATTCAACTTCCCGTTAATAGACAGGATCATGTCAGCCAGAACCGTGCTCTTCATCGCGGAACCGCAGTCCGTTGCCGCCGTCTTCCCCACCCTCAAGGCGGCGGGACTCCAGGCCGGACTGGCCGACAACCTGACCGGCGCGCTGGGCTTCATCAAGAAATCGCACCCCTGCCTCGTCTTCTGCCGCCCGGCCATGCAGGGGTTCGACGCCCGCGCCCTGCTCGATCAGGCCCGCGAGGTCGAGGGATTCCCGCCGGTGATCATCTTCACGCCCAGCGGCAATGCCGAGGAGGCCACCCGCTTCCTCTCCATGGGCGCGCGCGACTACTGGGTGGAGCCCCTGGCCTGGGACAAGATCAAGCTGGTCCTCCCGGCAGAGCCCGCCCCGCCGCCGCCCGAACCAGCCCAGCCGCAACGCCCCTCCGCCGCCCCGGCCGTTCCCGGCAAATTTCACATCATCGGCCGCCACGAGGCCGTGCTGCGCGTGCTCGCCCTGGCCCGGCAGGTGGCCCGGTCCAAGGCCACGGTGCTCATCGCGGGCGAGTCCGGCACCGGCAAGGAGATGTTCGCCCGCTACCTGCACCACAACTCGGACCGCACGGACAAGCCCTTTGTGGCCATCAACTGCGCGGCCCTGCCCGAGCATCTGCTGGAATCCGAGCTTTTCGGCCACGAAAAGGGCGCCTTCACCGGGGCCATCAGCCGCAAGCCCGGCAAGTTCGAGCTGGCCCACGGCGGCACCATTCTCCTTGACGAAATCACCGAGATGGATCAGGGCCTGCAAGCCAAACTGCTGCGCGTGCTCCAGGAATCCGAGTTCGACCGGGTGGGCGGCGTGGAGACGGTCAGCGTGGACGTGCGCGTGCTGGCCACCACCAACCGCGACATCGAGGCCGCGGTGAACGACGGCAAATTCCGCCAGGACCTCTTCTACCGGCTCAATGTCATCCCGCTGAAGCTGCCCGCCCTCAGGGAGCGCGGCGACGATGTCCTCCTGCTGGCAGAGTTCTTCACCAACAAGTTCAGCGCCGCCTACGGCCTGGGCCGACTCGCCTTCACCGAAAACGCCAAGAAATGGCTCATGAACTACGACTGGCCCGGCAATGTGCGCGAGCTGCAAAACCTCATGGAACGGGCCGTGCTCCTGGCTGGGGCCGGACCCATCCAGACCCGCCATTTCCTCATGGGCGACGAGCAGTGGACGCCGGACGACCTCGCTGCCGTGGGCGCGGACCAGCAGGCCGCCAGCCAGGCCCCGCCGCCCACCTCCATGGACGAGGCCCTCTCGGTCATGCCCCTGCACGAGATGGAGAAGCGCCTGATTCTCATGAGTCTTGAAGAAACCACGGGCAACCGCACCCGCGCCGCCGAGCTGCTTGGCATCTCGGTGCGCACCCTGCGCAACAAGCTCAACGAGTACAAGCAGCAGGGAATCGACGTCTGACGTTAGCCCCGCCCCAACCAGCGGACGGCCGACCTCCCCGGGGGAAGTCGGCCGTGATTGTTTTGCGGTCGGGAATTGTCAGGGGTTGCTGAAGCGCAGGGCCTCACATGTCAAGCACGCGCCCGCCGCCCTCCTTCTCGACATAGGCCAGGAATTTTCGGGCCTCCTCGAAGCGGGGGTTGAGCTCCAGCGCCCGATGCAGGTGAGCCAGACACTGGTCCCTGTCGCCGCGCTCGAAGTAGGCGCGGGCGATGTTGTAGTGGAGGTTCTCGTCGCTGTCCGTCAGTTGCAGGGCGCGCTCGTAGTATTCCACGGCCTGGTCAAGGAGCTTGGACTTGCGCAGGTTGATGCCGAATTCGTTGAAGAGATGCTTGTGCTCCGGGGCAAAGGCGGCCTCCAGCGAGACCACGCGCTTGAAGATGTCGCCCGCCTTGCTCGCGTCGCCGCGCTCCATGTAGGTCAAGCCGAGGCCGAAATTGGCGCGCACGTTCTCCTCGTCCACGTTCAGGGCGGCCTCGTATTCGAACTGGGCGGAGTAGAGCGCGCCCTGCTCGCGCTGGGCCTCGGCGCGCTTGAGGGTGGTGTCCAGTTCCTTCATCCGGGGATAGACTTCCTTCTGGTAGTACTCAAGCTCCGGGTTGTAGCGCTCCAGGAAGTCCGCCTTGGCCACGGCCTCGGCCTGTCCCGAGGGCACGTTGTTCTTGTTCAGGGGCCTGACCATGACCATGACGCGGCCATCCTCGTCCGGCTCGGCCTCCTCGGCGAACCAGTACGCCTTCTGGATGACCTTGCGCGAGGTGGTACCCGTGCCCACCCTAACCACGGCCTGGCTCGAAAACACCCCGGATATCCGGTGCCGCCGCACGGAATCGGGAATCTCCACCTCGGGCATGGCCGCATCCTGCGACACCTTGCCCCCGGTGGTCCTCTCGTCTGCCGTCATCTGTCCCCCGCTGATTGCCAATGGCTGAACATCCGCTCCCTTCCCGCGCCGGACCGTTCCATCACCCGGAAGCGCCGGGAATCGCCCTGCGCGCTAGCAGCCGCACTTGCGGCATATCTCCAGGTTCTCGAAATTGCCCTCGAAATACTCGTAGATCAGCTTCATGAACCTTTCGGAATTCCACACTTCCCGGATGGAGCTGTTGGCGATATTTCCGACCACCACCGACTGCTTCCAGTCGTGGCAGCAGATGATCATGTCGCCGTTCTCCACAATGTACGCCTGCTTGAGAAACAGGTCGCAGTGGCGCTTCTTCTTCCTCTCCAGGGTATCGACACAGACGGAATCAAAGGTCTCCTCACCCACGCGGTTGTCCACGGCGTGGATGTGAAACTTCACATCCCGCTGGTCCCAGTACTTCCTGGCGTCCTCCAGCTCGTGCTCCACCAGCCGCGTGCGCAGGGTCGTGATGTTGACCTTGGGATGCTTGGCTCCCATCTTCCGCTTCAGGTCCAGAAACCTGTCGATGTTCTCCATGGTCCGCGCGAAATCAAGGGACATGGACTGGCGGTAGGTCTCCTCGCTGTATCCGTTCACGCTGATCCAGATCTGGGTCAGCTTGGCGTTGATCAGCGCCTCGCCGATCTCCGGGGTCAGCAGGCTGGCGTTGGTGGTGATCCGCGTCTTGACCGGCAGGATGGAGTGCTTCTTGATGTCGGCCAGGATTCGCGGCATCCGCTTGTCCATGAGCGGCTCGTTGGTCATGTAGGGGCTCACCCTGCCCACGCCGCTGCGGCCGCACTCCTTGATGATCTTGCTGATGAGCCCGTCATCCATCCGCCCGTGGGGGATGGCCTTGGGCTCGCTCGAATGGCAGCAGAACACGCACTTGGCGTTGCAGGTCGAAAGGGTCTGGAACTGGACCGCCCGGGGAAACCTGGGCCGGAACCGCTTCCCGGTCCTGATCCAGGTGACGATGTTCTCGAGATAGGAACTCCCCTGACGGGGCATATAATACTCGGCCAAAACGCCTCCTCTGGCTCGATTCATCCAAGGTTTGGTCGCGGTCCGGGCAGCAGGCCGGACTCGCCGCAATGCCTGGGATCGACGCCTCCAGGCCCTGGCGCCAAGACGCCGGGTTGCCGCGCGGCAGGCCCCTGTACATTGCCTGCCGACCATACACCGCCTGAAACACGAAGGCAATGAAGCCGCCCGCCGTGCCTGCGCTTTTCTCGCACGTGGTGACAACCGCGCCTGTTTCGGGTACACGCATGGGCGGCAAAGAGTCATCCCGGATCGTGATCCGTTTCAGCCAAGGATTCCGGCCACAGGGCCGAAGACACGCAAGGAGCAGTTTCCCATGAGCAGCATCGGCACCAGGATACAGGCATACCGAGAGAGGCAGAAACTGAGCGTCGGCGATCTGGCCGAGCGCACGGGCCTGACCGAGGACTTCATCAGCGCCGTGGAGCAGAGCGACATGTATCCCTCCCTGCGGCCGCTGGTGAAGCTGGCCCGCGCCCTGGGCGTGCGCCTTGGCACCTTCCTCGACGACCAGGTGTCGAGCGACCCGCTCATCGTCCGGCTGGCCGAGCGCGAGGAAGAGCTGACCATGCACCCGGACGGCAAGGAGCCGGGCATGGTCTTCCACTCCCTGGGCCGGGGCAAGACCGACCGCCACATGGAGCCCTTCTTCATCGAGATGCTGCCCAAATCGAGCCTGGACGACACCCTCTCCTCCCACGAGGGCGAGGAGTTCATCGTGGTCCACTCCGGCCGGGTGCGCATCCGCTACGGCCAGGAGGAGTCCATCCTCTCGCCCGGCGACTCGGTCTACTTCAACTCCGTGGTCCCCCACAACGTGGCCTGCGCCGGGGACGAGAAGGCGGAAATCTACGCGGTCCTCTACTTCCCGGAATAGGCGGCATCCATGGCAGCCATCCGAGAAATCACCCTGGGCGACCTGCTCAGCGAAACCGTCGCCAAATATCCCGATACCGAGGCCGTGGTCTATGTGGACCGCGATTTCCGCCTGACCTACCGCGAGTTCGGCGCGCTGGTGGACACCCTGGCCAAGGGGCTTATGGCCCTGGGCGTTGAGAGAGGCGAGAAGGTGGCCGTGTGGGCCAACAACGTGCCCTACTGGGTGGCGCTCCAGTTCGCCACGGCCAAAATCGGGGCCATCCTGCTCACGGTCAACACCCACTACCGCTCCCATGAGTTCAAGTACCTGCTCGAACACTCCGAGGCCGAGAACCTCTTCATCATCGGCAACTACCGCGACCACGACTACCTGGCCACGGTCTACGAGCAGATCCCGGAGCTGAAGACCCAGGAGCGCGGCCACCTGCGCACCAACAAGTTCCCCATGCTCAAGCGGCTCTTCTACCTCGGCCACGAAAAGCACCGGGGCATGTACTCCATTCCCGAATTGCAAGCCATGGCCGCCATGGTCTCCGACGATCAGTACCGCGCCCGCCAGGCCGGGCTCAGCCCCCACGACGTGGTCAACATGCAGTACACCTCGGGCACCACCGGCTTTCCCAAGGGCGTGCAGCTGACCCACTACAACATCGCCAACAACGGCTACTGGATCGGCAAGAACCAGGAGTTCAAGCCCGGCGATCGGCTCTGCCTGCCCGTGCCGCTCTTCCACTGTTTCGGCTGCGTGCTCGGCGTGCTCGCCTGCGTCAACCACGGGGTGACCATGGTCATCCTGGAGGACTACGTGCCCCTTGACGTCATGGCCGCCGTGGACCAGGAGAAGTGCACCGCCCTTTACGGCGTGCCCACCATGTACATCGCCATCCTCGATCATCCCCTGTTCGAGCGCTTCGACTATTCGAGCCTGCGCACCGGGATCATGGCCGGATCGCCCTGCCCGGTGGAGGTCATGAAGCGGGTCATGGACCGGATGAACATGAAGGAGATCACCATCTGCTACGGCCTGACCGAATCAAGCCCGGTCATGAGCCAGACCAAGATCGGCGACTCCATCCGCCAGATGACCGAGACCGTGGGCCAGGCCATGCCCGAGGTGGAGATCCGCATCGTGGACCCGGAGACCGGCCGCGAGGTGCCAAGCGGCACCCAGGGCGAGATCTGCTGCCGGGGCTACAACGTCATGGTCGGCTACTACAACAACCAGAAGGCCACCGAGGGGGCCATCGACGCCGACGGCTGGCTCCACTCCGGCGACCTCGGGGTCATGGACGGGGACGGCTACCTGTCCATCACCGGACGGCTCAAGGACATGATCATCCGGGGCGGCGAGAACGTCTATCCCCGCGAGATCGAGGAATTCCTCTACGCCATGGACGGCATCCGCGACGTGCAGGTGGCCGGGGTGCCGAGCAAAAAATTCGGCGAGGAGGTGGGGGCCTTCATCATCCTCAAGGATGGCGCCACCATGGAGCCCGAGGACGTCATCGACTACTGCCGGGGCAAGATCGCCCGGTACAAGACGCCAAAATACGTGACCTTCCTGACGGGCTACCCCATGACCGCGTCGGGCAAGATACAGAAATACAAGCTGCGCGAAATGGCCGCCGAACTGTGGCCCGACGCGTGACGCACCGCTGACACCGGGCGGGCCGGGGCTTGAAGCCAACGGCCCGCCCACCACTTTTCCCATGGAGGCAGAGATGGAGCAATACAAGGAAATCGCGCCCCGGCTGACCGGCCTGCGCGAGAGCATCGGCTGGACCATCAGCGAGATGGCCGATCTTCTGGGCGTGAGCGAGGAGACCGTGGCCGGATACGAGTCGGCCACCGTGGAGATTCCCGTGGGCTACCTGCTCGATGTCTCGCGCCTGTGCCGGGTGGACCTGACCACCCTCATCTCGGGCCGCGAGCCGCACCTCAAGTCCCACGCCCTGGTGCGCAAGGGCGAGGGGTTCGCCGTGGACCGACGCAAGGACTACGACTACAAGAGCCTGGGCTACAAGTTCGCCGGGCGGGAGATGGAGCCGTTTCTCATCAGCGTCCCGCCCAAGGACGGCGACACCATGACCGAGACCAGCCACCGGGGCCAGGAGTTCATCTACCTGCTCGAAGGCAGGCTCGAGCTGCGGCTGGGCGGCGAACCGCTCATCCTCGAACCCGGCGACTCGGTCTACTTCGACTCTTCCACACCCCACGCCATGCGCGGTCTGGACGGACGCGAAGCCCGCTTCATCGACGTGATTCTCTAGGGCTGGTCGTTAAATTTCGGCCCGCCCGGACCCCAGTGTCGAATCCAAGGACTGTGGACACCCATTCTGACACGCACTCACGGAGACGCATCGCCATGAACACCAAGCCCTCGTTTTCCAGCTACGCCGACATGCTGGCCAACTACCGGCTCCACTGCCCCGACGACTTCAACTTCGCCTACGACGTGCTCGACGCCAAGGACCCGGCCCAGCCCGCCATGATCCATGTGGACGACGCCGGAACCCGGCGCGACCTCGATTTCGGCTTCTTCCAGCAGACATCGCGCAGGCTGGCCAACGCGCTCATGGAGCGCGGCGTGAAGCCCGGCGACCGGGTCATGCTCATCCTCTACCGCCGGGTGGAATACTGGACCGCGATGCTCGCCCTGCACCGCATCGGGGCCGTGCCCATCCCCTCGCCCTCCCTGCTGACCACCAAGGACATCGTCCAGCGCGTCAACTACGCCGGAATCACGGCCATCATCTGCGAGGATTCCATCACCGCGCGCGTGGACGCGGCCCTGCCCGACTGCCCTGGCCTGGGCCTGCGCATCCAGGTGGGCGGCACCCCGGCCGAAGGCTGGCTCGATTTCGAGGCGATCATGGCCCAGGCCTCGCCCGAGTGCCCGCGCACCCCGGCCACGCCCGGCGGCCTGGACCCGCTGGTCATCTTCTTCTCCTCGGGCACCACCGGTCTGCCAAAGATGGTCCTGCACAACCACAAATACCCCTACAGCCACTACACCACGGCCGCGGTCTGGCACGACCTGACCCCGAGCGACATCCACCTGACCCTGTCCGACACCGGCTGGGGCAAGTCGGTCTGGGGCAAATTCTACGGCCAGTGGATGGCCGATGCCGTGGTCTTTGTCTGGGACTTCCGGGGCAAGTTCGAGGCCGACGCCCTGCTGCGCGTCATCGCGGACAACCGCATCACCACCTTCTGCGCGCCGCCCACGGTCTACCGCTTCCTGGTGCGCGAAGACCTGGCCAAGTACGACCTCTCGGCCCTGCGCCACTGCACCACCGCGGGCGAGCTGCTCAACGACTCGGTCTTTCACGCCTGGCACAAGGCGCTTGGCATGCCCATCTTTGAAGGCTACGGCCAGACCGAGACCACGCTCCAGGTGGCCACCTTCCCCTTCATGACCCCCAAGCCCGGCTCCATCGGCAAGCCCGTGCCCGGCTGGAACATCGCCCTACTCGACGACGCCGGCCAGCCTGTCCCGCAAGGCGAAGAAGGCGAAATCTGCATCAACATCGACTCGCCCGTGCTCGGCCTCTTCGACAGCTACATGGACGAGCCGGAGAAGACCGCCTCGGTCAAGTTCGACGGCTGGTACCACACCGGCGACAAGGCCTGGGCCGACGAGGACGGCTATCTCTGGTTCATGGGCCGCACCGACGACCTGATCAAGAGCTCGGGCTACCGCATCGGCCCCTTTGAGGTGGAGTCCGCCCTGGTCGCCCACGACGCCGTGGTCGAGGCCGCAGTCACCGGCGTGCCCGACGAAGTGCGCGGCCAGATCGTCAAGGCCACCGTGGTCCTCTCCGCCGGATACGAGGGCAATGAGGAACTGACCAAGACCCTCCAGACCTTTGTGCGCGAGTTGACCGCGCCCTACAAGTATCCGCGCATCATCGAATACGTGAGCGAGCTGCCCAAGACCATCAGCGGCAAGATCAAACGCAAGGAAATCCGCGAGGCGGACCTGAAGAAATACGCTGTCTGACCGCAAGGCGGAATCGACAACACACCGGGCCGACGACGCGATGCGTTGTCGGCCCGATTTGCTTTGCCTTCGCCTTAGCGCCGCGAGATGAGCACAATGCCCGCCAGCACGCAGGCGCAGCCCGCCAACTGGGGCACGCCAACTGGCTCGGCCAGAATCGCGGCCGAAAGAACCAGGGCGGACACGGGCATGATCGCGGTGAACACCCCGGCCGTGGAAGCGGGCACCCGGGTGATGCCCGCGAACCAGAGCAGATAGGCGAGCACGGTGACGAACACCCCGTAATAGGCCACCGAGAGCCAGCCGGTGACAGATACGCCAGCCAGGCCCCCCGAGGCCGGAATCACGAAAACCAGGTCCACCACCGCCCCGGGCAGGAACCAGGCCAGCCCGAAGAGCGACACCACCGTGGACGCGGCCAGGGGCGTGAGCGGCTCGGGCACCGCCTTGCGCAGGAGCAAGAAAAGCGACTCGAAGAGCACGGCCCCGAGCACCAGCAGGTTGCCCACCAGCGGCGCAGGCGCTCCGGAACCCGGGGCAGACACCACATTGACGGCCAGCAGACCCGCCACAGACAGCGCCATGCCCAGCCCGACCTTCAGGGTGGGCCGCTCCCGCATGAATATCCAGGCGATGAGCCCCATGCAGGCCGGGGTGGTGGCGGTGATGATCCCGGCGCTGGCCGGGGTGGTCAGCGCCAGCCCGTGCAGCAGGCAGACCGTGAACAGGAACGAGCCGCACAGGGCCTGCCCGGCCAGCACCAGCCACGAGCGGTGCGACAGCCGGGGCAGCCCGCCCTCCCGCAGGCGCAGGAGCGGCAGGAGGATGGCCAGGGCCAGAACAAAGCGCAGGGCCGAGGCGAACTGCACGGGCAGTTCTGCCACCATGATCTTGCCAGCCACCACCGAACTGCCCACCAGGACCATGGCCAGGGCCAGGCAGGCAGAGGCGGCGACAGGGGATGAAGCAGGAACAGAGGCTGATTCAGGAACATGTGCGGGCATGGGGTCTCCTTGTCACAGGGACCATAGCCGCGCCCAGCCCGCCAGTTTTGAAGATTCTTGCGAAATCAGTTTTGAAGATTCTTGCGGAAGTTGCCGGGCGTCATACCGGTCTGGCGCTTGAAGAGCCGGGTCAGGTGCGCCTGATCGGCAAAGCCGCACTCGCAGGCGATGTCCGCGATGCGGTCCGGCCCGGCCAGCTGCTGCCGGGCGCGCTCCGCCCGGACCTGGGTCAGATAGGCATGCGGAGTGACGCCCGTTGCCCGCTCGAAGACGCGCACCAGATGCCAGGGCGAAAGCCCGGCCGCCAGGGCCAGGGCCGCGAGGGAAAGGTCCGTGCCGTAAGCCTCCCGGATGACCTCCCTGGCGCGGGCCACGGCGCGATGCTCCCTGCCGGTCCTGCGCGGCCCCCCGCGCTCCTCGGCCCAGCGCCCTATCCACTGCGCCAGCAGCCCCATGAGGCGGGTCTCCTTTTCCATGAGCGGGGTCTGCGGCCGCTCCAGCAGATGATGCGTGAGCCGGATTCGATCAGCCAGGGCCGGGTCGTCGATGACCCCCATGCGAAAATCCGGCAGGCCCGTCCGGGCCAGCAGCTCGCCCGCCGCCCCGGCCACCGCCTCGGGCGGCAGGTAGAACATGCGGTAGGCCCAGCCCCCGGACACGGCCCCGTGGCCGTCGTGCGCCTCGCCCGGCACCACCAGGTTGACCTGCCCCCTGGCCGCCACCACGTTCTGCCCCAGGTAGCGAAAACCCATGGCCCCGGCCTCGATGCAGCCCAGCGCATACCCCTCGTGAAAGTGGCGCGAAAAGGTCTGGGTCACATACCGCGCGCGCAACAACTCCACCCCGCCAAGCTGCGGCAGCGCGGTCATGACAGCGTGTTCACGCTCTTCGCAAGACGTCCCGGGCAGATGATCCATACCACCCAAACATGCCCCCAAGCATGCACAATGGCAAGCACGCCGCAGGCCTCCGGTGGCCAGGGGGGGGAAGGGGAGAGGGAAACCCTTTCCAGACTGTCCAAAAACGTCCGATTGCTGCGTTGCTTCAAAACACTCAAATCCTCGCGTACTTTGAGTACGCTTCGGCCTTGATCGTTTTTCGCGCCTTGCACTCGAACTTTTTTTTGAACAGTCTGGGGATCATTTCTCCCCTTCCCCCCTGGACCCCCCATCCCTTCTCCCTTCCGAAACTTTTTTGGGCTCCGCTGCGCGGAGACGGGGTGGATGAGCGGGGGGACGAAGTTCTTTATGGATAATTTTCAAGAGAGGCGCACGGTAGGTGGCCGCGCGACCCCCTACGCCGCCGTCAGGCTTTTCTTTGCCCGTAAGACTCCCAGGCGGCGTAGACCAAAACAGTTTTGAAAGGGGGTCCGGTGGGATAACTTTTCCCAAAAGACCCACCGCGAATTCGAGAACCTAGTCCCCGCCGTGTCTTCCTAACATGGCTGGGACTTACTTCTGGCGATACTCGGGGGTTGCCGATTGTTTCTGGTGATTCTGGAATCAGAATCAACACATGTTTTCACACATGACCAGAAAAAATAGTCTATATTTGAATTAATTACGGCAAGAAAGCCAAGCCGCGTCAACATGAGGCCATCGCTGACTTCTAAAAGACTTCGAGTGTCCGTAAAAAGCTAGAGCCCTAGCCTCAGCAATGTTGCCGAAGAGAAGACTCGGAATGTCTTGCTTCCTGGCAGAGCGGCAATGGTTTGATTTTATTTGTCTATTTTGTTTCGGCGTGTCCTTTGTACATGGGAAAAGACCTGGCTG
>NZ_JASTWE010000046.1 GCF_030282845.1 Pseudodesulfovibrio pelocollis
GCGTCAGCCACTGCCACACCATAATTTCTTACCATTCCATCAGTATCTTTATGCGTGCCAGCGTCATTGAAATTAATTAACGAGCCTTCCTTTATAGTACCACGCAGGAGAAGGATATTTACAACCCATAAAGCTATCCCATCTTTGCAAATTTGTTCACACAGGGCATATTTGTCATTGTACGGGTGGAACCTGACAACAATTCCAAATTGTCCAAGTTCTTTTTGAGTTGCAACGAAATTTTGTAACGTTGAAACCTCTTCTAGTTCATCATTATCCCAATACATTTTGCACCTTCCTGCATGGCCTCGGTTTCCAAACATCTATTGGCAGGTTCCATACTCCGAAGTATCCAATTATCACTACCTCCTTTTGCAAGGAGATAACCGTCAAGCTGTCTTCTCTCGGATATTCTGTATACCTTGTTCGCAGTCTATGCAATTGGTTGCCTGACTCTTTTGGCTTCTACCTGTAAAAATTGACTTATACGTGTACGAACCAAAAAAACCAATCCAAGGAAAAGTTTCATATTTACAGCAGGTAAACAACCATACCGGGGATTTTTAAAGCAAGTTGAGTAATAAAAATGGCCCCGACTAACTCGGAGCCATTTTATCAAAATTTATGGAAAACGTCTTGCTCCCGGAAGGGGGCGGTCTTTATTGTTTTCGAGAAATCCCTGATCCGATCAATGCGCCTCGGCCCAATTGTGGCCAACGCCGAGGTCCACCTTGAGGGGGACGGCGAGGTCGGCCACGGATTGCATGATGGTCTTGAGGCGTTCGCCAGCGAGGTGGATGGTGGTCTCCGGGGCCTCGACGATGAGTTCATCGTGGACCTGGAGGATGACGCGCGCGCCCAGGGTGGTCAGCTCCTTGTCCTTGTGGGCGGCCACCATGGCCATCTTGATGATGTCTGCGGCCGAGCCTTGGATGACCGTGTTTATGGCCTGGCGCTTGGCCTGGGAGGCGAGCTGGTTGTTGCGCGAGTGCAGCTCGGGCAGCAGCCTGCGCCGACCGGCCAGGGTGGTGACGAAGCCCCGGGCCTCGGCATCGTGCACTATGGTGTCGTAGAAGGTCTTGAGGGTGGCCAGCTTGTCGAAGTAGCGCTCGATGAAGGCCTTGGCCTCATTGACCGTGATGCCCAGCTCCCGGGCCAGTTTCTGCGGCCCCATGCCGTAGATGAGGCCGAAGTTGATGGTCTTGGCGTTGCGCCGCTCGTCGGGCAGCACCTCGCCCGGTTCCTTGTCCGTGAGCAGGGCGGCCGTGCGGGTGTGGATGTCCTCGTCACCTCGGAAGGCGTCGATGAGGGCCGGATCGCCCGAGAAATGGGCCAGGACCCGAAGCTCGATCTGCGAGTAGTCGGCCGCGGCCAGCATGGCGCCCGGACCGGCCGTGAAGCAGGCGCGCATGCGCGGGCCGTACTTGCCCCGGATGGGGATGTTCTGGAGGTTGGGCCGGGAGCTTGAGAGCCGCCCGGTGGCCGTGGCCAGCTGGTTGAAATGAGTGTGCAGCCGCCCGTCGTCACCCACCAGCTTGGGCAGGGGTTCAAGGTAGGTGGAGCGCAGCTTTTCGAGCATGCGGTATTCGAGGATGTCCTCCACCATGGGGTGCTTGCCGCGAATGGCTTCAAGCACCTCGTTGGCCGTGGAGCGCTGGCCCGTGGCGGTCTTGCCGCCCGCCTTGATGTCGAGCCGGTCAAAGAGGATGGCGGCCAACTGCTGGCTTGAGCGGATGTTGAAGGGCTCGCCCGCGTGGTCGATGATGGAGCGGGTCAGGGCGTCGAGCTGGCGGCTGACATCGTCGAGGAACCCGGAAAAGGCGTCGAGGTCAACAAAGATGCCTGCCCGCTCCATGGACACCAGCACCGGGATGAGCGGGATTTCCAGGTCGCGCATCAGCGGGCCGAGGTCGGCCGAGGCCACTTGTCCCCGGATGCCGTTCATGTAGGCCAGGGCGGCCAGCCCCCGTGAGCGCGGATGCAGCTCCCCGGCCGCCTCGGCGAACTCGGAGCGGCCATCCTGGGTCATGGATTGGCGCAGGCGCGGCCAGGTGTAGTTGCGCGCCTCGGGGTCGAGCAGATACGCGGCCAGACTGAGGTCGAACCACTGGGACGAGAGCAGATATCCCCAGGCCGGGTCGGCCCGCAGCAACTCCTGCACGCTCGGCGTGGCCACGACGGCCGCATGCTCCAGGGCGCGGACCAGCCCATCGGCCGGGCCGGTGTAGCGGTACTCGCGGTCTTCGACACCCACGAAGAAGGCGTCGTCCTCGAAGACGAGGCCCACTTCCTCCCCGGCCAGGGAGGGCAGGGCGTCCGTGCTTGTCGCCTCGGTGGTTGGCGGTTCGTCGTCTGCTACCGGGGCGGCGGCTGGCGAGCCGAAGAGCGCGAACTGACCGCCTGCGGGGGGCGCGGCCGCCTGAGCCGGTTTGCCCGGCTTGCCGGGCCGCCTGGGCAGATCGCGCTTGAGGCCGCGCAGCTCGAATTCGTCGAGAAAGGCGTGCAGGCCGTCCAGGTCCATGGGCGCAAGGGCGAAGTGGTCCAGGGGAAAGTCGCAGCAGTCGGCCTTCATGCGCGTCAGTTCGCGGTAGAGAAAGACGTTTTCAAGCTCGGGCTCGACCTTCTCGCGCAGTTTCTCGGGCAGGGCGGCGCAGTTGTCGCGCAGGGCCTCCAGGGTGGGGCAGGTCTGCATGATCTTGCGGGCCGTGACCGGGCCGACCTTGGGGATGCCCGGGATGTTGTCGGCCGAGTCGCCGATGATGGCCTGGAAGTCCGGCCACTGGGCTGGCTCGATCCCCTCTTCCTCGCGAAAGCTCTCCAGGGTGATGATCTTTTCGGCCTTGCCCGCCTGGTTGAGCATGACCACGTTGCGGTCCAGGCATTGCTTGAGGTCCTTGTCCGAGGCCACGATGACTACGGGCCGGTCCTGCTTGTATTTGCGGGCCAGGGAGCAGATGCAGTCGTCCGCCTCCACGCCGTCGGAGACGATGAGCCGGACGCCCAGCAGCTCCACGCCCCGGCGCACCGGCTCGATCTGCTGGGCCAGCGGCTCGGGCATGGCCGGGCGCTGCGCCTTGTAGCGGTCATAGAGCTGGTGGCGGAAGGTGGGGCCCTTGCCGTCCATGATGAAGGCCACGTGGCCGGGGTCCTCGTCGCGCAGCATGTTCATGAGCACGCGCAGGGTGGTGTTGATGGCGTTGGTGGGGAACCCGTCGGCGCGCTTGAGGTCGGCGCGGGCGTAGAAGGCGCGGTAGAAGAGGGCCGTGCCGTCGATGAGGTAGACGGGGTCAGAGTCGAAGCGCAGGCGTTCCTTGAGGGGCATGGCGGGTCTCGGCGGGTTGGCGGCCGGTGTCAGCCGCTGTGGATGAAGTGGCGCGGCTCTTCGGGAGAACGCCGCATCCGGTCACAGCCGATGAATGGCCGATTTCCTGCCCTGGCCCAGCCGCTTGAGCATGAAGATTTCCGGGTCCTCGCCGTCCAGGGCAGAGAGGTCCACCTCGGCCCGGGCGGCCTGGGCGTGGCCCCCGGCGCTGCCCAGCCCGTTCATGAGGGACTGGGCCATCTTGCCCATGTCGCGGCGCAGGCCGTCGCCGCGCAGGATGCAGACCAGCTTGTCGTCGGCCACGCCGGACACCACCACCCACGGCACGTTGTGCACCCGGGTGAAGAAATCGGTGACGATGACCAGGATGTCGGGGTTGTCCACGGTGCCGCAGTGGGCGAAGAGGCCGTGGCCGATGCGGCGCAGATTGTAGAAGGCGCGCGAGAAATAGCGCATCCAGTCCAGGTGGAATTCGCTGCGGCTGATGCGGTTGAGCAGCTTGGCGTCCGAGAACTTGTTGAGATACTTGAATGCGGACATGTCCGCGTCGATGAAATCGCGCTCAAAGGTGCGCGTGTCGCAGCGGATGCCGTACATCAGGGCCGTGGCCAGCAGTTTTCCGGGCCTGATCTTCATGCTGTAGAGATACTCGGTCATCATGGTGCAGACCGCGCCGTACTTGGGCCGGATGTCCACGAACGGCGCTTCCACCGGGTTCTCCTTCATCACCGGGTGGTGGTCGATGACGATGGAGAAGTCGTAGGGCGCGAATTCCGGGCTGTGGTGGGGCTGGGAGTCCACCAGGGCGAACTTGTCGAATTGGGCGGCGAGGTTGGAGATGAGTTTTCTGGTGGGGATGCGCAGGTAGCGGATCATGGAGAGGTTGTCGGGCCGTTTGATCTCGTTGATCTGGGCGATACCCACGGTCTTCACCTTGCGGGCCATGATGCGTCGCAGCGCCAGCGCCGAGCCCAGGGCGTCCGGGTCGGCGTTGATGATGATGAGCCAGTTCTCGTCCTTGTTGAAGAGACGGAGCATCTGCTCCACCTGTTCGTCCATCTGTCTGAAGAGTGCCACAATCTATCCCTGTTTCAGGAGTAACGGCAGCCCGGCAGCCACCAGGAAGACCCGGTCGGCCGCGCCGGCCACGCTCTGGTTGAGCGCGCCAAGGCTCCGTATGAACGCCCGGACCGCACTGCCTGCGGGCAGCGGCCCAAGCCCGGCCTCGCAGGAGACCAGCACCAGTTCGCCATCATTCCAACCCTTGAGAACTTCCAGGAATTCCCGGACCATTTCCGCCTCGCACCCTGCCTCTCCGCAGGCGAAGAGCCAGTAGTCCAGGCTGTCCACCACCACGGTCGGAAAGGTCAATTTAGCCTGTCCGAGCCGCCGAGGCAACCCCGTGTCCACCTCGGCCACTTCAAGTTCGGGGCCGCGACTTTGGCGGTGGAGCCGGATTTGTTCTCGAAATTCGAGGTCGCGGGCCTTGCCGGTGGCCACGAACAGGGTCGGCTGCGCCTCTTTGGCGGCCAGATCAAGGGCAAAATCGGATTTTCCTGATTTGTTGCCGCCAAGGACCAGGGTGATCATTTTTCCGCCTCCCGGTGCGCCAGCCACGTTTCAAAGAGGGCAGTGGACTCGAAGAGCCCGGTCTTGTCAAACACTTCCATTGTCACGGTGCGGCCCTGGAAGCGGGCGCACATACTGTCAAGCAGCGCCCGGCCCGCGTCGTCGAGTCGGGTCAGAGACAGATGGCGGCCGTCAGGGCCCGGGGCGCAGACATGGAGCATGCGCGTGGCCTCCCACACGCCGGGCAGGTCGAGGACCGCATGCTGGTCGTGGGCCAGGATGTGGCCGAGGTCGAGACATGCGGAGAATCCCTCGGCCCGGGCCTCGCCCCACAGGGCGCATAGGTCGGATTCGGCCACGTTTTCGAGCAGCACGTCTGCCGGGTCAATGGAGTGTCGGCGCAGCCGTCCGGCCAGGTCGGCCAGCAGTCCGGGGGCGGCGGGCGGGTGCAGCACCCAGGCCCACGGGCGCAGGAAGGCCGCCTTGTCCATGAGCCGGGCGATGGCCTCCCAGGCGGCGTCCGGTCCGCGCTCCCAGGGCAGGTCAAGGGGCAGGTGGACGTGCCAGTTCACGGGAAGCCCGGCCAGATCGGGCGGCAGATCGGCGTCGGTGTAGGCGAGGCAGGCGCGGGTCTCGAAAAAGAGCAGGCCGATCTCGGCGTAGTGATCGGCCAGGAACCGTGCGTTTTCAGCCACGCCCGCCGGGATGACAAAGGAGGGCGCGGCCAGGGCGAAGGGAGGCGCGGCCCCGCCGGAACGCCGGCGCCAGGGGGCGTTTTTTTCCGCCAGGGGGGTGGCGGGCCTGCTAAAGCCTGCGGTCATGGCTGGATTATCCCCTGCGGGCATGGGCTTTGCAATATCGCCACCGGATGGAACAGCCAAGCCGGAGGGTGTGGTCATGAAACCGTTTCGCCTGTTTTGCCAGCATGTCTTCAATCCGCTCCATGTCTTCTGCCGCCTGCGGCAGGTGGGGATGTCCCGGGCCCTGGCCCGGGGGGTGTGCCGCCTTTACGAGCGGGGAGTGTATCGGTTCATTTTCTGAGGCGATGCTGCTGTGCGGTCGGGTCTTGTCGGCCTCAGTCGAGCAGGCCGATCTGCTTCTCTCTGGTCACTTTTTTCGCGGCCAGCACCGAGTGGGTCATCCGGTCTTCGGGCAGCTCCCGCAGATAGCGCGAGGGCGGGAGGGTGAGGGTTCTGCCGTAGAGTTGCCGTCTGGCGGCCCGGCTGATGAAGAGATTGCGTCTGGCCCGGGTCATGCCCACATACATCAGGCGGCGTTCCTCGGGGAAGCGCTGGCCCCGGCCCGGGGTGAGGGTGACCTTGGCCGTGAGCAGGTCCATGCCCGCAAAGGGCAGGATGCCCTCCTCGCAGGCGGGCAGGAACACGGCCTCGAATTCCAGCCCCTTGGCCGCATGCAGGCTCATGATCTGGACCTTTTCGGCCGAGCGGCGGACCAGTTCCAGCTCGCTCTGGAGGCTGACCCAGTTGACCAGCCCCTGCCAGCCGCCGCGCTGGTCGAACTCCTGCTTCAATTCCTTGAACTGTCGGCTCTCCCAGAAGAACTGGTCAAAGGGCGGGGTGTCGCTCAGGTAGGCGGCCAGCCCCACCGGCCCCTTGGCCAGGATGTGGTCCGGCACCTCCACGGACACGTCGCCCGCCGTGTCCTCGTCCGTCGTCGTGGTTGACACGGACAGCGGTTCGCCCCCGCTGCCCAGGCTCATGCCCAGGAAGCGCTCGGCCGCGCGCAGGATGGCGGCCACCCGGGGCTCCTGCCAGAATCCTTCCAGTTCGGGCGTGGAGCAGGGGATGCCCGCCCGCTTGAGGGTCTTGTGGATGAGGGGAATGAGCGCCTTGAAGCGGACCAGCACCGCGATGTCGCCGGGCGCGAACCAGCCCTGATCGCCCGCGTCGGCCATGGAGTGGCTGGTGGCGCCGATGAGTCCCTTGATGCGGTCGCTGATCCAGGTGGCCTCGCGGATGTCGTCCGGGGCCTCGAAAAGATGGATGGCGGCCTCTGTGCCCGCGTTGGCGCGCAGGGGGGGCGAGTCCGGGAAAAGCGCGGCCGCGCAGTCGAGAATCTTCTGGCCCGAGCGGTAGTTGTCGGCCAGGGTGATGGTCTTGATGTCGGGCCACAGCTCGGTCAGCCGCTGGGCAACATCGCTGGTCGCGCCCCGAAAGCCGTAGATGGACTGGTTGGGGTCGCCGATGAGGAAGACGCCTTGGCCCTTGGCCCCGGCAATGCCCCGGATCACGGCCAGTTGCAGGGGGGTGAGATCCTGCACCTCGTCCACCAGCACATGGGTGTAGGGCAGGCGGAAGGTGGGCGCGCCCACCTGTTCGAGCATGAATTCCAGCAGATCGGTGTAGTCCACCAGATCCCAGTGGTTTTTCTGGTTGCCGTAGTTGATGTGCGCCTCGGCCATGTCGGCGGGCAGGTCGGCCAGCCGCTCCCGGCCCAGAGTGTACTTGGTCCAGTAGTGGTCGAGGTTCTTGCCCGCAAAGGCGGGGTTGACCTCGGCGAAAAGCTTTTTGGCCGCAGCCTCGGGCAGGATGATGGGCGTTTCGCTGTAGGCGTGTTTCCAGTAATCGAAGCACAGCCCGTGCAGGGTGCCTGCCTGGGGCGGCTCGGCGCTCTCGGGCCGCAGCGCCTTGAGCCGGTCGCGCAGTTCCTGGGCCGCGCGCCGGGTGAAGGTCAGGGCCAGGATGCGCCGGGCCGACACGCCCTGGTCCAGGAGCCGGGCCACCCGGCCCATGAGGGTGTGGGTCTTGCCCGTACCCGGACCGGCCAGCACCAGCACCGGCCCCGGTCCGGCCTCGATGGCCGCCTGCTGGGCCGCGTTGGGCGCAGCTGGCTTTTCCTCGGACGGGGCAGCCAGGGGCTTGCACGCGGGCTCGTCGGCCGGTGCGGCCCCCTTGCCCGTGGGCGCGTCCTTGTCCTTTGCCACGTCCACGGCGATGAGGGTGCCGCCGTGCCTGATCTGGGCGCGCTCCTTGTCCGTGAACACGCGGATGACGCCGAACTCGCCGTCAAAGCCCGCCTTGCGGATGACATTGCCCTCGCGCATGCGTTTCAGGGCCTCGCCCAGGTGGCAGGAGTGGCGCGACAGGTCCTCGGGCGGCACGCGTTGCAGGACATCCATCTCGTTGCCGAACTCGCGGATGAGGCGCATGTACAGGGCCGTGACCTTCTTGGAGCCCGGGCCGGTGCCCACCACCTCGCCCAGCACCTCGCGCAGCGGGATGAGGGAGACGAAGTCGGGCGCGCCCTGTGGCTTGACCGGCTCCTGGCGGTCGGCCAGTTCGAGGATGCGGTTGTACACGCCCACGGTGACGGGTTTGCCGCAGACCGGGCAGATGGCCCCGCGCGCCATGGTCTCGTGCGGGTCCATGACCACGCCGCATTTGCGGTGGCCGTCCATGTGATATTTGCCTTCCTCGGGGAAGAACTCCACGGTCCCCAGGAACTTGTGGCCCAGTCCCTCGCCGCGCAGGGCGCGATAGATGCCCTCGTACGACATCTCGCCGCGAAACAGGTTCAGCTCACGGCCCAGCTTCTCGCCCGAGTGGGCGTCGGAGTTGGAGATGAGCTTGATGCGGTCCAGCTCGCTCCAGGTCCAGTTCATCTCCGGGTCCGAGGAGAGGCCGGTCTCCATGGCAAAGACCTCGGGCGCGTATTCGCCGAAGCACTCGCGGATGGAGTCGAACCCGGATTTGGAGCCGAAGAGGGAGAACCAGGGGGTCCAGATGTGGGCCGGAACCAGGAACGCCTGGGGATGGCACTCAAGGACCATGTCCATGAGGTTGCGGCATTCCAGGCCGAGGATGGGGCGGCCGTCCGAGGCGAGGTTGCCCACCTGGGCCAGCCGCTGGTTGAACCGCTTGGCCGAGGCGAGGTCGGGCATGTAAATGAGGTTGTGGACCTTGCGCACCTTGCCGCCGCGCTTGTAGATGGAGCTGATCTCCGCCTGGAGCATGAACCGGACCCGGCCGGGGATGGCGCCCTCGAACTCCGGGATCTCGGCCTCGAGCCCGCCCGGGTTCCTCAGGGTGAAGAGGCCCTGGCCGTTGTCAACGAGCTGTTCCTCGATTTCGGCCAGCCATTCGGGGTGGGTGAAGTCGCCCGTGCCGAGCACCGAGATGCCCTTGAGGCGGCCCCAGGCGGCCAGGTTCCTGATGGTCAGGTTTCGGCTGGTGGCCCGGGAAAATCGGGAGTGGACGTGCAGATCGGCGGTGAATCGTTCCATGCGCGGACAGTAAAGCCATACGCCCATTATTGCAACCCGCCGCCCCCCGAAAAACCGGTTGACCATGAAGTTTGTTGCATATACAACCGTCGCCATGTCAACCAATCGACTCAACCCGAGGGAGTCCCTGGGATTCCTCACCTGGAAGGTCTCGCGCCTGCTGACCAACTGCCTGGCGGCCCGGTTCGCGGCCGAGGGCATCAAGGTCACGGTGGAGCAGTGGCGGGCGCTCCTGCCGCTGTACAAGTTCGACGGCCTGAGCCAGGGCGAGCTGTGCGTGGTCCTCTCCCAGGAAAAGACCGGTGTCAGCCGGCTGCTCGCCGCCCTGGAGCGCCGGGGGCTGGTCCGCCGCGAGGCGGGCGAGGGCGACCGCCGGGTCAAGCACATCTTCATCACCGAGGCGGGCCGCAGCCTGGTGGATGCGACCATGTCCATGGCCATGGAGAGCACCCAGGCGTGTTGCGCCCATATTCCCGAGCCCGACCTCGACCAGTGCAAGCGGGTGCTCTGGAGAATCGTCGAGCCGTGGCTGGACGAGGACTGTCTGACCCTGGAGGCGGGGCGGTCATGATCGGAAGAACCGGGCAGCGATGGCTCAAGGGGCTGCACCTGCTGGCCGTGGCCTGCTGGGTCGGCGGCGGCGTGTCGCTGCTCATGCTCTATTTCCTCAAGGCCGGCGTGGACGACGGCGGCGTGCTCTACGGCATGAACCAGGCCATCCACCATGTGGACATGGCCGTGGTCGTGATACCCGGGGCCTTTGGCTGCCTGCTCACCGGGCTGGCCTATTCGCTGCTGACCGGATGGGGCTTCTTCCGGCACGGCTGGCTGATTCTCAAGTGGGTGGCCACAGTGGCGGCCATCCTGTTCGGCACCTTCTTCCTCGGCCCCTGGGAGACGGCCATGATGAACATTTCCGGCGAGCTGGGCCTCGCGGCCCTGGACGACCCGGCCTATCTCGCCAACCAGCGCCTCAATTTCGTCTGGGGAGCCGTCCAGGTGGCCGGGCTGGTGGCACTGATCTGGATTTCCGTATTCAAGCCTTGGAAAAATTTAAGAAGCAAGCGACGGTAGTATGCGTATCATTTTGTTTTTTGTTGCGTCTGTTCTGACGGCGGCCATCCTGGCCGCGCCCGTAAACGCTCAGGAGCGTCCCCCGTCCCCGGTGGTCACGGCCAAGGTGGCCTCGGGCGACATGGCCCCCCAGTCCGAGTTCATCGGCACTGTGTATTTCACCGAGATCGCCAAGGTGGCCTCCGAGGTGGTGGGCAAGGTCGTGGACCTGCGGGTGGAGGACGGTCAGCGCGTCAGCCGGGGCGATGTCATGGTGGTCCTTTCGGCGACCCTGCTTGAGCAGCAGATCAGGCGCGCCCGCGCCCTGGTCAAGCAGGCCCGGGCCGAGTTCGAGTTCGCCCGGCTGGATCACCAGCGGGTCGAGACCCTGTTCCAGAGCCGGTCCGTGGCCGAGGGCGAGTTCGACTCCAAGCGGCTGACCGCCGAGGGATTGCAGAGCAAGGTCGAGGCCGCCCAGGCCGACCTGGGCATCTTGCTGGAGGAACTGGACAAGAAGACCATCCGCGCCCCCTTTGATGGCGTGGTCATCGACGTGCCCGTGGCGCGCGGCGAGTGGATGGCCGTGGGCTCCACCGTGGCCGAGGTGGCCCGCGACGACCACTTCGACGTGGTGGTCAACGCGCCAAGCGAGGCCCACGGCGTGGTCAGGCCCGGAACCACGGTCATGGTGCGCACCGGCGGGGCCGAGCTGACCGGCGAGGTCTTTGCCGTCATCCCCAAGGGCGACGTGGCCACCCGCACCTTCCCGGTCAAAATCCGGGTGGACAACAACGGCTTCCTGGCCGAGGGCATGGAGGCGCGCGTGAGCCTGCCCCGCGGCGTGGGCGGCGAGACCCTGGTGGTCCCGCGCGACGCCATCATCGTGGCCCGGGGCGAGCAGGTGGTCTGGACCGTGCAGGACGGCAAGGCCGTGGCCGTGCCGGTCCACGTTGTCGGCTACAAGGGGCTCATGGCGGGCGTCAGGTCCGAAAAGCTCAAGGTAGGCATGGACGTGGTGGTCAAGGGCAACGAGCGGCTCAATCCCGGCCAGCCAGTGGCCGCCACCCCGCAGAACTAGCCGGAGGCATCAGTGGATATCGTCAAAGCCGCCATCGAGAAGCCGGTCGCCGTTCTGGTCGGCGTCATCATCATCGTCATGTTCGGGACCATCGCTCTGCGGACGCTGCCCTATCAGCTTTCGCCGGACGTGACAGAGCCGGTCATCACCGTGACCACCACCTGGCCCGGGGCCACGCCCTACGAGATCGAGCGCGACATCGTCGAGGAGCAGGAGAAGGTGCTCAAGGGCATCGCGGGCCTGACCGAAATGGAAAGCTCGTGCTACAACGGACAGGCCGAGCTGACCCTCACCTTCGAGATCGGCACCAATGTGGACACCGCGCTGCTGCGCGTCTCCAACAAGCTCGACGAAGTGCCCAAGTACCCGGACAATGCGGACCGGCCCATCATCTCGGCCACGGGCGCGTCCACCTCGCCGGTCATCTGGATGGTCCTGCGCACCCTGCCCGACAACGCGCGCGACGTGCAGACCTACCGCACCTTCTTCGAGGACGAGGTGCGCCAGTACATCGAGCGCGTGCCCGGCGTGGCCGACCTCTTCGTGGGCGGCGGCAGGGAAAACGAGATGCAGATCATCGTGGACCCGGTCAAGCTGGCCGCCTACAACCTGACCATCCCCCAGCTCATCACCACCCTCCAGAAGGAGAACGTGTCCATTTCGGCGGGCAACCTCGGCGTTGGGCGGCGCGACTACCGCATCCGCACCCCGGCCGAGTTCAAGACGCCCGAGGACATCGAGGGCGTGGTGCTCACCTCCTCGGGCCAGTTCCGGGTGATGCTCAGCGACGTGGCCGAGGTCCGGGCGGGCAACGAGAAACACAACGTGGCCATGCTCCACAACGGCGTGCCGGGCATGGCCGTGGGGGTCAAGCCCGAGCCGGGCACCAACGTCATCTCCATGACCGACTCGGTCAAGGACGTGGTGGACGAACTCAACGCCACCATCCTCAAGGACAACGGCGTGATGCTGGACTGGGTCTACGACCAGCGCCCCTACATCAACGGCGCCATCGAACTGGTCCAGCGCAACATCCTCATCGGTTCGGTCCTGGCCGTCATCGTCCTTTTCATCTTCCTGCAATCCTTCTCGTCCACCCTCATCGTGGCCGTGGCCATCCCCATTTCCATCATCGGCTCCTTCATCATCTTCGCGGCGGCAGGGCGGTCGCTCAACGTCGTGTCCATGGCGGGCATCAGCTTTGCCGTGGGCATGCTGGTGGACAACGCCATCGTCATCCTCGAAAACATCGACCGCCACCGCAGGATGGGCAAAGGCCCCGTGGACGCCGCCTACGACGGGGCCAAGGAAGTCTGGGGCGCGGTGGTGGCCTCGACCCTGACCACGGTGGCCGTGTTCCTGCCCGTGGTCTTCATGGAGCAGGAGGCCGGGCAGCTGTTCAAGGACATCGCCATCGCCGTCACTTGCGCCATCATCCTGTCGCTGTGCGTCTCGGTGCTGGTCATTCCCATGCTGGCCCGCCAGCTCTACGGCGCGGCCGAACGGCGCAACGGGGCCGGGGCATCCGGCCAAGGGGCGGCCAAGAAGGTCTCGAAGCTCAAGCAGGCGCTGGTGCCGCTGACCGTCCTGGGCGGCCGTATCTCGGACATGATCATCGGCCTGCTCGACAGGGCCATCGACCGCCCGCGCAACCGCATAATCACCGTGACCGCCCTGACCTCGGCCGCGATCTTCATCGCCTGGGCGTTTTTCCCCAAGATGGAGTATCTGCCCCAGGGCAACCGCAACCTCGTCATCTCCATCCTCATTCCGCCGCCCGGGCTCTCCTACGAGGAGCGGCTCGGCTTTGGCGAATACATCTGGGAGCAGAGCGAGCCGCACTTCATGCAGGACAAGGACGGCCTGCCGGGCATCAAGGACATGTTCTTCGTCTCCGCGCCCACCATCAACCTCTTTGGCGCAGTGTCCACGGACGAGGAGCGCGGCGGCGAGCTGACCCCGCTGTTCTCGCGCATGATCAACACCATCCCGGGCATGTTCGGCGTGTCTCTCCAGGCGTCCATCTTCGAGCAGGGGCTGGGCAAGGGCCGCGTCATCGACGTGGACTTCTCCGGCCCGAACCTTGAGCGACTGGTGGCGGCCGCCGGAACCATGTTCGGCATGACCATGCAGGAGATTCCCGGCTCCCAGGTGCGGCCCGTGCCGTCGCTGGAACTGCTCTATCCCGAGGTGCGGCTCATCCCCGAGCGCGACCGCGTCCGGGCGGCGGGCATGACCACCGAAGACCTCGGCATTGCCGTGGATGTCATCCTCGACGGCCGCAAGATCGGCGACTTCAAGGAGGACGGCAAAAAGAAGGTGGACCTCGTGCTCAAGGGCTCGGTCACGGACATCACCACTCCCGAGGACCTGATCAACGCCCTGGTGGCCACGCCCAACGGCTGGGCCGTGCCCGTGGATTCGCTGGCCACCATCGAGCGCGCCTATTCCATGAACCAGATCCGCCACCTGGAGCGCGAGCGGACCGTCAGCCTCCAGGTGACGCCGCCAGCCGACATGCCCCTGCAGCAGGCCATGGAAATCATCGAGGAAACGCTCATTCCGCGAGTGCGCGAGATGGGCTTGCTCGATGATCTCCAGGTGCGCCTCTCCGGCGCGGCCGACAAGCTGACCGTGACCCGCCAGGCCCTGCAATGGAACTTCATGCTGGCCGTGGTCATCACCTATCTGCTCATGTCCGCCCTGTTCGGCAACTTCGTGTACCCGCTGATCATCCTGTTCACGGTCCCTCTGGCCGGCGCGGGCGGGTTCCTGGGCCTCAAGCTCGAAAACCTGTTCATCGCGGCCCAGCCGCTGGATATCCTGACCATGCTCGGCTTCGTCATTCTCATCGGCGTGGTGGTCAACAACGCCATCCTCATCGTCCACCAGTCGCTGGGCAACGTCCGCGAACACGGCATGGACTACAAGGAGGCGGTGCTGGACGCCACGCGCACCCGGCTGCGGCCCATCTACATGTCGGCCACCACCTCGCTCTTCGGCATGCTGCCCCTGGCCGTGGCCCCCGGCCCCGGCTCGGAGCTCTACCGCGGCCTCGGCGCGGTGGTGCTGGGCGGTCTGGCCTTGTCCACGGTCTTCACCATCTTCGTCATTCCCGCGCTCCTCATGTTCGCCATCCCCATGGAGAAGATTGGAAAGCGATAAAGCCTGAGAAGCGATAAAGGCCCGATTGCGTCGTTGCGAAAAGAGGCCCAAACCCTCGCGTAGGTCATCTACGCGTCGGGCTTGGGCCTCTTTCCGCGCCTAGCACTCGAATCTTTTTGGACTGCTCTTTGCGGGGGGCGTAGTCAGTCAGACCGGGTGGGATGCTCCAGCACCCTTTCGGTGGCTTCGCGGAGTTTGCTTTTGATGACGAAGTCCGAGATGCGGTCGGAGAGAATGATGGAGCCTCGCTGGACGTATCGCGCGGGCAAGAGGTTGAGAGTCAAGGCGTAGATGTCCTCGATGTCGAGTTGCTCGAAAACGTAGTCCTCGTAATATTGGTCGAGGATTTCGGGCATGAGTTTGGCGACGCGTTTTTCGTTGCGGTTGCGTATCCGGCTCAGGTCGAAGCCTTTGACGGTCAGTTCCGATTCTGCCATGTCCTTCCCCCTGCTGTCCGGCGTGGTGGTTCCTGGTGGAAATGTAGCATGGTCTTGGCGCGTTGCGCAATCGGTTCGCTGGTATGATTCATGCTGGTGGTCCGGGAGCATGCAGATTTTTCCCGTGGGCCAATGCGGAAACCAAGGAGGCCATGATGTCCACACAATCGATTGATTCCGCCGGGTACGGCTACAGTTATCAGCAGATGCTCAAGGCGCGGCAGGAGGCCGAGGCCGCGGAAAAGGCGCAGACCTCGGGCGGCACGGCCTCCGCCTCGGGTTCGGCCATGTCCCAGGCGCGTGAGTACGTCGAGTCGCTCCTGGCCAACATCCCCAAATCCAACGGGACCAAGCTCACCTTCCAGGACGTGTTCGACTACCGCGACAGCCGCAACAAGGCGTGGTCAGAGCGCTTCGAGGCGGACATGAAGGCTCTGGGTGTGGACACCTCCATCGACATCAAGCTGAGCCTGGACGCCGCCACGGGCGCGGTGACGGCCCAGAGGAATCACCCGGACAAGGCAGCCATCGACAAGTATTTCATCGACAATCCCAAGATGGCCGAGCAGTTTGCGGAGGGTGTGCAGCTGAGCAAGTTGACCGGTCTGGCCGAGCGCAAGCTGACCAACGCCGAACTGCGCCAGCAGTTGAGCCTGCAGAGCATGTCCATCTGGTTCGAGGCCAACGCCTCGGCCTCGTCCATGTTCTCGGGCGGAGGCATGGTCCTGGGCCAGCAGGGGGCCACGACCTTCACCGGCCTGGACCTGCGGGTCTGATTCTCGGGTCGTGCCGGATGTTTCGCTAACGCCCCCGGACGAATGTGCCGGGGGCGTTGATGCGTGGTCCGGCCTGTGCCGGGTTTCCTGGCGGGGTGTCGTGGCGTTGATCGCGCCCATTGAAAGGGTCTTCCGGGTGGCATATGGGTCTGTCAACCTGGAGGTTGCTCATGAATGCATTTCGTGTGGTGTCGTCGGTCCTGTTGACGGCGGTTCTGCTCATTGGCGGCTGTTCCTCGGGCAAGTCCCAGACCTTTGGGTCCGGGGAGCTGCTGCGCGCCCTTTGGCTCGACGAGCAACTGGCCGGGTCGGACAGCGATCTGGCGCACTCGGAGCTGCCGGAGCCGGATATTCGGCCGCCGCTGCGCACGAGTCCGGTGCGTGTCCTGCCGCATCTTCCGCCGGAGCGACGGCAGGTGATCACCAGCGTGCAGCCCGAGGGTGGGCGCAAGGTGGTGGCCCTGACCTTCGACCTTTGCGAGCGCGCGCCGTACCTTTCCGGGTATCAGAAGGACATCGTCAACTATTTGCGCAGCCAGGGGGTGAAGGCGACCTTCTTCGCCGGGGGCAAGTGGATGCGCAGCCATCCGGAAAAGACCCTGCAACTGATGGCCGACCCGCTTTTCGAGCTGGGCAATCACGCCTGGACCCATGGCAATCTGGCCCTGATGGACGATGACGAAATTCGGGTGCAGATGGCGTGGACCCAGGCCCAGTATGAACTGCTGTACGAGTCCCTCGCGGCGCGGGCCAGGGCGCACGGTCTCGGCCGCGAGATGGGCCGGGTGCAGCCTTCCCTGCGGCTGATGCGTCTGCCTTACGGCCGCAACAGCCCCCGGACCGGGGATGTGCTGGCGGCCATGGGCCTGCCCATGATCCAATGGTCCGTGGAGGGCGAACAGCGCGAGCTTGAGCGCACTGTGGACGAACTGGTGCAGTGGAATCTGGGCAAGGTGCGGCCCGGGGCGATCATCCTGATGCACGCCAACTCCGTGCCACAGAAGACGCAGCTTCTGGTGCCCATGCTGGTGCCGGAATTGCGGCGGCTCGGCTACGAGTTCGTCACTGTGAGTGAGCTTTTGGAAACGGGGCCTGTAGTGACGGTGACTGACGGCTATTTCGACGAGCCCGGCGACAATCGCTATCTGGACGATCTCTTCGGGGGCAAGGGCACACTGAATCGAGTCAGATAGTCCGTTCTGCCCGCCCCCCCCACCCGGTGTAGCTGTGTTCGTCACCTCTGGGGCCTTTGACGGATGACACACCATCAATGCCCGGCAGCGTACTTGCAAGGGCCGGATCGCCAATGGCGGTCCGGCCCTTGCGCGTTACCGCGCCATCGCGCGAGGGGCCGCGTTGACAGGCGGTTCGGTGATGCCTATCTTGATCAAATGAAGAATAGTATTCATTGTCATCAAGTGAGGTGAGCATGGGCAGGGGGCGGGGAGTGGGCCATAGGGCGCTGTTCATGGCTTTGGGGGTTGTACTGCTGGCGATCGTGGTCACGGCTGTGGTCGCCATATGGCAAGCCGCAGGCGTCGGGGTTGGAATTGTGGTCATGGAATCAGGTGAAACGGCAATGACAGCGGAGGCAAATATGTGCGCGAACGGACGAGTCGAGGTAGCGACCCTTGCCGGCGGCTGCTTTTGGTGTGTGGAGGCGGACATGGCCCGGCTGCCCGGGGTGATTCGGGTGGTATCCGGGTATGCTGGCGGCGGTGAGGCCGCGCCCGCATACGAGGATGTGTCCGCAGGGCGGACAGGGCATCGCGAGGCAGTGCAGGTCCATTTTGACCCGGACCGGGTGAGCTACGCCGAGGTCATCGAGCACTTCTGGCGCCATTTCGACCCCACGGACGCGGGCGGTTCCTTTGGCGACAGAGGGGCGCACTATACCTCGGCTATTTTCTGGCACGACGAGGGGCAGCGGGAGATCGCCGAGGCATCGCGCGCCGCGCTGGACGCCTCGGGCCGGTTCGACAGGCCGGTGGTTACGCCGGTGCTCCCGTTGACCACGTTTTACGAGGCCGAGGAGTACCACCAGGACTTCGCCGCCAACAATACCTTGCGTTACAAGACCTACCGCGCCTTTTCCGGCCGCGACAGGTTCCTGCGGGAGGCCTGGGGCAGGGAGGTCTCAGGCTCCGGGCAGACGGCGGAAGGCCGGGACAGTGAGGCGAGGGCGTATGCCAGGCCGGACGACAACGCCTTGCGGGAGATGCTGACCCCGCTTCAGTTCGAGGTGGTGAGGCGCGACGGAACAGAGCCGCCCTTCGCCAACGAGTACTGGGACAACCACAGGCCCGGCATCTATGTGGATGTGGTGTCCGGCGAGCCGCTGTTTTCGTCTGCGGACAAGTTCGACTCGGGCACGGGCTGGCCGAGCTTCACCCGGCCCCTGGTCGATGCCGCCGTGACCGGGAGGCGCGACACCCGGCTCCTGGCACCCCGTACCGAGGTGCGCAGCCGCTTGGCCGATTCGCACCTGGGGCATGTGTTCGACGACGGTCCGCAGCCAACCGGACAGCGCTACTGCATCAACTCCGCGGCCCTGCGCTTCGTGCCTCTGGAGTCGCTGGAGGACGAGGGCTACGGCGAGTTTGTCGGCCTGTTCCGGTAGCCTGCTTCGGGGAGGAGCTTGACTGAGCGATCAATCAAAATATGGTATAATCTCAAAAATTCTGTTAATTCAATATATTGAAGAAGTGCAAAAGGATGGATTTTCGCTATCGCTGTGGTATGAATAGGTCAAAGGGCCATGGCCCTGAACCTGAAAATTCGTTCTAACCGAGGGTATCGTCATGTTGCGCGTAGGTATGGTTCTCGCCCTGTCGCTGTTGGTGGCCACCGTTGCCATCTCGGCCGAGCTGTCCCAGCCCGCCGGTTCCGCCGCCGCCGCGACGACCGGTCCCTTTGTGGCCAAGTCCATTGCCCAGGCCAAGGCGTCCGGTGTGGACACCCGCGTGGTCCTGACCGGCCGGGTGGTCAAGGTGATCAAGTCCGACGAATTCCTGATGGCCGACGAGACCGGCGAATTGCTGGTCTTCACCCCGGCAGGCGCCCTTGATGGGCTTGACGCGGCTGGTGCCGTGGTCGAGGTGGTCGGCCGCATCGACCAGAACTTCATGTACACCGAGATCCAGGCCGAGTCCGTCAAGGTCATTCCGTAACCGGCTCCTGCCGGTGTCTTTTCCGGGGAGCCTCCAGCGGGGGCTCCTCTTTTTCTTGCGGCCCGGCCGGGACCGCCGCCGCCCTTGCCATGGCCGGGCAATATGCGTAGGTATGACGATTGCATCCCGGCCCCTTGAGGAAACAATCAACCCGGTAGCGTCCATGAGTCCATCGGCCGCAGTCCTGTTCGCCGCAGCGCTCTTCGCAGCCGCGCTCTGCGCCGCCACCCCGGTGGCGGCGGACTACCGCTATCCCTACACCGACCCCTATCAGGCCACGGTCTACGGCACGCCGCCGGACCAGATATACCGGCCCGCCAATCCGGTCGAGCCCAAGCTGCGCGCCATCCGCATCGAGGGGCGCAAGGTGCCGGACATTTTTTCCTACAGCGCGGACATGTACTACAGCACGGCCCTGCAAAAGGGCGAGGCCCCGCTCATCTTCCTTATCGCGGGCACCGGGGCCGAGCACAACGCCATCAAGATGGGATTTCTGACCCAGGTCTTTCACGACGCGGGGTTCCATGTGGTGGCCCTGTCCTCGCCCACGCACATGAACTTCGTCATCAGCGCCTCGCGCCACGGCGCGCCGGGCTATGTGCCCCACGACGTGGACGATCTCTACCGGGTCATGCTCTGGATCAAGGAGGTGGTGGAGGCGGAGCGGCCCGTCAGCGGCTACTCCGTGGCGGGCTACAGCCTGGGTGCGCTGCACGCCGCCTTTCTCGCCCATCGCGATTCCGAGACCGGGGACTTCGGCTTCCGCAAGGTGCTGATGATCAACCCGCCGGTGAGCCTGTACCACTCGGTCAAGCGGCTCGACTCGTGGCTGACGGCCGAGAACCTCGGCGAGGTCACGGTGCGCGAGCAGATCGAGAGCCTCATCACCCGTTTCTCCCACTACTATCGCGACGCCGACATCACCGACCTGGATGACAACTTTCTCTATGAGATGGTCACCCGCGTGAACATGGACGATGTGGACCTGCGTTCCCTGATCGGTGTTGATTTCCGCCTCTCTGCCTCGTCCATGATCTTTGCCTCGGATGTCTGCTTGCAGGCCGGGTATGTGGTGCCGCCCGACGAGTACCCCCTGACCAAGGGCAAGCCGCTGATGGACTACGCCGAGGCCGTCTTTGACATCAGCTTCGAGAACTACATGGACGAGTTCCTGCTGCCGTACCTCCAGTATCTCGACCCGTCCATGGACCGCTATACCATGATGCGTCAGTCCAGCCTGTACGACATCCGCTCCTATCTCATGGAGACGGACAAGATCATGCTCATAGGCAACACCGACGACGTCATTCTCAACGACAACGACCTTGCCTTCATCAGGAGCGTGTTCGGCGACCGGGCCAAGCTCTATCCCACGGGCGGGCATTGCGGCAACATGATGTACGCCCCCTTTGTGGAGGCCATGCTGGCCATGGTGAAGCCATGAACGCGCGCCTGCGTCCCGTCGTTGTCGGCCTGCTGGCCGTGGCCCTCGTCCTGGTCCTGGGCGGCTGTGGCGCGGCCGTGACCAAGCGGGTCGACCCCGCCCTGACCCTTGAGCCGGTCGCGTTCCGCACCGAGGTCAACCACTGGCCCCAAACCGGGAACAACGATCTGGACTTCATGGAGGTTTACGACCCCTGGGAGCCCATGAACCGGCACATATACGACTTCAACGCCGGGCTCGACACCTATGTGCTGCTGCCGGCCGTGGGCGTGTACAAAACCGTGCTTCCCGCCCCGGCCAGAAAGGGCGTGACCAACGTCATCAACAATCTCAACGAGTTGCCAGTGCTGGTCAACTGCATCCTGCAGGGCAAGGTGCGCAAGGGGGCTGTCACCACCTCGCGCTTTTTCATCAACTCCACCTTTGGCCTGCTCGGGATCATGGACGTGGCCTCGGGCGCGCCCCATCTCCAGCGCCAGAACGAGGACGTGGGCCAGACCCTGGGCTTCTGGGGGGTGGGCAACGGGCCGTATTTCGTCATGCCCGGCTTCGGGCCGTCGAATCTGCGCGACACCGTGGGCTTTGGCGGCGATACCTTGCTTTTGTATCTTGAGATGGTCCAGGTGTACCGATTGGCGGGTGTTCGCAACACCTGGCACACGACCATCGCCGAGATGACCGTGCGCACGATCAACCGGCGGGCCAACGTGCCTTTCCGCTACCACCAGACCGGATCACCCTTCGAGTACGAGATGGTCCGCTACATCTACACCAAGAAGCGCGAGCTGGACATCCAGCGCTGACCCCTGCCGAGCGCGCGCAAAAGGGCCGCCCCTCCCGCAACGGGTAGGGCGGCCTTTTCGCGTCCGATGTGTCCGGGCAGGTCAGCCCGCGTGGTGTTCCTTCACGTAGCGCTCCAGGCGGTCCATGCCCTCAAGGATGTTCTCAAGGGAATTGGCGTAGGAGAAGCGGATGAATCCCTCGGTGCTCTCGCCGAAATCGATGCCCGGGGTGACGCCCACGCCCGCCTTCTCAAGGATGTCGTAGGCGAGCTTGAGCGACGACCCGTCGAACCGGGCCGCCAGATGGCGCATGTTGACCAGGACGTAGAAGGCCCCGGTGGGGTCGTGCTTGATGGCGAAGCCCATGTCCTTGAGCCGCTTGAGCATGGCCACGCGCCGCGTGTCGTAGGTGGCCACCATGCGGGCCACGTCCGGCCCGGCCTCCTTGAGGGCGGCCAGCCCGGCCCACTGGGACATGGCGTTGGCCGAGATGAAGAAGTTCTGGCAGACGGTCTGCAGGGTGCGAATGAAGGCGGGCGGGGCAATGACATAGCCCAGCCGCCAGCCGGTCATGGCGTAGAGCTTTGAGAATCCGTTGAAGACAAAGGCGCGGTCCGTGAATTCGAGGATGGAGCGCTCGCGTCCCTCGTAGACCAGCCCGTGGTAGATCTCGTCCGAGAGAATCCACAGCCCTTTCTCTTCTGCCAGCTGCGCGATGGCGTGCATGCGCTCGGCCGGGAGCAGGGTGCCGGTGGGGTTGGCCGGGGAATTGATGAGGATGGCGCGGACCTTGTCGTCCAGCGCCTCGCGAATGGCCGGGACGCGATACTGGAAGGCGTCGTCCTCGCTGGTGACCACCTTGACCGGCTCGGCCCCGGCAAAGGTGATGAAGTTGTCATAGCAGGCGTAGCAGGGGTCCGAGGTGATGACCTTGTCGCCCGCCTCCAGGATGGCCGAGAAGACCGCCAGCATGGCCGGACTGGTGCCCTGGGTGATGGCGATGTTGGCCGGGTCCACGGTCACGCCGTAGCGGGCGCGGTAGTCCTCGCTGATGGCCTCACGCAGTTCGAACAGGCCCAGGGAGTGGGTGTAGTGGGTGTGACCGTTGTCCAGTGCGCGGCAGGCGGCGCGCTTGACGCAGTCTGGCGTGTCAAAGTCCGGTTCGCCCACCTCGAGGTGGATGATGGAGCGGCCGGACCGCTCCATGGCCTGGGCGGCCTCCAGTATCTCCATGACCAGAAACGGGGTCATGGTACAGCATCGTTTGGATATGCTCATTGCTCGCATCCTGTCTGGGCGCGCTTGCCCGATGGTGTCGTTGCAATCGACAGCCCCGCCCCGTGCCGAGGTGGGCATGAGGCGGGGCTTTTGGAATCAATAGTGTGTGAATCAGGCTACTTCGACGACCTCGATATCAAACACGAGGGTCTGTCCAGCCAGGGGGTGGTTGCCATCCAGGGTGACGAGGTTTTCGTCGAAGGCGGTCACGCGGACATAGGCCGGGGTGTCGTCCTCGGTGCGGATTTCGAGCATGATGCCCTCCTCAAGTTCCACATGCGGCGGCAACTGCTCGCGGCGCACCTGGAAGACCAGCTGGTCGTTGGGCTCGCCGTAGCCCTCCTCGGGCGGAATCTCCACGGTCACCGTGTCACCGACCGACTTACCGATGACCGCCTTCTCGAAACCGGCGATGACCATGCCCTCACCCAGCGTGAACTGGAGGGGATCGCGGCCCTGGCTGGAATCGAACTGGCTGCCGTCCTCCTTGAGGGTGCCGGTGTAGTGGACCTTGACGGTGCTGCCTTGTGTGGCGGTCATGCATAATCTCCTTGTCGCTTATGGATGAACAAAGCCCGAGCCTAATGCAATCCGGGAGAATTGCAAGGCTGGGCCATCAGTAGTTGAGTATGGAGCGCAACTCGCCCATTGTCGCGGATGCGAAGGCGCGCGCCTTTTCGTTGCCCTGGGCCAGAATCTCGGCCACGCGCTTGTCGCTGCAGGCGGCGCGCCGCTCCTGCAGCGGCGTCAGGAATCGCTCAAGAGATTCCATGAGCACCTTCTTGCAGTCCACGCAGCCCCAGGTGGCGTTGCGGCAGCCTTCGCAGATATCGGGCAGCCGGGCCGGATCGGTCAGCAGCTTGTGGTAGGGGTAGAGGTTGCACACGTCCGGGTCGCCTGGGTCGGACTTGCGCTGCCTGCGCTCGTCGGTCTTCATGCCGCGCACCTTGGGCGCGATCTCCTCGATGGGCTCGGAGAGCATGATGGAGTTGCCGTAGCTCTTGGACATCTTGCGGCCGTCCAGCCCGGGCAGCTTGGCCTCCTCGGTCAGCATGTCCGCTGGCTCGGGCAGGGCCTCGGTGCCGGTCAGGTGGTTGAAGCGGCGGGCGATCTCGCGCGCCAGCTCCAGGTGGGGCAGTTGGTCCTTGCCCACGGGCACGGCGCACGGCTTGTACATCAGGATGTCCGAGGCCATGAGCACCGGGTAGCCCAGGAACCCGTGGGTATTCAAATCCTTATGCACCAGCTCGGCCTTGACCTCCTTGTAGGTCGGATTGCGCTCCAGCCAGCCAAGGGGGGTGAACATGGACAGATACAGGTACAGCTCGGCGTGTTCCTTGATCATGGACTGCTGGAAAATCACGCATTTTTCCGGGTCGAGCCCGGCCGCGATCCAGTCCTTGACCAGTCCCGGGATGAACCCCTTGACCCGTCTGGCGTCTGCGTATTCGCTGGTCAGGGCGTGCCAGTCGGCCACGAAGAAATAACAGTCATATTCCTCCTGAAGCTTGAGCCAGTTGGCGATGACGCCGAAGTAGTGACCGAGGTGGAGGGGGCCGGTGGGCCGCATGCCGGAGAGAATGCGTTGTCTTTCGCTCATGGTGTCGTGTGGTTGGGGTTACATGGGGATGCCGAGGAGCCGGATTCCGGCGTAGACCATGGGCAGGATGACCCCGCCCACCAGACTGTAGCCGGAGAACCGCCCCAGCAGGATGATGCCGATGAGGATGATGAAGCCGTAGCGGCCGAGGGCCAGATATGAATCGGCCATCTGCGGTGGCAGGAAATAGGCCACCACGTTGCTGCCGTCCAGGGGCGGGATGGGCATCAGGTTGAAGATGCCGAGGATCAGGTTCACGAACACGCCCGCCTGGGCGATGAGATAGGAGGGCAGGATGATCTTCTCGGCCAGTCCGCCCGGGGCGAACTCGATGGTCATCAGGATGTGGATGACCGTGGCAAAGGCCGCGGCCAGGATGAAGTTGGTCAGCGGCCCGGCAATGGCCGTGAGCAGCATGCCCTGGCGCGGGTTCTTGAAATAGCGCGAGTTGACAGGCACGGGCTTGGCCCAGCCGAAATGGACGAAGAAGAAGGCCAGCGTGCCCAGCGGGTCGAGGTGCTTCATGGGGTTGAGCGAGAGCCTCCCCTGGGACTTGGCCGTGGGGTCGCCCAGCAGATAGGCCACATAGCCGTGGGCCACTTCGTGGCAGACCAGGGCCACCAGCAGCCCTGGCGCGAGGATGGCGTATTGCTGCAACCGTTCCGGCGAAAAGAGATCAAACATGGGAAGCGGCTACCATGTAAGGGGCACCCGGGGCAAGGTGTTTGATGGATCGGAGCCCGCCGGACCGGGTCAGTTGGTGACCACCACCGCGAATTTGACGAGGTCGGTACGGGTGCCGACGATTTTCCAGGTCCGCGAGCAGGAGGTGTACCAATGGTGGAAGGCGGCGAACTCGTCCACCGGCCCGAAGTCGTCGAACACGATGACCGTGCCGCGTGCGATCCACGGGTTCATGGTCATGAGGACATAAAGGCAGGAGGAGCACAGGTCCGAATCGATGTGGATGACCATGCGGTTCTTGCGTTCGTAGTCGGTCAGGAAGGGAAAGAGGCTCTGGTTGAAGTAGCCTTTGACAAATGTTCCCCTCGGATCGTCGATGGCAGGAAGTGCGCCCTCTGTGGAGAAATGCCCCTTGGGCAGGTTGCAGGTACGCCAGGCCTCGGGCAGCCCCTCGAAGCTGTCGAAGCCGAAGAAGCGGGACGCGGGGTGGGTGTTGATCTTCATCCATGCCCTGAAACTGTCACCCTTGAACACGCCGAACTCGAAGAAATCCATGGGGCTTGAACGGATCACCGTGTTGTGGACATGGGTGTAGAGGATGTGCCGGTCCTTGTATTCGTAGTCGAAGACCGGGTACTGATAGTCCTGCGCACCGATGCAGGAGGTCATGAGCCGTCCGTAATAGCCTTCCCCCCAGACTTCTGGAGTGCTGTTGACTACGAGACTCAGGGCCTGGGCCAGTTGGTGCTTCTCTACCTGCATGGGCTTCCTCCGCAATGCCGGATGGTCCGTCGAAATTGTGACGGGGTCTCCTTGTTTTGGGAGGTGAAAGCAAGTGGTGTGCCACGCCGCCTCGGAGTGGGGCGGTATCCAGGAAAACCGCACACCGCTCCATTGGCTTCGATTGAGCGCAGGGTTTCATGGGGCACGTCCCTTACGCAGTCCCGGAGTCCGCTCCGACTTGCGTTTGCTCGGGAAGGGGCAATTGTGAGGGTCGGGCTGATTCCGCTCGGATGACTCCTGGCTGACGCGGCCGTTCTCGTATGCCAGCAGGACGCAGATTGCAGCGTGCTCCACTTCCAACAGCCTGGATGGCCGGGTTGTTGTGGCAAATGCTCAAAGGTTGACTCCCGCCAATATTCCCGTTAAAATTTA
>NZ_JASTWE010000047.1 GCF_030282845.1 Pseudodesulfovibrio pelocollis
CAGCCTCCATGTTTGATTATTCCAACGTTCAGCCAGACAATTCCCGTCCGATCCTGATCACGAATTTATAACGCCTCTAACGTGACGATATGATGCGCCGCGCCGACAGGGCTGGTAGTGTCGGGACACCGTTGTCGTCTTTCCTTTGGGGAGGGGCGCGGCGGCACTGCGGGGAGGCGGTAATGGTCAAGACGATAAAACCCCAGGCCTTCGAGCTGGAGCTGCGCAGCGGCACGCGGCCCTTTCTCGTCGCCTTTCTCAAGCGCAACGACCGCTTCCGCGAGCAGGCGCAGTTGCTCGACAACGCCTCCAGGCGGCATGCCGACCGCCTGGACTGCTACCTCTATTCCCAGGATTATCTGGACACCGCCATGCAGCGGTTCCTGGTCAAGGGAACACCCTCTTTCCTGCTCTTTTCCGGCGGCCGCGAGGTGGACCGGCTCATCGGCGAGTCCGACCCGGAGACCATGGACGAGTTCATCCTCGCCAGCCTCGGCCCGGGCAAGGGCGACTGAACACCGCCCGGCGTCAGAACTCCCGGATCATCTTCTCCAGCATTCCGCCCAGGGCCGTGCGCTCGTCGTCGGTGAGCCCGGCCGTGAGGTCGCGGGTGAGCTGGGTGTGCAGCTCGTCGTGTTCGCGATACAGGGTGTGGCCGCGCTCGGTCAGCTCCACCAGGAAGGAGCGGCGGTCCTCCTCGTGGGGCTTGCGGCGGACCAGTCCGGCCTTTTCGAGGCGGTCGGCCAGCACGGTCAGGGTGCCGGTGGTCACGCCCATGCGCTCGGCCAGTTCCTTCATGCGCAGGGCGGTGTGGCTGCCCAGTATCTCCAGGGCGTGCATCTGGGTGGGGGTCACCCCGGTGTCGCGCACCACGCAGTGCTCCCAGGAGGAGAGGCGCTCGTAGAATTCCACGATGAGCTGGGTCAGTCTTTGGGTGTCGGGCATGGTGTCTTCCTTGTGTGCACACGGTGGAACCGCTTGTCTCTCTTGACGATACCACGCATATTCGCAAGAGTTTTGACTGTCAAGGCAAGGTGCCTGGATTCTGGTGGTCGCAGCAAACCGCTGCGGAATCAACTGGCGTATTTTGCTGCACTCTGCTATGCCGGGGGTGCGGGCGAGGGACCATGCCTGATGCATGGCGGCCCGCATGGGAGGCTTGGGTGACACAGGTGAGGTTGCCGCGAAACATTCCGCTCGAATCCGTGCTGGATTCCGTTGCCGAGGGCATCTTCACGGTGGACCTGGAGTGGAACATCACGTTCTTCAACCAGGCGGCAGGCGAGATCACCGGCATCCCCCCGGACGAGGCCGTAGGCCAGAAGTGCTGGGAGATATTCGCCTCCAGCGTCTGCGACGGGGCCTGCCCCATGCGGCCGTGCCTCAAGAGCGGGCAGGCCGTGCGCAACAAGTCCGGCTTTCTGCTGCGTGCCGATGGCGAAAAGATACCCATCGGCCTGAGTTCGTCGCCGCTTCGCGACAAGGACGGCAAGGTGGTGGGCGGCGTGGAGAGCTTTCGCGACCTGACCCCCATCCATCAGCTGATGCAGAAGGTGGAGGAGCGGTACTCGGTGGAGGACATCCGCACCAACAACCCGAACATGATCCGCACCCTCCAGATCCTGCCGCCCATCGCCCAGTCCAGTTCCACCGTGCTCCTGCTCGGCGAGTCCGGCACAGGCAAGGAGCTTTTTGCCCGGGCCATCCACACCCAGAGCCTGCGCCGGGACAAGCCCTTTGTGGCCGTCAACTGCGGCGCGCTGCCGGGGAATCTGCTCGAAAGCGAGCTTTTCGGCTACAAGGCCGGGGCCTTTACCGACGCGCGCAAGGACAAGCCAGGCCGTGTGGAGCTGGCCCAGGGCGGGACCCTTTTTCTCGACGAGATCGGCGACATGCCCCAGCCCCTCCAGGTCAAGATTTTGCGCGTGTTGCAGGAGAAGGTCTACGAGCCCCTGGGCGGGGTCAGGCCCGTGGCTGCCGACGTCCGCTTCGTGGCCGCCACCAACCGCGATCTGGAGACCATGGTCAGGAAGGGCGAGTTCCGTCAGGACCTCTTCTTCCGGCTCAATGTGGTGCGCATCGACATCCCGCCCCTGCGCGACCGGCCCGAGGACATCCCTCTGCTCATCTCCCACTTCATCCGCCAGCAGAACTCCCTCAAGGGCAAGAACATCCGCGCCGTGTCCGCCAATGTCCACCAGATTCTCTTCCGCCACGATTTTCCCGGCAATGTGCGGGAACTTGAGAACATCGTGGAGTACGCCTTCATCCTCTGCCCGGGCGAGATGATCCACACCGAGCACCTGCCCGAATACCTCAAGCCCCAGGCCCCGGCCGACGCGCCCTGCGGTCCGGCAGGCGGCGACGGCTCGTCAGGCGACGGTTCGGTGGACATGCTCGGCCACAAACGCCAGGCCGTGCTCGAAGCTCTCAAGCGCAACCGGGGCAACAAGAGCGCGGCCGCGCGAGAGCTGGGCATCTCGCGCGACACGGTGCGCAGGATGCTGCAACGTGATGCATCAAAATAACGCACATTGGTCAAACAAGTGCAGCAAAATTATGCGACAAGGGTGCCGTGCGAACGGATTGGATTGTGTTAACATTTAGGGATGACAGTATAAATTTCATTGGTACGGGCTGTGCACAAAGAGAAGTGTCGCCAGCCCGCGAATGAGCAATGGTCGTAAAACGAAACGCAGGATCTATGGATATCTGTATCGCAGGCTATCAGAACCGGGTGGCGACCCTGCTGGAAACAGCGACGGAATTGAGGTTGTACACGCTGGAAGACGGACGTGTGGTCCGTAGCGGGATGACCGCGCTGCCCACTGCCGGGGCGGCATCCCTTCCGGCCTACCTCAAGACCATGGGAGTCGACATCGTCATCTGCGGCGGCCTGAGCACCGCAGTGCGAAACGGGTTCGAAGCCATGGGCATACGGATCATCCCCTGGGTCAAGGGACCAATCGAGGCGGTGCTGGCAGCCTACCTTGAAGACCGCTTGGACCAGATGATCATGCCCGGGAGGTCCGCCAGGACGACCCGCTGACGATCGACCCCCGCAATTGTTGGAGTGGAGCCCCGCACGGGGCGAACTGCCGCCCAAGCGGCGACACAACACAAGGGGGTGCTATGGGACGAATATCCTCATGGGATTGGGAAGTCGGCCGCAAAAAGGTCGTTGATTCCCTCTCCCCTCTTCAGGATCATGAATGGCAGGAGGAGCCTTACGTCTCTCCGGACGGCGAGACCCTGGCAGCCATCGTCAAGGTGGGCGACGGGGAGTTCTCCGTACGGACCAATGACGAGGTCTGGGAATCGACCTTCGAGAAGCTCTGGTTCCTGCGCTACTCGCCTGACGGCCGACTGACCGCCCTGTGCCAGCAGGACATGGAGTGGTCCCTGGCCATCGACGGCGAGCCGTGGGGCGATTTTGCGGAATACGTCTGGGAGACCAAGTTCACCCGCGACGGTTCCTCCATCGCCGCCATGACCAAGATCGACAACAAGTACAGCGTGGCCCTCAACGGCACGCCCTGGGAAACCGTCTACGAGAACGCCAACCAGTACGCTCTGAGCCCGGACGGCAAGCGCACCGCAGCCGTGGTCCAGGTGATCTCGCTGGGACAGGCGGATGTCGAGGGGTACAAGAAGGGCGTCTTCAGCGTGGCCGTGGACGGCGAACCCTGGGACGGCCGCTACGTCAACCTCTTCACCCCGACCTTCAGCCCCGATGGGGCGCGCGTGGCCGCCCAGGCCAGGCTGACCTCCTACGACTACACCATCGCCGTGGACGACAGGCCCTGGCAGAAGACCTTCCAGCAGGTCTGGGAGCCGGTCTTTCATCCCAAGGGTGCCGGCGTGGCCGCGCCCGTGCGCAGCGGCGGCAAGTGGGGCGTGGCGCTCGACGGCCAGTTCATCTGGAACCCGCGCTATGTGCAGTGTCTCGGCCTCCAGTATTCGGCCTCGGGCGAAAAGCTGTGGGGCGTGGTGGCCACCGGGTTCGGCAAGTTCACCGTGGCCTGCGACAACGTGCCCTGGGACGCGACCTTCCCCATCGTCACGGATCTGGTCCTCAGCCCGGACGGCAGCCGCGCCGCGGCCCTGACCAGCGAGTACAACAGGAACTTCCGCATCGTGGTGGACGGCAGGGTCTGGCCCGGCACCAGCGACATGGCCTGGCCCGTGGTCTTCTCGCCCGACGGTGCCAACGCCGCCGCCGTGACCGAGAAGGGCGGCCGCTTCCATGTGCTGGTCAACGGCAAGGCGTACGAGCAGAGCTTCGACCGCGCCTTCTCGCCCGTATTCAGCGAGGACGGCTCCAAGGTGCTCATCCGGGCCATCGAAAACAACAGCTGTGTCCGCATCGTTGCGGATGTGGCCAGGTTCTAGGTGGAGGAAGCCATGATAGAAATCTACACCTTCGTCAGTGGTCCCCTGGCCTGGATAGCCTGGTCCGTGTTCGTCTTCGGTTCCATCTACCGACTGGTGAGCATGTACAACCTGGCCAAGGCCAAGGACGGCTCCTCCCTGGCCTACATGAGCCTGCCCTATTCGCTGCGCTCCATCTTCCACTGGCTGGTGCCCTTTGGCACCCTGGGCTGGAAGAGCGATCCGCTCATGACCATCGCCACCTTCGCCTTCCACATCTGCTTCTTCCTGGTGGCCATCTTCCTCGGCGCCCATGTGGTCTTCTGGGACACCGCCTTTGGCATCAGCTGGTGGAGCCTTTCGGACACGACCGGCGACATCATCAGTTTCGTGGTCATCGGGGCCTGTGTCGTGTTTGCCGTGCGGCGGCTCGCGCTGCCCCATGTCAGGAACGTGACCCGGGCCAAGGACTGGTTTGCGCTGCTGCTGGTCGCGATGCCCTTTGTCACCGGCGTGCTGGCCTATCACCAGATCGGCCCCTCCCTGCTGATGACGATCCTGCACATACTCTCGGGCGAGCTGCTCATCGCGCTCATTCCGTTCACCCGCCTGAGCCACGCCCTCTTCGCCGTGTTCACGCGGTCGTACATGGGTTCCGAGTTCGGCGGCGTGCGCCGTGTCCGCGACTGGTAGCGGCCGATCCAACCACAGCAACACGAGGACAAGACAATGAGTCAGATAGCGGACAGATTGATAGACGACCCGGGGCTCGCGGCGGGTGTTGCCAGTCTCACCCCGGAGCGGATCGAGGAAGTCGTTACCCGGGTGCTCAAGGGAGAGGCCGGGGCCAAGCTCAAGGCGTATCAGGAAACCTGCATGCGCTGCGGCCTGTGCGCCCAGGCGTGTCACTACTACGTCTCCCACGACAGCGACCCCAGCTACTCCCCGGTCAGCAAGACCACGGAGACCATCTACGAACTGATTAACAAGAAGGGCAGGGTCGAGCCGTCGCGCATCTACGAGATGGCGCAGATAGCCTACACCGAGTGCAACCTCTGCAAGCGGTGCGCCCACTACTGCCCCATCGGCATCGACACGGGCTACGCCATGTCCATGATGCGGCGCATTTGCTACCAGTTGGACGTGGTGCCCCAGTATATCCGGGACACCTCCCACTCCCACGCCGCTACCATGAACCAGATGTGGGTCAAGGACGACGAGTGGATAGACAGCCTCCAGTGGCAGGAGGACGAGGCCAGGGACGAGTTCCCGAACCTGCGCATCCCGCTCGACAAGGAAGGGGCCGAAATCTACTACTCGGTCATCGGTCCCGAGCCCAAGTTCCGGACCCAGCTCATCTACCAGGCCGCGGCCATCATGCATGTGGCGGGCGTTGACTTCACCATGCCCTCCACCCCCGGGTGGGACAACAGCGACATGAGCATGTTCGTGGGCGACTTCGAGAACATGGGCCGCCTCAAGCGTTCCCATTTCGAGTCCGCCCAGAAGCTGCGCGTCAAGAAGATCGTCATGGGCGAGTGCGGCCACGCCTTCCGCTCCATCTACGACATGGGCAACCGCTGGCTCGGCTATGCCGACATGCCTGTGCCCGTGGTCCACGCGGTGGAGTTCTTCTGGGAGCTGCTCACCGAAGGCAGGATCAAGATCCCCAAGAAGCTCGAAGGCCCGGTCACCATCCAGGATCCCTGCAACATCATCCGCGGACGCGGCCTGATGGACAAGCTGCGCGAGGTCACCAGCATGCTGTGCGAGGAGACCGTGGAGATGGTCCCCAACCGCGAGCACAACTACTGCTGCTGCGCGGGCGGCGGGGTCATCAACTGCGGTCCGCCCTTCAAGAACGTGCGCATGACCGGCAACAAGGCCAAGGCCGACCAGCTGGCCGCCACCGGTGTCCATACCATCGTCTGTCCGTGCCACAACTGCCACGGCGGCCTGGACGACATCATCGGCTACTATGAGCTTGGCATGCACCCGAGGTTCCTGGGCGACATCATCTACGAGATCATGGAAAAGCCGGAAGGAATGTAAGGGGGACCAAAGATGCAGAAAACACACATAAGACAGACCCTGGCCTTCATTGCCGTTGTCGCGGCCCTGCTGGTCGTCTACCTGGCCCCGGCCGCCCTCTCGCAGGACGACATGACCATGGTGCCCGCGGATGCCTTCGGCGTCCTTCAGCGGCCCCAGGTCGCCTTCGAGCACGACGCCCACAACGAGAAGGCCATGCTCGACGACTGCGTGGTCTGCCATCACGGCAGGACCGACGACGGCCTCATGGACATGGAGTATTCGAGCGAAGGCGAGACCTGCGAGTCCTGCCATCCGGTCAACCCCGAAAATGGAGAAACGCCTCTCATGCGCGCCTACCATCGCCAGTGCATCACCTGCCACACCGACGAGGCCATGGGGCCAGTCACCTGCGGCGAGTGCCACCGGAAGTAGTGCCCTGAGAGGACGGAGAGGAACCATGAACACCATCTTGCTCGCCAGAAACGGGATCATCGTCTCGGAGTCGGGAGCCGAAGTGGCGACACCGCTGGCCGCGCTGGCCGGAAAGGTCCGCCTTGAGGACAGGTACACCCTGCGCTCCTTCGTCTCGATGATGGGCCGCTATCCCGAGTTCCAGGCCCTGAGCGTGTTCATCCCGCCTCTTCTTGACGAGTGCGCCCGCTGCCCGGAATCCGGCTGCGTCACCGACATGCTGACGCACATGGAGCTGGTCAGACGGGTGGAGATGATCGGCTTCCCCGGCGAGCCCAGGTTCAACATCATGTGTACCCTGGCCGGGCGATACAGGGACGACGAACAGGAGCTGCGGCTCTTCCAGCTCGACAGCCTGCTCGACATGCCTGTCAGGCTCGGCCCGCTCAAGCACTCGGTCTTCGGAGACTCGGTGAACATCATGGAATTCGAGACGGATTATACCCTGTTCGAGTTCATCGAAGGGGTGGCCTGGGAGTTCGGCTTCCAGCGAATCCCGGAACATTGTAGCATTAGGGGGTAGGACATGTTTAACAAGATCCTGTTTGCAACCAGCGGCACTCCTGTCTGTGACAGCCCGGCCAAGATCGCCTTTGACCTGGCGGAACGCGAGGACGCGGAACTTATCCTCTTTCACGTGCTCGGCGTGCCCTCCCGTGGGTTCAGCCTTGAGGTGACGGATGTCCGTACCGGCGACAGGGAAGGCCTCGGCGACGATTACGAAGCCTGGGTCCGGGAGGAACTGTCCAACACGTATGACAACCAGCTCAAGCAATATGGCTACAAGACGCGCATCCAGTCCGCCGTGGGCGTGCCTGCCACCGAAATCCTGCGGCTCGCCCGCCGGGAGAGCGTGGACCTGATCGTCATGGGAGCCAACACCCGGCCCGACGAGGGCGGCGGACGCCACCGCTCCATCATGGGCAACACCATGCTCGAAGTGGCCAAGCGCGCCAAGTGCCCGGTGCTGATCATCAACCGCCCGTGCAATACCTGCTGGAACCTCTTTTCCAACATCATCTTCTGCACGGACTTCTCCAAGGCGGCCGACGCGGCCTTCCAGTTCGCCCTCAAGGCGGCCAAGGACATCGGATGCCCGCTGTACATCTTCCATGCCCTGAACCTCCAGTCCGGCGACCTGGGCGGCAAGCCCACCCAGACCCAGATCGAGGCGAGCCTCAAGGAAGCCAGGGAGCGCATCCAGAAGCGCTACGTCTCCCAGATGGGCGAGTTCGGCATGTTCGAGGTGGAATGCCGCGAGGGCGTGCCCTATGTGGAGATACTCAAGTACGCCCGGGAGAAGGAGGGCGACCTGGTGGTCATGGCCCACCACTCGCAGGACATCCCGCCCGAGGAGGCCGAGATCGGCAGCACCCTGGAAGAGGTCGTTCTGCGGTCCTCCTGCCCGGTGGCGAGCATCAACCATCCCGACTGGGCGGCAGCGGACGCACGCTAGGCGGCATGCCATGAGCAGTACCGCGAAGAGAGTCCTGGTGGTGGACGACGAACTCAACATCCGGCTGTTTCTCAAGACCCTTCTTGAGACCAGCGGGTACGAGCCCCACCTGGCCCGCAACGCCCGCGAGGGCCTGGAACGGGCCTGGGAACTCAAACCCGATCTGATCATCCTCGACGTGATGATGCCCGGAGAGGGAGGACTGGTCATGTATCAGGGATTGCAGGAGGACCCGAACCTGAGCAAGGTTCCGGTGATCATGCTCTCGGCCGTGGGGGCCACCACCTTCAGGCACGCCCTGAAGATCATGGGGGTAGGCAAATCCACCTATCCTGACCCCTTCGCCTATGTCCAGAAGCCGCCCAAGGTGGAAGAGATCAAGGCCATCATCGACCACGCACTGCGAAACAGGTAATGGAGTGACCATGAAACAGGTCAGAAACGATACGACAACAGGAGCTTTCCTTGGCGGCCATCGGCCCGGGGATCGAGCGCCGATCAACACGAGGGGGTCAAGGTATGTCTCGTAAGATACTCATCATCGACGACGATCCGTACATCGTCAAGTATCTTGAGGATATCCTCCAGGATGACGGGTTTGCCACCTGTACGGCGTCCAATGTCGCCGACGCCCTGGAGCTGCTCAAGAAGGAAAAGCCGGATCTGATCACCCTGGACCTTGAAATGCCCAACGAATGGGGCCCGAGGTTCTACAGGAAGATGATCCAGGACCCCGAGCACAACAACGTCCCGGTCATCGTGGTCAGCGGCCTTTCCGGCATCCATCTGGCCATCAAGAACGCCGTGGCGTCCTTCAAGAAGCCCTTCAATCCCAAGGAGCTTCTCGAGGCCATCCACAAGGCCCTCGACTCCTAGGGATCATGCAACGAGCCTTCCCCGGCGGCGTGCCCTCGCCGCCGGGGAATGCCCCGTGCCCGGCACGGCAGGGCATCGGGCCACCCGCGAAAAAGGAGTGCGCGCCGCACGGCACGGACTGCGGCGGTCTGGCGATTTTTCCGGTCCACGGTCTGGTTGAGAATTCGGCCATGGTAGTGTAGGGTCGCGTCTTCGCTGCGGCGAAAATCGCATGGAGGCCTTCCCTGTTATGAGCCATCTTCCCATCCTGCTCGTTGACGACGAAGAGGGCATCCGCACCGTCCTCGCCATCACCCTTGAGGACGAGGGATACCCGGTCGATACCGCGTCAAGCGGCAACGAAGCCCTGGCTCTTTTCCAGGCCGGGCGGCACCCCATCGTGGTCACGGACATCCGCATGCCCGGCATGAGCGGCGTGGACCTCCTGCGAGAAATCAAGCGCATCGAGCCCAAGACCGAGGTCATCATGATCTCCGGCCACGCGGACATCGACGTGGCCATCCAGAGCCTCAAGCACGACGCCTCGGACTTCATCACCAAGCCCATCAACATGGACGTCTTCACCTTTGCCCTGCAACGGGCCGAGGAGCGCAGCACCATGCGCCGCCAGTTGGAAGAGCACACCAGCAACCTCGAAGCCCTGGTGGAGCGGAAGTCGGCCCAGCTGGTGGAGGTCGAACGGCGCGCGGCCGCCCGCCAGCTCTTCGAGGGGCTGACCGCCAGCCTCGAAGCCTTTGCCGCCAACCTCGACAACATGAGCATGTTCAACCAGATGCCCATGTTCGTCTCCATTCACAACCGCAATCACGAGGTGGTGGCCATCAATGACCACTACCGCCAGCGCCTGGGCGACCTAGTGGGCCAGAAAAGCTGGAGCATGTTCGACGACCTGCTCAACGGCGAGCGGGACTGTCCCGTGGCCCGGACCATCGCCGACAAGGCGGCGCGCCGGGCCGAGCATGTGGTCCGCTGCATCAACGGCAACCACCACGCCGTGGCCGTGGACACCGTGCCCATCACCGCCAGCGACGACGAGGTGGAACTGGTCCTCGAATTTATGGTGGACCTGCGCGAGGCCGAGCAACTGCGCGAGGAACTGCGCACCACCCAGCACAAATACCAGCAGCTTTTCGACCAGACTCCCTGCTTCATCTCGGTGCAGAACCGCGATTTCACCATCCTCTCGTCCAACGCCCGCCACAAGGACGGCCTGGGCGATCTCGAAGGCGGGCTGTGCTACGAGCGCATCATGCACCGCGCCTCGCCCTGTCGCGACTGTCCCCTGATCAAGACCTTCGAGGACGGCGAGATGCACCAGATGGAAACGGTCATCACCAACCGCAAGGGAGAGCAGATCAACGCCCTCATCTGGAGCGCGCCCATCCGCGACACCTCGGGCGAGATCACCGAGGCCATCGAGATGATCACGGACATCACCCAGATCAGGAAGCTCCAGGACCGGCTGACCTCCCTTGGCCTGCTGCTCGGCTCCACGGCCCACGGGATCAAGGGGTTGCTCACCGGCATAGACGGGGCCATCTACCGCCTGGGCGGAGGCCTGCGGAACAAGAACGACGCCCGCGTCGAGGACGGGTTCAACGACCTGCAACACCTCACCGGCCGCATGAAGCAGACCGTGCTCGACATCCTCTACTATGCCAAGAAGCGCGAGCTGAACTGGAAGGTCATCGACGTGGCCGCCTTTGCCCTGAACACCTACACCACCATGTCGGCCAAGGCCGAGGCCAAGAATGTGCTCCTGGAGCTGGATATTGCCAAGAATCTCGGGTCCTTCAAGGGCGATGCCTCCATCCTTGCCTCGGCTCTGGGCAACATCCTCGAAAACGCCATCGACGCCTGCAACGGCAACGAGCCCGACGCGCCCGGCAACGTCCTCTTCAAGATCACTGGCGACGCCAACCAGATCGCCTTCCAGATCACGGACAACGGCGCAGGCATGGACCACGAGACCCGCGACAAGCTCTTCACCCTCTTCTTCTCGTCCAAGGGCATCGCCGGAACCGGCATCGGCCTGTTCGTGGCCAACGAGATCGTGCAGCAGCACGGCGGCAACATCACCGTGGAATCCGAGCAGGGCCACGGCTCCACCTTCATCGTATACATCCCCCGCGAACTCAGCGTCCAGGTTTAGCCAGGCTGGGGAGAAATGCCCGATTGCGTCGTTGCTTCGAGTGGGGCAAACCCTCGCGTACCAGGAGTACGCTTCGGTCTTGCCCCACTCTCGCGCCTAGCACTCGAACATTTCTCCCCAGCCTGGGGCTGGCCGATTGCGTCGTTGCTGCGAGCGGGGCAAACCCTCGCGTAGTACGCTTCGGCCTTGCCCCTCGCTTGCGTCGAGCACTCGACCCCCTGCGCCCCCTAAACGGGTGCTTCGGGAGGGGGACCGTCTGGGATATTGGCAAAGGGGAATGGGTCTTGCCCCGCTCTCGCGTCGAGCACTCGAACATTTCTCCCCAGCCTGGGCGCTGGCCGATTGCGTCGTTGCTTCGCGAGGGGCAAACCTACGCTGATGTCAAGTTAGTGCCTCTTTTCCCCCTCTCTCTTTCCTCGGTAACCCGAGGCATTGATGGAAGAGTTTCGTCCCTTCGGGCCGACTTCCTTTTGGACCGGAGCGCCCAAAAGGAAGCAAAACAGCTCTTTAAGACGTGTGATCGGGTCTCCCGCGCCGCGCGCCAGTGATGATATCCTCAGAATAGGGGGCCGCTGGCGAAACAGTTGTCGGCGTCGAAGACTCCGCCTCCGCCGGGTTTCGCCCGAGGCTCGGCCCGGCGAACTGGCGCTGCGACGCTCCCGCCCATTGCCCGGCTGGCGTAAGCAAAACCAAAAATGATGTGATCAGGGTTGATACGAAGAAAACCTCACGATATCGCAGACCAATCCCGCCCTCTGCGACCACAGTCCTTGCGTCCTCCGAGTGCACCAGCCCTCAAGCCTCCTAAGGCCTAGAAGCTGACCAAGCGAGGGCTGCGGCTCTTCGAATCACGGAGCCGCTTCGGCGACTTGATTCGGGAGCAGCCCCGATTGGATCAGATTCTTGGCCGTGGAGTGCAGGCGGCCAAGATAGAAAGCCGAGCTTTTTTGGTTCTTTTTTGGGGCGGCCCAGCCAAAAAAGAACCCCGCCGGGAGGGCTCTTAAAACTTGGAGGAGCGAAAGCGACGGCTCTTTGCCTTTTCTCCTGCTCCCCTCCGCGACCATCGCAGCATGGACAATCTCCATCCACTCAAGGTGCTGACTTGAAATTCGAGGCGGTTCCCTAGGAGGCTCAGCGGGCGGCCGTGTCGTAGCGGGCGTATTCGCGGTCGCGGGCTTCCAGGCGGGTCACGGCCCGGGCGCAGAGCAGGCCCACGGCCAGCCAGATGAGGGCCGCCGTCAGGCCGAAGCTGCCGCCGAGCAGGGGATTGGTCTCGGGAAACAGCCACATCCAGATGCCCTGAACCTGGGCGTTGACCGCCGCGTGGATGAAGGCCGCCACCAGCACCGAGCGCGAGCGCAGGGTCATCTCGTTGATGAACACCCCCAGCGCCGAGGTGGCCACGCACATCATGATCACCCCGGACACCGGATGGCCCGGATAATTGAAGCCCACCAGAATCAGCGGGGCGTGCCACAGCCCCCAGACCACGCCCAGAATGACATAGGCCGGAACCTTGCCCAGCCCCATGAGCCGGGGCAGCAGGAATCCGCGCCAGCCAAGCTCCTCGCCCAGGGCGTAGACGAACTGGAGCAGCGGCCCGAGGAGCATGGAGGCCGGGAGCATGACCGTGAAAAGCGAGGTCAGGTCCTGGGGGTCGTCGGAAAAGGCGTTGAGCGCGCCAAGGGCCGGGTCAGCCTGGGAGAATCCGGCCAGCCAGCTTGCGCCGTGGATGATCCCGTAGACCAGCGGCACCAGGAGCACGGTCAGGAAGTACGGCCCGGCCGTGCCCGGTCGCAGCAGCAGCCTGTCGGCCACGCGGCCAGGGGAGCCCTTTTCGGTCACGGCGGTGATCAGCAGGGCGGCCAGCCCGGGAATCCAGGTGACCAGCAGCAGCCACCCGGCCGGGGTGTGCGCGAACTGGTCCGTGTCAAAGCGCAGCCCGCCCCGGATCTGGAGCAGGTACACCCCCCAGGTGGCGGTAAAGACGAGGGCCAGGAACCACAGGACCGGAGCCGCCCCGGTCCTGTTCTCGGCAGGTTTCTTGTCGCCGTTCCCGTTGTCGCGGGCCTTTGATTCAGCGGGCGTGCTCATGGCCGCGAACCTACCCCAAACCCGCAGCTTCCGTCTACTCTGGCTTGCAGGTCACATGGCACACGCCGGTGGGGGTGTTCACGGCGTGGGGGAAGAACCGCTTGCGGATGCGCAGGGAGACCCCCACCAGCCCGATGAGCACCGGCACCTCCACCAGCGGGCCGATGACTGCGGCAAAGGCCACGCCCGAGTCGATGCCGAAGACCGCGATGGCCACGGCGATGGCCAGCTCGAAGTTGTTGGAGGCCGCCGTGAAGGAGAGGGTGGCCGACTGCTCGTAGGTGGCCCCGGCCTTGGCCGACATGAAGAACGACACCAGGAACATGACCAGGAAGTAGATGCACAGCGGGATGGCCACGCGCACCACGTCAAAGGGCAGCTCCACGATGTATTCGCCCTTGAGGGAGAACATGATCAGGATGGTGAAGAGCAGGAAGACCAGCGTCAGCGGCGCGATGGTCGGGACGAACTTCTCCTCGTACCACTGCTTGCCTTTGGTCCGAAGCCCGATGTAGCGGGAGGCCATGCCCGCAATGAAGGGGATGCCGAGGTAGATGAAGACCGACTCCGCGATCTGGCCCATGGAGATGTCCACCACCGTGCCCTCAAGGCCGAACCAGCCGGGCAGAATGGAGAGGAAGATGTAGGCGTAGAAAGAGAAGAAGAGCACCTGGAAGATGGAGTTGAAGGCCACCAGCCCGGCGCAGTATTCGGTGTCGCCGTCGGCCAGGTCGTTCCAGACGATGACCATGGCGATGCACCGGGCCAGACCGATGAGGATCAACCCCACCATGTACTCGTGGTGACCCGAGAGAAAGGTGATGGCCAGCCCGAACATGAGCAGCGGCCCCACCACCCAGTTCTGCACCAGGGAAAGGGAGAGCACCCGGTAGTTGCGAAATATCCGGGGCAGCTCCTCGTAGCGCACCTTGGCCAGGGGCGGGTACATCATAAGGACCAGCCCCACGGCGATGGGGATGTTGGTGGTGCCCACCTGGAAGAAATTGATGGTGTCCTTGACTCCGGGATAGAGATAGCCGATCAGCACGCCGACGAGCATGGCCAGGAATATCCACAGGGTCAGGAACCTGTCGAGAAAGGAAAGCCGTTTGGCCTGGGGCATGGTGTTTCTCCTCACAGCGATGGCCCGCCGCAGGGATCGTCCCCCTTGGCGGCGAGCCGGGTTTCCAGGGCGCGGGTGTCTTCCCGGGCGGTGGCGTTGGTGGAAAGTTCCTCGTCAAGCAGGGCAAAGACATGGGCCATGAAGGGATCGGGCCGGGTGGGCCTGTTGTAGTGCATCCACTTTCCGCTGCGCCGGGCCTCCACCCAGCCCGACTTGCGCAGGGAGGCCAGATGGCGCGAAACCGTGGACTGGGGCAGCCCCAGCACCTCGATCAGGTCGCACACGCACAGCTCACCCCCGGCCAGCAGGCCGAGTATCCTCAGTCGCGTGGCCTCGGAGAGCCCCTTGAATCGCGCTGCCAAGTGTTCCATGAGGGAATCGTATCCGCTTGCGCGGATATGTCAAGTGACGATCAGGTGGCGACGGTCAGGCGGGGGTGCGGCCCGAGAGCAGCTCGTCCAGGCGGCGAAAATACGCCTCGCGGCAGCGGTTTTCGGTGTCGAGGAGGGTGGCAAAGGCGTCGGCGAAGCCGATGGTGCTGGCGGTGAACAGGCCGTGGCCGTGGACGATGGCCGCGCCGTGTCCGGCCAGGGCTGGGGGCAGGGTGTTGCACAGCCCGGTGGGGCCGGTGCCCACCTCGCCGGGCACGATGGGCACTCCCTCCACGGTGCGGCACTGCGGGCACCTGACATGGCATTGCCCCCGGTCGGCGCAGTCCGCCCGGTCGCAGTCCATGGACAGGATCACCGAGAACCGGGGATGGCCGTGCAGGATGCAGCGGGCGTCGCTCTGCCGGTAGACATCCTCGTGGGCGGTCAGTTCGGACGAGGCGGTCAGCCCGGCCGTGGACGAGCCGTCCATGGGGCAGGCGTCGATGCATCCCTCAAGCTCGTCCAGGGAACTGCCGGTCTGGCTGATCAGGATGGTCTCGCCCAGGCGGCAGGAGATGTTGCCGAAGAAGGAGTCAACCAATCCGTGCCCGACCACGGCCCGGCCCGCCTCGGCCATGGCGGCCAGCGCCTCGTCATGGCTCGTCGGGATGGTCCGGGCCAGGGGCGGCAGGTCGCGGCGCATGGCGGGCAGCCCGGCGACCACGGCCTCGAAGGCGGCCCGGAAGCGGGCGTCTGGCCCGCCCTGCCTTGCCTCGGCCAGATAGCGCGAGAAGAAGAGAACAAAGCAGGCGAAGACCGTGGACGAGAAGAAGACGAACCCCTGCTCCGGGCTGACCGTGCCGCAGGAGACGATGCCCTGGCCGGGCACGATGACCGCCTTGCGCCGGGACAGGGTCGCAGCCATGGCCCGGGGGGTGAATTCGCGGCAGATGGGGATGTCGTGCAGGAAGGTGCGTGTCTCGGTGTCCTCGGGGCGCAGGCTGTTCATCGGATTACCGTGGGCCGTAGCACCGTGGGCCGCCGCACCGGGAGCCGGGGCGGCCAGATGTTCGATGATGGTGGCGTAGGGTTCGGCTGGTGGGGCAAAGACCAGCGAGTTGATGGGCAGCAGGTCGAAGAGCGGGGCCAGCGAGTCGATGCGCGGGTCGAACCGGTTCCATTCCAGTTCGGCGTCCAGGCCGCCCACCAGGGCGGTGCCGGGCGCGCACAGCCCCTGCGTGGCGAGTTTGCGGGCGTATTTTTCGCACAGGGCTTTCATCGGGGCGGCTCCAGACCCAGGCGGGTCGAGGTTTCGTGGGTGGGCCTGCCGATTTCGTCCAGCCCCCGGATGCGGTAGTAGGCGGCCCGGGCTTCGAGGAACGCGGCCCGGTCAATGGGCCTGACCGTGACATCGCCGCCAGAGGAGCCTTCTTCGGCAAAGAAGCGCGGGGGAAGGTCGTCGTCGCAGGCCTCGAAGCCGTTTTCCGCGTTCATGATCTTTTCATTGTAATATACGCGCTCGCCAGCGGCCATGAGCGACCGGCCGTCCGCCTCCAGGCCGGTGGCGGCGGCAAAGGCCCGGCCGTATTCCTCCAGTCCGGCCGCCAGGAACGCGAACTTGCACACGCCAAGGGAGTCCACGGCCGCGTTGGCGTCCTCGGCCAGCTTGATGATGCGGGCCTTGCCGCCGAAGCTGAAGCGGTCCGTGGCCACGGGCTTGCGCAGGATCTCGTGGCTGACCGGGTAGGCGCGCAGGTGGCAGCCGCCCCGGGTGCTCAGGGCGTAGCCCAGGGCCATGCCGTAGGCCCCGCGCGGGTCGTAGGCGGCCAGCTCCATGCCCTTGACCGACATGGACAATTCCGCCCGCCCGCAGGACTCGGCAAAATCAAGGGAGCCCCGGCCGAGGTGGCCGCCGTGGGCCATGTCGTAGAGGGCCTTGATCAGGGTGCGCTCGGTGAAATCCTCGCCCGTGATCTCGCGGTGGCAGGCCAGGGTGGCCCCGGCCGAGATGGTGTCGAGCCCGAGCCGGTTGCACAGGGTGTTGGCCTGCATGACCAGCTCCATGTCCGTGTTGCCGATGAGCGCGGTGAAGTGCGACATGGTCTCGAACTCGGGCATGGCCCGGCCATCGGCCGCGATCTTCTTGCAGCGGATGTGGCAGCCGGTGCAGCCGTGTCCGTGTGGATCGTAGGCCGCCTGAAAGGCCGGGGCGTTGAGACGCGGCGCGTCCGCGAACCGGGTGCGGGCGAAGTTGTCCGTGGGCATCATCCGCCGGGCGTCCATGAGGTCGTAGATGGCCCCGGTGCCCCGGCAGGAAAAGCCGTGCCTGCCCAGCAGCACCGGCGAGGCCGCCATGAGCCGCAGGATGTCCTCGCGCGCCCGCAGGAGCCCGGCCTTGTCATGGACGCGGACTTTGCCCGTGCCCTTGACGGCGATGTATTTGAGGTTCTTTGCCGCCCAGACCAGCCCGAGTCCGCCGCGCCCGGCCGCGTGGTGGCGGTCGGCCATGACGCAGGCCAGGGGCGATCCGTTTTCGGCGGCCGGGCCGATGGCGGCCATGGCCATGCCGGTCGGCCCCTTGAGAGCCAAATGGTCGAAGACCACGTCCGTGGTCGCCCCGGCCAGATCGGTGGGGATCAGGCGCACCTCGCCATCCATGATCTCGATGCCGATGGGACTGTCGGCCCGGCCGGTGATGACCAGTCCGTCCCACCCGGCCCGCTTGAGCTGGGTGGCCAGCCTGCCGCCCACGGACGAGTCGCAGATGGCGCCCGTGAGGGGCGAGCGGGACATGAAGGTCCCCCGGCCCGAGGTGGGGGCGATGGTGCCGGTGAGCGGCCCGGCAAAGAGGAGCAGGGGCAGGTCGGGATCGTCGATCTCCAGGGTGCAGACCGGGCGCAGGAAGTGTCCGGCCAGCCCCCGCCCGCCGAGGCAGGTTTCGTAGAGACGCCGGGCCGGGTGCTGCACGGCGGTCTCGCCGGAGCAAAGGTCGATGTGCAGGACCTTGCCGGTCCAGCCGAAGAGCGGGGTGCGCATGGGCCGAAGAATCCCACGAACCTTTTGAAAAGGCAATCGGTTGCCCCGGGGTTGTGGCCGGTTGACCATGGCTGCGAAACGGGTATTGTTTCGCCCGGAGGATGTCATGGCCGAAAAGAAGATAGACAGGTCGCGCAGGGATTTCCTGATGGGCGCGGTGCGCCGCTTCAGGAGGGAGGAGAACGCCGGTCCGGCCGCGTCCACCGCCGCGTGCATCGACGTGATGAAGCAGGCCAACGCCCTGTATGTCGATGAGCAGTGGGAGGAGGCGCGCCAGAAGTACCGGCAGTGCCTGGAGGATGACAAGAGCGATGCAGACGTGCGCTACCGGCTCGGGGTCTGCCTTTACCGCACGGGCATGTACCGTCAGGCCAAGCTGGAGTTCGAGCGCGCCCTGCGCCTGCGCCGCGAGTACATGGACGCCTTCCTCTACCTGGGGTTGACCATGGTCCGCCTGGAGCGGCCGGACAAGGCCCTGGGCCTTTGGAAGCGCTACTTCAACCCCGGCGCCCTGGCCGTGCAGCGTGAGTTGAACCTCCAGGTGGGGCTCATGGAAGAGGGCGTGACCGACCCGCCGCAGACCATCGCCGAGGCCGTGGAAAAAGCCATCGCCCAGGCGGGCCACGCCGTGGGCTGAGGGCGTCAGCCCGATTCTTCGTCACTCCCGGCGCGGCAGAAGTCCTGCGCCCGCTCCACCCGGCAGACGCGGGTGGTGAAGGCCTCATACCATTTCTCGCGCCCGAGTCGGCGCGCCCTGGCGTGCTCCGGGTTGTCGCGCCAGGCGCGGATGGCCGCCTCGCTCTCCCAGTATGACACCGTGATCCCGAGCCCATCGCGGGCCGATTCCACGCCGAGGAATCCGTCCATGGTCCGGGCCAGTTCGATCATGCGGGCCGCCGTGTCCGCGTAACCGTCGTCGATGCCGGTCCGTGTCGAGGTGAAGATGACCGCGTAGTATGGCGGCATTTTTGTCGGGGCAGTCATGGTCTCTCCGCGAGTATCTGGTCCGGCCGTCGTGCAAAAAGCGGAACCGGCCCGGGCGGTGTGCCCGGGCCGGTTCACTATAGGATCAGTGAGGGGGAATGGTCTAGTACATGCCGCCCATGCCGCCCATGCCACCCATGCCGCCCATGCCGCCGGGCATGGCCGGACCTGCGGAGGCGGGCTCGGGCTTGTCGGCGATGGCGCATTCGGTGGTCAGCAGCAGTCCGGCCACGGAGGCGGCGTTCTGCAGGGCGATGCGGGTGACCTTCTTGGGGTCGATGACACCGGCCTTGATCAGGTCGCCGTATTCGCCGGTGGCGGCGTTGAAGCCGAAGCCGTCCTTGCCTTCCTTGACCCTCTCCACGACGATGGAACCTTCCATTCCCGCGTTGGCGGCGATCTGGCGCAGCGGCTCTTCCACGGCGCGGGCGATGATGTTCAGTCCGGCCTGCTCGTCGTCGTCGTCGGCAGCCTTGACCTTGGCCAGAATCTTGCCGCAACGGGCCAGAACCACGCCGCCGCCGGGCACGATGCCCTCTTCGACAGCCGCGCGGGTGGCGTTGAGGGCGTCCTCGACGCGGGCCTTCTTCTCCTTCATCTCGGTCTCGGTGGCGGCACCGACGTTGATGACGGCCACGCCGCCCACGATCTTGGCCAGACGCTCCTGGAGCTTCTCGCGGTCGTAGTCGGAGGTGGAGTCGGCGATCTCGGCACGGATGGTGGAGATGCGGGCCTTGATGTCGGCCGCGTTGCCAGCGCCGTCCACGATGGTGGTGTTTTCCTTGTCGATGACCACGCGCTTGCAGGAGCCAAGGTCGTTGACGGTCAGGTTCTCAAGCTTGATGCCGAGATCCTCGGAAACCACCTGGCCGCCGGTCAGGGTGGCGATGTCCTTGAGCATGGCCTTGCGGCGCTCGCCAAAGCCGGGGGCCTTGACGGCCACCACGTTCAGGGTGCCGCGCAGCTTGTTGACCACCAGGGTGGCCAGGGCCTCGCCCTCGATGTCTTCGGCGATGATGAGCAGGGGCTTGGACATCTTGGCGCACTGCTCGAGCACGGGCAGCAGTTCCTTCATGTTGGAGACCTTCTTCTCGTTGATGAGAATCAGGGGCTCTTCCATCTCGCAGGTCATGCGCTCGGTGTTGGTGATGAAGTAGGGGGAGAGGTAGCCGCGGTCGAACTGCATGCCCTCGACAACGTCCAGGGTGGTGTCCAGGCCCTTGGCCTCTTCCACGGTGATGACGCCTTCCTTGCCGACCTTGTTCATGGCCTCGGCGATGATGTTGCCGATGGTGGCGTCGTTGTTGGCGGAGATGGTGCCGACCTGGGCGATCTCTTTCTGGTCGCGGGTGGGCTTGGCGATCCGGCCCAGCTCCTCGACGATGGCGGCAACGCCCTTGTCGATGCCGCGCTTGATGGCCATGGGCGAGCGGCCGGCGGCCACGAGCTTGACGCCCTCGGTGAAGATGGACTGGGCCAGGATGGTGGCGGTGGTGGTGCCGTCGCCAGCCACGTCGGAGGTTTTGGAGGCCACTTCCTTGACCATCTGGGCGCCCATGTTCTCGAACTTGTCCTCAAGCTCGATTTCCTTGGCCACGGTCACGCCGTCCTTGGTGATGATCGGGGAGCCGAAGGACTTCTCGATGACCACGTTGCGGCCCTTGGGGCCGAGGGTGACCTTGACGGCGTTGGCCAGCTTGTCCACGCCGGCTTTCAGTTTCTCACGGGCCTTGGCATCGAAAAGAATCTCTTTTGCCATGATCTACAACTCCTTGGGAAAGAAATGGTTTTGGTAACGCGAAGCAGGGGGGCTAGTCGATGATGGCGAGGATGTCGTCCTCGCGCATGACCAGATGATCGTCGCCGTCGATGGAAATTTCGGTTCCGGCGTACTTGGCGAACAGCACGGTGTCGCCCTTCTTGACGGTCATCTTGACGCGCTTGCCGTCCTCGTCCAGCTTGCCGGGACCGGCCGCGACGACTTCGCCCTTCATGGGCTTTTCCTTGGCGGAATCAGGGATGTAAATGCCGCCCGAGGTCTTTTCCTCAACTTCCAGGCGCTTTACCAGAACGCGATCGTTCAGCGGTTTCAGCTTCATTCCTTTATACCTCCGATTGTGATTGTTATTTTCTGGGCCGCGCCAAGGCCTTGCGGCCGCCTTGGCGACCCGCGTGCGTGGGCGCTCCCGGGGGGCGCTCCTCCAGGCTGGGTCATAGATAAACACGGCTTGGGCCGAGTCAAGCGCGAGCGGCAAAAAAAATGTGACCCTCCCGCAGGGGCCGGGCCGGAAGGCCGGACAGAAATAACGCCTGTTTATCCCTTGATTTTTTGGTACGTTTGGCCAAACGGCTTGTCCAGGGTCAGGATGTGGTCACGGTACCAGTCGTGCATGAAGTTTCGGATCGTGATGGCTGGCATGACCGTGCCGTTCATCAACTCGCCCTCCATGCGGATGACATCGGTGATGAACCGGTTGTGTTCCTGTTTCTGCCTGGCAAGGCCCGGGTAGCCGATCTCCTGCATGTACCCCTCCTCGGTGCGGAAGTGGAGCAGGGCGTAATCGCGCAGTTCGCCGAGCACGTCGATGATCGCGTCGGCCTCGTCGTCGGTGAGGGGCCTGTACAGGTCCGGGACCGCCTTGCCGATCTTGTCCAGCAGGGTGAAGAAGGTCCTGTGCTGCTCGTCCAGTTCCTTGATGCCCACCAGATATTCCTCGGTGAATCCGGCGAGGGTGAGTCGTGAAGTCATGCGTTTCTCCTGTAACGCCTTGATAGATTTGCCATCCCTATACCGATATTCACGGTGTCTGTCACGCGCATGTTCGCGCCGGGCCGGGGCGTGTCACGAGATTTTGAGCCAGCCGTCACTGACGGACACGATATTGTCACGGCCCCGCCGGGATGGGGTCGGGGTGCGAGTGTAGCATCGTCCAAACCCGAGACTTCAGGAGGGACGGTATGGACGGTCTTGTCAAAGGCCCCTTGCTCAATCTTGCTTCCCCGTTCGGCGATCCCCTTCGCCACGCCCTGTTCTCCCTCTTTCGCAAGCCGCTGGCCAAGGTGCTCCGGCTCGACACGCTCAACTCCATGTACGACGCACTCACGGCAGGCGCGGCCGAGGCCTCGTTCATCGACCGGGCCATGGATCTGCTCGGGGTGCGCTTCACCCTGGATGGCCAGCCCCTGTCGCGGGTGCCTGCCTGCGGCCCGCTGGTGGCCGTGTGCAACCATCCCTTCGGCGTGATCGAGGGGCTGTTGCTGGTCAAAATCCTGCGTTCGGTGCGCACGGACATCAAGATCATGGCCAATTTCATGCTCGGCATGATCCCGGAGATGGACGACCTGCTCATCGAGGTGGACCCTTTTGGCAAGGCGGGCTCAACGGCCAAGAACATCGCCGGGCTCAAGGCGAGCATGCGCTGGCTCGGCAAGGGCGGCATGCTCGTGGTCTTTCCGGCTGGCGAGGTGTCGAGCCTGAAGATGAAAAAGGCCATGGTGGCCGACCCTGTCTGGAGCCCCATGATCGGGCGCATCATCCGCAAGACGGGCGCGGCGGCCATGCCGGTGTTTTTCGAGGGCCGCAACAGCGGGCTCTTCCAGACCCTGGGCCTGATCCATCCCCGGCTTCGGACCGTGCTCCTGCCCCACGAAAACCTGAAACACGCCGCCCGGCCCATCCGGGTGGCCCTGGGCGGGGTGGTTGAGAGCGGGCGTCTGTCCGCCTTTGCCGACGACCGCGAGATGGTGGACTACCTGCGCTTTCGCACCTATCTGCTGCGCAAGGAGGGCGGTTCGCGCGCGCCCTTCAAGACCATCGCCCCCCGCGCCATGGAGCCCATCGCCAACTCGCGCGACAAGCGCACCCTGGCCAGCGAGGTGGCTGCCCTGCCCGATGCCAGCATCCTGATTCGCTCCGGCGACTTCACGGTCTTCGAGGCCGACGCCTTCCGCATCCCGCGCCTGATGCGCGAGATAGGAATTCGTCGGGAAGAGACCTTCCGCCTCGTGGGCGAGGGCACGGGCAAGCCCATGGACATCGACGCCTTTGACGACACCTATCGCCATCTCGTCCTCTGGAACCACGCCGAGCGCGAGGTGGCCGGGGCCTACCGCTTCGGCCTGACCGATGAGATCCTCAAGACGCGGGGCGTGGATGGCCTGTATACCAGCACCCTCTTCAAGTACCGGCCCGGCCTGCTCGAATCCATGGGACCGGCCCTGGAGATGGGCCGCTCCTTCGTGGCTCCCAAATACCAGAAAAGCTACCAGCCGCTGCTGCTTCTGTGGAAGGGCGTGGCCGCCTTTGTGGTCAACAATCCGAAATACACCAAGCTCTTCGGCTGCGTCTCCATCTCCGGCGAATACTCTGAGCTTTCGCGCGAGCTGATCATGCGCTTCATGGAGCGCCACGCCTACCGGCACGACATGGCGGGCATGGCCGTGCCCAGGCGCCCGCCCAAGGTCAGGCGGCTTGGCAAGGTGGACTTCACCCTGCCCGAGTCGGTCTTTGACGACCCGGACGACGTGGCCGCTCTGGTGCGCGATGTGGAGGCGGGCCGGTCCATCCCGGTGCTGCTTCGGCAGTACCTCAAGCTGGGCGGCAAGATTCTCGGGTTCAACGTGGACCCGGATTTCGGCCACTGTCTGGACGGCCTGATCCTGGTGGACCTGCTGCGCAGCGATCCCAAGGTGCTCGGCCGGTTCATGGGCAATGAGGGGGTGCGCGACTTTCTGGCGGCCAATGCGGCCCCGGCGGCACCGACGCCTGGTCGGGCAAGGCACCTGCACGTAGCCGCCTGACCTGTTGGCATCCGGGCCGGATGGGTATAGAGTCCGGCCCATGAAACGACATCTCGCGGGCACCACGCCCTTCCTGCCGGTTCTGGTCCTGAGTGTTTTCCTTGCCGCCGCCAGCGCCATGGCGGGCGACGACGCGGGCGGCTGCGCGCCCCAGTACCGCGCTCTGGTCGAAGCCGCCAGGGTTGAGATGCACGGCACGGGCGAGACGCAGGCCCTGATCGTGACCGACCCCCTGTGCTGGCACTGCCGCCTGGGGCACAAGCTGCTGGGCGAGTATCCCAATCTGTACGGACGGGTGAAAATTCTTTTCCTGCCGGGCCGCAGCTTCATCGGCTCGGACATGGCCGCCTGGGTCATCGAGGACGCGGTCGGGACCGACCGATTCACGGCCGTGCTCGACTTCGCCTACCAGGACCTGCGCCAGCCCAAGGTGAGCGACTTGGACGAGGCGCGCATGCTCATCCTGTCTCAGTTCACCGCCGCCTTTCCCGCCATGCTCTCCGGCACGACCCTGCCCGAGCTGTTCGTGCGCCTGGGCAACGAGCACGGCCCCCGCGTGGCCGCCGGAGCCGAACTGGCCCGGGCGGCCGAAATCCCCGGTACACCCATCCTCATCGCCGGAAGCACCCTCGTCATGGGTTACGGCCCGGAGGCATGGCTCAAGGCCCTCGGGCAAGCCCAGGTCTGCGAGTAGCCCGGTCTACTGCCGCTTGATGGGGAACTCGTCGGGGTAGATGAATCCCACGAAACCCAGGGCGGACAGGGCCATGCCGTACTTCCTCTCGATCACCAGCGAGGTGATGTCAAAGCGCATTTCTCCGTCGCGCACGAGGCCGCGAATGGACAGCTCGTGGTTCAGCGACGCGGTGAGCTGCTTGCGCGCATCCGCCTCGGCCGCAGCCTTGTCTACGGATTCACCCGCATAGACCCGCTCGTACTCGGCCGCGAACCCGCCGATGGCCTTGCCGGACTTGTCCTTGGCCCAGACCCGGCCCACGCCCGCGCAGACCGTATCGCCCTTGACGCCGCCCGCCTTGGCCATGATCGTCTCCAGCACCGAGCCGTGATGGATGTGCGGCGTGACCGCATCCAGGGCGACTTCGTAGGACTCGGGCGGCAGAACCGAGGTGTAGTAGACCACGTTGAAGTTTTCTATGCCCGCTTCCTGCAGGGCGAGATCATAGGAGAATGTTTCATAAGGATCGGGCGGGATGCCCTGGTCGGACTGGCCTGTGCCGGTGGTGGCGAAGTAGGCCGTGGGGATGCGCGGGCCGAACCGCTGCCCGGCCTGGGAGGGCGCGGCCAGGGCTAAAATCAGGGCAAGGGCGCAGACGCTCGGGACAATGGACGCGATTTTCATGGGCACCTCGGGGTTGCAGGTTTTCCCGAACATAGCACCCAAGGCCGGTCGGCGGCAACGGGAGGGATGGGAAAAGCCTCCCTGATCGTCGCAGGGGAGGAATGATGGCGGTCCGAGCCGGTGGGGATCATGCGGTCCATGTGCTCGGCGAGGCAGGTGTAGTAGCCCTTGATGTCCAGCAGGCCGCAGGGCTTGGCGTGGTAGCAGAGGTGGTTCCAGGTTAAATGTTTGAGGGATGAAGCTG
>NZ_JASTWE010000048.1 GCF_030282845.1 Pseudodesulfovibrio pelocollis
CGAAGAGAGAATAAAACAGTAAATCAAATAGTTAAAGAATAAAAGTATGGGTTTTGCCGTGCAGAGGTCTCACCTTGACGGACGTGACCTTCGCGCCGGTGGGCAGGCAATAACCAGGTCGGGCTATCCGGCCGCCCCACCTCTGTTGCCATATTGCCAGAAGACCCGGCGCAGGCTATGTACCGGTCCATGCCCTCGACACACTGGCAAGATCTGCTGCACGATGCCTCCACACCCAGCCGACTGGTCCCGGCGATGAGCTCTGGCTTTGTCATCGCGCTGCTGGCCGTCATTATACAATTGTCCCTCGCCTCGCTCATCTTTTCCGGTCCTCTGGCCCCTTTCGCCCCCAGCGCCGCCGGGCTCACGCTCTTCGGCGGTTTCGCCATGTGCCTTGTGGTGGCCCTGTTCAGCAGCTTTCCGCCCTCGGTGTGCCTTCCGCAGGACGCCCCGGCCGCGGTGATGGCGGCGGTGGCGGCGGGGATAGCCGCAACAACCGCCGGCGCTGCCAACCCGGCCGGGGGATACGCCACCGTGGCCGCGGCCATGGTCCTGTCCACCATGGCCACCGGGGTTATGTTCCTGGTCCTGGGCCGATTCGGCCTGGGCAACCTCATGCGCTACATGCCCTACCCCGTGGTGGGCGGATTCATGGCCGGCATCGGCTGGCTGCTGATTCAGGGAAGCGTGGGCATCACTACGGGCGTGTCCTTGAGCTTCGCCACGCTGCCGCAACTGCTGGCCGCCGACAAGCTGCTGCGCCTGCTCCCGGCGGTGCTGCTCACCCTGGCCCTGCTCACGGCCATGAAACGCTGGGGCAGCGCCTACGTGCTGCCCGGCACTCTGGCGTTGGCACTGGGCGCTTTCGGCCTGTACTTGGCCTTCACCGGGCAGACCGGCGCCGACGCCGCGCAGGCCGGGCTCCTTCTGGGAGGAATGCCCGAAGGCTCCATGCTTTGGCCGGTGTTCGGTCCGGCTGACCTGGCGCTCATCCGCTGGGACGCCCTCTGGCCCCAGGTGCCGCAGCTCTGCACCATTCCGCTGGTTGCGGCCATCTCGTTTCTGCTCAACGCCAGCGGCTTGGAAACGGCCGCTAAGAGCGACCTGGACCTGAAGCGCGAGATGTACGTCAACGCTGCCGCCAATCTCGTCGGCGGCGCGGGCGGCTCACAGGCGGGCTACACGGCGCTGAGCCTCTCGCTGCTCGGACCCAAGACCGGCTCGGACTCCCGACTTGTGGGCCTGTCCTGCGCGCTGTTCATCGGCGCGGCCACCTTTCTAGGCGCCTCGGTGCTGGGCTTTTTCCCGCGCTTCATCCTGGGCGGCATGGTGCTGTTCCTGGGAGTCGCCACCATGCTGGACTGGGTTCTGGCAGTGCGCAGGCAGGTCAGCCTGGTGGAATACGGACTGATCCTGTCCATCCTGTGCGCCATCGGCTTCTTCGGTTTCCTCATGGGCGTGGGTTTCGGCCTGGTCATGGCCACGGTTATCTTCGTCATAAAGTACAGCCACCTGCCCGTGGTCCGGCAGGATACGGACGCCACGGTGCTTACCAGCGCCCGCAGCCGCTCCGTGCCCGACAGGCACATCCTGTTTGAACGCGGGAAGGGCGTCCGTGTGCTGCGCATCACCGGCTACCTGTTCTTCGGCTCGGCCAATGTCCTCAGCCGCACGGTGTCCGGCCACCTTGCCCCGCACAACGGCCCCAAACCCAGCCATCTCGTGCTGGATTTCGCCGAGGTGGACGGCTTCGACTCCTCGGCCGTGAACTGCTTTCTGCGCCTACTGCAACGTTGCGCCGCCGCCGGGTGCGAGGTGGTCTTCGCCGCAACGCCCAGAGGGCTGCAGGAGCAGATGCGCAAGTCCTCGCCGCAGGATGCCGAGGGCGCCCGCTTTCTGCCGGACCTGGACCGGGCCTTGGAATGGTGCGAGGACGCCGTGTTGGCGCGGCGCGAACCACATCACTCCGGCGACGGGCAGGACACGCTGTTCGACCGCTGCGTGGACGACATGATGCTGCATCTGGAGGCCGGTGAGCGTTTCGAGGCCCTGCTGGAGCGCCTGCACGACCACCTGGAGCGTCGAGCGGCCGTGGCTGGCGAAGTGCTCCTGAACCAGGGCGAGGTGCCCCGGGGCATCTGGCTGCTGGTCTCCGGCCAGGCCGAAGAGCTTGCCCGGAGCGCGCCGGAGGGGACCGTCGTCCGGTTGCGCAGCCTCGGCCCCGGAGACATGGCCGGGACCACCCACCCGGGACGGGCTCTACCCGCGCCAGCCAGCTTGGTGGCCGTAACGGACTGCGCCCTGGCCTTCCTCTCCGCCGAGGCGCTGCGTAGGCTGGAGGCAACGAGCCCGGCGGACGCCCTGGCCTTTTACAGCCTGTTCACTCCTCTTGTGGAAGCCCGCGTTGCCGAGAAGGCCCAGCCCCCGCACGCCTAGAACGTGGGAACCTTGACCCCGGAGTCCAGTTCCTTGGCCCTTCATTCTCCCCTGGCTACTCGCAGGCCGTCTCAGAGCCATGGACCGAGGGCAGGGTGACGGTGAAGGTGCTGCCATGGCAGGGGGTGGAGTCCGCCCGAATGGTGCCGCCGTTGTGCTCGACGATCTCCTTGCAGATGACCAGGCCAAGGCCGGTGCCCGGGGCCACGGTGATCAGCGTGTCGCCTAGCCGCGCCGGGGCGGGACGTGAATATACATCTTAAGTGTCAGTATTAAAATTAGATTTCAGATTTTTTATAGCCACCTTCATCATGAAGGTGGCTTTTTCGATGCGTCAGGGAGTTGCATCTGGCCGTACGGCAGAAGTGCAGCGCTACCGCACCACCCAGTACCACGCAGGGATCGTCAAGAATGAAAGAGGGATACCCACGCCCACGAGGGCGGCGGCCAGGGACGGATTGAGGCCGTAAGTCATGGCGATGATGCCGCCGGTGATCATGGGGCCCATGGCCGCTTCGAAAACCGTGATCCGGGCTACCGTGTCGGCCTGGCCCAGAAGACCCATGTAGAGGACAAGGATGAGGGCCGGGGCCAGGATCAACTTGTAGCCCAGGCCGATGGCAAGCTCCCGCCCATTGCTCCTGATCTGGCCCGGCCGCAGGGTCATGCCCACTGAAAGCAGGGCCAGCGGTGCCAGGGTCGAACCCAGACGCTCCAGCAGCGCGGTCAGCCACTCGGGATATGAGACCGGCTGGAGGGCGATGCCGAGCAGAAGGGCCGCAAAGGGCGGAAACAACAACACCTTTCGTGTCAGGCTGCGCCAATCGCACCCCTGCCCCGATGCCCGTGCGGCCAGGGCGATACCCGGTACGGCCAGAACCGCGAATGTTCCGGCCTGATCAATCAGCATGCCCACCCCGATATGCTCGGGCCCGAAAAAAGCCTCGATCATGGGCACCCCGACAAATGAGGTGTTGCCCAGCCCGGCAACGATGGTCAGGCAGACCACGGTCTTTCGGTCGAGTCCAAAGAACCGACCGGCCAGGGAGAACAAGCCGTATCCCACCCCAAACACGATCCAGGGCATTGCGGCAGGCAGGAGCAGCCCGGCCCCGATGTGCAGCCTGTGACCATGGACAAGAGCCAGGGCGGGCAGTGCCATGAAGATGATGACCGCGTTCAGGGCGGCCGGCCCCTTCTCGTCCACAACGTTTCCGAACCGCAAGGCCACGCCCAGCGCGAAACAAACCACAAGCAGCAAAAAACTCTCCATCCCGCCTCCTCGCGTGGAAATCGGAAGATACCCCGACCACAGACACCCCGCAGCCCCGACGATAATCACCGGATCGCGGCTGGCCTTTCCCGGTCAAAATATCTGAACCCCCCGCGTCCTGTCCCGGGAAAAATTCAGTTTTTTGTACCCAAGCACCCGCGACAGGCTGGCAAAGCACCCTCTCTCAACCATTTACAACACGCTGAAATAGATGAATATATTTTAATACAATCACCCGCAAACCATTCTGGCACGGCCGTTGCTAATGACAATACAACTTCTTCCTTTTTTGCACACGAGAAAGCCAAAGGCTTCCACGGACGGTCCGAGGAAGCCTTTCTCGTATCCAGCGTCCAGCCGGGCCCACAGGCTCCTCCGGGCACCTGGGCCCGCCCAGTTCGCTCGATTCCTGAACGTCACCCCGAAAAACCGCTTGCCAACCTGTTGCAACCCATATATAAGCCAGCTTCCTCTGAACGTGCCGAAGTGGTGGAATTGGTAGACACGCTAGGTTCAGGGTCTAGTGGGGGTTCCCCCGTGGAAGTTCGAGTCTTCTCTTCGGCACCAGAATGATCAAGGGTTGCGGCCATATGACCGCAACCCGTTTTCTTTTGCATGTGTTTTGGAACGGGAAGAATTACGAGTCCGGCCACACGCGCCCTGCTTCCATGTGGATGATGCGGGTGGTGATGGCCTTGGTCAGGTCGTGGTCATGGGAGACCAGCACCAGGGAAAGATCGCTGCGGTGCAGAAAATCCTGGACCATTGCGCGGGTCGTGCGGTCAAGGTCGTTGGTGGGTTCATCCAGGAGCAGGGCCTTGGGCTTCATGGCCAGGGCTGTGGCAAGGGAAACAATGCGCTTCTGTCCTCCCGAGAGGGTGTGGGTCAGACGGTTTTCAAGATGTCCCATGTTCAGCGCCTCCAGGGTTTCGCTGGCTATCGCCAGAGCCTCGCCCGATGAAAGGCCGAGGTTCAGGGGACCAAAGGCCACATCCTCGATAACCGTGGGAGAAAAGAGCTGATCGTCGCAGTTCTGGAACACCAGCCCCACCTCGCGACGAAGATCGTGGTATTGCGTTGACTTGCGCACCTCGTCGCCCCTGTGGAGCAGTCTCCCCGAGGCCAGGGGCCGCAGGCCGACCAGGGCCAGCAGCAGCGAGGTCTTGCCGCTGCCGTTGTCGCCGGTGACGCCGATCTTTTCGCCCGGGCGCAGGGTGAAGTCCACCTCGCAGAGGGCGGGTCCGCTTTGGCCGGGATAGACGAGGGAGGCTCCCTCCAGGGCGACAAGGGGAGAAGTCAATTCAGCACCATCCTGTCCAGAGCCACCAGCCCGAGGCCGAGAGTGAACACCAACACCCCGAAGGCGACCTCTGCGGGCGCGACCCCGTCGTTTCGTTGCAAGGGATGAAAGCACCCGGCAAAGCCGCGCATGAGCATGGCATCGTGGATGCGCTGCCCCCGGTCCAGGCTGCGGACCAGGGACTGGGCCAGGAAATAGCCGAATGTCCGGTAGACGTGCAGCCGCAGTCCCGGCCGGAAGCAGCGGGCTGCGGCTGCCTGGCGCATGCGCTCCATTTCCTCCCCGATGATGAACACCTGCCGGTAGGTGTAGGTCAGGAGCAAGATCAGTTTTTGCGGGACACGCAGTCGTTGCAGGGCATTGGCCAGCCCAGGTACGGGAGTGCTGGCCACCAGGGCCAGAAGGACCAGGAGCATGGCGTTGCCCTTGAGGGCGATGCGCCCGGCAAGGTGCAGGCCGTCCAGGCTGACGAAATGCCACGCTCCCAACTCCTTGGCCGGATAGGTCAGGGAGAGGGCCACGAAAAGGAACACGAAAAAGCCATTGGCAAACGCCAATCTGATGAGGATCTGCCGGGTGGGCCGCCGGGCCGAGACCAGCAGCGTGGCGGCCAGAACCAGGGCCAGGACCAGGCTTGCAACGCCCTGAAGGGATATGATCAGGGGCAGCAGCCCGAGGGTCAGGAGCAGCTTGACGCGGGTGTCCATTCCGGCGAAGGGTCCGGCAGGAGAGCCGCTCCGGGAGTCGGCCAGGCCATCCGGCAGATTCATGAGGAGTTGCCTGCGCCGTCGGGATCTTTGCGGCCCTGCCTGCCCTTGATGAGCATGACCAGACCGGCAAGCCCCAGAATGTAGCCGATGCCGCCCACGATGTCCTGAAGGCGCGGCCCCTCTTCATCGCGGGAGCGGATCTCGCGCAGCAGCGGGGAGAGTTCCTTGCGCACCGCCTGCCGCACCAGGGCCTCCAGGGCTGCGCCGTCCACCACGCCTTCTGCCGCGCCTTCTGCCGGGAAAAGCGCCTGTGTCGGAGCGTCACCACCCGTCTTCTCCCCCTCCTGATCCGGGAGGAGGCCGCCGATCTGCCGGGCTGGCAGCAGCCGCTCCGCGCGGTGGCCTGACCCGGCATTGCCCACCACGAGCAGGTCGCCGCCTCCAGCAAGCACCTCCGGGGGCAAGGCGGCCGCCACAAGACCTTCGCCGTCTGCCTTTATGGCGAACAACTCTTCGCCGGTCCCGGGATCAAGCACGCTGACAACGGCCCCGGATGCCGGGGAACCGTCGCTGAAGCCCACCTCGGCATTCAACTCGCCATCCTCGATCCAGGCGTTGAGAATCACCTTGTGCGCCAGGCACGGTCCGGGAAGCAGGAAAACGAGCAGCAAGGCAGCCCATGCACTCTGTTTCAGCATGTCGGCCCTCCCGCCTTGGCGTGTCCGAGGCAACCCGCGCCGCCAAGTAACTCCGGCCGCACCCGGGCCAGAAAACCCACGGCGAACATGGTCACGACCCCTTCGATGACCATGACCGGGAGGTGGCCCACCACCACGAGCTTGGCGGTGGTCAGAAATCCTTCATCGGTAAAGGCCAGGGAGAATGCCGTCATCAGGGCGGTGCCGAGAACAGCGCCCGCCCCGCCGAGAAATCCGGCCAGGGCCGACCGGCCCGGACTCCCATTGAGCAGCGGCCGCAGGAGATAGAAGCACAGCACGGCTGGAGCAGCCACGTTGAAGGTGTTGACGCCCAGGACCGAAAGCCCCCCGAATTGAAACAGAACCGCCTGGAGCAGAAGCGCCACCAGGATGCACGGAAAGGCCACCCAGCCAAGCACCACCCCGGCGATGCCGTTGAGCAGCAGATGCACGCTGGACGGCCCCAGGGGCACATGGATCAGGGAACCCACAAAGAACGTGGCGGACAGCACCGAGGCGGTCACGATCTTGTCGTATTGCAGCTTGCGGTAGCCGATCCAGCACCCCGCGGCTGTCAGCGCGGCCCCCGCCATCAGGACGGATGGGGAGAGCACTCCTTCGGAAATATGCATGAAACCTCCCTTGGCTACGCCGTTTCCTGTGCGCGGATATGGGCGCAGGCCTGGTCCAGGTGTTCAAGCCAGATGGTGCGGAAGGGGGCGTGCTCCAGCGTTCCGGTCACGCTTCCCCGCACGGTGAACCCGGCGTGTTCCATCCGGTTCTTCCACGAAGACGGCCCATTGCCGAAGACATCCAGATGGACATGGTGTCCCGGCACGCACATGAAGGGCACAAGCCAGACATCCTTGACCCCGTCGGCCTCCAGCCCGGCCATGACGTCGTCACAGGCGGGACGGCCCATGAGCGTGCCCACGCGGATGAGGGGATCGTCGCGCTGCACGCGCTCCTGAAAATCCAGATACCGCTGCTGCCCGTGGTGATAGGTGCCGTGACCCACAAGCACCACGGCCTGTTCGGGGCTCCGCTCGGCCGGGATGTAGCCCTGCAACGCCTGACAGGAGCGGTCCAGGTCCTGCTCCGAGAGAAGGAGCGGGCCGCCCACCACGACTTCGGGAAATCCCTTGCGCGGGTGGCGGTAGGCCAGGGACTGCTCGCGGGTCCAGTAATACTCCACTCCCGGGGTGGTGTGCAGCGATTGCACGGCCAGGTGGGTCACGCCCTTGTCGTGCAGGCGCGAGAGGGCCACGGCCAGGGAGTCGCACTCCCTGCCCCGCCGGTTGAGCTTGCGGCGGACCTTGTGCGCCGTATAGGCCCAGGCCAGTTCCATGCCGGGATGACGCTGGCGGACCTCGGCCTCGAACAGGTCGTAGCCGCGCCGGGCTTCATCGATGGCCACGCCAAAGGCCGCCAGCAGGATGCCCGGCTTGTATTTGGGCGGCCGAAGATGATCGTGCCCGTGCCCGTGGTCATGCCCGTGATCGTGTTCGTGATCGTGGTCGTGATCGTGATGACAGCCGCACTGTCCGCCCTGTTCGTGCCCATGGTGGGCATGCTGGGCATGTCTCGGGCACGCCGGATGGGTGTCTCGGGGCTCGGCAGTGTCAAGAGGGTCGAAAGCCATGCGCTCCTCCAGGTGGTTGGTCAGGAAAGTGAGGTGGAGAAGCGGCGGCAAGGCGGAAAAGGCGGAAAAACGACGCTTGCTCCCCTGTTTCGGCAAAAACCCGTTGCCTCGGGGTGGGCGATTGACAGGTCTTCTGGCTCCCTTCCGCAAACCCCTGGCCTTCCCATCCGCAAAAGGCGGACAGTGGCATTGGTGAGGGGTTTGTGCCAGCGGTCGAAACAGGCTGGCTGGAAGAATACAGCGGCGGGTCCGCTCCGGCTTCTCACCGGATTCCCTTTTTCGTCTCACTTAAGGAGAATCAATCGCAGAGGCACTCTACACGCACTGTGATTCCTGTCAACACAGGCGTTGCCGGACCAAAGGCTCCCCGCCGGGTCAGCACCAACGCCACATCCGCACATCCGGGGCCAAAACGACCATCCGCGTTTTGGCCCGGCCTCTTGCCGTTCCCAAAGGCACGCTGGACAGGCTCGCCCTGCCGCCCAGAGAGCGGGTTGACAAGACTCAAATAGGCAGGCTACTAATGGTACGACCATTTAGGGCATAAAGCTCGATTTATGCCCTAAAAGTGGATTATTTGGAAGAAAAGGTTTTACCAATGAACGATCCCCGCTTTATCGAGGGTTTCTTCATGCCCGTGACCATCGGGCGTGCCAGCGAAGAGGTTTCGCTGCAGATCGAGGCCGCCATCATGGACGGCAGGCTCGCGCCGGGCGAGCGGCTGCCCAGCGAGCGCGAGATGCAGGTGCTCTTCGGGGCCGGGCGCGGGGTCATCCGCGAGGCCATCAAGACGCTCAAGCAAAAGGGGCTGCTCGAAGTCCGCAAGGGAGCCAAGGGCGGCGCCTATGTTCGCAAGCTCAACATGGCCAACGTCTCGGAATCGCTGGCCCTGTTCCTCAAGCAGCAGCCGGTGGCCCCGGAGCAGCTCATCGAGTTTCGGGAGACCCTGGACCGGGCCATCACCCAGATGGCCATTGGTCGGGCCGATGCCGAGGCCAAGGCCGAGCTGCTGGCCGAGGCGCGCCAGCTCGAATGGCTGCTCAGACAACCCGAGCCGGACCTCTTCGCCACAGGCGAGCTGGACCGCAAGCTCAACCTGATGCTCGTGCGCATGGCGGGAAACACCGTGTTCGAGTGGGTAATGCACGCCCTGCAAATGGGCTTCAACTCACACGACTACGCCCTGTACGAGGAGCCGCTGTACCGCGAACGCGCTGCCGCCAACTGGAGCGACACGGCCCAGGCCATCGCCGATGGCGACATCATGCGCGCCCTCTCGCACATCGGCCACCACTACCATCTGCTGCGCGAGTGCATCAATCACCGGGGCGGCCACGACCGCCCGCAAACACCCCCGTTCATCGGCGGGGCAACCATCGAGATGGAGAAAGAATGAAGCATTACGACTACATAATCGTCGGCGGCGGCTCGGCCGGGTCTGTCCTGGCCAATCGCCTGAGCGCCAATCCCAAAAACAAGGTGCTCGTCCTGGAGGCCGGACTGCCAGACTTCAAGCTGGATTTCCGCATCCACATGCCCGCGGCCCTGACCTATCCCCTGGCCGGAAAGACCTACAACTGGTGGTACGAATCCGAGCCTGAGCCGCACATGCACAACCGGCGCATCTACCAGCCGCGCGGCAAGGTGCTGGGCGGCTCAAGCTGCATCAACGGCATGATCCACATCCGCGGCAACGCCATGGACTACGACAAATGGGCGCGCGAGGACGACCTTGAGAGCTGGTCCTATGCCCATTGCCTGCCCTACTTCAAACGCTTCGAGTGCCGCATGGCGGGCGCCGACGAGTACCAGGGCGCTGCCGGCCCCCTCTACCTGACCACGCCCGAGTGCGACAACCCGCTCTTCGACGCCTTTTTCCAGGCCGTGCAGCAGGCGGGCTACCCGATCACCGACGATGTCAATGGCTACCGCCAGGAAGGGTTCGGCAAGTTCGACCGCACCACCTATCGCGGCCGCCGCTGGAACGCAGCCCGGGCCTATGTCCATCCAGTCAGGAACCGGCGCAATCTGACGGTCAAATGCCTGGCCATGACCACGCGCATCCTGTTTCAGGGCAAGCGCGCCGTGGGCGTGGAATACACCAGAGGCAAGCGCTCCCTCAAGGCCTACGGCGGCGAGATCATCTGCTGCGGCGGCTCCATCAACTCCCCCCAGCTGCTCCAGCTCTCGGGCGTGGGCAATGGCCGCCATCTCTCGGCCCTGGGCATCGGCGTGGTCCATGATCTGCCCGGCGTGGGCGAGAACCTCCAGGATCATCTGGAGCTGTATGTCCAGTACGCCTGCAAAAAGCCGGTCTCCATGTTCCCGGCGCTCAAATGGTACAACCAGCCCTGGATCGGGCTCAAGTGGCTCTTCGGCCACAGGGGCGAGGCGGCCACCAACCACTTCGAGGCGGGCGGCTTCATCCGCGGCAACGACCAGGTGGAGTACCCCAACATCCAGTACCACTTCCTGCCCATCGCCATCCGCTATGACGGCTCTGCCCCCAACGAGGGACACGGCTATCAGGTCCATGTCGGCCCCATGAACACCGACGTGCGCGGGCATGTGAAGCTCAAGTCGAGCGACCCCCTGGACCACCCGGAGATATTCTTCAACTACCTCTCCACCGAGCAGGAACGACGGGAGTGGGTCGAAGCCATCCGCAAGACCCGCGAGATCATGACCCAACCCGCCTTCGACGAATACCGGGGACGCGAGCTGGCCCCGGGCGATCAGGCCCAGACCGACGAGGATATCCTCGATTTCGTGGCCCGCGAGGGCGAGTCCGCCTACCACCCCAGCTGCACCTGCGCCATGGGCACCCACGACATGGCCGTGACCGATGCCGATCTCAGGGTCCACGGCATCGACGGCCTGCGCGTGGTGGATGCCTCGGTCATGCCCTATGTGACCAACGGCAACATCTACGCCCCGGTCATGATGATCGCGGAAAAGGCGGCAGACATCATCCTGGGCAACACCCCGCTGGCGGCCGAAGACGTGCCCTACTACCGGCACGGCGCAGACAGCAACGGGAGTGGCGCATGATCAAAGGGAAAATGTACATCGACGGACAGTGGGTCGAGGCGCGCTCTGGCGCGACCCGGCGCATCGAGAACCCGTTCGACGGCTCCGAGGTGGCCGAGGTGGCCGAAGGCGGGCGCGAAGACGCCCGCGCCGCCATCGCGGCCGCGCGCCGCGCCTTCGACACCGGCGGCTGGCCCCAAACCCCGGCCGTGGAGCGCGGGCGGCTGCTGGCCCGGCTGGCAGACCTCGTGGAACGCGAGCGCGAGCCCCTGGCCCGGCTGGAGACCCTGGACACGGGCAAGACTCTGGAGGAATCGCGCTGGGACATGGACGACGTGGCAGGTATCTTCCGCTACTACGCGGGCATGGCCGACAAGGACGGCGGCGAGGTCATCGCCTCGCCCAATCCCGGCACCACCAGCCGGGTGGTGCGCGAGCCCGTGGGCGTGTGCGGCCAGATCTCGCCGTGGAACTATCCCCTGCTCCAGGCCTCGTGGAAGATGGCCCCGGCCCTGGCCGCTGGCTGCACCCTGGTCATGAAGCCAAGCGAGATAACCCCCCTGACCACCCTCAGGATCACCGAACTGGCCGAGGAGGCCGGATACCCGGCGGGCGTGGTCAACACGATCCTCGGCCCCGGCCCGGACGTGGGCGCCGAGCTGGCCGAGAGCGCGGATGTGGACCTCATCTCCTTCACCGGCGGCGTCGCCACGGGCCAGGCCATCATGCGCGCGGCAGCGGGCAACGTGAAAAAGGTCGCCCTGGAACTGGGCGGCAAGAACCCCAATATCGTCTTTGCCGACGCCGACTTCGACGTGGCCGTGGACCACGCCCTTAACGCGGTCTTCTTCCACGCCGGGCAGATCTGCTCGGCCGGGGCCAGGCTCATGGTTCAGGACGCCATCCACGACCGGTTCGTGGAGAAGCTTCTGGATCGAATGAAGCGCATCAGGGTGGGCAGCGGCCTGGACGCGGCCACCGAAATGGGGCCGCTCATCTCGGCCGACCACCGGGCCAAGGTGGAACAGTACATCGAAATCGCCAGGAAGGATGGGGCCACCCTCGCCCTGGGTGGCGGCCGCCCGGATGACCCCGCGCTGGCAAAGGGCCACTTCGTCATGCCCACGCTGTTCATCGACTGCGAGAGCCACATGCGCATCGTGCGCGAGGAGGTCTTCGGCCCGGTCATCACCGTGGAGCGCTTCGCCACCGAGGCAGAGGCCGTGGCCCGGGCCAACGACACCGTCTACGGCCTTTCCGCCGGATTCTGGACCCGCGACCCGGACCGCATGGCCAGGGTCTCGGCCGCCCTGCGCTTCGGCACTGTCTGGATCAACGACTTCAACGTCTACTTCGTCCAAGCCCCGTGGGGCGGCTATCGCCAGTCCGGCCTCGGCCGCGAGCTGGGCCGCCAGGGGCTGGAGGAATACACCGAGGTCAAACACATCTATCAAAACCACGCCACCGAGGCGATCAACTGGTTCGGCTCGAAATAGCCTGACCACCGGAGTGCGCTGTTGCGCACAGGGACCACGGGACTCGCCCCATGGTCCGTTCACCCCAACCAAGGAGGTTTGATGTCCTTTTCCATCAGGCGGAGCCTGTCCGTCCTCGTGCTTGCCGTCGCCCTGTTCACCCTGACACCCACCGCGCATGCCGCGCAGAAAATCAAGATCGCCAGCGTCTCCTGGACCGGCGTGACCATCAAGACCGAGCTGGCCGTAAGCCTGCTCAAGAGCATCGGCTACGACGCCGAGAACGTGGTCCTGTCCGTGCCCATCGCCTACGCGGCCATGTCCACCGGCGATGTGGACGCCTTCCTGGGCAACTGGATGCCCTCCATGGCCAACGTGGCCGACAAGTTCTTCGACAACGGCACGGTCATCAAGTACGCGCCCAACATGCCCGGGGCCAAGTACACCCTGGCCGTGCCCACCTTCTGCGCCGAGGCCGGGCTCAAGGACTTCAGCGACATCGCCAGGTTCGGCGACAAGCTGGACTGGAAAATCTACGGCATCGAGCCAGGCAACGACGGCAACCAGATCATCCAGGCCATGATCGACGCGGACATGTTCGGGCTGGGCAAGTTCAAGCTGGTGCAGTCGAGCGAGGTGGCCATGCTTTCCCAGGTGCAGTCCTACGCCGCCCAGGGCAAGTGGATCGTCTTCCTGGGCTGGGCACCCCACAGGATGAACGAGCGCATTGACATGACCTACCTGACAGGCAGCACCGACGAGACCTTCGGCCCTGACGACGGCAGCGCCACGGTCTGGACCAATGTGCGCAAGGGCTTTGCCGAGGACAACCCCAATGTTGCCAAACTGCTCAAGAACATGGTCTTCCCCGTGCCCATGATGAATCAGATCATGACCGCCATCAAGAATGACAAGTCACTCAACTTCCGCACCGCCGGGCTCAAGTGGCTCAAGGCGAACCCGGCCACCTGGGAGGCTTGGCTCGACGGCGTGACCACGGCCGACGGCAAGCCCGCCGCCCCGGTCTTCAAGGCCTATCTGGAATCCCGATAGGCCCTGGCCGATCCGAATGAGAAAAGCCCCGCGGCACTGGCCGTGGGGCTTCTTTCATGCGCAATGAATTCGGCGCGCGCCCTGTCCCGGGATCGGGCTATCCGGCCCGGGCGGCCACCTTGACCGCCTCCTCCACCTTGCCCTGGGCTTCGAGGGCCTCCACCAGGATGTCCCAGTAGGCGGCCCGCTCGGGCGACAGGGCCGACGACTGCCGCGCCAGCACCTCGGCAATCTGGGGGTCCTCCCCCTGATCGAGATAGAGCCGGGCCAGCATGTGCATGGCCTGATGGTCGTTGTGGTCCGCGTTGAGGGCGAGGTGCAGGTATTCGCGGGTAGCGTCCAGATCGCCCTGGCGATAGGCCACGCGGGCCAGGGGGCGCAGCACCATGCGCTCGCCGCCGGGCTGGGCCGCGGCCTTGCGGTAGTGGTTGGCCGCCTTCTTGAGATGCCCGGCCCCCTCGCACAGGGAGCCCAGGCGCATCAGCGCGTAGACGTGCCCCGGGTCAGCCTTGAGGCACTGGCGGTAGGCCTGCTCTGCCTTCCTGAGATCGCCCAGCCGGTGATTGGCCCAGCCGAGGTTGTACAGGGCGAGCACGTCCTTGGCATTGATGGCCGTGACCTGCTCGAACTGGCGGCGCGCCTCATCGAACCGGCCCAGCTGGGCGTAGCAGATGCCAAGGGAGTTGCGGGCCAGCAGGTTGTTCTCGTCATCGAGCAGGGCGAGCTTGAATTCCTCCACTGCCCCGTAGATTTCGCCCGCCATGAACCGCCTGTCGGCCGAAAGATTGAGGGAAATGGAATCGAACACGGCCACGCGCGGCTCGGGCAGCAGCAAGGCATGTTCCAGCGCCTTGCGGCAGTTTTCGAGGATGTCGGCCCGGTCGAAATTGAGGAAGGGATAGCAGGCCGAGCCGATGGCCACCGAGACGCTCAAGGTGTCCGCCGCCAGCTTGACGATTTCAAGGGACCGGGCGCGCAGGGTCGGCCCGTCCACGGCCTCATGGAAAAAGACCATGCCGTTCAGGCCGTAGCGCCCGCCCAGCACACGGTCGCCAAAGCCGCCGCGCGCCAGGGTGGCCACCTCGGCCATCATCCGGTCCATGGCCTCCTGATAACCCTCTCCGGTATCCACGGGCTGGTCGAGCACGCGCACCAGCGAGAGGCCGAAGGTCTCGGGCGCAAGCCGCGCTGCGGCCAGGGCGGCCACGAAATCGCCATAGCCCACGAGCCGGGTGGCCGCGTCCTTGCGCGGGGCGGTCGGGGCGTCGGCCGCCCTGTCGGCAAAGCCGGGTTGGTCGCCCGAAACCAGCTTGAGCTGGTCGCCGGGCTCGACAGCCGCGCCCGCATCGCCCAGGTGAAGAATCTCAGCCACTGAACTGTCGGCATGGACCTCGGCCAGAACCACCTCGGCCTTGACCATGGCCGGATGCTGCCCCGCGCCGGAGTCCGCCCCGGCCTGGGAGGCCTTGGGCGCGCGCACCAGAAAGCGCTGCCCCACCCTGGCCCCTGACGACTCCCCCAGGCTGACGCCCACGCGGTTCATGGGCAGGATGTCCAGGACGCGGCCGCCCTTGTCCAGGATGTCGGCATAGCCGAAGACCCGGTTGCGCCCCAGGTCCTTGGCCACGCTCACGGCCTTGCGCGCCTTGCGCACCAGCATGCGCGCCTGCTCGGCCACGACCCGGCGGAACTGGCCGCCCTCCATTCCCTGGGGATAGTTGACGAAACCCACGCTGGCCGTGATGGTGATGATGTCGTTGGTGATGTCGTCCATAAAAGAGAGCTTGCCGATGCCCGAGCGAATGACCTCGGAGAGCTGGAAACAGGCGCGCGGCTTGGCATCGGGCACGAGCACCGCGAACTTGTCGTTGGCCAGCCGGGCCACGGTGGTGTACTTGGGGCAGACGAGATCGAGCAGGCGGCCCACCTCGGCCACGATGTCGTCGCCGGTCAGGAATCCGTAGCGCTCGTTGACCCACAGGAAATTGTCGAGATCCACATAGAGCACGCCCAAGGTGCCCGAAAAGGCCTGCTCCACCTCGCAGGCGGTCACCGCGGGCACGGCCCGGGCAGCCCCCTGTTTCACCGTGGCCTCCCCGTTGCGCGAGGCGGCTCCGGCCCGGCAGTTTCCGGTGGCCAGACATCCCTGCACCCGGTCAATGGCCTTCTCAAGCTCGGCCACGAAATGGTCGCGGGTGAAGAGGCCGGTGAGCGGATCGCTGACACTCTTGCGGTACAGGGCGATCTTCTCCAGCACGGACGTGGCCAGGGCCATGAGGTAGCGCGGAGCGGTGGATGGGGCCTTGAGGCGCACGCCCTTGGCGATGAAATGACACAAGAGCCGCCCCTGGAAGACAAGGGGCAGGATCAGCTCCCCGTCCTCGCGCCGGAAATCGGGCTCGGGCACGGGGCCTCCCGGCTCCCTGGGGAAGAACAGGCTGTAGGAGCTGAAGGGAAGAAACTCGGCGATGCAATCCTTGATGGCATGCTCGAAGTCGATCAGTTCCCGGGGGGTGAACGACAGGCTCCCGTCCGCGAAGATGTCTTTTATCGTCCTCATAATCCGGGAGCTTACATCGCACGGAATTTTTACTCAAATGAAAGTTTGCCCCGGGTCGCGTCACCATCCTCCCAGCGTTTGGGGCCGGGACTATATCAATACATTTGGATATTGACATTCCGGCAGAATAGTCATAGCTAGGCCGACAGCTGCCCCGGCAGCGGATAACAATCATGCGCAGCATCACCGACCCACACGAACTCCAGCAACAATGCCTGTCCTGGCGGCGCGATGGCCTGTCCATCGGCCTGGTGCCGACCATGGGCTACCTGCACGAGGGACACATGGCCCTCATGCGCCACGCCCGGCAGCGCTGCGACAGGCTCGTGGTCTCCCTCTTCGTCAACCCCACCCAGTTCGGCCCGGGCGAGGATCTGGACAAGTATCCCCAAGACCATGAGGGCGACCGGGCCAAGACCGATTCCTGCGGGACCGACCTGCTCTTCATGCCCGCCCCGGGGGGCATGTACGCCCCGGATCACGCCACCTGGATCGACGTGCCCGAGCTGGGCCGCCACCTGTGCGGAGCGAGCCGCCCCGGTCATTTTCGCGGCGTATGCACCGTGGTCACCAAGCTGTTCATGCTTGCCCAGCCCCATCTGGCCGTGTTCGGCCGCAAGGACTGGCAGCAACTGGCCATCATCCGGCGCATGGTCCGCGACCTGGACATTCCGGTAGAGATCATCGGCCACGAGATCGTGCGCGAGGCCGATGGACTCGCCATGAGCTCGCGCAACGCCTACCTCACGCCCGACGAGCGCGCCGCCGCCCCGGCCATCCGCCGGGGGCTGGTGAAGCTGGCCGACATGGTGCGGGCGGGCGAACGAGACGTCGAGGGTGCCAAACATTTCCTGCGCCAGGAATACGCCCGCGAGCTGCCCATGGGCGAGGTGGACTATGTGGAACTGGTCCACCCTGACGACATCACCCCGGTCAGCGCCGTGACCGGCCCCGTGCTGGCGGCCGTGGCCGTGCGGGTCGGCAAGGCGAGACTGATCGACAATATTCTGATAGAGGTGTGATCCCTGTGGCCCAACGCTGTTTTTTGAGCGCCAAGATTCACGGCGCCACCATCACCTGCGCGAACCTGGAGTACCGGGGCAGCATTTCCATCGACACCGTGTTGATGAAGACCGTGGGCATTCTGCCCTACGAGCAGGTGGACGTGTACAATCTCGACAACGGGGAGCGGCTGACCACCTACGCCATCCCCGGGGCGAAAGGCGAGATATGCCTCAACGGCGCGGCCGCCCACAAGGGTGCCGTCGGCCAGCGGGTGATCATCGCCTCCTATGTGTGGCTCGACGAGAACGAGGCCCGGACGCGCAAGCCAAAGGTCGCCATCGCAGACAACGACAACGGCGTCGATCAGATCCTCGAGTGCGAACTCGACCCGGATTTTTAGGCCCGTACAGCAGGACTCTTTAAGGAGGATTCAATGCAGATCGAAGGAAAGTACCTGTTCACCTCGGAATCAGTGACCGAAGGCCATCCCGACAAGGTCGCGGACCAGATCTCTGACGCCATCCTGGACACCATCATCCGCCAGGACCCCAACGCCCGCGTGGCCTGCGAGACCCTGGTCACCACCGGCCTCGCCTTCATCGCCGGAGAAATCTCCACCACTGCCTTTGCCGACTTCCCGGAGATCGTCCGGGCCACCATCAAGGATATCGGCTACTGCAGCTCCGACACCATGGGCTTTGACTGGCAGACCTGCGCGGTCATCTCCTCCATCGACAAGCAGTCCCCGGACATCGCCCAAGGTGTGGACCGCACCAAGCCCGAGGAACAGGGCGCTGGCGACCAAGGCATGATGTTCGGCTTCGCCACCAACGAGACCCCCACCCTGATGCCCACCCCCATCTACTACGCGCACAAGCTGTCGCGTCGCCTGACCTACGTGCGCAAGGAGGGCATCCTCGATTTCCTGCGCCCGGACGGCAAGACCCAGGTCTGCGTCGAGTTCGAAAGCGGCAGGGCCGTGCGCATCGACAACGTGGTCGTCTCCTCCCAGCATTCCGAGAGCATCGCCTACGCCGACCTCAAGGAAGCCATCCTGCAGGAAGTCATCATGAAGACCCTGCCCGAGGAGCTGATCGACAAGAAGCTCAAGACCTACATCAACCCCACCGGCCGCTTCGTCATCGGCGGCCCGGTTGGCGACTGCGGGCTCACCGGCCGCAAGATCATCAACGACACCTACGGCGGAGCCGGTGCCCACGGCGGCGGCGCGTTCTCCGGCAAGGACCCGTCCAAGGTGGACCGCTCCGGCGCGTACATGGCCCGCTATGTGGCCAAGAACGTGGTGGCCGCAGGCTTGGCCGACATGTGCGAGGTCCAGATCGCCTACGCCATCGGCGTGGCCGAGCCCGTCTCGGTGGTGGTCTGCTCGCGCGGCACCGGCCAGGTCTCCGACGAGCAGCTGACCAAGGCCGTGACCGATGTCTTTGACATGCGCCCCTACTACATTCAGGAGCGGCTCAACCTGCGCCGCCCCATCTTCCAGCTGACCACCAACTACGGTCACTTCGGCCGCGAGCGGCCGGAATTCACCTGGGAGATGACCGACGCGGTGGACGATCTGCGCACCGCCTGCAAGATCTGACCAACCTCCCCCGTCAACGCACAAAGGGGCGGGAACATCGTGTTCCCGCCCCTTTTCGCTTTTCTTGCCGGATGGTTCTTCATGGTTCGGCAGATTCGGGTGCGGCTTCGCCCCCGGCCGCGATACGGGCCAACTCGCGCGAAAAAGACTCGGCCAGCCATCTGCCACGCGCCTCGTCCACCTTGGAAAAGGCGATATGCAGGGGCATCCGGGCAAGCACCATGACCACCCGCGCCCGATTGCCGCACTCAAGCTGCCGCAGGACATGCTCTCCAGGACCCCGGGTAACCATGGCCGCGTCGATGCGCCCCTCGCACAGCATGGCGAGCAGCGTCCGTACATCCTTGAACAAATGGGGCGCCCCGGGAATCCCTTCGATCACACCCGGGCCGTTATGGTGGCCCCGGACCACTCCCACCCGCAATCCCGCGAGGTCCGACAGAGACTCCGGGCGCAGATCATCCCGGGCCACAAACACCACGGTTTCGTCATGGGCCAGGGGCTGCTGCGCGAAAATCAACGACCTGTCGCGCTCCTCGGACCGATAGACCGAAAAGATTCCATCCGCATGGCCCGTGAGCACGTCATCCATGGCCCGCACCCAAGGACGGTGCAGAAAGACCGGGGTCAGCCCCAGTTCGGCGCACACCCGGCGGATCAGGGCCGCGCTGTCGCCCCGGGCCTCGCCGTCCTTCAGGTACTCGAAGGGGGGAAAGTCCTCGTAGACGAAACGCACTTCGTCTGCCCGGGCATGGCCGGGGGACAAGAGGAAACCTGTCGCGACGGACAGGGCCAGTGCCATGGCCGCCAGAAAAAGTGCGCAATTCTTCATTCTCTTAAGATATTGTCGCAGCACGACCAAGTCAAGGCCACCGGCTACGACTCGCAGGCACTCTCCTCGCGGCTCATGTCTGCGCACAGGATCAGGTGGCGTCCGCAGCTCTTGTGGTAGAAGACCCTGGCTATGGTGGTGCACAGGTTACCCGAGGCGAGCGAGATGTAGGGGTCTGTGGTGAACTTCTCAAGCCCGGCCTGGATGGGCAGGAAGTATTCCTTGAGGGAGTGGTCCGTGCCAAGACGCGCCGGTTCGTAGAGGAACCGCTTGCTTTTCTTGAGCTTGTCCGGGTTGCAGATGGTGTCCGAGGCCTGCCGCCCCTTCATGTCGAGGACGTAGAGGCACTCCACGCCCTCGTAAGATTCGAGAAACCGGGTCATGGCCTGGTTGAGCCCGCGTGACGGGGTCTCGGACAGCTCCTGGCACATGGTCAGGATGGTCAGGTCGTAGCTTGAGAAAAGACGCTTCTCCTCGGCGATGCGCCGGGTGCGCTCGTGGCGGTGCTTCTCGGCCAAGGCGTTGACCTTGTCGGCCATGCCGGGCACGGCGTCCAGCCCCGGGGCCGGACGGGCGAAATAAAACCCCTGGAACACGTCCACTCCGTTGGCCAGCAGGCACAGGGCCTCGCCGCTGGTCTCAACCCCCTCGGCCAGCACGAGGCAGCCCAGGCGGTTGGCCATCTGCACGAAGCTGCGCGCCACCTCCAGCTTGTGGAACTGGCCGTCCACGCCGCTGACCAGGGCGCGATCGAGCTTGAGCACGTCCGGCTTGAGCAGGGGAATGCGGTCGAGATTGGAAAACCCCGCGCCCACGTCGTCCAGGGCGATGAGAAAGTTCTTCTTCCGATAGAAACGGACGAACTCCAGAAGGGCATCCATGTCGTTGCAGCGCGATTCGATGATCTCGATGATCACGTTGCTTGGCGAAATGTCGCAGCGCTTGATGAGCTTGAGCAGATGGCTTGAGCCGCGCGTCTCCTCGTTGATGCAGGTGGCGTCGATGTTCACCGAGAGCATGATGCTCTTGTCGCGTCGGTGCAGGGCGGCAAATGACTCGGCAGCCCGGGTGCGGCATGCCCGGTCCAGAGCCAGCCGGGTTTCGGAATCCCGGGCCTGGGCAAAGAGCGCGACGGGCGGGATGATCTCCCCCGTGGCCGCGTCGAACCCCCGGCTCAGCGCCTCCAGCCCGATGACAGCCTTGCGCTTGAGGGAGACCTGGGGCTGGAAGTGGGTGATGATGGCACCCGTTTCGATGATCTCTTGAAGTGGGGTCACGGTGTTGACCATGGGCTTGATGCCGTCTTTTTGCTGCATGAATTGACCCGATTGGCCTGAGGGCGCCGACCGGGGCCGGGGCGGCAAAGGCCGCCCCGGCGCTCCGTATGTCGTCGCATTCCGATGCTAGAGGATGCCGTCCTCGCCGGTCCTGATACGCAGGGCCTTGGCCAGCTCGGTGACAAAGATGACGCCGTCGCCCTCCTTGCCCGTTGCCCCGGCCGAGCGGATGGCCTCGATGGCCTTGTCCTCGAAATCGTCGTTGACGCCGATCTCAAGGCGCACCTTCTTGAGCAGGTTCACTTCCATCTGTACGCCGCGATAGGTCTCGGTGAATCCCTTCTGCCGGCCGGAACCAAGGATGTTGGTCACGGACATGGAGTATATCTCCTTGGCATAGAGCGCCTGCTTCACTTCATTGAGCCTTTCTGGCCTGATGTATGCTATGATGAGCTTCATTTCGGTATTCTCCTTGTGATGTCTTGTGGTCGCGGCTGCGGGCTATTCGTTGCTGAAGAGCTGGAAGCCGTTGTAGGACTCGCTGCCGTGCTCGGCAATGTCCAGGCCCTTGAGCTCCTCGTCCTTTTCCACACGCAGTCCGAACACGGCCTTGATGGCGGTCATGAGGACATATCCGGCGCCAAAGGCCCAGACGAAGAAGGCGCCCGCGCCGATGAGCTGCACGCCCAGCTGGCCGAAGCCGCCGCCGTAGAACAGGCCGCCGTCGATGTTGAACAGGCCGCAGGCGATGGTGCCCCACGCGCCGCACACGCCGTGGACCGAGGCCGCGCCGACCGGATCGTCGATGCGCAGGACCTTGTCGATGAACTCGATGGACAGGACCACCAGCAGGCCGGCCGCCAGACCGATGACGATGGAACTGCCGGCGCTGACCGTGGCGCAACCGGCGGTGATGCCGACCAGACCGGCCAGGGCACCGTTGAGGGTCATGGAGATGTCGGGCTTGCCAAAACGCAGCCAGGACATGGCCATGGCGCCGAGCACGCCCGCGCAGGCGGCCAGCGAGGTGTTCATGGCGATCATGCCGATGGTGTCGTCGGCCGTGGTGGTGGAACCGGCGTTGAAACCGAACCAGCCGAACCAGAGGATGAACACGCCAAGGGAGGCCAGGGGGATGTTATGGCCGGGAATGGCCCGGGCCTTGCCGTCCTCGGTGTACTTGCCCAGGCGCGGACCGAGCACCATGGCACCGGCCAGGGCTATCCAGCCGCCCACGGAGTGGACAACCGAGGAACCGGCGAAGTCGACAAAGCCGAGGGCTTCGAGCCAGCCCGCGCCGTCGTCGCCGAGCCACAGCGAGCCCCAGGCCCAGTGGCCGGAGATGGGATAGATGATGCCGGTGACAAAGATGGAAACCACCACGTAGCTTGAAAACTTCGTACGCTCGGCCATGCCTCCGGAGACGATGGTGGCCGCAGTGGCGGCAAACACGGACTGGAAGAACCAGAAGGTGTAGGTCCAGGGCAGGTCGGCCTCGGCCACACCGCTCAGGGCGTAGCCCGAGGTGCCGATGAAGCCGCCCGCGTCAAGGCCGAACATGATGGCGAAGCCGAAGAGGAAGAAGCAGACGGAACCAACGGAAAAATCCAGAAAGTTCTTCATCAGGATGTTGCCGGCGGACTTGGCCCGCGTGAAACCGGCCTCGACGCAGCCGAAACCGGCCTGCATGAACATGACCAGGATGGCGGCGATGACGGTCCACAGGATGTTGGCGTTATCCTGGGTGAGATACTCCACTTCGTCGGCAAAGGCGAGCGTCGGAGCCAGGGCGGCCGCCAGGGCCACCATGGCTATGGCGACCTTTGCGGATACGGGGGTCGGGGACTTTCTCGAAAACATGGGATACTCCTCCTTGAAAGGGAATGCGTTTGAAACCTGCGTACTCCTATCAAGACCCGTGCCAAAAGTGGCAAGCATTGCTATTCGTGTAAAAAACGAGAATTTAGATGTGTTTTTATGTTTGGTTTTTCTCAAATTTGTCATTTGATACATTTTTGAAAGCGGTAAAATGAACAAAATATGTCAATCCAGAAAAGTACGGAAAATGACCGCCGGTCGCATTTTTTAATTGTAATATATCCCATCACGCTGAATTCATGATGAATCTTTTTGTTGACAGAATTTCCTTCAGGGTGTAGCTCTTGTCTCCATGAACTCCACCACCCCCCTCGCCAACTCCTTTACCGTCTTTTATTTTGGGTATTGGTACAGCCGCGCGCGCGGTCTCGGGAGAGGTGTTCTGTAAACCAGGTGGTGGGTTACAACCGAAAAAACAAGAACCTCTTCAAGGGCCGCGGGCGAAAGCCGGCGGCCCTTGGTTTTTCCCGGGGGCGAGATCGGCGCACAGGCCACCCCGCAGCCTGGCAAGGGACAACAGCTGGAGAACGACATGCATATCGGCAAAGCGATCAGACTGGAGAGAATCTTCAACCGCAACACGGGACGGACCATCGTCGTGCCCATGGATCACGGCGTGACCGTCGGCCCCATCGACGGGCTGGTGGACATGCGCGAGGCCGTGGGCAAGGTGGTGGACGGCGGTGCCAACGCCGTCATCGAGCACAAGGGCCTGGTGCGATGCGGCCACCGCGCCGCCGGGCGCGACATAGGCCTCATCGTCCACCTCTCCGCCTCCACAGCCCTCTCCCCCTTCCCCAACGCCAAAAGCCTCGTCGCCTCTGTTGAAGACGCCATGCGCCTCGGCGCGGACGCGGTCTCCATCCACTGCAACCTCGGCGACGAAACCGAATCCGCCATGCTGGCCGATTTCGGCAAGGTCGCCTCGGACGCCGCCAACTGGGGCATGCCTCTCCTGGCCATGGTCTACGCGCGCGGCCCCAAGGTCAGCGACGAATACCACCCGTCCGTGGTCGCCCACTGCGCCCGCGTGGGCACCGAACTGGGCGCGGACGTAGTCAAGGTCCCCTACACTGGCGACATCGAATCATTCTCCAAGGTCTGCGACGCCTGCTGCGTACCCATCGTCATCGCGGGCGGACCCAAACTTGACAGCACTCGGGCATTCATTCAGATGGTGCATGACTCCCTCCAGGCCGGGGGCGCGGGACTCTCAGTGGGACGCAACGTCTTCCAGCACGCCGACCCCACCCGCCTAGTAGAGGCCCTGAACATGGTCGTGCACCGCGACGAGAGCGTCGAAGCCGCGCTGGCCTACATTAACGAGTAACATCCTGGGAAAACAATGAAAACCATCGTCTTCAAAGCCATCCCCTTTGACAAGACCCTGCTTACCCTGGCTCTGGAGTCGGGCGTGGACGCGGTCATGGTCGAGAAGGATCAGGTGGCAGCGGTCCAGGCCCTCGGCCGGGTCACGGTCATCACCCCAAGCGACATGCCCGCCATCGCCCTTGGCCAGAAATCCGACGAGGAAGAGGCTGTGGCACGCATCAAAAAAGGCGAGAACATCGTCCTCGCCAAGGGGTGGGAGATCATCCCGGTGGAAAACATCCTGGCCCAGGTGGACACCCTGGCCCTGGAATGCGAGAATATGGACCGGGCCGTCCTGGCCGCTGGCATCCTTGAGCGCGGCTGCGACACCATCGTGGTCCTGCCCGAGGGCGCGTCCGACCTGAAACGCATCGTCGCCACCCTCAAACTCTCCCAGGGAACCATGGAACTTGAGACCGCCACCGTCACCGCCATCGAACCCACCGGCCTCGGCCACCGCGTCTGCGTGGACACCATCTCCATGCTCAGGCGCGGCCAGGGCATGCTGGTGGGCAACTCCAGCGCCTTCACCTTCCTGGTCCACGCCGAGACCGAGTCCAACCCCTACGTGGCCGCCCGGCCCTTCCGGGTCAACGCGGGCGCTGTCCACGCCTATACCCGGATGCCCGGCGACAAGACCACCTATCTCGAAGAACTGGCCGCCGGAACCGAGGTGCTCATCGTGGGCGCGGACGGTGCCACCTCCCTGGCCACCGTGGGCCGGGTCAAGGTCGAGGTTCGCCCCATGCTGCTCATCACCGCCGAGGTCACGGACAAATGCGGAGTTCGCCAGGGCCAGGTCTTCCTGCAAAACGCCGAGACCATCCGCGTGGTCAGCGACAAGGGCGACCCCGTCTCCGTGGTCACCCTCAAGGTCGGCGACAGGATTCTGGTCAAGACCGACGAGGCGGGCCGCCATTTTGGCATGCGCATCCAGGAAGACATCAAGGAAG
>NZ_JASTWE010000049.1 GCF_030282845.1 Pseudodesulfovibrio pelocollis
CCGGTGGTGTCCACGGTGCGCAGACTCCCGGCAGCGACGACAATGTCGCCGCCCGCGTAGGGCACGGCGGTTTCGGCGTAGCCCACGGCCAGGGTGGCGGCGGTGCCGGACTGGATTACGTTGTGTCCAGTCAGAGCTTCGCCAAACGATTCCGCCCCGGTCCCACCCTGTTCTTCTGAGAGCGGCAGTACAACCTGCCCCACATCAGCGATGTCACGATTGCCCATCTCCGAGGCAGACACCCAGTAGAGAAATTTCCCTGCCTCCGGTTCAGGAACTACCAAGTCTTCCACCGCAGATGTCGTTGGCAGCTTGAAGCACTTCGCCAGTTCCCTGCGATGCTGCTGATCAATCATCACGCCCAGGTTGATGTCCGTCTCGAACACCTTGGCGGGAAGCCTGTCGTCGTCCACGTATTCGCTCAACTGGGTCAGCGGCACCTGGCGCATGATAAGCACCTTGTGTCCGTCGGTCCGCCCAAGACCAAATACGACCTTTCCGGTCTTTTTGTCCGTGTCGGTATGCACCATCGTGAAGTCGCCGCCGAGGGTTTGCTCGGTCCACGCTGTCGTGCCGTCGCCCCCCAGCTCTCCGTCATAAACAACCAGATGGGAGTCATAGAACACGGGAAAGTCAAATACGAAATCCGTCTGTCCTTCCGTCGCCGTGTACCTGATTTCGTTCTTGTCGTCGGTGATCCTCATTATTTCCATCCTCCTCCACGTTTGATGTGAGTCGAGGGCGGAACAATCATTTCCTGCCCGTGCTCCGTCTTCAGTCGTCGCTCCATGCGCCGCAGATACCCGGGGCTGGCCATCTCCTGTAGGTGGTACAGCACCAGATAGTCGAGCGCCTGCCGGGTATAGAACAGATTCACAAACGGGGTGTTGTTCATAGCCCAATACATGGCCCGCCCAGCGCTCGGCGGATCTCCGTGCGCCGTGTTCACCACCATGCGGGCAAAATCATCAACGGAATTGAGAACAGGCCCTTCAATGGTTTTCAGCGGCCCGGCCCCGAATCGGTCATATTTGTTCAAGAGAAAGTCGCCATAGATGCCAGCCCCACCCCCCTGCATGAATGCAGCTCCCCATGTGCCGATATCGCTGATGTCCCTGGGCTCACGACCCTTGGCGACATCCTTGAGCGACATGGCGACATAGCCAAGGATGGTTGTCGAGGCGATAAGATGAGCGAGTCCGGACACGTCAATCTTCCCGCCCGGCGCTCCCTTGAGGTGGGCGTAGATCATCCGCTGACCGAACGCCACGGGAAACGATTTGAATTGCATCATGAATCTGGCGGCTTCACCCCACACTGTGCCCGGCTGCAACCCAGCCGTCTGCCAGCGTCTGGTCCGCTCGTCTGGCATGATGACGCCATAGTTCGTTTCATCCACAAAATAGGCACCCAGCTTGTCTTCAATCTCCATGCGGGCCAGTTCGCGCATCTCCTTGCGGCGGCGGTGCAGATTCATTTCAACGTGCATGGTGTATACCGAGTCACCGCGTGGCGTGTCCCCCCCGCCCTTTTGGTTTTTGCGCAGCCACTGGTCCTGGACATACGCCTCGTACTCGGCCATTTTCGGTGCAATGTAGGCATCGACAGCCTCATCGCTTAGCAGCTTGGCCGCCTCTGGCGTCACGTATCTCTTGCCGTCCACCTCGCGCATTTCCAGAGACTGCACAGCCCGCCAAGTCCGCTCGTCAATGCCGTGCTGCATGAGTGTGGAGCGGAACCGTTCAGACAACGCCCCCCACTCCTGCGCGCTACGCCTGGCCATGTGCGCCGAACTCATGAGCGCAAAGGTAGACCGGTTGCGTTCTGTCCAGTCGGTCAGACCAGAGAGCTTGAAAAAAGTTTGCTGGGCCTTGCTGAATTTCCCGTGGACCTGATCTTCGGCCATGAACCGGGCATGGATATCCCCCAGCAGCCCATCGAATCCGACTCCGAGCAAGTAGGCGATCTCTTTCTTCTCGTGGTCCATCTTTCCCTCGAACAACCCCTTGAGCATGCCGGAATACCCTTCGAGTAGCGGCATGCCCTGCACCCGAAGCCTCGCAGCAGAGGTTGCAAGGTCAGTCACGGACGACAAGGCGGCCATGCCGAGCTTGGCCATCGAAGTCACCGACCGCACCCATGCCGATGCCTTGGCCCCAATATGGTTGTGCGGCCTGTCGGCCCTGCCTGTCACCAGATTGAAAGACATGGCGATAGGGCTGTTCACTTGATCCAGAGACTTTGGCAACCTCCCGGCCTGCTTCTTTTTTTCAGCATCGGTCAGAGAGTGGTCATCCCAGATTTTCTTTTCGATATGCTTGACATACTTCTCCATGAACGCCTGGGGGTTTGGCCCCATATACTCCATAGATGCCGTATTGATGGCGTTGTCCCGCAAATGATGCATGATCGAGTCGAACACGTTGCCGGAGCCAAAGGCGTCGGCGTATTCCTTCCACTTGTTGGCATCCTTGAAAAAAAGCACCCGATGCTGGTTGGCAAGCTGCTGCGCCAGGTCGCTCGGCCCTGAAAGCACCATGTTCTGCCAATTGGTCATTGTTGCCACGTCCGTCCCGCGAATGATCTTGTAGTATATCTGCTCCAGGGCTTCTGGAACGCGGGCAGGGTCCATGCCGGAAAACGTTCGCTCAAGGTCAAGCAGATCGTTCTTCACGATGAAGTCACGCCATTCGGTGAGCCCGGCTTGCATGATTCTGGAAACATCGTGCCGCTGTGGCACCCAGTTTCTAAGCCGCTTCACGTCGGCTCCGGCAATCTGCACCCGCCTGCGCGAAAGGTCAGCAACATCAGACAACACCTGTGCAAGCCATTGCGCGTCCTTGTTGCCTGTCACCAGTTTGCCTTCGTCGATATGGAACATCTCAGTGGTCACATCGTTAAGAAACTGCTTGTCCTTGCGGACGAGTTTGAGCACATGGGGGCGCTCGGATTCGATCATGGCCAGAATTTTCCCGGCCCACCGCTGCTCCAGGTCGGCCCGCCTCGCGGAGACTGAAACGCGCCCCCCTTCCATGTTCGCATGATGTCCCAACAGCACGGCATCCAGCGCCTGCGCGTATGAGAGTCCTCCGTTGCGGCGCAGGGTCTCCACCTGCGCATCAAATTTTTCCCGAACGATGATATTTTTCAGCAGCTTGGCCTTGTCCTGAATGGCGGATGCGTGTGCCGTCTCGCCAAATCCTCGCGCGATGATCTCCAGATCAATCTCAATTCGATCAAGCCCTATCTCGGCCTCAATCCGGTCCTTGTGTTCAAGCATGGTCTGCATGATTTCCATGGCCGTGTTATTGTCAACGCCAGCACGGTGCATGATGTCGGCAATGCAGTTGTCTACCTGGATTCTAGCCATTAGATACCCCCTCGCGTGATGCATGCCGCAGCGGCCTTGAACGCTTCCGCGTACCGCCCTGCCTGCTCCACTCCACGCTCTGCCGACTTGACTTCCATGAGTTCCGCCTCGGTCAATCGCCCGGCATCAGCCATCATCTGCACCTCTCCCATGTCCCTGGCCAGAAGCTCGTCGGCAACGACATCCGGCTCAACTCCGTCAAGGGTGTCGGGCACGTCCCTCTCGGCCCCCTCAGCCCGCCAATCCAGCCGCTCCCTGGGCGGAAAGTCGTTGAACCGCTCTGCGAGGATGCGCGATACAGCTTCGCCTGCCCTGTGCAGGTCAGCCCCTTCGGCGATACGGATATGCGCCCGACCGTCAGCCGTGAATTCAATCGATCCGTGGCGCTTTCCGTCAACGGCGAACCGCTGCGGTCCCTGCCTTGAGACCGACGCCTTTCCGTCCATGGTCCAGCGCACGGCGTCTTTGACGATCCCGGCAATCTCCTCGTCCGTCATCTCCACGTCAAAACCGTGGCTGCGCAGCCAGTCACGGAGCCAAGCCTTGATGCTGTCCCATGCTCCGATTTCCAGGTCTGAAAGGTCTCTGCCGTTGGTGATCTTTTCTGCGATGTGCGCCAGCATCTCCTCGGCAGCCTCGCGCCTGTGGGCAGCATTGGAAAAATCCAGCCCATACGCATGGCGGATATCATCAAGAGCGTCCGCCCCGAAGTGATCAAAGACGCCATCCATCAGGGCATTGAACTTGGCGTCATCGCCGACCAGTCCGCGCAGCCCATAGTGCAGCCCCTGCTCGTGCAGCCAGATACCCACGGCTTGGTCCACCGACTCGATTGCATCGGCCACGATGTACACGGTGTCGCCGTCGTTGACGGCGTGAACGCCGTCAATGCCTCGACTCGTGGCGTGTTCCCGGAGATGTTCGGGTAAGTCGTCAAAGGCATCGACCACCAGGAGTGGCAGCCTGTTCTTTGCCCGCGCCTGCATCTCTTCGATTGTGGCCCGGATTTGCTTGCCACGGGCTGCATTCCGTTTTATATTTGTATTGGAAGAGGCATTGATCTGGCTGACGCCCTCACGTTGTGAGGCTTGGATGTTCCCCAGAGAGTCGCTGGGCACCAGACGCGCCTCTTTCTCTTTTGCCCATCCGTCAACAGACTTTTTATTGTCTGTGAAGCTTGTTTTGACAAAGCTCCTTTTTCCCTTCTTTCCATCCACGGTCTCGACGACAACAATATGTGCTTCATCGCCATTGTACTTGATGAATACCTGCGAATCCCCGCCGAACGTGTTCTTCTTGGGGTCGCCAGCAAACATCCTGTCATGCCCCATGATGACGTCCATAATGGTGGATATGGACTGCGCTGCCTGCTCCGGATGCCCCTTGAAAATGTGATTGACCACGTCAGAGTTAATGAGCAACTGGCCCGCACCCAGTTCATCAGGCATGTCTCCAATCTGAAAATATGATGTTTTCCCGCTTGGATTGTTCCGGACATTCTCGACAAACTGGCCAAGTGACGCCGCCGGGCTCCGATACATGGCCGCATGGAATCGTATCCCCTCGCCGGAGACATCCCCGCCCACCGACACCTCGGCGATGTGCCTGCGGTACCACGTCGGCACATCCGTGCCGGAAGCAGCGGCCACGCCGTCCAGGTGCGTCAGGAAGACATCAGCCTGCCCGGCGTCCACCCCGCCATCGGTCAGTCGCTGCAACGCCGTTTCCCGGCTGAATTGGTTGGCCTCCACCATCTCCTTGATAACCGGAGCCACGTCCGCAGCCCGCCCCTGTTCGACAGACAGGGTTGCAGCCTGATAGGCCCGCAGCAGGTCGCTCTTCTTCTCGCCCCTGAAATGCTTCATCCATGCGCCGCGCACCCCGCCGAAGAGCATGCCGACGCCAGCGCCCACCATCATGTCGAAAACGTAATCGTCCAGCGTGATGGTTTCGCCGCGCCGTTCAAGATCGGCCCCCACCACGGGATTCAACAACAGGTTTCCCACTCCTGCGTCGATGCCCGATGCCGCCATGCGTCCAAAAACTGACCCCATCCTGCCGACCATTTTGGCCGTCCGCACCTGGCTGACAAACGGGAGGTAGTTCACCGGGTCGGTCAGTCCAACGCCTAACTGCACACCGAATCCGGCCACCTTCTGCGCCGTGGTCTGCCGGGAGAGAATGGCCTCGCGCGTCCTGCGCTCGTCATAGTCCCCGGCCAGCACCTGCGCCCTGGCCGGGTTCATGCGCTCGTCCCACTCAATGCCCTCGCGGTAAAACTCGCTCTTCGGCCATTCTTCCTGCGGTATGCTCTCTTTCTCGGCAGCCATGGCGTTCTCCAGCCAGTTGCCGCCTCCATACCGTTTCACCTGGGCGTGCGTTTCCTGCAAGGCGTCCTGGGCGCGGCCTGGAATCGTCCAATCCCATGCGTTGGCCGCATTCGCGGCCATGGCCTCTCCCCAAGACGCATCACGCGCCCCCAGATCCAGGGCAATGTCACGCTCGGTCGCGGGTTTGTCCTTCGGCGTCATGAACTGCATTTGCTCTCCTCGACCCTAGAACGGCATCGGCCCATCCATCGGCACGCCTGTGTCTGCCCCGATCACTCCCAGCTCGTCATATCCGACAACCACAACCTCGCCGTCCCGGGCCATGGCCGTCCCTCCATGTGGCAGCACCAGTACGAATCCGCCCCCGTCCGCGCTGTTCTTCCACACCCCGTCGCGGAATGCGGCCAGATCATCCGGCAGGTCGCGGCGGTATGCGCGCAGCCTCCCGGCCACGCCTTCGGCGTCAATATCCTTCGGGGTATAAATGAGCACGTCATCATCGGTCACAAAGTCGAAGCGGTCATTCCAGAGTTGGTCCATGGCCTTGTTGGCGTCCCCGCCAGCCAGGGCCACCTTTGCTGTCATGGCATGCAGTTGGTCGTTCATCTTGAGGTGGGCCGCGTTCCCGGTCAGCAGGTACACCTGCCGGAAAAACTCCCCAGGGCCGCTAAAGTATGCCGCGCCAACGTCCTTCTTGATGCTCGTGGCCGTTTCGGGATCAACGGATATGTCGCTTTCCTTCAGGCTCATGACATCCAGCAGACGCCGCCCCAGGAACGGATCATCCATGTAGGCTTCGGCGGCAAAGGTATGCTCGTAGCCGAGCCCCATCTCGGCCAGCCCCTGCCGCTGGTATTCGCCGAGCGTGCTCAATCCGTTCAGGATATCGGCCTTGCCCTGGCCGTCTGCGCGCTCAAAGGAGTCCTTCATCTCCTTGGCCTGATTCGTTCCCAACACCTTCGGCTCTGCTGCGCCGAGTTCCGTTTGCAGGTCCATGGACGCCCGCAGGACAAGCGGCTGCAAGTCCTCATCCGCCACCCACGGGTCGGCAGCGTTTCGCGCCCTGCGCATGGCGTCCTCGCGCACATACCCCGCCGGATCGTCCTGAAAGGCCTTGGCCTGCTGCGCGACAAGCTGCCCGGCATACTGATACATCTCCATGTCAGCCCGGTAGTCCGAGCTGCCCGGATTAGGCCGCAAGGTCTCCATCATCTGCATCCGGTCCGCGAAGGGTGAGTGCTTCACCGCGTCGAGAGTGTTCCACACCCTGGCCGACCGGCTGAACCTCTCCCTGTACCGGGCCGCGAGCTCCGCCCCCCGTTCTCCCAGCGATGCCAATTCGGCCAGCATTCCGTCCGTGCCGTCCATGGGCACCCCCTCGGTCATGGCCGAGGCAAGGGAGTCCTCGATCTGCGGCACCAGCGCATTGGCCCTGTCCACCTGCCGTTCCTGGATGACGCGTTGTTTTTCGCGCGCCACGGCATAATGCCGCGCCTCTAGCTGCGACACCTGATCCGGCCCCAGGTCCATGAACGGCGTCGGGTCAAACTCGCCATCGCCAGAGACCGACCGCCACGCCCGCTTGTATTTCACCGTGTCCTGATGCCGTTCACGCAATCTGGAGAACTCGGTCACGCTCATGTGCGGCCTGATGGCCTCCAGCCTGCCGTTCCACAACTCGGCCGCCTTCTGGTATGCATCGTCGTCCCCGGCCTGGATCATGTGGTTCAGGTACACGTCGGTGTCTTCATGGTACCGCGCCACACGGTTGGCCGAGTCGCGCTTGTTGACGATGTTCCGCCACTTGATGTCGTCGCGTTCGCTGGCCATCTCGAAGCTTTGCTTCAGCTTCTCCTGCACTCGCCGACTCTTGCCCTCATACAACGATTCGGTCAGGGACTTGACCTTCTCGGCCCTCCTGGCAGGTAGGGAGGCAATATCCTCGTCGGCTTCAAATTCCTGATCCAGTCCATCCAGACCTCGCACGAATGCGAGCTGGGCGGCATGATAGTCGTCCTCGTCGCGGCTTGCCGCCATCTTCAAGCCGATGTTGCGCAGTTCCTCGCCCAGGTACTCCGCGCCAGAGCCGCCGACCATGGGAGCACGCGCCGCCCCCACCGGGGCAACCGCCGTAGCCGTGAAACTCTTCAGATCCATGCTGCCCCCTATGCAATGCCCATGATGTCGCTGACGCCGCGCAGGAGCGATCCGGACGCCTTGAGATATCCCTGCCTCCGCCCGCTCGCTCCGCGCTTGGCGCTTTGCTCGGCCTCGATGCGCAACGCCTGCACCCTCTGAGCGGTTTCCGTGGCCCTGTTCTTTTTTTCCAGTTCGAGCTGGGCCATGGTGTCGGCCATGATGTCCATTGCCGACCCGTCAAAGGCGATCCCCATGCCTGATATTCGCGCCTTCTGGATCCCTACGAAATCCCGCGCCTGCCGCTCGAATTGCTGCGCGTCCATCTGTCCGGATTCGCCAACGCTACGCGCATCGCGCAGGGCAGCCGAACGGTTGTAGAGTCCGGTGCTCCACGCCTCTTCCGCATCCGACACGCCGCCAAAGAGGTTGAGCGCGGTCCCGCCGCCGAGAAAGAGCTTTGACAAGAGACGGTTATCCATATCAGTTGTCCTCCACGCTGATGAATCGGTCGATGCGCTGAATCTCGCACGGCGTGGGCGAGTCATGCGCAATATAGAGGTCGGGGCAGACATGCTGCCAGCTTCCGGTAACCTTCAGGGGTATCTCGCCCGTGAAAAGAGGCGTCGGCTGTCCAAGGGTACGATTGCTCTTGGCCAACGGGATGCGCGTCAAATCGGCAAGGGTGGGTCCATATCGGATGTCCAGGGATTCACGCACCAGCACGTTTGCACTCTCCAACCGCTTGCGCCGCCCGTGGCTCGTCCCGTACCGCGTCTCAAACTCCCGCCGGGCCGGGGCCATGTACCCCTGGTATCCAAGCCCCACATGAACCAGCGATGCCTCATACTGCAATGTGATCTGACCGTTCTCCACCACCTGCTCCGGGTGTACGGCCCCATCGGCCAGGATGCGCACGGTTTCTCCGTTGAACATGTCAAGCCCGGTGATGACGCTCGTCGGCTCACCCTCATACGAAATGCCGCAATCAACAAAGAACGCGCTCTTCTGGCGTTCCAGCAGGTCCGTTTCACCCTGCCCGTCCTCATACGGGGTATAGCCGAGAGTCAGCCGCTCGATGGTCCTGTATATTCCGCCCTTGAGGGTCCGCTTGACCCGCAGGTACAGATTGTCCCGCCCGTTGTCGCCAGGGATCACGGCAATGGATTCCACCTCGGCGTTGCCCCCGCTCCCGCCGCTGATGGCCACGGGGAAACACCCGACAACCCCTTCATCCGAGTCATACGCCATGCAGACCAGCGTGCCGTCGTTCAAGAGACTCCACAGATACTGTTCGGGCGATTCCTGAAATGCGATCTCCTTGACACCGCTCATGAAGAGCTTCCCGGCCAGTCGTGAGAGCAGTTGCTCCGACAGGCCGTCGTTCTCGAACTGGTATTGCAGGGCGTAGATGCGCTTGCCGTACTTTTGGACAAAGACGATTTTCGGCCCGATGCGCACCGGGTCCATGTTCGCGGCCTTGATGCCGCAATCAAGGCGCATGTCTCCCGATGTGGGCGTGATGGTGCCGGTGCCGGTGACCAGCCGCCACGCTCCGCCGCCCGTCAGCAGCACCAGATACTGCGACCAGAAGATCGAATGAATGGGGTTGACCTGATCACTGCCGCCGATGGTCTTGGCGTAGGCACTGGAGTCCAGCACCTCTCCGGTCTTGGTTGTCGGTGCAAAATCGTAGATGTCGTCTGCCGCGCTCTTCCAGTGCGTCTGTGTCTGCGTTCGCGTCCCTGCCGCCGCAAACGACTCGTTGATGAATCCGATGCTGAGAGGGTAGCCGGTGGTCTGCGACCATGCCCCCAGCCTCCACTCGTCTGTGGCCGTCGTCGCCGAAAAATTGCGCTTGATGTCGCATTTGACCTGCGTCTCGCTGATGAACTCGGTGATGATCCCCCAGCCGATCACGTCACCATGCCGCAGCCTGACATGCCGCCCCGGGTCGGTGGAGGCAAACGGCTTGTTGCCCGTCCCGGATGCCGTCAGCGTCACCCCGGTCCCGGTGGTGGCCGATGCCGCTATCTTGTAGGCCGTGTTGCTGTTCTGGTTCAGATATGGCCCGTCTTCGGATTCAAAAACCGAGACCCCCCACCTGTCGTGGGCGTATCGCGACAGCATTTGGATGGGGTTCTCGCCATTGGCGGTGAAAAAGACATCGGCAGACTGTGTGCGCCGCACGCCGGGCAGTGCGGCTTCATCGTAGACGTGTGAAATTTCGTATGCGCTCCCGTCCTCGCGTTCCTGCCAGTATGCGGCCCAGTCCACACCCACCCCGGGTTCCTTACCAGTGGTGCCGCCATGCGCCTGGATGCACCGGTACAAGGCCGCATTATGGGCCGCGTAATCGTCTTTGGAATAATCGCCATCAGCGGCCCAGGCATCGGCAGAGGCTACGGTCTTGACAATGATGCCGTCTCCCTTGACGAACCGGTAATGCTCATCCCCCATGTCGATGACATAGGCCTGCTCGGTGGAAAAGACGAACGGCATGATCCGTCCCGCCTTGTCGTGGTCCCTGGCCTCGGCCACCAGCTTGGTGCCCCCCCTGTAGAAAGTCGGCCCCTCGACCCGCACCAGGAAGTTGAGTGCGTCATGCAACCCGCGCTGCCGGGGTTCAATGGTGTTCTGTCCATCAAGCGTCGGAGAGATTACTCCGGCGTTGGCCGATTCGAGGATGACGGGATACTGTGTCATTCTAGCCCCTGAAAGACTTGACCCATCCGCCCTCATGGCGTTGGGGCTGCGAGGCCTCGGTGGAATCCACGCTTTGGCCGCCGTGAACAAGCGACAGATACGAGCTCAACAGGTCACCCTGGCTTTTCCCCTCGCCCAAGCCCGGCGCAATCTGTGCAGCCAGCCTGTACCCGAGCGCGTTGACAAACGAGGCGTCATATTTGGCGGCATTTTCCACGATCTTGATGCCCTTGAGATACAGCGGCCCTTCCTCGTTGGTGAGAATGCACTCCCCTTCCTTCTCCCAGCTCCCCGGCCCGCTCATCTCCAGCCCATCCGCTCCGAACACCTTGATCACGCGCAGGCACTCCTGCGGCAGACGGTAGGCATATTCCCAGCCAAAGACGGGCTTGTCCGAATCAGACGGCCCGCCAAGATTCCAGCGACCCACAGCAAATCGCCACGGGTACGCGCGCAACACTTCGCGGACAACCGGCGTCCAGTGCAGGCGGCACTGCCGGGCGGCCGGAGAGTCCTCGGTCTGCACGTTGGCTATCTGGTCTGTCACCTTGAGATGGGCCAGGGCCAGGTTGCATATGGTGGTGTCTGCCTGCATTGTCCTCTCCGTTCGGCGGGGGCGTGGGAGCCCCCGCCGGTTTCAGTTCCGTTGACCAGCCGGGCCTAGGTGCCGTTGACCACCGTGGCGGGGCTCACGCCATTGACCAGCAGCAGGTCGATGGCGGTGTTGTCGCCGGTCTTGGCGATGATGATGTCGCCAGCGTTCAGGTTGTACTCGCCCTCGGCGGGGGTGAAGTAGCCGGAGGCCACCACCGTGGCGAGCGCGTCATCCGTTTCGTAGGTGAAGAGGTTGTTGCCGGTGAACCCGCCGACCAACCGCAGATTGTCCTTGCTGTAGGCCATGAGGCCCCCCTTTTAGTTGGTGGACTTCGCGGCGGCCTTGGCAGCCGCGTCCATGTTCTTTTTCAGGGCCGTGATGCGCTCCAGCCCCTTGACCTTCCGGCCTTCCTTCTCCACGGTGCCGAAGTATTCAGCCAGGAAATCCACGACTTCCTGCACGGGGTCGCCCAGTTCAACGGGCGCTTCGGCCTTCTTGTCCTTGGTCATGTTCTGCTCCTTGAGAGTCGGTTTGGGGCCGGGATTCCCCCGGCCCGTCATGGGCTAGGCGCTCGGCAGGGTGCCGTTGTCCTTGCACTTGATCTCGACCACGCCCTCGTCGTCGATGAGCACGGCTCCCAGGCTCATCTTGTGCTTGGGGAACCATGCGTCGCGCTCGGTGACCCATTTCATCTCTGCCTTGATCCCCTGCACCTCGCCCAGGCCGACGCCGGAGGAGTGGTAGAGGAAGCAGGAGCGCGCGGTGCCGTTCAGGGGCAGCCCAGTGTGGTGAATCCAGTTGATGTTGCGCCACTTCTTGTTCTCGGTGTTCTGGAGCCACGGGTACTTGTCGCCCACGTAGTCGGCCTTGGCAAAGGCGTCGATGTTCATGAGCTGCTCCCACTGCACCGACCCGATGACCGCATAGCGCTGGCCGTCGTCGGGCACGCCCAGGGTGTTGAACTTCATGATGGCATTCTGAACGAGATTCTTGTCCAGGTCCGTTGTGCCGTCGCCAACAGACTTGGTGGTCAGCTTGAGCTGGCTGATGATGATCTCGTCCACCTTGCGCCCGCAGGCATACGCGCCTGCGTTGGCCAGGGCCTGCCGGTCCTCGATGTTGTTCATCATCTCGTCCAGGGCGTCGGAATAGTCGGCGGCGTACCAGTTCTCCATCTTGGCCTCGACCCGGCTGAACCCCACCCCCATGGCCGGGATGACGCCGTGCCGCGTTTTCTGCACGGCCTTGCCCTTGCCGACCTTGGGGAACTTGACGTGGCTGCCCTTGACATTGGGCTTGAGGAAGACCGTCTTCCTCAGGATGGACCCGCGCTGCTGATACGCAACATGCAGGTCGCTGAGATATTCAGTGACAAAGACCTGATCAATCGACTGAGACATGGTGTCCCTCCTGGGTTGCATTGAAAAACGAAACGCCTAGCCAGAAGCCGGGTATCCCGTCGCCTATGGTGACCATGGAGGGTGTCCTTGCGGGCCTCCGGTCCCTGCGGGGCCGGGCTGCCGGTTTTACGCCCCGGCAGCAAAGGCGGCTGGTTAATTCTTGCTTGCTTCCATATCTGCCGTCAGCCTCTTGGCGTACTCGTGCACCTGGCTGACGTAGCTTTCATCCCGCTTGTCCGGGTCCGCATAGCGCGGGTCCATTTTCATGGCCGTCAACCCCGCCATGGTCGGCGTGTCGGCTCCGGCGCGAGTCCGGTTGATCTCCGCCAGCTCCCCTTCGGCCAGATACTGCTCGGCGAGCTTGGCCAGGTCGCGCACGATGGGAGCCTTGTTGGTCCAGTTCGCGGCCTTGAGCATACCCAGCGTCTCGTCCGAAAACTCGCTGGCGAAACGTTCGGCCAAGTTCACCTTGTAGTCGAACTCGGCATCCCATTCCTTTTTGAGGGCGTCCATGTTCTTGGTCAGGTCGGCCTCGTATGCGTCTGCCTCCGCCTGACGCTCCTTTGAAAACTCTTCGCCCAGGCCGTCGATGAGGTTTTGCAGGGCAGTCGGTGGCACCCCCTGCGCATGAGCCAGCTCGACAAAGCGGGGCAGCATGGCCCCCTCTTCCAGGTCGGGCATTTTCATGGCCGCCATGTATTCGTCCAGGCTTCCGGGCACGCCGCTCAGTTCGCGCAGACTCGCGGCAAACGCGGCCCGCTCTTCATCCGTGGCGTCCTCGCCGGGCGCGATCAGCCCCTGCGCCTTCTGTCCGGCCAGCTTGTTCAGGTTGTCCATGCCCTTGAAGAACTCAGCAGCGTTGTCATATTTGGTGACAAATCCGGCCCCCCGAAACTCTTCAGGCACAAAGCTCTCCACCCAGCTTTCACCGCCGCCACCCGCCTCGGGCGGCGTGTCCTGCATCTCAGGGACCGGGGTGTCGTTGTTCATCGGTGCATCAGCCATTGGTGTACTCCTTTGGTAAAGTGTCCGGGTTCAGGTTCAGGGTGTTGAGGATGTGCAGCACAGCCTGCCGCTGTCCCTCGTTCACCATCGCCCGCTCTGTCGTCATCCCGTCGCCATATATCGGTCTGGTCACGCAAAAGCGTTCAGCCAGGTCGGCCAGCACAAGCTGGCCCTCTTCGGTCATGAATACCCGGCGGTACGCCCGCCGGAGTTCTCGCGGCTTACTGAGCAGCTTGAGTGTCCACATTCGCCTGCACTCCGAGTTTCGCGGCCATGTCTACGCCCTGCCCCAGCGCCTCCATCTGCGCCTTCGCAGCGTTCGCATCCCGCTTCGCCTTGCGCGTCTCCTCCACCGTGGACCGGTCTATGAGTACCGCCGCCGGGGTGTTCCACCTCTTGTTGATGACACGCAACGCCTCATCGTCATCCAGGTTGTCAAAGACCGGGACCTCGCCAAAGCTCAGCCGCTTTTCAGCAATGAACGCGGCCATCTCATAGACACCCTGGATTGCCTCCATGTCCGCCCCGTGCTGCAACAGCAGGAACAGCGGCGACCGCATGGCGATCTTGAGCTTCATGAGCCCCTGCGGCGGTTCGCGCAGGTCGCCCCGGCGCAGCAGGATGGCCAGCCCGCGCATCATCGCCTGTCGGATGTACTCGTAGAAAAACCGATGCAGCAGGGGAGCTATCTGCTTGACCTTCTCCAGCTTGCGCATCTGCCGCTCGCCCAGCGTCACGTCCGTCTTGACCTCTTCCATCTCAAAGGCGCGAACGCAGAAATACCGGCGCAGAGCCTCCTCCTTGACCTGGATCTCCTCGCGTCCCCACGAAGGGTCGCCGCTGGGCATCTCGCTGACAGGCGGCTGCGCAGTGCCGCCCATGGTGCTGTTGTAGTTGATGGCCCCGGCCTTGCCGATAATAGCCTCCTGCCATCCCGCGTTCGTGGCCACCAGCGGCGGCTTGACGCGCTTCTCTCCGGCCTCCAGGGTGTTGTATTCCATGAGCTGGAGCGCGTTGCCGACACCAAGCGCCTTCATGGCCTGGCTTCGCCCGGCGATCTCGCCCAGCTTCTTGCTCCCGCGCGGCACCAGGAAGGGGAATTCGTAGTACCCCTTCTCCTGGGCCAGATGCTTGTCCGACTTGAGTATGTAATATTCGGCCCACGGCGCGTTCAGCACGCCACGCTTGCTCGCGTCCCTGTCCTCGCGCGGAATGACGACATGCAGATACTCGAACACCTGATCCCGCTCGTTCCGGGCCAGGGCCTCGGTCACCGGCTTCCCCGCGCTCTTCCCGAACTTCTTGTGGGCCTGCCGGGCGGTCAGTTCCACCTTGCCCATGGCCGTGTCCACCTCGCCCTCCTCATCCTCGAAATAGACGTATTCAAAGGGCGTCCGGGTCGAAAAGTGAAATGGGGTCTTCTTGCCTTCCTTCATGTAAGTGTTGGCAATGCCCGCATACAGCAGGTCAACAATCGCCTCGTGGCTCTGCACGCTGAAGTTCGAGTCGTGAAACCCCTCCATGACCCGCTTGGTCGCCTCCTGGCACCACAGCGTGTTGTCCTTGTCCTCAGCCTCGCCATCGCTCCCCGGCTGAAACTCGGCCCACAGCGCGTCAACCGGCATGGTCTCCGAGTGTATGCCAGCCGCCGCCACGTCCAGCGCATCCTCCGGAGTGCCGTTCCAGACAGACATGTGCCGCTTGTCCCCGGCTATCCCGCGAGTTTCGAGCATGGCCATGCGCGGCTTGAATATCTCGGCGCACTGCTGCACATGGCTGCGCCACGTGGCCGCGTCCGCCCGCGCCCTGGTCTCCCGCTCGATGAAGTTCTTGATCTGGTCGTCAGTCAGCGGCATCGGTTACCCCCTCTTCAGTCCGGTGAAGAGCACGCGCGCATCGTCCTCCACCCCACGCCCGCCGGTCAGCAGCAACGACTGCCGCCCCCGCTTGGCCTTGGTGGTCGCCGCGCCACTCCCTGCGCTCGCCGCTGGGCTCGCGGCCGCAGCCTTGCCACCCTGCGCCAATGCCGATTGCATGAGTATCCGCCCACTGTCCTCCCCGGCCCCGCGCTTGGCCGTGGCCGACACCGTTCGCTGCGCCGTAGGGCTGACCGCAGGGCTGGCTGCGGATACGCTTTTCTTCTCGTCGTCATAAAGCCCCTCATCTCGGGCCAGATTGTAGGCAGCCTTCACGCCGCCAAGCAGAGCACCTGCGATACTTCCACGGAAAGCCGAAACCGCCGGGGATGCAACGTCCAGAGCATCCCCTAAGACATCGTTTTTGGGCCTTCCCTGTTCATCAGTCTCCGTGTTTCCAGAGGCATAGCTGGCAGCGAGCGTTTCCGCCTTTCCTGATCTGAAGGCCTTCACGGCCTCAGGCAGCCCCACCGTTCGGCTCTTCCCTGTTACCGCGTCCAGGATGCTGCCGGTCACCCCTCTGTTGGCGGTGAACGAAACATCCTTCATGTTCAACGGATGCGCCCCCGGGTTCTGATTCCATGCTCCACTGGATGACATGGCCCGTTGCGTACCAACGTAGTCCGGCACAGATTTCACTTCCTGCGAGATATAAGCGTTGGCCTTGTTCATCTGGCGCGATACGTAGTCCTTCTGCACATAGTCACGGGCATTGACCGGTTTTCCGAGCGACACATCCTCATCCATAGCCGAAAGAGTCACAGACCGGTGCGCCGTCGGCACCGCTCTTCCGGCCAACACCCCTGCGGTCGGCGCGGGCGTACCTGGCACGCCCAGCGTGGTCGTGACTGGTGCCGTGGTTGCCGCACCACCCTTGGCGGCCGAAGCGTCCTTGTTTCCGAACGCACCGGGATTTTGCTTCGCCATACTTCTGCTGAACATATCACCCAGACTGCCAAGCATTCCCGCCGTCCTGTCATAGTCGCGCGAGGTTGGGCCCCCGCCGCTCTTCGTTCCGCCGCCGCCGCACATGCTATTTTCCTCCAAAGAGCATCTTGAGCCCTGTATTCGCCGGGTTGGTTACCCCCAGCCCCCCTGTCAGGCTGGTCGAACTCTTGCCGCGCCGGGCCAGGGCGCGCTGCCGCGCCGCCTTTGCCTCGGCCGTCGTCTCTTCCGAGTCCGCCTCGCCCGTCGTGGTGGTCAGAAACTGGCCCGTCTTCGGCGTCTCCTGAAGAAACCCGGCCGCCGCCGTGCCTACGGACGCAGCCGCCCCGGCCCCGGTCACGATCTTCTCCAGCCAGCTTGTTCCCTTGGGGAACCATTCGGTCTCACCGCACATGATTGTCCTCCACAAGGCTCTGGCAGCCGAACTTCACGACATGAAACCCCATCAGCCCGACCATCTTGTCAAAATTCACATCCCCCGGATCGTCGCTCGACACATACGCGTTCACGGCCCCGGCATTGCGGCAGAATTCCCGCAGCCACGGCACATCCACGCGCTTGAGTTCCCGCCATGCCACAGGCCCGGGCCTGAGTATCCGCCAATAGATCCACGCCTCGTCACCGGCCACGGTCACACCGCACACCGCGTACACCTCGCCACCCGCGACCATTTCAAACCACTTGTAGGCATCCACAGGAAACCGCCGATAATGCACGCCGCGCAGCGGGCCCGGCTGATTGGCAACACGAGTGATCATGCATAGCTCCCTTTCAGCTTCACCTTGGTCAACGGCTGATAGCCCACGGCAAATGTTCTGAACGCGTCAGCCGCATGGCTGGTCCAGTCGTGCAGCGGAGCGTTCCGCCAACACCCGTTCCTGTCGTCCCACTCCTTGCGGTATGCCTCCAGAGCCTTGATCCCGTCCGCACACCTGCGCTCGTCAAAATAGCACTTTGGGAGCATGTTCCGCGTTGCATTGATGCCGTCATGCACTGAGAGCATCGGGGCCACGGTGAACTCGATGCCATGCTCCCGGGCCGTCTCCAGGCGGGATTTCCCGGTCCCGATCTCGCGCACCCGGATATCGTGCGGCGCGACATGCTGCCCATAGCGATACCCCCGCGCATCCAGGACAGAGGCATAGTGCTCGATCCCCTCCCCGGAATTGCTGTAGTGGTCGATGACCCGGAACTCCCGCCCGGCCAGATCCTGGAAAAACCAGATGTCCATGGAATCGCTCATGCCCAGGTCCCATCCGGTATGCACTGGCAGGGCAGGGTCATAGGGCACGTTGCATATCTGCCTGTTAGCCCGAATGCGCGAGAACTGCGCCGAGTAGTAGGCTCCCTCGATAGCCGCTTCAAATGCCTCTTCCGGGGTGCTCGGATACTCGCGCTTCATGTCATCCTGTTGCTCGTTTTCCATGGCCGCATACCAAGCCCGCTGCCGGTCGTTCAGCAGAATGCCAAGGTTGTCCTGCAATCTGGCAAAGTATTCGTCGTGATGCGGATAGATGATGGCCTGATTGGGGTCCACGGCGTATTGAGGCTCCTGAAACCACGGAAAGAAGAAGAATTTGAAATCAAGCGGACCGGGCTCCCTGCCGGACGCGAGCAGGTCACGAGCCGTCTTGCATTTGTCGTGAAAGTCTCCGGTCTGCCCTTCTGCGGTCGATTCGATGGTGATGAATCCGTTTTGCGGCACCGCGTTGAATGCGCCCGTACGTATCTCTCTGGCCCGTTCGGGATGTCGGGCGCATATTTTGCCGTACTCGGAAACATGGAGAAATTGCAGCGTGCCGGATCGGAATCCCGTGGAAACCCTGATGCTGGAGTTGTTGCTGAAAAGCAGCTCGTCGGCGTTCTCGGTGATCACGGGCCGCGCCGCCTGAAACTCTTCTGGCATCTGCCGATAGGCAAACCGCACCTTGTCTCGAAAAAACGCCTTGGCGTCGTCCTTGTGGTGGGCGATGATTCCGGCCCGCACGTTGGAATTGAACAGACAGATATCAAGGGCCACAAGGCACATCAGCGTGGTCAGGCCCAATTGCCGGGCCTTGAGGATGAGGTTGCGATACCACCACGCCAGCATGAACTGCCGTTGGGCCCAGTTCATGCGAAACGGGATGATATCGCCATCCTTGTTGATGATCTTGTAGAGGCTATTCAGCCTCCACATCCTGTTCATCAGCCGATTCATTGTGCGTCAGCCCTTGTGTTGTTCCGTCTATCCCATCCAGGAATCCAGCCAGATCAGCCGCCGTGTTGGTCAGGTTCATGTTCCCGGTCAGGTCTATCTGCTTCACGCTCGGCCACCGCTCCGGCGCTCGGCGGCTGAGAAAGAATTCAATCGCCTTCGGGTTCGGCGGTGCGAACATTTTGCGAGCGGTCTTGACCTTTCCCGTTTCGGTGGTCACCGTGTACCGAATCCCCTTGCATAGCCTGTAGAGGTTCTGTTCCACGACCTTGACCTTGTAGGACTCCTCTCCGGCGGCCAGAGCCTGGGCAAATTCGGGATGCTCCCGCTTCCAGTCCGTGATGGTTGTCTTCCCAACCCCAAAGACCTTGGCAAGCCGGGACTGGCTCAAGTTGCTCTCGGCCACCATCTCCCGCGCCATGGCCGCGTACTTCTCATCATATTCAGGGGGCCTCCCCCCCTTTTTCTTTGCATTGCTCATCGCTCATTGCTTGATGGCTTCATAGATCACCCGGGCAGCCAATCCGGCGAACCCTGCGGTCAGGCTCCACACGATCTTTTCCAGCATCCGCAGCTTCTCCGAGTGGGTGTGGCAGCGGCGATCCTCGTTGATCTGCCTGATATCTTCCTGTATCCCCTTCACGCGCTCCTCGATGCGGGCCAGCATCGTCTCAAGCTGATGCACCAAGTCCGGACTCACCGCCCACCACCTCGCATGGAATCGGCCATGGCCTCGGTCTTGTCCTGGCTCCCCTTGGACGATCCCAACCAGTAGGAGGTCGCCTGCTTGAGCTCGCTGAACACATAGCCGATCACAGTGCCAAGCAGCGTCTTGTCCACAGACTCCAGGCTCGATGTCATCACCAGCCACACGAGCATCGCAGCCAGCCCAAACAACCCGGCGGTCAGCAGGGACGGGAACATGCTCCCCTTGTGGTGCTTGCGCGCGCTGTCCCGGTCCTTGACCTCGGCCTGAAAAATATCCACGTCAGCCTTTTTGAGCTTTACGGCCAGATCAGCCTCCACCTGCTTGAGCGCGATGACCTGCTCCGGCGTCATCAGCTTGACTGCGGAGGCGAGCTGGGCTTCCGCGTCCTCGGCCTCAGGCTCAATCCCGAAGAACCCGCACAAGGTGCTCATCGCCATGGACGCCAGAGGACCGCCCAGCATCCCGGCCACGCCGGGCACGATCTTTCCGAGCATGCCTTTCCAGTCGAATCCCATGGCTCCCCCTCAATAGATGAACCGGCAGACGATCAACTCCCACCACCAGGCCACCGCCTTGGCGGCTCGGCAGGGCAGAAAGGACCGCAACCGGCAATACACATGCAGCGGGTTGAGTATGTGCTGCCTCTTCTTCACATGGCCTTCCTCGTTCCCGGCCCCGCCCTCTACGGAGAAAAGGGCGAGGCCGGGCAGGCTTGGGAATGCACGATGCGAGAAGTGTAAGGTGGGAATTCGACGGAAATAACGATTACACGCCTTTTCCTATCCAAAAGGCCCGTATAAGCAACGATTACCTATTGACAGGGTTTTTATGGTGCAGTTTTCCCCGTAGTTGAATGGGAAATGAGGTGTTGATTTTTGGCCCGAATTTCCCCCCATGCGCGGGGAAGTCGCTTGGAAGCCCTTAATATACACCACAATTCAAGATCACTCGCCAGGGCGCACCAAGGAGCTTTCTTGCCTCCCTCTTGCCACGCTGGCAATCCCTCGTTTTCGACATATATAGGAACATCACGGGCCATTATCCCTACTGCCGAAGCAATGGACTCTTTGCCTTTGACAATGAATGGTGACATACGGCCTACTCCTCAATCCCGTTCACTTCGTGCAGGGCGATGAACCTGTCCAGTTCAGCCTGCCGCACCTTCCACGGACCCTTGCCGCCAATCTTAAACCCGTGCAGATGCTCAGGGTTCACCTTGCGCCCGTCCTGCGCCCCGGTGCGCAACATCCGCTTGACGGTTTTCTCGTGGATGCGCAGCACGTCCGCCACATCCCTGGCCGTCAGCAACCTGGGCATGGGATGCTCCCGAACCGGCCTTCAAAGGCTAGCTTGCAGGCCCGGATATGCTCGCGCCGAAACGACAGATAGCGGCTTGCTGCCTCCACGGTTTTCCAGCCCCCAGCCTTGGCCAGCTCCACCAGCGGGTCCACATGCTCGCCAGCCCGCTGCCTGCGCGCCAGTTCTTCGTACATGTTGTTGGCGAACGTCTTGCGCATGGTGTGCGTCCCGATTGTCCCGTCATATCCCAGGCGGCGCGCCTGCCCGTTGATGATCTGCCACGCCCGTGCCCGGGTGATGGGCTGGTTGTCCCCTTCGCGCGAGCGGAACAGGAACACCTCCCGCCCCCACCAGCCAGCCAGATGGTGCGCCCTGATCAATCCCAGCAACGCGTGCTGTTCGTCCCGGTTCAGTTCCAGCTCGCGCGTCTGGTCCGTCTTGGTCTGCATCACCTCCACGTACCGCCTCACCCGTCCGCCCCGCACCACGTCGCCGATAGTCAGCGGCAGCATTTCAGACACCCTCGGCCCGGAGTTCACACCGAGCATAAACAACGCCCGGTCACGATACTCGAACACCTGCCCGGAGAACCCGGCAGACATGGCCCGCACCTCCGAATCCGTGAACGGACGGCAACCAATCATCGGCCACCTCCCTCTGCTTTTTCACCCATGCCAAAACACCTCCAAATATCGACTCCGAGTTTCCGAACGGTCCCCTCAAAAAACACCACCGCAGCCCATACGGCTCTAAGCGTAAGAGGAAACTGCACGACCGTTCGGAAACCCCCTGTTTTGAAAATCGTTAGAAAAACCTATTTTTGACCGGAACCTCGCGGACGAATCGGGAGCATCCCGCAACAATCCGCAACATCTGCGCATCTGATTCGCGCAAAGGGAAGAAGGTAAAACTCGCGCTCTGCCCCAAGTAAAAAAAACACCCTCACGACGCCAGCCCAGCAGTCTCCAGGATCGTCAGCCGGAACTCGGTCAACCCGCTCATTTGCGCCATGAACCGGGAGAATGTGGCCCCAGAATTGAGCACCGCCCTGTCGCCCTTGAGCTTGCCCACATACTGACCCAGCAGAATGCAGCCCATGGTATGCGCCACGATGTTGCCGGAATGAATCAGGATGTGCGTCCGCCCAGGCACGTCCTGCACCTCGAACGTCCGCCCGTATCGGGGCGAGTCCACAATGCCGCAGGTGTACACCCCCGGCGGAATGCACGATATGTTGGCCGCGTTGTTCAAGTCGGGCGGCTCCAGCGTCGAGCAAAAAGGCCTGCCGTCAATGATCAGCACCCCAAACGTCCCGTCCCGGTCCTCGTCATAGCGTATCAGTGTCGCGCCCATGCGCTCCCTCCGGATTTTTGCGGCGGCCACAAGCTCATGCAGCGGCGCGCCCAGTTTGAACAGTTCAACAGGATCGCTGACCACGCTGAACCTCCTGCCTCACCAGCTCGTAAAACGGCCTCCCTTGCAACGCCGGATGCCGGGAGCGGACACGCTGCCACGCCTGCTCAAAGACAGGGTTCGCCTTTTGCTGACGCTCCGCAGGATGCACAGGCTGCGCCATGCTCGGAGATTCCGACCACTGCGCATGGATGGCCCGGCACGTCTTGGCCCAGTTTCGCGGTTTGCTGTCCATGCCACGCACCTGCGCGACAATGTACGGCCACGCATCGCCCGGTATCCGCTGCACCTGCTCCCACACGTCGAGCGTCAGCGGGTCCCTGTCCCCCGGTGCCACCTGGCCGAACGCCAGCCACATCTTGGGCCATGCCGCCGTGAACCCCTGCCAGTTCCGCATGATCGTCTCTTTGTCGTGCATGCTCACCTCAACTCCGGCGGCAGGTCAGACATCCCGCCGCCGCGCTGCTTGATCTCATCGTCCCACCCGGCCCCGTTCAGCCAGGTGGCCGGATGCGGCACGTACTCCCTGCCGTCCTGCCCCCGCCAGTGGTCAGCGGCTATCTGCCGCGCCAACGCCTCCATGATCACCCGCGCGTCCACGCCCTTGATGCCCTTCCACACCCGCCACGCCCGCTGCTTGTTCCGCTTGCACGGGTAGAGCTCCCAAAAAAGCACAAAGGGCTTTGAGTACTCCTGCCCCCCCCTGGGGGGCTTGGGGGGGTTCTTCTCTTTTTCAGGATTCAGGATTCCGGATTCAGGATTCAGGATTCCGGATTCAGGATTCAGGGGGGGTTGGCCCAGGGTCGGCCCAGGGTCGGTCTTGGGCAGGTCTTGGTCTTCCTGCGGTTGATCGGGCGGCGAATCTTGTATATCGCCCTGTTCGTCGTCCTCATATCCAGGACAGGCCGGGCAAATCTCCCGCTCCTTGTAGTGCGGAGTCTGGTGCTTTTTGAACCCGGGGATAAACAGATACTGCCTGTCCTCATGACTGTACCGGACGATCAACCCGGCCTCGCACAACTCGTCGAGCAGTGCCTCAATCTCCACGGCGTCGGCTGGGAAGAGTGACATCTTGATCCGCTTGGGCCTGTTCTCCAGCCTCCCGCACCTGTCAGCCAGAGCCCAAAGCCCGATGAAGCACAGCCGCGCCCATGCCGAACACTCCACCACGTCCTCGTTGGTGAAAAATCCCGGCTTGATATTCCGTGCGCGCATCCTACCGCCTCCACGCCGGGGTTATCCGCCGCCACATGGCGCGCCAGCATGCGAGCATCCCGTCCCGGTTCCGCGCCACCGCCCTGGCGCGCCTCGCGGCCACCACCGGCTTGTAAATGGACACGAAGAACCGCACACCGCCACCCGCACCGGCACGGGTGTATTCGTCCAGGTAGATCTGTTGAAACCGCAAAAGCGACTGCATCGCATACTCGCCATGCGCCGCAACCAGTGCGGGCGGCTTGTTCTCCATGGCAGCGGCCACCATGTCCGATACGGCCCGCTGTGCCTCCTGCGAGGCCCGGCTCGCGCTTAAGGAGCCGCAGTCCGGCATGTCCAGCGCCAGCCGCACCGGCACACCCCGCTGCGCCAGATGCAGGCAGACAAGCCGCGCGGCGTCAATGGCCGCGTCCCGCCCGTCCCGGCTCCCCTCGTCAATCAGGTGGCTGCACAGGGTGAGAACATGCGCCAGAGGCCCGTGCTGCGCATCCTGGCCCCCAGGCTCGCGCGCCCACCGCAGCGCCTGCTGATATGATTTTTTCCCGGCAATATTGCCTACCAGGTTCGCCCCCAGCAGCCGGTTTGCCTCCCCCTGCCATCCATGAGCCGTGTCCGATACGTTTTTTCGTGCCATAACATTCCCCTTACGTGCCTGTGATCTTTCCGATATTTATGAATCATGGTGCCGTCCACGCCGTGGTGCGCCAGCCAGAAGGTCAGGATCAACATAATCTCGCAGAAAATCCTTTAACCGAGGTTACAAAATGCTCAGGCACTTACGCGGCATCATCAGATTGGCCTTGACCCGGCACGGGGGACGGGTGGCGATCCCCATAGAGAAACGGCCAGAGTCGCCTCAGAGTCTCTGAGTGTCCTCCCTTGCTCGCGCCAGTGACAATCTTTGAAATAGTTGACTGCTTCACTCCAGACTCGTCAGCGAGACGGCCCTGAGTCCAGCCACTTTCACGCAGCATTTTTTTGATGTCCTCACGTATGTTCATGGTGGCAATATATTCTAACTAGAATTTATTTGCAACTCACGAGTCCAAAGAGAATGTGACACCACGCTAATGCATCGGTATTGTTGGATGATGAAAAACTATGAAAAGCTACTTGCTGGACTCAGGTCTATTGCAGACAGTCGATTTGGGAATGTCACTCAAATGGCTGACTCTCTGGATTTTTCGCAATCAACCATATCGAAGATGCTCAACAAAAAATCCCGTCCCAGAATTGACACGGTGTGCGACTTACTTGACAAACTCGGCGCAAAAATTGTTTTCCCTGGCGAAAACGCGGCCGCGCCAGGGTGCATAACCCCGGAGGCGTCTCGCGTCGATGAGGTTATACTCGGCATGCGTAAGCTGGGGATGGACCCGGCAGCAATCCGGGATGGAGTTCTTCAGGAGTTGTCAGCCATGTTCGCAAAAAATACCGGACAGGATGACGAAGAAGAAAGAAGGCATGCCATTTAAAATTGGTACATGGTGCCGTATCCGCTTATCGACACAATCAAATAAATAAGTACACAGCAGACAATAAAAATTTA
>NZ_JASTWE010000050.1 GCF_030282845.1 Pseudodesulfovibrio pelocollis
GCTCAGTTAAGCCCTCCCAGGCGGCGTAGACCCCAACAGTTTAGAAAGGGGGGGGCCGGGGTGAAGACTTTTCCAAAAAGACCCACCGCGTATTCGAGAGGCGAGTCTCCGCCGTGTTTTCCTAACATGGCGGGGAATTACTTTTTGCGATTCTCAGCGATTGCAGACTCTTTCTGGTGATTTTGGAACAAAATCAACACATGTTTTCACACATACCCAGAAAGAATAATCTTTGTATTTAGTATGGTTATAAAAAAGCCAAGCCGCGTCAATATGAGGCTATCGCTGACTTCTAGAATGCTTCGAGTGCCCGAAAAAGCTAGAACCCCGACCCTCAACCATTCTGCCGAAGAGAAGACTCGGAACGTCTCGCTTTTCTGCGTCGCTGCAATGGTCTGATTTTATTTGTTTATTCTGTTTCAGCGTGTCCTTTTAGCCGGTTTCAGCAAGAGGGGCAAGCGTGGGATTCAGAACAGGTCAATGAGCACGGATCCCCGGGCCAGCTGCATCGGTCCGGGTTTTGCCCCATTCGCTCAGTTCAGTCTCCGGTCATGTCCAGTTCCACGCCCAGCCGCTCCCATTGGGCTTTGGCCGCAGCCTCGGCCCGGGCCACCATGGCCTGCTCCAAGGGTTCGAGGATCAGGCTCTTGGCTTCCAATTGCCTGATGTACTTCGCTTCGTACTTGTAGTCTGTGTTATTACTTGGGGATGCGCTTCATGATCTGGTCGTACTGTAGACCGCCCGCATCAAGCGGGACGATCTCAACCGACTGATGGACCAGACCGGCGGAGACATCCGTCGCACCTGCGAGGTTTCCGGACTTTCCCGCGCCCGCCTCTACGCCCTGATCAAACAGCACAAGATCGAAAGGCGCTGACCGGAATCAACGGCTGGAACAACCGAGGGCTCACCTCGCAGGTCGAGGGCTAACCCTGTGCCCAGGTGATGCGGTCGCGGGAAAACGGGGCGGGGAGATCTTATTGCGTGGCCGCGTCGGCCTCGTCCATCTTCTTGAGTTTGCGCCAGAGTCCGGCGCGGCTGATGCCCAGCACCTTGGCCGCTTCGAGTTTGTTGTGACCCACTGCGGCCATGACCCGGCGGATGTGCTCTTCCTCGATCTCGGCCAGGCTCGGCAGGCGTTCGCCTTGGTGGCGGCCTGAGCCCGTCTTCTGGGGGGCGGCCCCGGGTTCCTGGAAGCGCCTGGGCAGGTCCTCGCGGCGGATCACCCCTTCGCGGCGGACAATGACCCCGCGCTCGACGATGCTTTCCAGTTCGCGGACATTGCCGGGATAGGGATAGTCCATGAGCATGTCCATGACCTCGGCCTCGAACCCGTCCACGTTCAGGCCGAAGGACTGGTTGTAACAGGCCAGGAAATAGTTGCACAGCGGGGGGATGTCGTCACGTCGCTCCCGCAGGGGGGGGACATGCAGGGTGAAGACGTTGAGCCGGTAGTAAAAATCCTCGCGGAACTGGCCGGCGCGGATCTTGGCCTTGAGGTCCTGGTTGGAGGTGGCCATGATGCGCACGTCCACGTGCACCTCCTGGCCGCCGCCCACGCGGTGGATGGTGCGGTCTTGCAGCATGCGCAGCAGCTGGCTTTGCATGGGCAGGGGGGTGTCCCCCACCTCGTCCAGGAGGATGGTGCCCCCTGAGGCGGTCTCGAAGAGCCCGGTGCTGCCCCGGCCGCCGCCCGCCTCGGGCTCCTGGCCGAACAGCTCCCTGGAGAGCAGATCGTGGGAGAAGGAGCCGCAGTTCACGGCCAGGAACCGGCCCCGAGTGCGTGAACTCTTGCGATGGATGGTGCGGGCCAGCAGTTCCTTGCCCGTGCCTGTCTCACCCAGCAGCAGCACGGTGCAGTCAAGCGCCGCCACCATGTCCACGTCGCGCTTGAGCTGCTGCATGGTCTTGGTCTGGCCGATGATGTTCCGCTCACTCTCCTCGGGCCAGCCGTCGGCTCCTCCGGCAGCCGAGATGTGATCCCCTGGCTGCGGCTCGGCCTTGAGGCTCTCCAGGCGCTCCCAAAGCCGCGCCATGTTCTGTTTCTCGAAGTACTCGGCGTGTTGGGCCTGGGCCGCCTGACGCAGGGCGTTGCCGCCGTAGCCCGTGAGCAGGGCGGTGCGCATTTCAGGGCGCAGCTCGTGGAGCCTGGCTATGGTTTCCAGGCCGTCCATGTCCGGCATGCGCATATCCACCACAGCCAGGGTGGGCTCGTTGGCGGCGGCCATCTGCAAGGCTTCGGTGCCGCTTGATACGGCGACAACGTCGAAACCCCGGCTCTCCATGCGTTGAACAAGGGTGTCCCGGAAGTTTTCGTCGTCGTCCACAAGGAGGATGATGCGTCTGCTCATGATATATCGGGGCGTTGGGGTGACGGGGAACGCCAGCAGGGCCGAACAGGGATGCGGGAGGTGCTCATGGGGTGGAACACCTCCCGCGTTCCGTTCGACTTGCGTCGTCTTGTGCCGTCGAGGCGTTGCTTTTTCCGGGCGCTGCCCGTGGGGTGCGGGTGCATCTACTTCCGACTGCTCTTGTCAATGGCTTCGGCGTTGTCAAGGTCGCCGCCCGTGGCCATGCCAGCCGCAGCCATGGCGTCTTCGATACGCCGGGGCATGCGCTTGAGGAAGGCCCAGAAGCTGCCCATGCTCTGCTTCTCGAAGTATTCGGTGTTCAGGGCCTTGGTGGCCTCGCGCAACTTGTCGTTGCCAAAGGCCGTGAGCAGCATGGTCTGCATCCCGGGCTGTTCGCGTTTGAGCCGGGTGATGAGGTCCAGGCCGTCCGTGTCTCCAAGCTTGAGGTCCACCACGGCGAAGTCGATCTTCTCCCTGGCCGCTATTTCCAGGGCCTGGGCGCCGCTGCTGGCCGTGAATACCTCGAAGCCCTTGAGTAGCACGCGCTGCGCCACGGTGTCCAGAAACGCTTCCTCGTCATCCACCACCAGGAAGGCGGGGCGTCTGGAAAAACCTGCCAGAAACGCCCAGAAGCCGCTCATGTCCTGCTTCTCGAAATAGGCGGTGTTCAGGGCGTCGCTGGCCTCGCGCAGCTTGTCGCTGCCGTAGCCGGTGAGCAGGAGGGTCTCCAGTCCGGGCTTGTCCCGCTTCAGCCGGGTGATCACGTCCAGGCCGTCCATGTCCGGGAGCTTGAGATCAATCACGGCCAGGTCGATATCGTTCTCGGCGGCCATGGTGATGGCCTCGGCTCCGGTCGTGGCCTCCAGGGTGTTGAAGCCCTTGAGCCTGACGCGTTCGGCCAGGGTTTCCAGAAACTCTTTCTTGTCGTCCACCAGAAGGACGGTTATTTTCTTGTCACTCATGGGAAACTCCTTGTGTTTCGCTGTGGCCGGTTCCTAGTGTCCACCACTGCCGAATATGCCCGATGCCGCCAGGGACAGGACCACCACTTCGGCCAGGCATATGCTGAAATAGGTCCAATCCTTGCGCCGCACGAAACCGGGCAGCAGCACGAGGTAGCAGACGATGGTCAGCAGGGCCAGCAGGGCCATGCCCAGGAAGTTGAGATAATCCCCCTTTCCCAGGAGCCCCACCCAGCCCCAGCCGTAGGGGGAGTTGGTGACCTGGATGAATTCCTGGACATTGAGGTGCCAGTTGCGGACAACCATTTCCAGCTCGATATGCGCGCCGACGGTGCCGGTCACATAGAGTATGTAGGTAACGACCATGATCAGGATGCCCAGGTAGGCGCCCATGCCGAGGATGTTTGCGTAGATGATCTGCTCCGGCATCGGCCGGGTATCGGGGTCGGTGTGCGGACTCATACCGTTTTCTCCTTGATTTTCGTTCTGTTCGGTCGGCTTGAAATCATCAGCCGAGCAGTCCGATGTGCAGGCCCTTGTCAATGGCCTTGAGGCCAGCGAAGAGAAGGACCACGATCACCATGTAGCGGATGAATTTGGGCTTGGCTATGCTCAGCAGCCTGACGCCCACGAATGACCCGAGCATCAGCCCGATGATGGAGGGAATGGCCATCAGCGGAATGACGCAGCCTTGGTTGATGTAGATCCAGGCGGCCGAGGTGTCGGTGATGGAGAGCAGGAACTTGCTGGTGGCCACCGATATCTTCAGCGGCGCGCCCATCATCAGGTTGAATACCGGCACGTTGGCCCAGCCCGCGCCAAGGCCGAACATTCCGGCCAGCACGCCGATGAGGATGAAGGTGAACAGGGCCTGGGGCGTGCGGTGGGTCTTCCAGGAAATTTTCTCGTTCATGGATTCGTCAAAGTAGGTGCCGCCGATGCCAAAGGCCATGCCCAGGGCGTCCTGCTTCTTGACGTCCGGTATGGCCGAGTTCTTGCTCATGAGCAGCAGGACGGCGATGCCCACGATGGTGGAGCCAAGGCAGATCTGGAGGATGTCGGGGTTGAGCTGGGAGAGATACAGGCCGAGCAGCGCCCCGCCGATGGAACTGGCCGAGGCGATGAGGGCCATGGGCAGGGCCATGCGCAGGCTGGCCAGGTTGCGCCGCAGCAGTCCGGGTCCTGCGGCCAGCGCTCCGGCCAGGGCGACCATCAGGCCCGCGCCGCGTACAAAGTCGAGATGGAAGGGGAAAAAGCCGCTGACCAGGGGGACATAGAGCACGCCGCCGCCCACGCCCGCCAGCACGGCGATGATGCCCAGGAAAAAACAGAATACCAGGAGCACCAGGGGCCAGAACCACCAGGGTTGCGTGTCCATGGCTGCGGCTCCCCCGGCGGCATCGGTGGCCATTGCCTGGCCGGGCATGAGGAGGAAAAGGAGCGTGAACGAGACCAGTACGCCCGCTGTTGCCCAGGCAATGGGTGGTAAGGAGAAGTTGAATTGGCGCATGCTGAAACCTCTTGCTGTGATTTTTGAAACAAGGGCATTTACAAACGAAACTGTTTGTGCTTAATTGGCTCCAGTATTTGTGTCAATACTTTTATCAGTGTAAAATTTTGAGACATGCGCATCCTTCTTGTTGACGACGAGTTCGGGTTTGTGGAGGCCTTGGCCGAACGGTTGCTCCTGCGGGGGTTCCGTCCTGTTGTCGCGCTCGACGCGAGCCAGGCTCTGCGCGCCCTGGAGGCCGAATCTTTCGATGCCATGGTTCTGGATCTGCGTCTGCCGGACGGCAGCGGGGCTGACGTGCTGCGCCATGCCAGGAGGCATTGCCCGGCCATGGCCGTGCACATGCTCACCGGGCACGGCACGGATCAGGACCGCGAATTGTGCATGGGCCTGGGCGCTGTTTCATTCATCAACAAGCCGGTCAGCGTGGAAAAACTTGCGCTGCTGTTGCGTGGCGAGGAGGAGAAGGCATGAGCGCATTGCGGCGGCGTCTGACTTCCTGTCTGGTGCCCAAGTTCCTGAAGCCGCATCACAGGACACTGGCCAGACAGGGATTTCTCGACTACCGGTCGCTGTGGCTGCTCTCCATCGCGCTGCTCGCGGTGGTGTCGCTGCTGCCGCTGTGCATTATCACGGCCATCGACTACACGCTGACAGGGCGTGTGGCGGGTTCCGAGCAGGTTCTGCGCACCGTTCGCACCGCGTCCAACGCCCGGCGCACCGTGACCTATTTTCTGGATGAGCGGCGCGCGGTGCTGGAGTTCACCCTGCGCGAGGAAACCTACGCATTGATGAAAGACCCTGAGCATCTGGCCCAGGTGCTCAGGAACATGCGCGCGGGTTTTGGCGGCATCGTGGACCTCGGTCTGCTCACCGAGGACGGCATCCAGGTGTCCTACGCCGGTCCCTTTGATCTCCAGGACCGTTCCTACAAGGATGTGCCGTGGTTCATGGCGGCCATGGAAAAAGGGGCCTACACCAGCGACGTGTTCCTCGGTTTTCGCAACATATCCCACGCCATCGTGGCTGTACGCGGCGAAACCGAGGCCGGACGCCCTTTCCTGCTGCGGGCCACGCTGGACATCCTGGCCTTTTCCAACATGCTCACCTCGCTGGAGGCGGGCAACAGCGGCGACGCCTTCATCATCAACAGGGAGGGCGTCCTGCAGACCCCGTCAAAGCGATACGGGGCCATCTCCCAGGCCGCAGGCATCCCGGTGCCTGAATTCAGCGAACGCACGGACCACTTCATCACCACGGACCGCAGGGGGGTGGAGGTCCTGGTGGCGTATGCCTACATCAAGGCCTCGCCGTACATTCTCTGCGTGGTCAAGCCCACGTCCGAAGCCATGATCGGCTGGCTGCAACCACGCATCGACCTGCTGTGGCTGGCGGGCATCAGTCTGGTGGTCATTGTCACGGCCATCTATGTCATCTCCACCTACATGACCAACGCCATCTACGATTCCAACCTGCGTCAGGCCCAGGTCATGGAGCGCATGGAGCAGACCGGGCGGCTGGCCTCCATCGGCCGATTGGCCGCAGGCGTGGCTCACGAGATCAACAACCCCCTGGCAGTCATTTCCGAGCGGGCCGGACTGGTGCGCGACATGCTCACCTTGCCTGGGCGCAAGACGGGACGCGAGCCGGCCCCAGGGCTGGTGGACAATATCGACATCGTGCTGGAGTCCGTGGAGCGCTGCGGCCAGATCACCAAGCAGCTTCTGGGATTCGCCTGCAAGATCGACCTGACCATCGAGAAGCTGGACCTCGGCAAGGTGGTGCGCGGCGTGCTCCGCTTCCTGGAAAAGGAGGCCGAGTACCGCAGCATAGGCATTGACGTGGACATCCCTGCGGACCTGCCGCCCATCCACTCGGACCGGGGCAAGCTGCAACAGATCACCCTGAACCTCGTGACCAATGCCTTGCAGGCCATGTCGTCCGGGGGAAGCCTGACCCTCTCGGCGCGGCTTGACGAGGGCCGCGGCGTCGCGCTGCGCTTTTCAGACACCGGGTGCGGCATAGCTCCCGAGCATCTGAGCCGCATTTTCGATCCCTTTTTCACCACCAAGGGCAACCACGAGGGCTCGGGCCTCGGGCTGTCCATAACCTATGGGCTGGTCAGAAAGCTCGGGGGGGCCATCACCGTCGAGAGCGAGATGAACAAGGGCACGACGTTCCTCGTCACCCTGCCCCTTGCAATGGAGGAGCAACGTGTCAACGCTGAAGATATTGTTGGTTGACGATGAAGAAAAATTTGTTTCGGCCCTGGCCCAGCGGCTGAATCTGCGGGGCTTTGAGGCCGAGTGGGCCGTGTCAGGCGCAGAGGCCATGGCAAAGGCCTCCCGGACCATGTTCGATCTGGCCATCCTGGACGTGAAGATGCCGCGCCTTGGCGGCGTGGACCTCAAGCGCGAGCTGGGGCGGATCACGCCGAGTACCCGGTTCATATTTTTCACAGGGCACGGCAGCGAGGACGAGTTCAAGGTCTGCTCGGCCGAGGCCTCCTGCTATCTGGTCAAGCCCATGCCCATCGACGAGTTGGTGGCCAACATATACCGGGTCATGGGCCTTTCGCCCAAGGGAGACTGAACATGAGCGCCACATTGCAGATACCCTTTGAAACGCTGCACACCTTCGGACGCCTCAATGTGCATCTGACCCACGAGTTGCAGAACGTCATGGCCACCATCTCCGAGACCTCGGGGCTGCTGGAGGACCTCTCGGCCTTCAAGGCCTCGGGGGGCGGCGTGGACCCGGCCCGGCTCGAGAAACTGCTGCGCCGCATCGGCGAAGAAGCCGAGCGCGGTCAACGGCTCGTCAGCCGCATCAACTCCCTGGCCCACAGCACGGACGCGCCCGTCATTCGTCTTGATCTGGGCCGGGTGGTGCGGTTCATGGCCGAGCTTTCCTCCTGTTTTCCCAAGGCCCGCACCGTGGGTCTGGAAATCTGCGACGGCTGCGTGGCCGTGGACGCCGCGCCCTATACCGTGCAACAGTTGCTATACGGATGCCTACAGACATCCTTCCGGGGGCTGGAGCCTGACCAGGGCGTGGCCCTGAGCCTGCGCGTGGAGGGTGATACCTGCGTCATCCACCTGTCCGGCCTGGCAAAGTCCACGCAGGCGGACCGGGACGAGCCTTTCCCGGACCGGGCCACCACCCTGGCCGCCGAGGCCCTGGCCGCAACCCTCGACCTGGACCGCAACGCGGGCACCCTGACCGTGCGCCTGCAACGCGTGACCGGCGAGGTCGTGTAGCCTGCCCCGGCTGCGCTGAGGCGGCCTGACCAACAACCCGGGAGATACCCACAGTGGATGATTCCATGCTTCACGACGAGCTGGCCGAAGCCCCTCTGGACCTCCTGCTGGTGGACGACGAGGCGGGCTTTCGCGACAGTGTGGCCCAGCGTCTGCAACTGCGGGGCTTCGCTCCCAGGACCGCCGGGTCGGGCGAGGAGTGCCTGGAGGTGATGACCAGCCAGCCAGCCACTGTGGTGGTTCTGGACGTCCGGCTTCCGGGCATGGACGGCCTTGAGACCCTGCGGCGGTTGAAGGGTGCGCACCCCGATGTGGAGGTGGTGCTCATCACGGGTCATGCCACCACCGCCGACGGGGTGCAGGGCATGAAGGACGGAGCCTTCGACTACCTGATCAAGCCCGTGGAGATCGACCAGCTGGCCCAGAAGATCCGCCAGGCTCACGACACCGTTGTCCGGCGCGAGGAGCGCCGCCGCGAGGCGGTCTTCCGCAGCCAGATGGCGCAGCGCATGGCCGAGACCGAGCGGCTGGCCTCGCTGGGAACCCTGGCGGCCGGGGTGGCCCACGAGATCAACAACCCGGTGGCCATCATGATTCAGGAGGCCGAATGGCTCATGGACCTGTTGCAGGACAGTGTGGAGGGGCGCATCGACCCCCAGGAGCTGAGCCGCTCTCTGGAGCTGATTCGGACTCAGGGGCAGCGATGCCGGGAGATCACCCACAATCTGCTCCACTTCGCCCGCAAGGCCGAGACCCGGCAGCAACCCCTGAGCCTCAACGGCATGGTGCTGGAGATTCGGGAGATCATGGAGCGGCAGGCCGTCAAGCACCATGTCGTCATTGATACCCGGCTGGCCCCGGATCTGCCGGAGATCGTGGCCTCGCCGTCCGAAATCCAGCAGGTGCTGCTGAATCTGATCAACAACGCCATTTCGGCCATGGAGGACAAGGGCGGGCGTATCCGCATCACCACGGCCGTGGAGGATCATGCCGAAATCGGTAAGGCGCTCCTGCTTCAGGTGGCGGACACCGGACCCGGGATCGGCGAGGCTGACATCTCCCGGATCTTCGACCCCTTTTTCACCACCAAGCCCGTGGGCAAGGGCACCGGCCTCGGCCTGTCCATCTGCTACGGCATCGTCACCAGGATGGGTGGCGACATCGCCGTGGAGAGCACCCCGGGCCAGGGTGCCGTTTTTTCGATCCGCCTGCCCGCGCCAACGCCGGGTGCCCAGCCGCAGGCCCGGCCCGACCCATCGTGAAGACACCCCGGCCGTCCATGCCGGGAAGCGAAGCGCCCTGACCCAAGGCGTCTGTCCCAAGAGAGGAAACCATGAGCGAGATACGCGTGATGCTGGTGGATGACGAGCCCGCCTTCCTGGGCACCCTCCAGAAACGGTTGGTACACCGGAAATTCTCCGTGGTCACGGCCCGGTGCGGCGAGGAGTGTCTGGCGCTCCTGGAGCAGGACCCTGTGGATGTGGTGGTGCTGGACGTCAAGATGCCGGTCATGGACGGCATCGAGGTTCTGGGAGAGATCACCCGGCGTATGCCTCAGGTGGCAGTGGTGCTCCTCACTGGCCACGCCGACGCGGCCACGGCCGTGGGTGGCATCGAGGGCGGGGCTTTCGACTACCTGCTCAAGCCCGTGGCCATCGACGACCTCGTCTACGCCATTGAGGGCGCATACCAGTCAAAGCGGCTTGGTGGCCCCTCCCAGCCCTTGGACACGAGCCAGGGCTGAAGGTCGATCAGGTCCAAGGCCTCCAGAATCAGGATACCGCCACGGGGGAGCATATGGGCTGGCTCACACGGATATTCCAAGCGCGACGAGGTTCTCCTGCGGCCGAGCAGGCGGGAGAAATCGAGGAAATCAGGCAGCGGTTCCGATTCAGATTCAACGAGTTCAGGCAGCTGCTGGCCGCCAACAACCAGGCCCTGGAGGCCATGACCGAACTGGAAGCCGCCCTGGCCGGTGACCAACCCTTTGGCATGGCCTTTGTGCGTTCCAGAACCACTGCCTCCATCTCCTCGGTGCTGCGCATCATCCGCCATCTTGATGCCCTCGCTCCGGGCAAATACGCCGCGCTGTCCACGGTCTTCAAGTCGATCCAGGCGGAAATCGAGGCCGCGCTGGCCCCCCATGCCCCCCGGCATGGCGGCCCCCAGGTCCTGCGCCTTGACCAGATCACCCCGGACATGACTGATCTGGCCGGGAGCAAGGCCGCGCGTCTGGCCGAGGTGGCCGCCGCCGTGGATGCCGAGGTTCCCCCCGGCTTTGTCATCACGGCCGAAGGCTACCGGCGTTTCCTGGCCGCGTCGCGGCTGGAGGAGGAGATAAACCGCCGCATCCAGGCCGCGAATCCGCAAGACACCGACCAGTTCTACGCCCTGTCGTCTTCCATCCAAGGCCTGATCCTCGAAGCGCCCCTGCCCGACGACCTGGCCGCCGACATCCACACCGCCGTAGCCGATCTGGTGCGCTCCTGCGGCCCGCAGACCAGTCTTGCCGTGCGCAGCAGCGCCCTGGCCGAGGACCTGGAAGGCGCGTCCTTTGCCGGACAATACCTCAGCCTGCTCAACGTCTCTCCCGATGACGTCACCGAGGCCTACAAGGAAGTGGCGGCCTCCCTGTTTTCCGTCCAGGCCATGCTCTACCGCCTGCGACTGGGCATCGCCCATGAGGACAGTGCCATGTGCGTGGCCTGTCTGCGCATGGTTCGGCCGCGTTCCTCGGGTGTGCTGTACACGCGCAATCCCGTCGATCTCCAGGACGAGACCATGCTCGTCCATTCCGTCTGGGGCTTGCCGCGCGCCGTGGTGGACGGCCTGGTCACCCCGGACGCCCTGATCCTGAGTCACGACGACCCCCCCCAGGTGCTTTCCCGTCAGGTGGCGGACAAGGCCGTCCGCTTCGACTGCGCCGAAACCACCGGCGTCGCCCGTGCGCCAACCACTGTCGAAGAGCGCCGCAGCTGCTCGCTGTCTGAACCCGAAGCTGTCCGCCTTGGGGTGATGGCCATGGCCCTGGAGCGTCACTACGGCCAGCCGCAGGACATTGAATGGGCCGTGGACCGTGATGGACGCGTGATCATCCTGCAATGCCGCCCACTGCACCGCATGAGCCCCGGGCGCAAGGCTGCGGCAGGGCGCGGACTCGGTCAACCCCAGGCCCGGCTGCTCTACGAGGGCGGGGTCACGGCCGCCCCTGGCGCGGCTGCGGGTCCCGTGTTCCGGCTGACGCGCCAGGGCGACGCCCTGAGCTTTCCGCAGGGGGGCGTGCTCGTGGCGTCCCAGGCTCTGCCGCGCTGGGCCTCGCTGCTGCACAAGGCCGCCGCCGTAGTCGCCGAGCAGGGGGCCAGCGCCAGCCACCTGGCCAACGTGGCCCGGGAGATGGGCGTTCCGGCCCTGTTCGGAGCCATCGGGGCCATGGACGCCCTGAAGCAGGGAAGCATGGTCACGGTGGATGCCGACGCATCGCGCGTCTATGCCGACGCGCTCCCAGGCCTGGAGAACCAGAATCCACGGCCCGCGACCCTTGCCAACACCCCGGTCCATCGAACCCTGAAACGGGTGGCCGAGCTGGTGGTTCCCCTCACCCTCCTGGACCCGGATTCTCCCGACTTCAGTCCCGCCAACTGCCGCACCCTGCACGACATCACCCGCTTCTGCCACGAGCAGTCGGTTCAGGAGATGTTCCGCTTCGGCAAGGACCACGGCTACCGGGAGGGCATGGGCAAGCGGCTGTTCTGCGGCGTGCCCATGCAGTGGTGGGTTCTCAACCTCGACGACGGCTTTGTCAGGGAGGAGCAAGGCCCCTGCGTGGACCTGGAGAACATCGCCTCCATCCCCATGCGCGCCCTCTGGGAAGGGATGATGGCCGTGCCCTGGGACGGCCCCCCCGGGCTGAGCGGGGCGGGCCTCCTCTCGGTGATGTTTCAGGCCACGGCCAACCCGGCCCTGGCCTCCGGCTCCATGGGCTCGCGATACGCCCAGCGCAGCTATTTCATGATCTCCAAGAACTACTGCTGCTTAAGTTCACGCATTGGCTTTCACTTCACGACTGTGGAGGCCATCGTCGGCGAGCGTCTCTTCGAGAATTCCATCCGCTTTCATTTCAAGGGAGGGGCCGCAGACCAGGACCGCCGCCAGTTGCGCCTGCGCCTCTTGGCGGACATTCTCGAATCCCAGGGCTTTCGCATCGACATTCGAGAGGACCGGCTGACCGCCGCCCTGGACAATCGCGAGCGCCCATTTCTGGAGGCGCGGCTTCGGGCCTTGGGCTACATGATCATGCACGCCCGGCAGTTGGACATGGTCATGGCAGACCCGGCCCGGGTCGAACACTACAGACACCGCTTTGAGGCCGACATCAAGACCCTGACCGGGCCGCAGTAAGCCCCGCCGATTTTCCGCCGACAATCGAATCCTCCCTGGCTGCCTTGGCTCCGGCAGGTGCCGACGACCGACAAGCTGTACGAGGTTCTCAGTGATCTGTATGCCAGGCGCGACCCTGAAAAGGAATGGGTGTTCTGGTGCCGCAGCTACAGCCACAAGCAGAAACGGATGGTGGATGGGCCGTACACCAAGGGCCGCTACTCCATGCTCAAGACGGCGTGCAAGAAAGCCGGTGTCGGCTACTATTCCTTCCATTGATTCCGGGCATCGGGCGCTTCGGTGATGGACAACAACGGCGCGCTCACCTCGGGCATCCAGCATCTGCTGGGGCATGCCGACCGACGGAGCACCGAGATCTATCTGGAAAAACTGCGGAACGTGGAACGGGACGCCATGGCAATCCATGAAGAGCAAAGCCGCCAGGTTGCCTGACCGATTCACACACGGCAGTCACACACAACCAGCAACGGGCTGCGGCCAAGCGGCCGCAACCCGTTGAAAACAGAAGGCAAGAGCCGATAGTCCCACACAAGGTGGCGGCCATTTCCAAAAAAGATTACCCCCCGGAATCTTCCACCCACACCCCACATCCCTTCCCCACACTCACGGAGCGGTCGGGAGGTGGAAGGTGTCGAGCATCAGGTTCTGGTCGGCCGGGGCGGTGCTGATCCAGTAGACGAGGTCTGCCTCGTGCCAGATGAGGTGTGCCTGTCCCATGCCGGTAAAGCGGTAGACCGGGCTGTTGCGGTGGTCGATGCGCACGGGATCGCGGAAGGGGGATTTGGGATTTTCGTACATCATGTGGACCATCTGGCCTGTCTGCCGCCGCGCTTCCTCTGGTGAGGAAACGCGCGAAATCCATATCTCGGTCGGCCGTTCGGAGGGCTGGCCCTTGGCGTCGATGCGGGCGTAGCGGGCCACGATGCTTTCCTCGGCAGGCAGGGGTTTGCCGTGCAGTTCGTCCACCTCGGCCTGGGCCTTGGGGCCGGTGACGAGTTCGATGCGCGCCAGCCCGCCTGTTGTTTCGGGCATGGCGGGTAGCATGCCGCCTGCCTGGGCGTTGAACGGGAGCAGCACCACGGCCAGCAGAACCAGGATCATCCGTTTCATCTATCTCCCCCTTGGGGTTTCGGGTTGCGTGCCGGACGCGGCGTCGGGCTCCTGGCCGGATTCGTCGGCCGGTGGCGCGTCCGTCTCATGGTCTGTCTCAGGTTTGGAGGCGCGGCCCTGGCCGGGCTGGCCAAGCCTGCCCACATCGGCCTTGAAGGATCGGCCAGCGCGCTGCACGGTGAAGACCAGGGGCTGGTCCGCCTTGTGGACCTTGAATCCGGCGGCATGCAGGTCCATGAGCCGGTCAAGGCGCACGCCAGCCGCCTCGATGAGCAGATCGCCGGGCCGAAGACCGGCGGTCTCGGCCCGCGAGCCGCGGCCCACGCGCTCCACCAGCAGGCCGCCCCGGCCGGTGGCGACCAGGGTCATGTCCATGCGCGATTCATAGGTGTCGGGACAGAAGAAGAAGGCGTCGGCCGCATCGGCCTCGAACTCGCCGCCGCGCCAGGGCATGAGCAGCAGTATCCGTGCGCCCGGATCAAACTGGCGGATGCGGCGCGCAATGCCCCAGCCGTGCTCCACGTGCCCGCCCCCGGCCACCACCAGTACGGGCCAGTCGTACTTGCGACGCAGGGCCACGGCCGCCTCGGCCATGGCGGAATCCCATATGGACTGGACCAGCAGGAACCGCTCGCGCCGGGTGGCCTCGTCCAGCTCCGGGTCGCGGGAGTCGCGGCCCTGGTGCAGCTCGAACACGGCGTCGAGCAGGGGCATCTGGTCGTCGGCAGGTGGCACTATCACGGCCGGGAGCCATGCGACCTCGTCCGGGGTCAGCCCGTCCAGACCCTGGCGGGCGATCTTGCGGGTCACGGCCGAGGGCGCGTTGAGCCCGGCCACGGGCAGGCTGTGGCGGCGGATGATCTCGAAATGGCCGCGAAACAGGGCAAAGGGGTAGCCCCAGCGCTCGCTCCATTCCAGTTCGGCCTCCAGGTCGTCCACCTCCACGATCCCGGCGGCAAAGTCGTCGAGCACGGGCTGCTTGTCCGCTGCCACCATTTCAAACCCGACCACGGGCGGCGTGTCAGATTCGGCCATGGCGGCCAGCACCCGCTGCTGCACCGTGTGGTCGCAGACATTGGGATGGTTCTCGCCAAGCAGGATGTAGTTCGTGTCCCGGGTCAGGGCCATCACCTCGTCAAAGGAAAGCCGGTCGCCATCGACAGACACGAACTCGCCCGAGGCGGGCAGGAAGGTCACGGCCAGGGGAGGATGGGCCACTCTGGGCGAACAGCCGGTCAGGGCCATGGAAAGAATCAGCAGCAGGGCCAGATGCGGCGCGGTCAGCCCCGGGTTTCGCATACGCATGAAATCCTCAGCAGTTGTTGAAGTCATGATACCAGACGGCCCTGTCCGGGCAGAGGGCGCACTCCCGCCGCGCGCCGTTCCCGATCCAGACCGCCTGCCAGCCGCCCCGGCATCCGTCGATTTCGACACCCTTCATGCTGGCTGCATACACCGGGCACGAGGCTTTGGGCAAATCCACGCCGACAATTGCACAAACGGGCGCGAAAAAGCCCGGTCCACGCGAAAGGCGCGGACCGGGCCGGGGTATCTTCGATGCCGGGACGGCTAGTAAATCGTTGATTCCCTCACAACCGCAGGGTGTTCAAAAATGGTGAGATGCGAGGCGCGAAAAAAGTTCAAGGCCGAAGCGTACTCCTGGTACGCGAGGGTTTGAATTTTTTGAATAAGCTTTCTGTACGGCTCGAAGACTCGCCTACAGTCGCTTAACGTCCGCAGATCGCCGTTTTTCAACATCCTGCTAGTCCCAGGTGCGGTTGTCCTCGATGGGCCTGATCTGCGGGGGCAGGGTGCCCGGGGCCAGCACCTTGAGGATGGGCCGCAGCTTGATCTTCTCGCGGAAGAGGTGCAGCAACTCGTCTTCCTGGCTGAACTGGCCCGCCTCGATGGACAGGATCATCTCGTCGATGCCGCCGGGGTTGGTGACCTCGATCTGCCAGCGCTTGACTTCCTCGAACCGGGCCATGACCTGCTCCACCTGATGCGGGTAGACGAACATGCCCTTGATGCGGGCCGTGGTGTCCACGCGGCCCACGATGTTGCCCAGGCGCGGGCTGGTGCGGCCGCAGGCGCAGGGCTGGCGGTCGAGATAGCCCAGGTCGCCGGTGGCCAGCCGGATGAGCGGGTAGGTCTTGTTGAAGGCCGTGACCACGATCTCGCCCACCTCGCCGTCCTTGAGGGGGATGCCGGTGTCGGGGTGGCAGATTTCGACATAGGCGCGGTTTGAGAGGTGCAGCCCGTTCTTGTGGAAGCACTCGTAGCCGATGCAGCCCACGTCGGCCGTGCCGTAACCCTGGCGCATGATGCAGTCGAACTTCTTCTCCAGGGTGGAGCGCATCTTCTCCGAGAACTTCTCGCCCGTGACAAAGGCCACCTCAAGGAAGAGGTCCTTGCGCAGGGAGAGGCCCATTTCCTCGGCCTTCTGGGCCAGGTGCATCAGATAGCTCGGGGTGCCCACATAGCCTGTCACCCGCAGTTTCTGCATGATCTCGATCTGCGAGTTGGTGTTGCCCGGCCCGGCCGGGATCACCGCGCAGGAGAGGTTGCGCAGCGGCTCCTCGAACATCAGGCCCGCCGGGGCGAGATGGTAGTTGAAGGTTATCTGGGTCAGGTCGCCGGAGCGGAAGCCTGCGGAGTAGAAGCCCTCGGTCCAGCCCCAGTAGTCCTCGCTGCGGTCCTCGGGATCGAAGATGGGGCCGGGCGAGAGGAACACGCGCTGCAACTCGCCCAGATCCTTGGTCAGCAGCCCGCCCAGGCGCGGGCCCATGGATTGGAGAAAGATCAGCTCCTTCTTCTTGATGATGGGGATATGCTTGATATCGGCCAGGGAGCGGAACTTGTCCACATTGAACTGGGCGCGGTCAAAGCGCTTCTTCACGTCCTCGGAATACCGGTAGGCGTAGCTCAGCAGTTCCTTGAGCTGGAGCTGGCAATACTGCCTGCGCTCGGACTCGTCGAGGACCTCGCGGCGGGAGTAGATCCCTTCAGTGCGGTCTTTTCTTGTCATATGTCTGCTCCTGTATGGACATGGTGTCTTCTGGACGGGAGCGGGACTATAACACGCAAGAACAATTTTGCAAGAAAAAAATGAAATCATTCGATATGTCAAAGTGTTAGGATGCAAATCCAGGCACCCGTCCAGGCGCTTTTTCCCCTTGACACCTGAAATGCAAATGGATAGACATACCTTCCTTGGCGCGGGTCGTTAACTCAGTTGGTAGAGTATCTGCCTTTTAAGCAGAGAGTCACTGGTTCGAGCCCAGTACGACCCACCAAACATGCGTCCCCATCGTCTAGTGGCCTAGGACTCCGGCCTCTCACGCCGGCAACAGGGGTTCAAACCCCCTTGGGGACGCCAAGTAAACACAACGGGTTACAGCGGAAGCTGTAGCCCGTTTTTCGTTTGCGTGGCTCGTCCGCGTGGCTCGAGCGCCACGTCAGCTTCACCGGACCAGTTTCAGGGCAGGCGGTTCCCTGTCCCCACCACCACGACCGACGGCACGCCGCCCCCCTCCCGTCCTACTCCGCGCCCCCCTGTCAATGGGGAATGTTGCCCTTGTTTCGCCCTGTGGCGTCCCTGTGACGCCCGTTTTCATCCTGGCCGAAAAACCGGGTCTAGGGTGTGTTCACCGGCCCGGAGTTTCGGTTTCGGCCCGCTGTCCCGGCGCGAACGGTTCGCGTCCGGGAAGGGCGGACACCCGGTATCGGGACGTGTTTCGGGCACCCGGACATCGTGAAACAGAGCAACATGAGGAGTAACAACGACAATGTCCATGACCATCACCAAAGCCTTTGTGAACGAGTACGCCGAGATGGTGCACCAGTCCTACCAGCAGCGCGGCTCCAAGATGCGCAACACCGTGCGCTTGCAGTCCGGCGTGATCGGCTCCACCTGCGTGTTTCAGCGCGTGGGGCGCGGCGCGGCGGGCAAGAAGACGCGCCACGGCAACGTGCCGCTGATGAACCTCGACCACGCCTCGGTGCAGTGCGCCCTCTCCGACTGGTACGCGGCCGAGTACGTCGACAAGCTCGACGAGTTCAAGCACAAGCACGACGAGAAAAAGGTCGCTGCCGAGGCCGGGGCCTGGGCCCTGGGCCGCAAGGTGGACGAGCTGATCATCGGGCGGCTGGGCGGCGCGGCCAACGTCATCGAGGAGGGCGGCACCGGGCTGACCAAGGACAAGATCCTGCGCGCCTTTGGCACCCTCAACGCGGCCGACGTGGCTGACGACGGCCATCGTTTCGCCGTGGTCGGCCCGCACCAGTGGAACGAGCTGCTGAACATCCAGGAGTTCAAGTCCAGCGACTATGCCGGGGAGCAGTATGCGTGGCTGACCGGCACCGAGTCGCGCACCTGGCTGGGCATCACCTGGATGTTCCACACCGGCCTGCCGGTGGCCGAGGGCGCGCGCAGCTGCTTCATCTACCACCGCAACGCGCTCGGTCTGGCCGAGGGCCAGGATGTGAAGGCCTTTGTGGACTGGGTGCCGGAGAAGGCCGCGCATCTGGTGGACCACATGCTGAGCGCGGGCGCGTGCCTCATCGACCCGGACGGCATCATCGAGATCCGCTGCGACGACGACGCGGTCATCCTCTAGCCCGCACCACCCAACACGCAACACGCAACCGGGGGGGTGCGCCCCCCCCCCGCTGAACCAAGGAGACACTCATGGAAGGATACCAGAGCGAGGACATGCGGCTGATGGGCGGCGTGCCCGGCCAGCAGCTCTTCGTCTACCGCAGCGTCGACGACGCGGTGGCCGTCACGGCCGAAGGCTACTTCGATCAGGCGGCCGAGGACTACAACCTGGACACCGGCGACATCATCATCGCCTGCTCCGGCCCCACCCGGGCCGATGCCGTCACCCTGCTGGTGGCGACCAACACCGCAGGCTCGGTCACGGTGACCGCTGCCGCGTAACCCCCAAACCCCTCCAGGCATGAACACCGGGGGCTTCCATGTGGGAGCCCCCATTTCCTTTGGAAAACCGAAGCGTCAGCGCCTCAGCACCGAACCCGAGCCCACCTCGCGGACCGGGCAGCGGGCGGCCAGGGCGAGTTTGGCCGCCAGGTCGGTGCAGTGGCAGGGGTAGAGGGCCTCGAGGTTCAGGGCGGCCAGATGGTCGGCCGTGGCCGCCAGCCGGGCGGCCGGGGCGCCCAGCAGGTGGAAGCCGCCGATGACCGCGCGCACCCGGTCCACGCCGGTGACGCGGCGGGCGTGCTCCACGGTGTTGCACACGCCCGCGTGGGCGCAGCCGGTGATGACGGTCAGGCCGTCCTCGGCCACGTGGGCCAGGGCCGTGTCGTCCGGGACCGTGTCCGGGGTCTCGCCGTCCGCGCTCAAGCGGCGGCCCATCGGAACGGGATGCTCGAAATCGTTGGCCCGGGGGATTTCGCCCAGCCAGACCAGGGTTTTTGAGAGCCAGACCGGCTCCCGGGACAGGATCAGCTCGAAGTGGCGGGAGAGCTTGTCCCCGGCCAGCAGGGTGCCGATCTCGGGCAGCGAGCCCGCGTGCCGGGAGTCAAAGGCCCGGGGATGGGCCAGCAGCCGGGGCCGTTCGCGCCGTTCTTTTTCGCCCCGCTCTTTTCCGCACAAAAGATGCGCGCTCTCCACCCGGTGGCGGATGAGGGCGTCGAGCCCCCAGGTGTGGTCCAGGTGTCCGTGGGAGAGGGCCACCCAGTCGAGGTCCAGCAGGTCTATCCCGGCCCGGCGGGCATTGGTCAGGAAGACGTCCGAGTAGCCCGCGTCAAAGAGCAGGCGCAGCCCCGCGTCCTCGATGTGCAGGGACAGGCCGGGCTCGGCCAGGTAATAGCTGTCGGTGAGGGTGGCGTTGTCAACCAGCACGGTCAGTTTCATGGGCTGTCTCTCTCCTGTCTTTCGCGCTTTGCCATTGGTCCTGTTTCCTATATGACGACGGCATGTTGATGCGCAACCCCGGTTTTCCCGGCCGTGTCGGCCGTTTTCCGGCGCTGGCGGTCCTGGCGATCCTGGCCCTGACGCTCTCTTGCTCCTGCGCCCGGGCCGAGGCCGTGCGGCTGGTGCGCGTCATCGACGGCGATTCGCTGGTGGTGGAGCTGGCCGGGCGCAGGGAGGAGGTCCGGCTCATAGGCATCGACGCGCCCGAGGGACGGCAGGAGTTTGGCAACCGGGCGCGCAACCATGTCGTGGCGCTGTGCCGCGGCCAGGCACTGCGGCTGGAGTTCGACGAGGAGCGGCGGGACCGCTACGGCCGCCTCCTGGCCTATGTCTTTGTGGGCGAGCGCATGCTCAACGAGGAGTTGGTCCGGGCCGGGCTGGCCCTGGTCCTGCCCATCCGCCCCAACACGGCCCATGCCGGGAGGCTGGCGCGCGCCGAGGCCGAGGCCCGGGAGGCTGGACAGGGGTTCTGGGCCCAGGGCGGGTTGAAGCTGACCCCGGCCCAGTGGCGCAAACGGCATGGCCGATAGCCGCCGCTGCGCCGCTCGACCCGCACCCTCCCGGATTGCCGATGAAAAAGAGATTCCCCCCGTTGACACAATTTGTGGAACAGTGGTACTAATTTTTACAATTCCCATAAGTAGATGGGGGGCTTCGCGCCTGTGGTGGGCGCGAGCGGAGACAACCGCAACATCGAGGGGGGCGCGTGTCCTTAGGGAATCTGCCGTTTCAGGCAAAACTGCAAATCGGCGTCCTGTCGGCCGTGGCCGTGGCCATCATCGCCATGTCGGCCGTGACCTACTTTCAGGTCAACGACTCCCTGGAGGTGCTGGGCAAGACCTCCATGGAGGCGTCCTGCGAGAGCACCGTCAACATGATGAAAATGCAGGAGGACCTGCTTGGCGAAAAGGTCAGGGGGGATCTGCTGTTCATGGAGGAGGCCATCGAAACGGCCGGAACGCCGCGCCTGGACAATGACTCGCCCATAGCCATGACCATCATCAACCAGGTCACCCGCGAGAGCGAGCAGGTGACCATCCCGGCCATGCGTTTCGGCTACCGGGGCGTCAACAACAACTTCGACGTGGTGGACGCGGTGCAGCGCCGGGTGGGCGGCACGGCCACCATCTTCCAGGTGCTGCCGGGCAAGCTCCTGCGCATCTCCACCAATGTCATGACCCTGGAAGACAAGCGGGCCGTGGGCACCTACATCCCCGATTCCAGCCCGGTCTACAAGACCATCATGACCGGCGAAACCTACTACGGCATCGCCTTTGTGGTCAACGCGTGGTACCAGACCGCCTACAAACCCTTCAGGGACCCGGCAGGCAAGATCATCGGCGTCATCTACGTGGGCCGGGAGATACTCACCCCGGCCTTCCGCGACGCCGTGGCCGCGGCCAGCGTGGGCGGCGAGGGATACGGCTTCATCTTCAATCAGTCCGGCCAGCTGATCATGCACCCCACCATCGAGGGCAAGTCCCTGACCGACTATCCCTTCTGGGAGGCGTTCAAGGAGGCCACGGACAACATCGTCGAATACGAGTTCGGCGGCGACACCAAGCAGGTCTACATCAAGCGCTTCGACCCCTGGGGCTGGAGCTACGGCTTCTCCCTGACCCGGGCCGAGATGATGCACGGGGTGGACACGAGAATCCTCTACTGGAACATCGGCGTGGCTGCGGCGGCCATCCTGGGTCTGGCCGTGATCATGACCCTGGTCATCCGGCTGGTCACGCGCCCCCTGCACGCCCTCTCGCGCTTCACCGAGGAGATCGCCCGGGGCGACTACAACGCGGCCATCGACTACCCGGCCAGGGACGCCATCGGCGACACCATCCAGGCCGTGCGCGACATGACCGCCGAACTCAAGAACAAGCTCGGCTTTTCCGAGGGACTGCTCAAGGGGCTGACCCTGCCCTGCGTGGTCATGGACCTGGACGAGAAGATCACCTTCATCAACCAGCAGGAGCTGGACCTCTTCGAGAAGCCGGGCAAGCCCGAGGACTACATCGGCCAGCCCTTTGGCAAGTTCGTCTACGGCGACGCCTCCAAGAAGACCAGTCTGCACCAGTGCATGCGCGACGACTGCAACCTGCTCGGCCAGGAAACCACGGGCACCACCCCCTCGGGCAGACGCTACGACATCGAGGTGGACAGCGCGCCCCTCAAGGACTTTGACGGCCGCATCATCGGCGGCTTCACCCTGATCAAGGACATGACCGCCATAAGGGAGGGCGAGCGCCAGACCCAGGCCCAGCACGAGCGGCTTCTGGCCGTGGCCCAGGAGGCGGACACCATCGCGGCCCAGGTCTCGTCTGCGGCCGAGCAGCTGTCGGCCCAGGTGGAGCAGTCCACCCGGGGCACCGAGGTCCAGCGCGAGCGCGTGGCCGAGACAGCCACGGCCATGGAGCAGATGAACGCCACCGTGTTCGAGGTGGCCAAGAACGCCTCCAGCGCGGCCGAGAACGCGGACCACGCCAGGGAGAAGTCCCAGGAAGGGGCGCAGCTGGTGACCGAAGTGGTCACGGCCATCAACCAGATCGAACGGCGCTCCGAGGAGCTCAAGGGGAGCATGACCCAGCTCGGCAAGCAGGCCGACGGCATCGGGGCCATCATGCAGGTCATCGAGGACATCGCGGACCAGACCAACCTGCTGGCGCTCAACGCGGCCATTGAGGCGGCGCGGGCTGGCGAGGCAGGCCGGGGGTTCGCCGTGGTGGCCGACGAGGTGCGCAAGCTGGCCGAGAAGACCATGGACGCCACCAAGCAGGTGGGCAAGGCCGTGGAGGATATCCAGGCCGGGGCGCGGCGAAACATCGTCGCCACCGAGGAGGCGGTCACGGCCGTGGCCGAGAGCACCGAGCTGGCCCGGCGCACCGGGCAGGCCATGGGGGAAATCCAGTCCCTGGTGGAGAAATCGTCGGACCAGGTGCGCAACATCGCCACCGCCGCCGAGGAGCAGTCCGCCACCAGCGAGGAGGTCAACCGGGCCACGGACGAGATCAACGTCATCTCCTCGGAGACATCCCGGGCCATGCAGGAGTCACGGCAGGCCATCGATTCCCTGGCCGCCCTGGCCAGCCAGCTCAATGAGCTTATTCAGCGCATGCAGGAATGATCACCGGCAAATGACACGCCAGGGGCCGCCCATGAGGGCGGCCCCTCAGGTTGTTGACAAAGGCCCGATTGCGTCGTTGCTTCAAAAAAGGCAAACCCTCGCGTATTTCATATACGCGTCGGCCTTGCCTTTTTTTCGCGCCTAGCACTCGAACCTTTCTCAACAACCTGTCAGAGAGAGCTTTGTCAATACTCTGAGAGGCCGCCCATGAGGGCGGCCCCTTTGCTTTTCGCGTCCCGCTGGCCGGGATCAGCCCCGGCCGACCTTGGCTCCGAGCCAGCCGGTGGGGGTCACGGACTCGGGCACACCCTCGCGGGCGTTCACCCCGCGCGCCTCGCCCAGCTTGTCCTGATACATCTTCCAGCACGACTGGGCCAGGGAGGTGGAGCCCGTGAGGGGATAGGCCAGGGTGGCCGCCAGTCGCGCGGCCAGGGTCTCGGCCAGCAGGGCGTCGTATTTTCGCGGGTCGGTCTCGCGGCGCACATAGGTGATGAACAGGGGCGCGGCCTCGTTGCAGAGCACGGAGCCGCCCAGTATCTCCCAGTCGCGCACCAGGGCGCCGCCCGTGCCCACGATGTGGACGATGCGCAGGAAGTCCGAGGGCAGCACATAGCGGCATTCCCACCGCCACAGGGGCGAGGCCGCGGCCGCGGCCAGCTCGGCCTGGGACGTGGCGCAGTTCCAGGGATGGGCGCGCAGCACCGCGTCGCGCACCGCAGGCCAGCGGTGGTTGCACAGGGCGGCCGCCTTGCTCTCGTCGCCAAGGGACATGATGGCGTCCTCGCCCAGGTCGAGCAGGGCGCTGTTGCAGATTTCGATGACACTGGTGGCCATGACTCCTCCTTGTGACGCCCGGGCCAGCCCGGCGGCGTCTGATGAATGTGTTCCGACCGGGGGATTCCGGCGGATGGACCACGCTAGCATGGGCTTTTCGCGAAACGCGTCAGCGGGCGTCAGCGGGGCGAGAACGGGCGAAAATGCCGATTATAACGCCATTGACAGGTTTGCCGATTCCC
>NZ_JASTWE010000051.1 GCF_030282845.1 Pseudodesulfovibrio pelocollis
CGTCTTAAAGAGCGACTTTTGCTTCCTTTTGGGCGCTCCGGTCCAAAAGGAAGTCGGCCCGAAGGGACGAAACTCTTCCGTCTATGCCTCTGGTGAACAGGAGCGCGTCGGGAGAAAAAGAGCAGGGCAAACGCATCGAATTCCTATCCAGTGAATTGAAGATGCGCTTGCCCGGGGGCGGGCTTCCCTTTTTGCATGCGATGTTGCATATCGGATGGAAGGCGAAAGCTCCGGGGAATCGACATTTCGGGAAACAAGAAACGAGACGAGCAAGACCATGACCCTACTGGTACTGGCAAAAGAGCGGTTTGACGACCTGACGGAGGTTGAGGAGAAGCTATTCTCGGAGATTCAGAAGACCGGAGTGGCGGTGTTCCATGAGAAATGGGAGAACATCGATCCCTCCACCGCCGACCTGCCCGAACTGCGCGCCGAGTGCGTGGCCTGGCTGCTGACGGACAGAAAGGCGGGCGAGTTGATTACCCACCGGGGGGCGACAGTAAAAGGGGCGCGTTTGACGGGGAAGCTGGATGCCTCGTTTGCGCGGTTTCCGTGGCAGTTTGGATTAATCAGGTGCCATTTGTTGAGGACAATCATCTTATTGGATGCTTCCTTGGGAGTGTTGAGTCTGTCAGGTTCACGCATAACTCTCCTAATTGGAGATCGGATGCAGATATCAGGAGGATTATTTTTGGATGATGGATTTGCCGCCCACGGAGAATTGCGATTGTTAGGCGCTTCCATCGGCGAGTGCATGCAATGTTCCGGTGCAGTGTTTTGTAATGAAGGGGACCATGCATTGACTGGAGATGGAATGCATATCGCAGGGAACCTCTATTTCGATAGCGACTTTGTGGCAATTGGTGAAGTTCGGTTATTGCGCTCTTCCATTGGTGGAGACTTGATATGCTCGGATGGTGTGCTCATAAATGAAGAAGGAACTGCTCTTAATTTAGAAGGAATTAGCGTGGTTGGAGTTGTTTTTTTGCGTGAGCTGCTCGTAGCGGGGCGCATTGTTGCTGATGTCGCAAAGCTCGACAAAGGGCTTGAGTTAAAAAACAATAGTTGGAGATCGGGCGGATTTCTTTCTTTAGGTGGTACAGTTGTTGGTGGTCTTTGTGACACAAAAGACGGGTGGCCCGCCAAAGGCAATTTGTGTGTTAACGGATTCACCTATGAGGCGATCCATGACGAAGCCACCAAGAACGTTGCCGAGCGCCTCGCTTGGCTCGATCTCCAACCGGACGACGAATATCGCCCCCAACCCTATGAGCAGTTGGCGGCGGTGTATGCGCGAAACGGGTTTGGCAGCCAGGCCAGGAAGGTGCTCATCGCCAAGAATGACAAGCTGCTATGGTTCTACAGGCATCGCAGTCCTCTGAAACGGAGGAAAACGTATATGGCGGAGTTCCTCAAAGCCCAGGGGGACGAGCGGATCGACGCGGCTGAACGACTGCTTCCCGACAGATTCAAGGCAGAGACGGACCGGCTCCCCAAGCACAATTGGGGGCGTCATTTCTGGCATTGGTTCCTTGGGAAGTGCGTTGGCTACGGCTACCGTCCGCAGCGGCTTTTGTACATCGCGCTGGGCATGGTGGCTGTGGGTTGGCTGCTGTTTGGCTGGGGGGGCGGGCAAGGGGCCATGGTTCCGGCCCTGGCCGGGGCGCAGGAGTGTCCCCGGTTCCAGCCACTGGTCTATTCGCTGGATACCTTCCTGCCTCTGGTTGATCTGGAGCAGAAGAGCCGGTGGGTGCCGGATAGCCGCGTGGCGTGGTCGGTCGGCTCCCTGCTTGGCGGGTATCAGGTCTTCCACATTCTCATGGGCTGGTTCCTGACGACCATGGGCGTGGCCGCCCTCATCGATCGGCTCAAGCGCTAAGCCCTACTCCACCTGCATGGCCGCCAGCTCCATTTCGCCCGGGGTGAGGTGGGCGAGGAAACGGGTGGTGATGAAGTCCTCGCTCTCGCGCATCAGGCGGGTGCGGCAGAGGTAGCGCAGGGTCAGGCGGATGCCGCCCGAGGCCACGGTGACGTAGACCCGGGGCGACATCTCGCGGAAATAGACCGAGCGGCGCTCAAAGGCGGCGCGGATCTTTTCGAGGTCCATGGCCTGGGACTCGCGGTATCCCTCGGCCGCGTCCAGCAGGATGGTGCGCGCCCGCTGCCAGTCGCTGGCCGGGGTCAGTGTCAGTCGCAGCTCGTTCCAGAGGTAGCCCGCGCCGCGCGTGTGGTTGACCACGGGCAGGGTCAGAACCTGGGCGTTTGGCACCTTGACCAGCTTGCCCGTGCTGTGGCCCGTGGTGCCGCAGCCGCCGGATTCGAGCAGGGTGAAATAGAGCACGCCCTTGGCGATGACATCGCCCGAGTTGTCGCCCACCTGGACCCGGTCGCCGATGGCGAAAAGCTCGCGCCAGAAGATGACAAAGGAGCCGAGGAAGTTGAGGATGAACTCCTTGGACACGATGGTCAGGGCCGCGGCCACGATGGTCAGGGCCGCGAAGACCGGGCTCAACCCCTCGAACCAGATGATGACCAGCCCGATGACGAAGACGAGCATGGCCGCGTACTTGATGGCGTGGGGCGTCTCGGCCACGGGCCTGCCCTGGCGGGCGGCAAAGGAGCGCGCCATGCGGGCCAGCACGAGCAGAATGAGGGCCAGGGCCAGGGTGTGGGCCACCTTGACCAGCTGGGGATTGTCCAGAATCTGGCGGATCAACGCATCCATGAAAACTCCCGCGTGGACATTGGTGGTTTCGTCGGTATATTCTGATAGCAGGAACCCATCGCCATGACAAATCAAGTGAGGCCCCCATGTTCGATTCGCTGCGCTGGATGCGCGTCAAGCACGACAGCGCGCCCGGCTCCCTGATCTATGCGGGCGAGGGGCGCGACTTCACCCCGTTCATCGAGGTTTGCGCCTACTCGCGCGACGGACTCGACGAGCGGCGGCTGGACCTTGGCGAGCCCGTCGTCCTGGCGCCGGATCGAGTCAACCTCGTCGTGGTGGTGGGCATCCACGATGTGGAGACCATCCGCCGCGTGGGCGCTGATCTGGGCTTCCCGGCCCTGGCCCTGGAGGATGTGATGAACGCGGGCCAGCGGGCCAAATTCGCCTGGGCCGACGACGAGACCGCCTTCATCGTGCTCAAGAACCTGACCGAGGCGGACGGGGGGCTGGTCAGCGAGCAGGTCAGCCTGTTCTGGCGCGACAATCTGGTGGCCGTGTTCCTGGAGCGCGAGGACGACCTGCTCGACGGCGTGCTCGCCCGCATCCGCAAGGGCAAGGGGCGGCTGCGCACCGAGGGTGGGGCCTATCTCATGTGCGCCATCCTCGACGTGCTGGTGGACTGCAACATGGCCGCCCTGACCCGGTTCGGCGAGCTGGCAGAGGGGTTGGAGGCGCGGCTTGAGGGGCGCACCACCGACGAGCTGCTCGGCCAGCTCTACACCCTCAAGCGCGAGGTGATCCTGCTGCGCAACCAGCTGGTGCCCATGCGCGAGATATTCAAGGCCCTGCTGGGCGAGGACGCGGACCTGCCCGAGCCGGTGCTGCCCTTCCTGCGCGACGCGGCCGGGCACCACGAGCAGGCCGTGGACGCCGCCACCTCGCTGCACGACATCCTCAAGTCCATGATCGACTACCAGGTCTCGCTCATCTCCATGCGCACCAACCGGGCCATGCAGTTTCTCACGGTCATCGCCACCATCTTCATCCCGCTCACCTTCATCGCCGGGGTCTACGGCATGAACTTCGAGCACATGCCCGAGCTTTCGTGGCGCTATGGGTATTATTACTCCCTGGCGATCATGGGGGGCGTGGCCGGGGGCATGCTCGTCTACTTCCTGCGCAAGCGTTTTTTGTGATTTCCTTCAGGAAATTTTTCGCTTTGCTTGTCATTGCGGTGCTCAGACTGTATATTGTCAGCAATCTTGGGGCATGGTCCGCACCGGACCGCTGCCCGGCAGGCAGGGAGGGCGCATGAGCGTCGCCGACGATCCCCGGCGCGAGGAGGCCAAGACCAAGCTCGACTTCGACTCCGACGAGGAGCGGTTCGAGTACATGGTCAGGCGCATCGAGGAGAAGCTCGACGACTACGAGGGGTACGACTTCTCCCTGCGTCAGGTGCGCGCCCTGAACATCTTCTTCGAGCTGGCCCAGGAGGTGCGCGGGCGGGACATGTTCTACGCCGTGTGCATGATGATTCCCAAGGTGCTCTTCGGGCTTGAGAGCTCCATCTACCTGCTGGAGGACGAGGAGACCTTTGTCCTGGCCGACTGCTCCACGGACCGCAGCGCCTTTGAGCCGGTGCGCACCTGGGATCACGAGCTGACGCGCCACGTGGTGCTCACCGGCGGCCGCCTGCACATCCCCATCCAGTGCAACCCCCACTTCGCGGACATGCTCCCCTTCCAGCCGCCACACAACATCCTCGGCTCCTTTGTCTTCCACCCCTGCCTGAACACCCATGGGCATGATTGCCTGTTCCTCGAAAAATACGTCAACCGCGTGGGCTACCAACTGCACCAGCGCATCATCCGCTCGCGAAACCGCGAGCACCTGCGCTTCATCAAGTCCATGGTCCAGGACATCGGGCACAACGTCATTGTGCCCAACATGTACTTCAAGCTCTATTTCAACCGGCTCAAGCGGCAGATCGAGGAACTGCACGTGACCACCGAGGGGGTGCTCTCGCTCATGGCTCACTGCGCGGACGACGAGTGCGTGCGCCAGGGCGAGCGGCTGGCCCGCACGGCCTCGGCCATCGAGGCCCAGTATCAGGAGATCTACCGCCACTACGAGACCACCTCCATGTTCCTTGAGACACTGCTGCGCCGCCGCCATTTCGAGGAGGGCCGCTACGTGCTCGAAAAGCGCGAGGTGGACCTGCGCACCGGGGTGCTGGAGCCGCAGCTGGAGCGCTACCGGCAGGCCCTGGAGGACCGCGGCGTGCAGATCGGCTACCAGCTTGGCGGCGCGCCGGACCAGGAGGTGCGCATGATCATGGACCGGGGCCTCATCGCCCAGGTCTTTGCCAACTTCCTTTCCAACGCGGTCAAGTACACGGAGTCCGCGTCCCTGCCCGGTGCCGGACAGGGCAAGTTCCTCTCCTACGGCTGGCAGCTGCTCAAGGACTACTACGGCCCGGGCCGCCCGGCCATCCGGCTGTGGATCATCACCACCGGCCCGCCCCTGCGCCTGAACGACCCCATGACCGTGTTCAAGCCCGGGTTCCGGGCCGACAACGTGGCCACCGAGAGCGGCACCGGCCGCGGGCTCTATTTCGTGCGTCAGGTGGTGGAGCTGCACGGCGGCAGCGTGGGCTATCGCCACGATGGGCGCGGCAACGAGTTCTACTGCATGCTCCCCTTCGAGCACGAGCCAAGGGGGGTGCACGCCGACTCCGGCGAAGCCTGCCCGGACGGCGAGGCAGGGGATGCGTCTGCGCAAGGCGCGCCGCAGCAGTGATTCCGGCTTGACATGACGGCCTTGCGGGCGTTGAGTGAAGCGTCGTGGCCACGGCCCTTCGCATCCTGCGACTGCGGCCCGGGCCAGCCCGAGCCCCCGAGGAACGCCATGAGCATCGAAGCCTACGCCGCCTATCTGCTGGCCACCATCGTGGTCCTGATCATTCCCGGCCCCACCATCATGCTGGTGGTCAGCTGCTCCCTGACCCAGGGGCGGCGCGCGGCCCTGCCCCTGGCCCTGGGCGTGGGCCTTGGCGACATGGCGGCCATGGGCGCGTCCCTGGCCGGGCTCGGGGCGCTCATGGCCGCATCGGCCACGCTGTTCACCCTCCTCAAGTGGCTTGGGGCGGCCTACCTCGTGTATCTGGGAGTAAGAACATGGCGGGCCAGACCGGACCTGGGCGCGTCACTGGCCCGGATGCCGGGCACGAGCGGCCGGGCCAACTGCCTGCGCGCCTTTGTGGTCACGGCCACCAACCCCAAGTCCATCGCCTTTTTCTGCGCCTTTGTGCCGCAGTTCATCTCCCCGGTCGCGCCCATGCTGCCCCAGGCGCTGCTGCTGGGCACCACCTTCGTGCTTCTTGCCGTGGTCAACGCCGCCCTCTACGCCCTGCTGGCCGTGCGCGCGCGCCGCGCCGTGTCCAGCCCCCGGGCCATGACCCTGGTCAACCGCGTGGGCGGCTCGGCCCTCATCGGCGCGGGCGTGCTCACCGCAGCCATGCGCCGTCCGTAGCAGGAATCTTCCACATGGCCGGGGTCGGGTCGGCCCGGATTGGCGATGCGCCTATTCCGTGTCGGCGGGCGCCTCGTCGGGCTTGCCCTTTGCGTCGTCCAGGGGACGGCGTCCGGCCAGCATGCGGCGGTAGTAGGAGAGGCACAGGCAGGTGGTGGGCAGGGCGATGAGCAGGCCGAGGAAGCCGAGCAGCTTGCCCCAGATGGAGAGCGAAAGCAGGATGAGCCAGGGCGAGAGGCCCAGGTTCTCGCCCTGGATTCTCGGGATGAGGATGATCTCCTGGATGGCCTGGACCACGGCGAAGACGATGAGCACCATGACGATGCCGATCCACGGGGGCTGGCCCGCCTCCAGCGACGAGAGGCCGGCCAGGAGCACGGCGGGCGCGATGCCCAGGGTGCCCAGATACGGCGCGATGTTGAGGATGCCGATGAACATGCCGAGCATCACGGCCATGGGCAGGCCGATGATGACGAACCCGGCCGAGAGCAGCGCCCCCACCAGCAGGGCGATGATCAGCTGACCCCTGAAATACAGGCTCATGGTCCGCTCGAACTCGTTCATGAAGGCCACGGCCCCGGCCCGGTAGCGCTCGGGCAGGTACTCCTGCCAGCGCTGCCTGATCCTGCCGTAATCGGCCAGCAGAAAGATCACATAGAGCAGGACCACCCCCAGGCCCAGGACCCAGGCGAAGAGGTCCAGGGTGCGGAAGAGCACGCCCCTGACCCCGGGCAGGATGGTCCCGGCCAGCCTGCGCAGGGCATCCATGGCCCCATCGCCGGTGAAGAGGGCGCGCACGTCCTCGTCGCCGGCCAGGGTGCGCAGCCAGACCCAGACATCATCAGGCAGATATTCCCGGGCGCGCCGCGCCAGGGCGGCGTTGCCAGCCAGATCGGCCAGCACCCGGCCCATGTGGGCGAATTCCGCGGCCACCAGCGGGGAGATGAGCCAGACCACGCCGGTGGCGCAGGCGGCCAGCCCGATCACGGTGATGGCCACGGCCAGCCAGCGGTTGCGCACGGCGCGCTCCACCCGGCTGGTCAGCGGGTTGAGCAGATAGGCCAGGAGCAGGGCCACCACAAAGGGGATGAGCACGCCCGAGAGGTAGCCGAGCATCCAGACGAGGCCGACGAGAAAGGCCGCGCCGAGCAGCATGCGGACCACGCTGTCCAGGGTGTATGGGGTGTCTTTGAGCATGGCGACCTTCCGGGCGATGGGGTGTTGCGTCTGCCCCTTCCTATCAGTCCCGGCCCCTTTGGACAAGAAGGCCCGGCCCGGCCACGAAAAAGGCCCCGCCGAAAGGGCGGGGCCTTGGGAGCTTTTCGTGGGTCTGTTGTCTAGAACTGGTAGCGCAAACCGACGAGAACGTCGTGTGTGCCGATGTTCTTGACCTTGCTCGTCACGGTCTTGGTCGTGCCTGTGGCCGTGACGCTCTTGCCGTTGCCGAAGTAGTTGTAGCGGTAGGCGAGGTCAAGGAGGATGGAATCGGTCATGCTCCAGCCCACACCCGCGCCGAGGTTGAAGGCGAAGTTGGTCGAGGTCTTGCTGCCGGGTGAGGTGAGGGCATCGGTGATGGTGCCGGTGCTGAACTTCTCCTCGACCCAGGCAATGCCCACGCCGCCGTTGATGTACGGGGTGAAGTCTGTGGAGTTGTAGAAGTCCCAGTACCCGTTGAGCATCAGGGTGTGCAGGTCGATCTTGTCGGTCAGGGTCGAGTTGCTGTCAGTGTACCGGTACTTGAAGTCTCCGCGGTACATGTATTCAAGCTCGGTGCGGACCGGCACATCGTAATCCATCCAGTTGTAGCCCACGGCACCGCCCACGGCAAAAGAAGAGTCGGTCTTGAATTTGGAGCTGGCTCCGGTGGCCGTGGAGTTTGTGGATGAGGATTTGGTCGCGTCAAGGAAGGAGCCGCCCGCCTTGATCGATCCGTAGAATCCTCCGTCCCCAGCCGACGCGATTCCGGCAAAGGCCAGAACCATGACACACAGTGCGATACCTATTGCTTTTTTCATACCCACCCCGGGAAAGAGTTACTAGTTCTCATCGCCATATGCCATATTTCCAATTTCGTCAATAGGGGGGGTGGTCGCTGATGCGTTATTTCTTGAGGGGACGACGCGCAAACAAAAAGGCCCCGCCGGGCTGCATCGAGCCGGGGGGCCTTGGTGTGTCCGGGCGTTGCCTGGGCTATTTCTTCGAGTCCACGTACCAGCCGCTCGATTTGGTCAGCAGGTCCTGGACCCGGCCCACCAGGGCGTGGGGGTCGGTCAGGTAGCCTTCGAGCAGCAGGGCGGACTCGAAGAGCTGGTTGGCGGCCTGCTCGATGAACGGGTCGTTGGCGTCCTTCTCGAATATGGTCAGCATGTTGCGCACCAGGGCGTGGTCCGGGTTCACCTCCAGCACCTTCCTGGGGATGGAGGTGTCCTTGCTGATGACGCGCATGATCTTGTCCATGGAGCTGGTCACGTTGCCGTCCGGGTTGGCCAGGCACACGGGCGAGCCCGAGAGCCGCCGCGACACCTTGACCTCGGTCACGGCCTCGCCCAGCACGTCCTTGATGCGGGCCAGCAGGCCGTCCAGGGTCGTCTTCTGGCCATCGCTCAGGGGCGCGGCCTTTTCGTCCTGCTCCAGGGTCTCGAAGGTGTCGAGGGTGGCCATGTCCGCGTGCTCGGCGGCCACCAGGGGGTGGCCGTCAAAGTCGCGCAGGGCGTCCATGACGAACTCGTCGATGGGTTCGAAGAGGTAGAGCACCTCAAGCCCCTTCTTGCGGAAGACCTCAAGGTGCGGGGAGAGGCCCAGCGCCTCGCGGCTGGGGCCATAGGCGTAGTAGATTTCCTTCTGCCCTTCCCGGGCCCGGGACAGGTAGTCGGCGAACGAGGCCAGCCCCTTGGCATCGTCGCTCGTGGAGGAGTTGAAGCGCACCAGCCGGGCGAACTTGTCCTTGTTCAGGAAGTCCATGTACCCGGCCTTGAAGAGGATGCCGTGGGCGCGCCAGAATTCGGCGTAGCGGTCCGCGTCGTCCTTGGCCATCTTCTCCAGGTGGTCGAGCACCTGCTTGACCAGGGTGGAGCTGATCTTGCGGATCAGGATGTTGTCCTGCAAGGTCTCGCGCGAGATGTTCAGGGGCAGGTCCTCGGTATCGACCACGCCCTTGATGAAGCCGAGGTACTCGGGCAGCAGGTTTTTGTTCTGCTTCTCGATGAGCACGCGGCGGACATAGAGATCAAGCCCCCGGTTCTCGCGGTTCATGCCAAAGGGATCGCCGCCAGTCCTGGGCGTGAACATCAGGGCGTTGAACTGCACGGGCGCGTCCACAGAGATGTGCAGGGTGTCGAGCGGGTCTTCGGAGTCGTAGGTCAGGAACTTGTAGAACTCGCCGTACTGCTCGCTGGTGATCTGGAACTTGGGCTCGCGCCACAGGGCGGTGACCGTGTTGACCCGCTCGCCGCCCACATGGATGGGGAAGTTGATGAAGTTCGAGTGCTTGTTGATGATGGACTTGAGGTGGGCCACGTTGGTGAACTGGCCCGCCAGATCGTCCTTGAGCCGGACCACGATGCGCGTGCCCCGGGCCATGGAATCGTCCCCGTCGAGTTCCTGGAGCTTGTAGTCGTTCCTGCCGTCCGAGGACCAGACCACCGGGGAGGCGTCCGGCTCCATGGAGCGGGTGGTCACCTCCACCTCGTCGGCCACCATGTAGACCGAGTAGAAGCCCACGCCGAAGCGGCCGATGAGGGAGTCGAGGGAATCCTTGCCCTCCTGGGCCATGCGGGTCAGCTCGGCCGTGCCTGAGTGGGCGATGGTGCCGATGTTCTTCATCAACTCGTCGCGGGTCATGCCCACGCCGGTGTCGGTGATGGTGATGGTCTTGGCGTCCTTGTCCGCCTCGATGCGGATTTCGAGCACAGTGTCGTCCTGGCCGCCCTCGGCCGTGGTCATGAACCGGACCTTCTCCAAGGCGTCAGAGGCATTGGAGATGAGTTCGCGCAGGAAGATTTCCTTGTTGGTGTAGAGGGAGTGGACCAGGATGTCGAGGAGCTGGCTGACCTCGGCCTTGAACTTGTGGGTGGTTTTTTTGCCCATGCGATTGTCCTCCGAATAGATACGATGCGCGCCCCACCGCCGGGCGCACGGCCCGGGCGGCGACGCGAAAATGGTATGGGGGTGGACCGGGAGAAGAATCCCGCGTCACGCGGGGTTAGGTAGTCACGGAACGGATCTTGTCAAGGAGGTACTTTTCCATCTCGCGGCGGTCCTTGCGCAGGCGGACCATCTCGGCCTCCATGATCTTGAGCTTTTCCTTGAGCAACTCGTTCTCGGTCTTGAGCTGGTGGGTCTCCTCCATCTGGGTGGTGATGCGCCGGGCCGCGTCTTCCAGGCCCTGGCGGACCTCGGCCACGTCGGCCCCGCTGGCACCGGACTCACCTCCGGCCAGCACGCTGCGGATGCCCTCGCCCACACTCCGGGCGATCTCAAGGCCGATGGCCGCGGCCATCTTCATGGCCGGTTCCATGGCCATGCCGGTCATGGCCGGGGGCAGGGACGCGCCCTCGGGCATGGCGTCGGCCTGGAGCGGGAAGGAATGGGAGAGCTGGTCCATGACATCGCGGGCCGTGTGCCCCTCCTTGAGCAGGCGCGATATGGTGCCGAACACCTCGACGGCCTCGGGCCGGAACCGCTTCTGCCGCCCGCGCCCCACGCTGGGCAGATGCTGGGCAAACCGGTTCTTCCAGTAGTGGACCGTGGACTCGGGCAGCTCCAACTCGCGCGCGATCTCCGCAACAGACAACACCTTCTTGCCGCTCATGGTTCTCTCCCCCTTGCGCAGTGTCTTGTTGTTTTTCATTGGAGTACAGAAAAAATCCCTTCATCTCAAGAAAAATGTGAACTTATCCACCTAATTTCACAGAATTTTTATATCCAAACGCCGTTGTGGTTGAAATTCTTGATATTTTCTAGAGAATATCGTGACCCTGGGGTGGCCCCTGATTGCGTCCACAAGGGATTGCATCCGGTTGCACGAAGTTGCGGCCGGTTGTTGTCCGGCTTGCGGCCCTGCCGCGGCTCCGGGATTTGCCCTTGCAACGGTTTGCCCGTATAACCGATTCGCCCCGGGGGCGAAGGAGAGGCGGCAATCCATGACCAGACAGATGGTTTTTAAGGCGGCGTATTTCGCGCTCAGGTTCGGGCTTGGTGGTGCCTTCGTCTATGCGGGCGTGCTCAAGATGCTGGAACCCATGCTCTTTGCCGCGGCCATCGATGGGTACGGGCTGGTGAGCTGGGACGCGGCCAAGACGCTGGCCCGGGTGCTGCCCGTGGTGGAGGTGGCCGCCGGAGCCGGACTGATTTTCGACATCCGGGGCGCCTTGGGGCTGATTGTGGCACAGTTGTTGGTGTTCATGGGGGTGCTGGCCTGGGCCATGCACCTGGGGCTTGATGTGGATTGCGGCTGCTTCGGCCCGTCCGGGCTTCCACCCGGGATCACGCCGCCGCCGCAGGAAGGTCTAGGCGAGGTGACCAAGGCCATGATTCGAGACGCGGTCATGCTCGCGGGGGGTGGTCTGATTTACTGGCTGCGCCGGTTCCTGGGGGTGCGTCCGTGGCCGCGTGGGCGCGGGGTGGGGCGTCTTGGCTGATGCGCCGGGAGGCCTGGAGCCCGGCCACAGGCGGCGGGACAAGGGTTTGGCCGTGAAAAAGATGTGGCCTTTGGGTCGGGGCGAGGGTATAGAAGAGACCGGTTAGCGCCGATATGATCGGCTCACGGGGGACGCGCCGCGTCCCCGAACACCTGCGAGGTGACACCATGGGCCTGTTCTCGAAAAAGAAGACCGACAGCACTGAACTCAATGCATTTCTGGGCGTTGGCACCGAATATCGCGGCAAGCTCGACTTTGTGGGCACCGTGCGCATCGACGGGCGATTCGAGGGCGAGATATCCACTGAGGGCGATCTGGTCCTTGGCCGCAAGGCGCACATCATGGGCACTGTCCGGGTGGGGCGGCTGAACTCCTGCGGCCGTATCGACGGCGATGTGGTGGTCAAGGAGCACACCGTGCTTGAGGCGACTTCGGTGCTCAACGGAAGCCTGAGCACCCCGGTGCTCGCCGTGGAGCGCGGCGCGGTCATCGAGGGGAGTGTGAGCATGAGCGGGGGCGCTGCCCCGGCCAGACAAAAGGTGGTCTCCGCCGATTTCGGCGGCAGAGGGGCTCTGGCTGCGGGTTCGGCAGATGCCGTTCCGGCGGGCTCGGCCTCGGCGGAACCGGTCGCGCGGACCGGGTCCGATGACGCAAGCATGTAAGGAAGGGTGAGGATATGTTTGAACTGGTGATTGAACGCAACGGCGTGGAGAAGATCGTGTATGCGGCCGAGAGTCGGCGCGAGGTGGAGCTGGTGTTGCAGCGCCACATCCGCTCGCTTACGTCGGGTTCGGCCTTCATCCGCGAGACCACGGGCGGCAAATAGCCGCTCGGAAAGACCTTTCGGCGATCCGGCAACTGCCCGGAGGTGCCAGGGAAAAGGGCCGCTTGCGCGGCCCTTTTCTCAGTCTGCCGATAAAGGCCCGATTGCGTTGTTGCTTCAAAAAAGGCAAACCCTCGCGTATTTTCCATACGCGTCGGCCTTGCCTTTTTTTCGCGCCTAGCACTCGAACCTTTTTCGGCAGCCTGCCAGAGTGATTTGTCAATACTCCGGGAAAAGGGCCGCTTGCGCGGCCCTTTTCTGTTGGGGGTTCACTGATGAGGAGGATTGAGGTTCAAGTCTGCGTTCAAGGAGGTGTGGTATATGCTCAAAAACGTCCGGGTCCGGCCTGTGGCCACTGGGCAAAGTGGGGGCTTTTCACCCGTGCGACCGCCGGAACCGGAGTCATGAAGCCTGTCTTCTCTCCCTCGCCTGCCCGGATGCCGGGGGGGGCATCCGGGGAGGAGAGGAGGGACCGCCACAACAACGCGGCGGTCAGGATGATGAGAGTGAACGTTGCTGCGTCGTGCATGCCTTCCTGTTAGCATGTGCCGTGCCATTCGTGTTAATTGTTGTATTACAGATGGTTGAGATTTGTTGCTGCTGCAACGTCTGTGCAATGTGCAGTTTTCTGCGCGCGAGTTGTGTGTATGCCTGCACATTTGGGCCAGGGGCGCTGCTCCCGTTCTCTGCGCGAGGCGGCGCCGGTGCGCGAAGTGGCAGCCCGGTGCGCGAGGCGGCGGCCGGTGCGCACGCCGGACAGCCGCATGTCTTCGGGGGGCAACAAAGGGGAAGAGCCGCTTGCGCGGCTCTTCGGGGTCTTGGTTTCACCATGAGGAGGGGTATGGTGGTGTCTGGCTTTGAGGGGATCAGCGCTTCCCGTGGCCGGGCCGTGTCCGTCCGGCCCTGGGTTGGCGAGACGCCTGGACAGGGGCAGGGGCCGGAGGCAGGACCGTGTCCACGTCATCCCGCTCGGCCCGGATCGAGGAGGAGGTGTCCCGGGTCGAGAGGAGGGTCCGCTTCAACAGAAGGGCCATCAAGAGGATGAAGAGGAAGGTTGCGACATCATGCATGCCTTTCAATGAGCATGACTCGTGCCAAAATTTTAAACAACAATTCCAAATTGTTACAATTTGTTGCATGTGCAACTGGCGTACAGTTTGCACAAATGTGCAAGCCGGGTGGCGCAATGTTGCACCACGCGGTCCGGGTCCGGGCGACGGGAGTTGCCGAACGTTGCGCCTGTTTGGCTTGGGGGAGTCGGGTGGGCTGCGGGTCAGGCGACCAGGAGGGCGTAGAGCGTGGCCATCAGGATGAGGCTGGCCGCGCGCAGGGCCTGATTGCAGGCGATGAGCTTGAATGCCATGCGCGGCTTGAAGATGCCCGCATAGTAGGGGAACTGGTGGCGGAAGGCGCGCATGGGTGTGGAGAGGATGTTGCCCAGCATGAGGGCCAGCACCACCTGGGACTGGGTCAGCCCGGCGTCGCTGATCAGGGCGCTGGCCACGGCCAGCCCGGCGGTGAACTCGGCCGCCATGTGGAAGACCACGATGGTCAGCGCCTCCGGGGGCAGGAAGGAGAAGAGCCCCACCTGCCCGGCCATGAGCCCTTCGAGCCAGGCAAAGAGCCCGGCCTGCTTGAGCAGGAAGAAGGACGCGTAGATGGGCGCGGTGATGTACAGCACCCTGGGCAGCCGCTTGATGAACCTCCGCCAGGTCTTGCGCAGGGCCGAGCCCTTGTCGCGCATGGCCTCGGCCTCGTCCAGGCGGCAGGGCACGCACCCTTCGGGCACGGGCGGGAGCAGGAACCGGCCCGCCACCACGATGGACGCGGTGCGCAGCACGGCGGCTCCGGCTGTGAGCCCCACATACACGGCGGCCGTGCTGCCGATGAACGGGGCGGCGATGAAGAAGACCGTGGGCAGGTGCAGAAAATAGGTGGGCAGACTGTTGAAGAGGTTGGAGAGCATCAGTTCGCGATCGCTGATGGTTCCCTTTTCGTGGGCCTCGGCGAGCATGGTGTTGGCCGTGATGCCCGAGAAGAAGGCCATAGAGAAACTGGCGGCGGACACGTCCTTGAGCCGGGCGCGCCGGGCCAGGGGGTCGGCCAGTTTGGCGGCGTGCCGGGTCCAGTGCAGCGACTCGATGAGGTTGCCCACGAACAGGCCGATGCTGATGAAGAAGGTCAGCCGCATCAGCGGCCAGAGCAGCCCGTGCCAGAGCACGGGCCACGACAGGTCGAATGGCATCTATTTCTTCTTCTTGACCTTGATCCTGCGCACCTGGGCCACTTGGTCATCCGGCATGTACAGGGTGTTCTTGTCGCCGGGGAAGCGGCCGCGCCGCACATCGTCGCAATACTGGGCCAGGGCCTGGCGCGAAGCCTCGCCAAGCTCGGCGTAGCGGCGCACGAATTTCGGTACGAAGCGGTCGAAGAGGCCGAGCACGTCGTGATAGACCAGGACCTGGCCGTCGGTGACAGTGCCCGCGCCGATGCCGATGGTGGGGATGTCCACGGCCTCGGTGATCAGCTGGGCGCATTCCACGGGCATGGCCTCAAGGACCACGCTGAAGGCCCCTGCCTCTTCCACGGCCTGGGCATCGTCGATGAGCGCCCGGGCGGCCTCGGCCGACTTGCCCTGGGCCTTGAACCCGCCGAACCGGGCGATGTGCTGCGGGGTCAGCCCCACATGGCCCATGACCGGGATGCCCGCCTTGGTCAGGGCGCGTATCTGCGGGGCCGCGCTGACGCCACCTTCGAGCTTGACCGCCCTGGCCCGGCCCTGGGCCATGAGGCGGCCAGCGTTCTCGAGGGCGCGCTCCACCGTGCAGTAGGACATGAAGGGCATGTCGGCCACGAGCAGGGCGCGCGACACGCCCCGGCTGGCGGCCAGGGTGTGGTGGACCATCTCGTCCACGGTCACGGACAGGGTGTCCTCGTGGCCGAGGACCACCATGGCCAGGGAGTCGCCCACCAAGATGATGTCCACCCCGGCCGAGTCGGCGATGAGGGCCGAGGGGTAGTCATAGGCGGTGATGCAGCAGATCTTGTCTTCTGCGCCCTTGCGGGCCTGGATGTCCGGGGCGGTGACCGGCGTCTGGCGGGCGGTGTCGTTTGTGGTGTTCATAGCGCGACAGTATGAAGCCCGCATGGCCGCGTCAAGGGGCGGCGCGGGATTAACAGGCTGTTGAAAAACGGCGATCTGCGTCGTTGCTTCAAAAAGTTCAAACCCTCGCGTACAGGAAGTACGCTTCAGTCTTGAACTTTTTTCGCGCCTAGCATCTCACCATTTTTGAACAGCCTGTATGTTTGGACTTTTTCAACGGCCTGTTAAGGCGGAAACGGCAACGCGGCCGGACGGGAAATCCCCGCCCGGCCCCGGTATCGTCGCGGTGCGCCTGCCCTACATGGGGGCCAGGTTCTGCAGCACCCAGATGACGCGGCCAATGGTGCGGTCGTTCATTTCCGCCGCCGGGATGGTCAGGTCGGTGTACTTGTCATTGTCCGCCTTGAGCAGGAAGGTGTCGCCCTGCATGAACACGCGGCGGATGGTCAGCCCCTGGTGGGGGAAGTGCACGGCACACAGGTCGCCGTCCGGGTGCTCGCGCTGGTCGCGGTCGATACCCACGAAGGCGCCACGGCCGACAACCGGCTCCATGGCCGAGGAATCGACCTTGACCACCTGCAGCCTGGGGCGGCAGAAGGACTCGGGCACGGACAACTCCTCCATGGGGCTCGGCTCCCAGGTGGCGTTCTCCTTGTCAGCCCCGGCCATGGTGGACACGGGCACCACGCGGCCGCGCGAATTCAGGCGGCCGTAGGGGGCCGGGGTCTCGCGCAGCAGGGTGTCGGCCGGAATCTTGGCCTTGGTGGCATTGATGTAGACCGGCTCCACTCCCTCGGACAGCCAGTCCGGGTCGAGCCCGTGGCTGCGATAGAGCTTGAGAAACCAGTCGGCCGGGATGGAGCAGCGGCGCTTGGCGTCCGAGATGCTCGACTGGCGCACGTCCAGAACCTCGGCCAGCTGCACCTGGGTGCGCGCCCCGGTGGCCTTCTTGATGCGCTCCAGGGCTTCTTCGAACCATTTCAATTGTGCTTCGTCGCAGTGACGCTTTTTCTTCGGCATGGTGGCTCCTTTGGCCTTTGGCTATAAAGTTATAGCCAGTAACTGTCGGATTCGTGCTCCGTCAACCAGGAGGATACTCGTGGTTTCGTCGCCTTGAGAATGATTTTTCTGGATCACGCGGGGCACCGTGACGGGTTGCCCCGAAGAATGCGCTTTTTGGTCTTTGCTGCCGCAATATCATGTTGTGGAAAATTTCCCAGCCAACTTGGGAAAATCTCCCGGATTTGTCAAGTCGTATATATTCGGCCTCGGAGAGGCTATGCAAGGCGCGGCCCGCATGTGCGGGCCGCGCCTTGAATGGTACAGATGAGCGGCCGGTCAGCGCAAGTGTCGCAGGAAGTCGCTCTGCGGGGTCATGATGAAGCGGGTGTTGTCGCCGAAACTCTTGCGGTAGGCCTCGAGGCTGCGCATGAAGTCGTAGAACTCTGGAGCCTTGCCCAGGGCCTCGGCGTAGATTGCGGTCGCCTGCGCGTCGCCCTCGCCTCGGGTTATGGCGGCCTGCTTCTCGGCGTCGGCCAGGATGATGGAGCGCTGCTTGTCCGCCTCGGCGATGATCCGGGCCGACGCCTCGCGGCCTTCGGAGCGGTACTGGCGGGCCTGGCGTTCGCGTTCGGCCTTCATGCGACCGTAGATGGCCCGGGCGTTCTCGGGTGGCAGGTCGGTGCGCTTGATGCGCACGTCCACCACCTCGATGCCGTAGGGGTGCAGCAGTTCGCGGGAGCGCTCGGTCACGGCGGTCATGATTTCAAGGCGCTTGTGGGACACCACCTCGATCAGGGTGTAGCGGCCCACGGCCACGCGCAGCTGGGAGCGGATGATATCGTCCAGCCTGGCCTGTGCGCCCTGGACGCTGCGCACCTTGGTGTAGAAGGTGAGCGGGTCGTAGATGCGCCACTTGGTGTAGGAGTCCACCTTCATGTACTTCTTGTCCGCAGTGGTGATCTCCTCGGGCCGGGCATCGAAATCCAGGATGCGCGAGTCGAAGAAGACCACGTTCTGGACAAGGGGCATCTTGAAGTGCAGGCCGGGGCCGAGGGCTTCGTCGCCCACGGGGCGGCCGAGTTCGAGCACGATGGCCCGCTCGGTCTGGTCCACGGTGAAGATGACCTGGGTCAGGCCCAGCGCTGCCACGACGATGAGTGCTATGAGTGCTATGGTGATCGGTTTCATTGTCGTCTCCCCTATTGCTTGGCCTGGCTTGGTGTCGTCTGCCTGGGCAGCTTGTCCAGCGGCAGGTAGGGGACGGATTTCTTGAGCGCGTCGTCGGCCATGATCAGCTTTTCGATCTCCGGGTTCTGGAGGATGGACTCCACGGTCTCCAGGTACAGACGGCGGCGGGTGATGTCCTTGGCCTTGTTGTACTCGGTGAGCACGGCCAGGAAGCGGGAGGCGTCACCCTGGGAGCGGCGGACCTTGGTTTCGGTATAGGCCTGGGCCTCGTTGGTGATGCGGGCTGCCTCGCCGCGCGCCTTGGGCAGGATGTCGCGCTCGTAGGCCTCGGCCTCGTTGACAAAGCGGGCCGAATCCTCGCGGGCGCTGGCCACGTCCTTGAAGGCCTCGATCACCTCGTCGGGCGGATGCACGTTCTGCATCTGCACGGCCACGATGCTGATGCCCGCCTCGTAGGTGTCGAGAATCTGCTGCATCAGGTCGCGGGTTTCCACCTGGATGTCCTGCTTGCCCGTGGTCAGGGCGTCGTCGATCTTGGAGCGGCCGATGATCTCGCGCATGGCCGACTCGGCCACGTGAACGATGGTCGCCTCTGGCGAGGACACGTTGAAGAGGAACTCGCGCGGGTCCTTGATCAGGAACTGCACCGTGAACTGCACCGAGACGATGTTCTCGTCGCCGGTGAGCATCAGCGCTTCCTCGGGCACCTCGCGAGACACGCCCTGCTGGAAGCCGTTCTGCAACAGGCCACGGGGCACGGAACGGAAGCCGAACTCAAGGCGCTGGATCTGCGTGACCTTGGGGGTGACGGCACTTTCCACCGGGAACGGAATGTGGTAGTTCGGCCCGGGTGTGGTGATGCGGGTGAACTCGCCAAAGCGCTTGACCACGCCAAGCTCGTCAGGCTCCACGATGTAGAAGCCCGAGGCGATCCACAGGACAATGATGAGAGGAACGACGATTTTCCATCCCGGCACCTTGAAATTCTTGAACTTCTGGAAGTGCTGCTGAAAATCGTCAAATCCCGGCGGCTTGCCGCCCGGGCGCCCCTGTTGTTGTTTTTGTAGTTTTTCCCAATCCCAATTCATAATAGAGCAGGAATAGGCACAATCCGGCACAAGGTCAAGAAGAGTCGGCGAACCGGAACACCTCGAAGGCAGGGGCGGAGCGGCGGCAAAACGAATCGGGAGGCGCATGCTGCGAATCAACAAGGGTATTTTTCGGGCCTATGACATCCGGGGCATCGTGGATGAGGATTTTGACGAGGCCTGGGTGCGCGAGCTTGGCCGTGCGTGCGGCGCGTTCTTCATCCGGCGCGGAGCAACCCGCGCCCTGCTCGGGCACGACTGCCGGGCCAGCTCGCCCGGCTACCAGCAGGTCATGGCCCAGGGGCTGGCCGCCACCGGGCTCGACGTGCTCTGCCTGGGCCAGGTCTCGACCCCGGTCTTCTATTTCGCGGCCCGGCACCTGGGCTTTGACGCCGGGGTCATGATCACCGCCAGCCACAACCCCAGCGAATACAACGGGTTCAAGGTCTGGAGCGGTCGCTCCACCATCCACGGCGACGATGTGCTGGCCATCCACGACCTCATGGCCGCGGGCGATTTTCCCACGGGGTCGGGCATGGTCTCGGTCCACGACATCCTTCCTACCTATGCCGAGGATCTGCTCTCGCGCGTGACCCTGGCCCGGCCGGTGCGGGTGGTGGTGGACGGCGGCAACGGTTCTTCCGGCGACCTGACCGCCGACATCCTCGAAGCCGCCGGGGCCGAGGTCGTCCGCCTGTACTGCACGCCCGACGGATCGTTCCCCAACCACCACCCGGACCCGGTGGTGGAGGCCAACATGGAGGACCTCAAGGCCGCGGTGGTGGAATTCGGCGCGGACTTCGGCGTGGGGCTCGACGGCGACGGCGACCGCATCGGGGCCGTGGACGAGACCGGCCGCCTCATGTACGGCGACCAGCTCCTGGCCATCTACGCCCGCGACCTGCTGCGCGAGCTGCCCGGCGCGGGCGTGGTGGCCGACGTCAAGTGCAGCCATCTCCTCTTTCGCGATGTGGAGGCCCACGGCGGCACGGCAGAGATGTGCGTCACCGGCCACTCCATCGTCAAGGACCGGATGATCGAGACCGGCGCGGCCATCGGCGGCGAGATGTCGGGCCACATGTTCTTCTTCCACGGCTACCACGGCTTTGACGACGCCACCTTTGGCGCGCTCAAGCTGGCGGGCATCGTCAGCCGGGCGGAGCGCCCCCTGTCCGCCTTCCTGGCCGACTGGCCCACGGTCTTCAACACCCCGGAAATCCGCATGGACTGCCCCGAGGCCATCAAGTTCGAGGTGGTGGCCCGGGCCCAGGCCCACTTCAAGGCCCGCTACGACGTCATAGACATGGACGGCGCGCGCGTGGAGTTCGGCGACGGCTGGGGACTGGTCCGCGCCTCCAACACCCAGGGCGCGCTGGTGCTGCGCTTCGAGGCCGAGTCCGCGGACCGGCTCAAGGAGATTCGGGCCATCATGGAGCCCCCCATCAGGGGCTGGATCGCCGAACTCGGAGGTTGACCTTGGGCGGCCTGAAGGCGCTTCTCGGGCTCATGCGCCGCCTGCGCTCGCTCATCCTGCGCAGCGAGGTGCGGGTGGTGGGCCAGTGCCACGTCTGCGGCAAATGCTGCCAGGGCATCCTCCTGCGCGACAGGGGGCGCTGGCTCAGGACCGAGCACGCTTTCCGCCGACTCTGCCGGGACGAGCCCGGCCACGAGCGCTTCGAGATCACCGAGCGCGACGACGCGGGCCGCCTCGTGTTCCGCTGCGCCTCCCTGGGTGCGGATAATTTTTGCACATGCTATGCAGACCGTTTGCCCCTGTGTAAGAGTTATCCATCAAAGTCCCTCTACTATCAGGGCATCACCCTGCGGGAGGATTGCGGATTTTCCTTCAAGGCGACAACGTTTCGTGACATCATCAGGCAACGCTCACGGCGTTCCATCCCGGAGTTCACCGAGGTGCTGCGCCGGGAACTGGACAAGCCCGGAAACAGGGAAGGCCAATGAAGAAGCTCCTATTCATCCTCGTGGCCGCGCTGATCACCGGCGGCGGCATATGGTACTTCACCGGCGGCGCGGCCAGGGAGGAGATCACGGTCATCCGGACCGCCACCGTGGGCCGTGGCGACGTCTCCAGAATCCTCGAAGCCACGGGCATCGTCAAATCCCAGGTGGGTGCCCAGGTCAAGATCGGGGCGCAGGCCACGGGCGTGCTCGAATCCGTGGCCGTCAAGGTGGGCGAGGCAGTCGGCAAGGGCGACCTCATCGCCACCATCGACAGCCGCGAGTTGCGCTCGCAGATCGCCGAGGCCGAGGCCAACCTGCGCCAGCAGACCGCCAGACTCCGCTACCTGGAGACAAACCTGCCCCGCAAGAAATCCCTGGTCAGCCAGAAGCTCGAAGCCCAGGACGCCCTGGACATCGCCATTCAGGATACCGAGATGGCCCGTCATGCCGCAGCCTCGGCCCGGGCCAGGCTGGAGACCCTCAAGGTCCAGCTCTCCTACACCCGTATCTTCAGCCCCATCGACGGCGTGGTCAGCCAGGTGGCCGCCCAGGAGGGCGAAACCATCGTCTCCGGCCTTTCCGTCACCAACCTCATCACCGTCATCGACCCCTCGCGCCTCGAGATGTGGATATACATCGACGAGACCGACGTGGGCCGCGTCTCCCACGGCCTGCCCGTGCGCTACACCGTGGACGCCTACCGCGACCGCGTCTTTGAGGGCGAAGTGGACGTCATTTACCCCGAGCCGGAGATCCGCGACAACATCGTCTACTACCGCGCCCTGGTGCTGGTCACGCCCGAGCAGGCCGAGTTCCTGCGGCCGGAGATGACCACCCAGTGCAAGATCGTCGTCGAAACCCGCCACGACGTCCTGGCTGTGCCCAACACCGCCATCAAGTGGGTGGGCGGCCGCCGCGTCTGTTTCGTGGTGGACGACCCCAAGCGCCCCCCGCGCGAGGTGACACCCGAACTCGGCCTGGCCGGCCTCGAAACCAGCGAGGTGCTCTCGGGCCTCAGCGAGGGCGATGTGGTCGCCACCCAGCTGGTACTGCCTGCGGCCAAGACCGGGCAAAAAAAGGGCAACTAGCATGCCGGACCCGGCCATCAGCCTCGACGCCATCACCAAGACGTTCTTCCAGAGCGCCGAGAACAAGCCCACGCCCGACGCCCCCGGCATCGAGGTGCTCAAGGGCATCACCCTTGACGTGCCGCGCGGCGAGTTCATCGCCCTGCAAGGCACCTCGGGCTCGGGCAAGTCCACCCTGCTGCACATCATCGGTCTGCTCGACAGGCCCACCGCAGGCACCTGCCGCCTGCTCGGCCGCGACACCTCCACCCTCGACGACGACCAGCAGTCCGATCTGCGCAACCTCGCGCTGGGCTTCGTCTTTCAGTCCTTCTATCTCATCCCCTACGCCACGGCGCTGGAAAACGTCACCCTGCCCGGCCTCTACTCCGGCCGACCCCACGCCGAACTCAGGGAACGCGCCGCCCGACTGCTCGACGACGTGGGCCTGGCCGACCGCATGGACTTCAAGCCCTCGCGCCTGTCCGGCGGCCAGCAGCAGCGCGTGGCCATGGCCCGCGCCCTGCTCAACGAGCCGGACATCATCCTGGCCGACGAGCCCACCGGCCAGCTCGATTCCGCCACCTCGGTGGAAATAATGAAGCTCTTCCACGCCGTGCACCAGACCGGCAAGACCATCGTCGTCGTCACCCACGACGAGGAGGTGGCCCGCGAGGCCGACCGCGTCATCAAGCTGCACGACGGCCGCATCGTGGAAGACGTGACGCGCACAGTAGCTGGCTGAGTAGCTGGCTGAGAGAGGTCGCTGAAGGGGATGCCTCCGGCGGCCCCTTCGGGGGGACCAGGACGCTGTCCTGGACCTGCCAGGGGCCTAAGGCCCCTGGACCCCAGGGTTGTTTCCGGGCGGGCGCGCCGGGAAGTTGGCGGCAGCGGCAGGGCGCCCGGCGCGCCCGCCCGGAAACGGGGGTTTGGTTAAGAAGTTGTAATTATTTCGGCATGACGCACACTTGGACGATCGTCCCCTCCCGCGCGCATGCGCCGCCAAAAA
>NZ_JASTWE010000052.1 GCF_030282845.1 Pseudodesulfovibrio pelocollis
CAATTAAGCCCTATCGCCTCAACCCAAACAATTCCAAGGCCGAGTCCCTGACGCCGGCCTTGTCCAGCGAGGCAAGGCCGGCCTCGAAGAGGGCGTTCCATTTCGGGCCGCGGCCCTTGAGGTCTTGGTGTGCCTCGGCCAGGGAATCGGGGGCGTCCTGCATCAGGAGTATCAGGAGTTGTTCGGCCTGGAGCAGGTCTTTTCGTTTCTTTGCGGTTTCGACGGCGCTTCTGCGCTGGGAGATTATCAGCTTGTGGAGGGCGAACCGGGCGGGTGCGGGCGTGTGGGTCAATGCGCCGCCCCCGACAAGGAGCACGGTTTCGACGGGATCGGCGATCAGGTAGTCCAGAAATCGTTGCGGGTGCCCGTGGGTTTTGAGTTTGCGTGCAGGAATGGGACCTCTGGGAGGGCCGGAAAAGGGCATCAGCACATCAAGGCGAATCTTGTCCTTGTTGATGTAGGAAACAGGCGGCGTCCTGGGGTCCAGTCCCGGAACGGCGTCAAAGGTCGGGTCGAGTGACTTGAGGACATCGAGCAGCGGGGGGCTGGAGGTCTCTTCTGTAACGGCAAGGGAGATCGAATCGGCCTGCGTCATGTCCACATCTTGCGTGTAGAAAGCCGCCTGGCCGAACTTCGCCCCGAGCATGGCGCCGTATGCCTGGAAGGCGATGGTTCCCACGAGAATCGCTTTTTCCAGAGTCCCGGCCTCGTGAAGACCCAGAAGCAGATTGGCGACCTTCCCGGTGGGGGCGGTGACCCCTGCGGATTTGAGGGTGCTGATGATCTCCGCCCGGTTCGCATAGCCTGCCTTGGCCGATTCGAATGCGGCCACTCTTTCGGCAACCCTGGCATCGCCCACCGGCCCGATGTATTCCCGCTGCTGGTACTTCACAGGAGTCGTCCGCCGACTCATCTGGAAATACCAGTGCTCCTGGCCATCGACAGGCACGGTCACGATGCTGCCGCTCAAGGGCCAGAGTCCCGGATCGCGGGGCTCTGCCCTGCACTGGTCCACCAACTCGGCGTACAGGCTGTGGGTTATGATGGGCAACCGTTTCATGGGGGCACTATACTTCATTTTTTGTTTGAAGTATAGCGGCGTGTGAAAAAAATGTAGAGGCTGTCCGGCGCGTGTTCTCTCCCATGGCTCATGGTGCGGCCGCTCCCCCTCCTACTCCCCCACATACTCCCAGCTCTCTCCCTCGGGGTCGATCTCGGGCAGGGTGCAGGCCGGGATGGTGACCACACGGTTGCCCTGGCCCCGGTCGAGGACCAGGGGGGGGGTGCCCACCAGGACGTTGGCCGTGCCGCCGAGGAAGACCTGGCTGGTGATGCCAGTGAACTCGCCAAGCTCGGTCCAGGCAAAGGTGTTGGCCGTGGCCGAAAGGGCCTCGAAGGGGTGGCAGTAAACGGCGTAGCGCGCCTGGCCGCGCACCCGGTTGTTGGCGAAGAAGCCGCGCGAGCCGGTCTGGATGATGCCGCGCGCCTCGGAGCCGCCGCCCATGAGGATGTCGTTGCAGGTGGCCACGATGTCGTTGGCGTAGAGCAGCAGGCCGGACGAGCCGTCGCCCCGGGCCTCGATGCGGTTGCCGGTCAGGGCGATGCGGTTGTTGCGGGCAAAGTCCGCGCCGCCTGTCGTGTCGGCGTACCATCCGGCCACGATGCCGTTGGGGCCGTACTTGTGCGGGTATTCGATGCCGCTGTCTGCGGTGACGATGCGGTTGGAATCAATGGCGATGGCTCCCTGTCCCTTGGTGCCGAGCGCGTTGTCCAGCACCTCGATGCCGCCCCGCGAAACCCTGTGAATCATGTTGCCCCGGATGACCATGTCCGCGCCGGTGGTGCCGCTGGCCACCACGCCGAATCCGGCAGTGCGCTGCGGCTCGTCCGTTTCCATGAGAAATCGGTTGTCCTCGATGCGGATGGCGCCGGTGGCCGCGTCCCTGATGGGCCTGCCCGGCGAGTCGAGCCGGTTGCCCACCACCACGCCCGCCTGGAAGCGCAACGAATCGCCGCCGGACCAGCGCACGGCCAGCTCCTGGGGGGTGACGCGGGCCACGGTGCAGCCGCGCAGGTCGAGCCCGCCCACATGGGGGAAGTGGAGCGGGGTACCCTTGGCCCCCTCGAAGCGGATGGAGCGGATGACCACCAGCGGTCCCTTGCCCGCCGGGGGCGCGCCCTTGACCGGCAGGGGCGAGTGGAAGGTCCAGAACCCGCCGATGATCCGGGTCAGAGGCTCGCCGATGGAATCCGCCTCGCCCTGGATGCGCGTGTCGCGCGAGATGCGCACCCGTCCGTCCGGCCCGAAGTTGAAGGTGCCGCGCAGGATGACCTGGCCGCCCTGGTCCACGGCGGCCTGGACGTTCTGCACGTCCTGCCCCGGGTTGCCCGTGCCGGTGACGATGCGGTTGGCCCGGGCGGGCAGGGCCGCCAGCAGGAACGCGAGGAATAGGACGAGGGCGGGGGCAAGGGGGGGCATTGGTCCTCCTGTCAGGCATTGGCGGTCGGGATCGGAAGTCCCTTATTACATGGTTCGGCAAATATTCTCAAATGGCTTCGAGGGGCATGGTGCGCATTGTCCGACATCGTCGAGGGATTATTATTTCCTGCGGCCGCTTGCCCTGGTTGCCCGGATTGGCGTAATCAAAGAATAATCGACAAGTGTCTGCCGTGTGAAGAAGCCCGCTCGATGAAATTGGGCGGCGTCGGGAGGATCAGCGATGCGTTTGAGCACCAGGATGACGTTGATGCAGGTGGTCACCGTGACCGCCGCCATTGTGGCCCTGTGCTGGGTCTTCATCAACCAGATGACCGGGTACGCGGAAAGCGAGATGGAGAACTTCCGCCGTCAGGCAATCGCGGACGAGGAAATCAAGCTGAAGGATTTCGTGCAGATGGCCGAGGGAGTCATCAAAGGCTACCACGACCGTTCACAGGACCTCGATGCCCTCAAGGAGTCCAAGCGGGTGGAACTCAAGCGCGTGGTGGACGCGGTGCACGGCCAGCTTGAGGCCCTGCGCGACCGGGGCAGGGGAACCATGAACCGGCGCGAAATGCTCGACGCCCTGGCCGACATCGTGCTCCCGGCCCGGTACGACGGCGACAACTACGTCTGGGTCAACGACCTCGACAGCGTCATGCTCGCCCATCCCACGCTCATGGGCAGGGACGCCAGCGACCTGCGGGACAGCCACGGGGCCTATGTCATCCGCGACATGGCCGAGGTGGCCCGGCGCGATGGCGAGGGCATGACCGTCTACTGGTGGGCCAGGCCGGGCGAGACCGAGCCCAAGCTCAAGATTTCCTATGTCAGACTCGTGTCCGGCACCGACTGGGTGGTGGGCACCGGCGCGTGGATCGAGGACATCACGGCCGAGATGCGGGCCGAGGCCCTGGCCGAGGTGGCCAAGATGCGCCAGAGCGACGGCAACTACTTCTGGATCACCGATCTCGATACGCGGATGGTCATGCATCCCCTCAGCCCGCAGCTCGACGGCACCGACGTCTCCGGCTTCCGCGACGCCCAGGGCAAGACCCTGTTCGTGGACATGACCCGGGTTGCCCGGAGCGACGGCGAAGGGTTTGTGGACTATTCCTGGGCCAAGCCAGGCCGGGATGGGGCCGTGCCCAAGCTCTCCTATGTCCGGCTGTTCCAGCCGTGGGGATGGATATTGGGCATGGGCGTGTACCTCGACGACATCGACGATGCCGTTCGGGCCAAGCAGCAGTCCCTTGATGCGACCATAGACGCCATGCTGCTGCTGGTCATCGGGGTGTCCGCCGTGCTGGCCCTGTTCGGGGTGGGCGCGGGCATCCTGGGTTCGCGCTCGGTCACGGGCACCATCGGCGGCGAGCCTGTGGATATCGCGGGCATCGCGGCCCGCGTCTCGGGCGGCGACCTGACCATCGCCTCGGCCGAGGGAGGCAAGGCGCGCGGCATCCTCAAGTCCATGCGCGAGATGGCGACCAACCTGAGCGGCGTGGTGGCCGAGGTCCAGGCGGCCACGGACAATGTGGCCAGCGGCAGCGAGGAGCTGTCGGCCGCATCCGAGACCCTGTCGCAATCCACGGTGGAGCAGGCCGCGTCCATCGAGGAGGTTTCGGCCTCCCTGGTGGAGATCGTGGGCTCCATCCGCAAGAACGCCGAAAACGCCGAGGCCACGAGCCGCATCGCGGCCAACACCAACCAGGACATCGAGGCGGGTGGCGAGGCCGTGCGCAAGACCGTGACCGCCATGCGCGAGATCGCGGACAAGATCGTCTTCATCGAGGAGATCGCCCGGCAGACCAACCTGCTGGCGCTGAACGCTGCCATTGAGGCGGCCCGGGCCGGTGAGCAGGGCAAGGGATTCGCCGTGGTCGCGGCCGAGGTGCGCAAGCTGGCCGAGCGTAGCGCGGACACGGCCCAGGAGATTCGCGGGCTGTCGTCGGACAGCGTGCTGGTGGCAGAAAAGACGGGCGAACTCTTCGACAGGCTGACCCCGGAGATCGCCCGCACCGCAGACCTGATCAAGGAGGTGGCCGAGGTTTGTGCTGAGCAGAACCACGGCGTGAGCCAGATCGAGCGGGCCATGCAGCAGCTCGATACCGTGATCCAGCAGAACGCCATGGCCTCGGAGGAGATGGCCTCCACCTCGCAGGAGCTGGCCGGTCAGGCTGCTGCCCTGCAGGAGGCGATGCGCTATTTCCGTGTGGATACGGACGAGGGGCCAGTCAAAGTCAGTCGCGCACCGCGACCGGCCCTGCCCGGCCCGGTGCAATAGCCCGGCTGCTGATCAGTATCCCCGGTGGGGCGGCACCGGGCGGGAGTGGCGGATGAAGGGTCTCGACCGGGCGTTTTCGCGGTCCTGGTCGAGCACGGCCCTGGCGATGGCCTCGCAGGCCGCGCCGAGGTCGCCGTCGCCGTCCTTGATGTCGCGCACCAGGGTTTTGAGGGTCCGGGCGATGACCGGCTGGCCCGCCCAGTCGGGATAGCGCGACCACAGTTCGGCCGCCCCCTCGCGATCGCCCAGTCTGGCCGCGGCGTATCCGGCGTGGAGCCAGGCGTCGGGAATGTCCCTGGCCGCCAGGGCGCGGCGCAGCAGGCGCAGGCCGTCCGCATTGCGGCCCACCCGCACCAGGCAGATGCCCGCCATGGTCAGGTCCGAGGGGCGCGCCTCGCGTCCTTCCCTGTCCAGAGCGGCCAAGTGTTCGTCATAGGCCAGCGCGCCACGGCCAAAGCACGCCTCGGCCACGGCGAAATCCCCGCGCAACTCGGCCCCCCGGCCGCGCTCGAAGTTCCGCTGGCCGGTGCGCCTGGGGCTGCGCCAGGGAGGCATCAGTGACGAGAAAAAACCCATGGCCGACCATAGCGCGTCGGGTGGCCTGGAGCAACCAGCTGGGGCAACCGGCCGGGGCAACTGGTCGGGCCACGGTCTCACGCTACAGCGCGGCCAGATCAGGCGGTGTTCTGGTGGGGCGAAAAGGGGTGATGGCCTCCGCCCGGCTCCCCTGCCGGACCGGGCGGAGGCTTGGGAATTCGGATCAGGCGCGCTGGCCGTCGATGGAGTAGCCCATTTCGCTGGCCATGAACTGGAGCGGGCGGACGTCGCGCGTCACTTTCATGATTTCGAGCAGGGTCTCGGCCCCGAGTTTGGCGCTGGCGTCAAAGGGATTGATCTCGCGCATCAGCGTGGAATAGGGCTTGTTGATTTTGGCGGCCACATCCTTGGCCTGGATGCCGCTGTCGAGAATGCAGTCCTGAACAACCTTGGTCACGTTCTTCTCAAACATATCTTCCTCCACATGATGATGCCGCTCTCGGGCGCGAATGACTCTGCCCGCTGGCTCTGCCCACGGACTTTGCCCACATAGAGCAACCCGCGTGCCAAGATGTGCCGGCGGATGCGGTTGTCTACTATTTCTAATGGATATAACGAGTTGATGATACCTCCAGTGGAGCCTGATTGTGGCCGGGAGGTGAGGATGTGTCGCGTTTTATGCGACATGTCGCGACACTTGTGTCACAACTGTCGCAATCGCGACACTTGGCAAACGAAGAGGGAGCCGCCGAAGCGGCTCCCTCTGAGGGGGGAGGCCCGTTATACGGGCTGCCCGAACCATGTACACAGGCTGTCAGGGGTGTGGGTTGCGGTCCATTCCTCGGTGCCGTTTGGAGGTGTTCGGCCGGTTCGGGCTTAAGAGTTGGAATCCTTGGCCCAATCCTGGGCCCAGGACTTCCAGGACTCGATGTACGGGTGCCAGCACTGGCGTCCGATGATCACGTCGAAAATCTTGGAAAAATTGATGCTGGAAAACATGACGCTCTCCTTATGCATGCCGTGGGGTGCCGGGGTGTGAATCCATCAGGGCCTTGGCCGTGCCGGGCATTGTGTCATCAGCGGCCTCGGCATGCGCTGCTTGCAGGCTGCGTACCACGTGGCGGATGGTCTCGTCGCAGAGCCCTTCGCTGCCAAAAGGGGTCAGGAGAGTGGTGCGGACGCTGCCTATGATGTTTCCGTAGATGATGAGCGCGGTATCCTCCACCGGAAGCGGACGGATGGTGCCGTCGGCCATGCCCCGGCTGACGCAACGGGCGAGCACGTCGATGAAGTGCCTGAACTTGGCCGCCACCTTGGTGACGTCCACCGAGGGCTCCATGTGGCTGAACGGCGAGCAGCGCAGCAGGATGGGGAAGCGGTTGCGATGCCGCTCGGTGAAGGCGAAGTAGGTCTTCATGTAGCTTTCCACGCACTCAAGGCCGGTTCCGTCGCCAGCCACGGCTTCTTCGAGCCGGACATAGAGGCGGTCGGCCATGTCAAACCCGGCGGCCAGGAACAGGTCCTGCTTGCTCCCGAAATAATGGGAGACAAGCCCGAAGGACACCTGAGCGCGTTCGGCCACGTCCTTGACCGTGGTGGCCGAGAAACCTTGGTGGCCGAAGGCCTCCTGGGCTGCCCTGAGTATCGCTTCCTTCTTGGTCATGCCTGTCTCTGTTGTCCTGGTTTGAACCTGAACTGATTGCTCAATCAGTCTACGGTTCATCAATAGATTGATTGTGCAATCAATGTCAAGGGGAATGTGTCGAATTTTCCCTTGGGCGGGCAGGGAGGCCCATCGGAAATGCGCGTCTGCAACGGCGGGTGCCCGCCAGGGGCCGAAAAAGATGCTTGCCTGGATGGCCCGGGAACGGTAGTGAGTGCGCCGCCAGGGCGAGACCCGGCCAATCCATCTTTCGGGAGTTTCCATGTCATTGAGCATCGGTATCGTCGGGCTGCCCAACGTGGGCAAGTCCACTCTCTTCAACGCCCTGACCAGGGCGCAAAACGCCGAGAGCGCCAACTACGCGTTTTGCACCATCGAACCCAACAAGGCCGTGGTGCCGGTTCCTGATCCCCGGTTGCAGGCTCTGGCCGATCTGGTCCGGCCCCAGCGGGTGCAGCACTCCACGGTGGATTTCGTGGACATCGCCGGGCTGGTGGCCGGGGCGAGCCGGGGCGAGGGGCTTGGCAACAAGTTCCTGGGCACCATCCGCGAGGCCCGGGCCATCCTGCACGTGGTCCGCTGCTTCGAGGACGACGACGTCATCCATGTGGCCAATTCCGTGGACCCCCTGCGCGACATCGAGATCATCGAGACCGAGCTGCTGCTGGCCGATGTCCAGGTGCTTGAGGCGCGCATCGGGCGCATGGAGAAGCAGCTCAAGGGCGACAAGGGGCTAGGGGCGACCCTGGAGGCGGCGCGGCGCTTGCTGGCCCACCTCGACGGGGGCGAACCGGCGTCCACCTTTGGCGAACAGTCCAGGGCGCTGGACGAATTGCTGGCCGAGCTGCGCCTGATCACGGCCAAGCAGGTCATCTACTGTGCCAATGTGGATGAGGAGGGCGTGGCCGAGGACAACGAGCATGTCCGCCGGGTGCGCGGGTTGGCCGCTGGGCGGGGTGCGGAGTTCGTCAAGATTTCCGCCAAGATGGAAGAGGAACTGGTGGTCCTTGCAGAGGACGAGTACCAGGAGTTCATGGAGTCCTACGGCATCGCCGAATCCGGCCTGGACCAGATCGTGCGCACCGGGTTCGGCTGCCTGGGGCTGATCAGCTATTTCACGGCCGGGGTCAAGGAAGTGCGCGCCTGGACCATCTGCGAGGGCGACAAGGCTCCCCGGGCCGCAGCCGCCATCCACACCGATTTCGAGCGCGGCTTCATCCGGGCCGAGGTCATCGGCTACGACCAGTTCGTGGAGCACGGCTCCGAGGCCAAATGCCGGGCCGCGGGCGCCCTGCGCGTGGAAGGCAAGGAGTACGTGGTCCGCGACGGTGACGTGGTCCACTTTCTCTTCAACGTTTGATCCCGGTCCATCCGCCCAAGAAGAGGCCCCGGCCGCAGATGCGGTCGGGGCCCTTGTCGTTTCATGGACGGGCGGGCTAGTCGTCGAAGTCGCCCTTGGGGCCTTTGTCGGTGTCGATTTCCGCAGCGCGGGCCTTGATTTTCTCCTCTGTCCAGTCGGCCGGGTCCTCGAAGAAGTCCACCTTGGGGCCGAGGTCGTGGGAGCCAGCCTTGACGATCAGTTCGCAGGCGATGGGCGCTGTGTCGGCGGCGTTGAACACGTCCACCAGCAGGTGGTGGACAAAGTCTTCCACAGCCCCGGCCATGCGCTCGCGCACGCGCTTGTTCTGCCCCTGCCAGCGGCGCTCAAAAGTCAGGTTGAGCTTTTTGTAGTCGCCGCCCTTGATCTTTTTCTCGTCGGCGTAGGCCACCATTTCGGCCCACAGGGAGTCCTCGACGCCCTGGCCCGAGATTTTGTCGAAGCGGCCGTCCTCGGTCATGATGGCGTTGCCGAAGTCGTTGACGCGCACGCCCCAGGAGATCATTTGCAGGGCAGTGGCCACATTGGCCTTGGTGGTGCTGGTCCCGGCCGCGATCTCGCGCAGGCGCTGCGAGTCGTTGCCCGAGGTGCCGTGCTGGGCGCCCGAGGTGCCGTAGGGGGCCAGCGCCTTGTGGATTTCAGCGGTCAGCTCCACCTGGATGCCGGTGCCCGAGGCCTCGATGCCGTGGGTGGTGCCGTTGTTCAGGGCGATCCAGTCCGGGCACAGGCCGTGGGCGTTGAGGCCCTGGCACAGGTACTTGGCCTCCACCGGGGTGGACAGGCCGAAGGACCCCTTGATCTCGCCGATCTCGGTTTCGTAGCCCGCCCAGGAGGGGATGGTGGAGGAGACAGCGATGTTGGCCAGCAGGTTGAGGTCGTCGGTCATGTGCGAGGCGTCGATGGCGATGGAGGTGATGCCCGTGTCAAAGAGGGAGGGGATCTCGGCCTTGGCCTCGGCCACGTCGTCCCATTTCTTCATGAAGTAGTGGTCGGCGTGGACAGCCACGGGCACGGTGATGCCGAGCATGTTGCACAGGTAGTCCACGCGCCGGGCGATGTTCCACAGGGTGGTCGGGCAGTAGGTGGCCTCGCTGCGGGCGATCTCGATGATGATGGCCGCGTTGGCCTTCTGGGCGGCCCGCAGCGCTCCCTCGATGATGAAGATGTTGCGGCCGTTGGCGGCGATGGTCATGGCACCGCCCTTTTCGAGCATGGCCCGGTCGATCACCTTGCCGCTGACGATGAGGGCTTCGGAATGGGGAAAATTCTGAACCACGTTCGGCGGCCGACCGACGGAGAGCGCTTTTCTGAAAAGATCCTGGGACATGCCCTTCCTCCTTGGAAAGTTTGTGTGCAACAGCCAAAATACAACGAATTGTCCCGGAAAGTCAAAATGCTTCGTCGGCATTCCCGGTCGGCGGCCGCAGGTATCCGGCCCTTCCCGCCATGGCGCGGCAAGGCCGGGGTGTCCGGCGGATGGCTACATGGTGGCTTCGGGGCGGCGGTCGGGTTCGGCGGCCGCTGCCTTGGCCGGGGATTCCGGCCGCGGCGCCTCCATGGGCATCAGGGTGTAGCCCAGCTCCCGGGCCATGAATTCGAGCACCGAGACATTGCGTGTGGTCTTGACGATCTCGAACATGGTCTCGGCCCCCAGCTTGGCGTGGACATCAAAGGGATTGAGTTCCCGCAGCAGGGTCGAATAGGGTTTCTTGATCTTCTTGCACACCAGCTTGGCGGGAATGCGGCCTTCGAGCACCACGTCCTGAACCTTCTTGGTCAAACTCTTCTCAAACATGTCATACCCCCCACATGTTGGAATTTGCGGTCTAGTATCAATTATTAGCCGCAATCGGAGTTTTTCGTCAACGAAAATCAAGATGGCATAAAAAAAACGCCCGATGAAACAGGGCGGATGGGGAGAGGGGGGGGGAGTGGGGTTGCTCGTTTTGCTGATTATCCGGTGTCGTGGCGCAGGGCGAAACAGACGGTGAGTTCGTTGGCCTCGCCGGTGCGGGCGTAGCGGCAATGATCGCTCATGGTGGTCACCAGCAGGATGCCCAGCCCGCCCACGGGCCGCTGCTCCATGGTTGTCCCGGTGTCTGGCGCGGGCGCGGCCAGGGGGTCGAAGGGCGCGCCCCAGTCGCGGATCAGGCAGCAGAATTGCCCGTCGCGCACCGCGCACTCGACCTCGAAGGTTCCCTGGCGGCCGCCATAGGCGTGGTTGGCCACGTTGACCAGGATCTCCTCCAGCACAAGGTCAAGGCGCGGCAGCGCGGCCGGGTCGAGTCCGGCGTCTGCGGCCAGGGGCAGGACATGGTCGCGGACCAGGGGCAGGCTTGCCAGGTCCGGGGTGGCGTCGAAGACCGGCATGGGGTCAGCCGGCCAGGGCGTCTTCCAGGGTGGGATGCATGGTGAACATGGCGGCGAAGCCCGAGACCACGAAGACCTCCTCCACCATGCCCGAGAGGTTGCAGAAGGCGAGGCTGCCCTGAGCGCCCTTGAGCTGCTTGGCGGCCGAGAGGATGCTGCGCAGCCCGGCGGAGCTGATGTATTCGAGGCCCGAGAGGTCGGCGATGACGTTGGTGTCGCCCGCCGCGAGCCACTGGCGGCACTGGGTGTCAAACTCCTGGGCGGTGATGGCGTCCATGCGTCCGGCCACGGTCACCACGAGTTTGTCCCCGTGCTTGCTGCTGCTGAATTCCATGAATGTCTCCTTTTATTTGTCACACTTGCCGCAGAACTGCATGGCGAGCATGGTGATGTCGTCCGATGGCTCGGCCCCGCGCGCAAAGGCGGCCACCGAGTCGTTGACGGTTTTGACCAGGGCCGGGGCGAACCGCTCCGGCATCTCGGCCACGGTGCGCATGAGCCGTTCATCGGAGTAGAGATCCTGCTCCGGGTTCATGGCCTCGGTCACGCCGTCGGTGTAGATGAAGAGGATGTCGCCCGGGGCCATGGTCATGGTCCGGGTGGAGTATTCCATGCCGTCCATGACTCCGGCCACCGGCTCGCCAAAGGGGGGAATCCAGCAGGGCTCGCCGCCGCAGGGCAGGTGGATGGGCGGGTTGTGCCCCGCGTTGGCGTAGCGGGTTTCGCCGGTTTCGATGTCGATGATGGCCAGGAACAGGGTGACGAACATGCACGACTCGTTTTCCGAGGCCAGATCGGCGTTGACCTTGGTCAGGATCTGGCCGGGGTCGAGGCCCTTCTCGGCCACCACCTTGAGCAGGGTCTTGGTCACGGCCATGAAGAAGGCGGCTGGCACGCCCTTGCCCGACACATCACCCACCAGGAAGCAGAAATGGGTGTCGTCCACGAAGAAGAAGTCGTAGAGGTCGCCGCCCACTTCCTTGGCCGGTTCGATGGAGGCAAAGACCTCGAACTCGGTGCGGTCAGGGAAGGCCGGGAAGAGCTTGGGCAGGATGCCCATCTGTATCTCCCGGGCGATGCGCAGCTCGGACTCGATGCGCTCCTTGGCCGCCGTGGCGGTGGTCAGGTTGGCGATGTACTCCTTGAGGGAGTTTGTCATGACCTTGAAGGAACCGGCCAGATCGCCCACCTCGTCGTTGGTGCGCACCTCGGGCAGCATCAGGTCGAGGTTGCCCGAGGCGATCTCAAGGGCCGACTGCGACAGTTCGGTCAGGGGCCGGGTGATGCGCCGGGCTATGTAGATGATGACCAGCGCCAGGAGCGCGAATCCGGTCAGGCCGATGAGGGCCATGACGTTGGAGAGCTTGTGGACCTCGGCCAGCATTTCGGACCTGGGGAAGAGTACGCCCAGAGACCAGCCGCCGTACTCGAGGCCGGTGTGGAAGAGATAGCGCTCGTTGCCGAAGATGCTCTCGTCGATGCGGACAAAGGCGTTCTTGCCCTCGATCATGTCGCGGCCCACCTGCCGGAATTCCGGGGTCTCCATCTCTTCGGCCAAGGAGAAGATGGTGTGGTTCATGATCAGCTTGCGGTTGGGATGGGCGATGAAGGTGCCGTGGCGCGAGAGCAGGAAGGCGAACCCCGTGTCGAAGATGCGGATGTCGTCGAGCATGTCCTGGAGCCACTCCAGGGAGATGTCCGCCGTGACCACGCCCGCAAAGACCTTCTTGCCGTCCTGGTTGCGGAAGAAGGGCACGGCGTAGGTGGCCATGACCACGCCCCCGCCGCCCTGGTCGTTGTAGGGCTCTGTCCACACGGCCTGCTCAAGCTCCTTGGGCAGCTGGTACCAGTCCATGTAGAAATAGCGGTAGTCCGGGCTGCCGAGCATGGTGAAGGCGATGCGCCCGCCCGAGCGGAAGTGGTAGGGCGCGAAATAGAGCCGCTCCGGCTCCTGGGTATAGGGCTCGAAGGCGATGGCCATGCCGAAGATTTCTGGATTGTTGGCGATGACGCGCTTGTTGAGGTTGAGGATGTCCTCGCGGCTTAAGGAGGCGTCTTCCAGGGAGTAGGCGATGTTGTTGGCCACCTTTTGCACCGAGAGCAGGACCGAGTCGATGCGGCTGGCCGTCTCCTGGGCCAGATGGCGCGAGTTGGTCTCGGACTGGCGCAGGATGATGGCGCGCGAGTAGGCGTAGTTGTAGGCCACGATGGCCGCGAGGATGACGAAGGCGCAGGACAGGATGAGGGCCGCGAGGCGGAAGGCGATGCCGTGTCGTTTCATCGGACCGGTCCCCTGTAGAATTCGGGGAAGATGGGCGCGTCATCGACAAAGCCCGTCTCCATGAGGGTGGTCCTGACCCGCTCGTAGTCCTCCTGGCGCAGCACGCCCATGGCGGGCACCTTGTCCGAGAGGATGATGTTCTCCATGCGCCTGAGCATCCAGCGCTGATGGGGGCGGTTGGCCGGCACCCCGGCCCGGTCCATGCGCGCCATGACCGCGTCCAGCGCCTCCTCGCGGTGGGCAAAGGCGTACTGCCAGCCCCGTACCGTGGCCCGGACCACGGCCAGGGGCAGCGTTGGCCGGGCGTTGGCCGTGCGCTCCAGGCAGTAGATGCCGTCCTCCGGGAAGTCGAGGCCGTGGTTGCTGAAGAAGATGGGGCGCAGGTCGTCCTCCTCGAGGCCGTAGGAGAGCAGGGTGTGGTATTCGTTGTACCACATGCCCGACGCGGCCTGGACCCCGCCGCGCATGAACAGGTCAAGCGAGTCGGACTGCGGGACCACGGTCACCTTCAGCCCGCGCTGGCGGAACAGGGCGCGCGCCTGGATCTGGAATTCGTTGGCCCACAGGCCGACCTTCTTGCCGTCCAGGTCGTCCACGGTTTCGATGTTGTCGCTGGCCCTGGTGATGAGCATCAATGCCGAGTGCTGCACGAACTGGCCCACGTTGACGATGGGCAGGGTGGCGCGGCGCTGGATGGCCGTGCTCAGGAACATGGTGGCAAAGTCGGCCCGGCCCGCTTCGAGCAGTTCGCTGGCCAGCACGTCCGGGCCGCCGTGGATGAGGGTGATATCCACGCCCTCGGCCTCGTAGAAGCCCTTGTCCACGGCCATGTAGAACCCGGCGAACTGGGCCTGTGGCAGCCATTGCAGCACGATGGAGGTCTTGTCCAGCGCCCTGGCCGGGGCGGCCAGAAGCAGCAGGGCAAGCAGGACCAGGGTCGCGGCGCGTGTGTATCCGGGGAAATGGCCCATGGTCAGCGCCCCACCGTCTTGTCGAATTCGTCCATTTTGTCCTGCCAGGTCTTGTCTCCGACCTTGCCCTTCCAACCCAGGCGCGGGTCCACCTGGACGATGAGGGTTTCCTGCATCACGGTGTGGGTGGCGTAGCGATGGCGGGTCAGCTTGCGCACCGCAGTCATGAACAGGTCCCGGGGCATGCCCAGGGTCTTGCCCGCGCCGTCGAGGTCCACCACTATGTAGTTGTTGAACTTGACGTTGGCCAGCAGGAAGCTGAGCACCTTGCGGTCGCTGTTGTCCAGATTTGGGTCGCCGGTGAGGCGAAGGAGCATCTCCTGGTTGCTGACGATGGAGCGGTTGGCCTCGATGACCGGCCTGATCCGGTCCGGGTCGTCGGCGATGGCGGCCACGCCTCCATCGAGGAAGGCGTAATCGTAATAGCCATAGGATTCGAGAAAATACTGGAGCCAGCGCACCTGGCTGCCCACGGCGTCGAAGAAGAGCAGCCGCTTCTCGGTCCAGATGCGCGAGACCACAAGGGTCAGCAGCGGATCAAGGGCGATGGGCCTGATGCCGTCGATGTCGGGAATCACGTCGCGCTGGAATGGGTCGCGGATGTCGATGACCACGGCGTTGGGGTCCTTTGCGGCCTCGGCAAAGGCGTCGTAGGAGAGCACCCGCACCAGATAGTCGCGGGGCGGGATGACGCGCCCGGCCCGGGCCGGGGTCTCGCCCATGAGGGTGGCCTTGTCCGGGGCTGCGTCGATCCAGTCGAAGATGCCGCCGTCGTAGACAAAGACGTTGGTGAACCCCAGGGACAGGGCCACCTGGACTGCCTGATAGCTCTTGGCGCAGGTGTGGCCGTTGCAATAGAATGCCATGATGGTGTCCGACTCCCTGGGCCGGACCCGTTCGAGCTTGCCGCCGAAGTCGGGCTCGTTGAGGGGCAGGAGCACGGCCTTGTTGATCCGGGCCACGTCGTATTCAAGGCGCGAGCGGATGTCGAGGATGATGATCTCGTCGTATCCGGCCAGCACCTCGGCGGTGGTGATGTAGGGCACCTCGGGATAGTAGTGGCGCAGGGGAAAGCCCTCGGAGGCTCCGGCCCTGGTGGCGAATGTCGCCAGGGAGAGGGCAAGGGCCATGAGCAGCGCGGCCAGGAGGTGTGCGCGGCCGGGCGGCTGGATGGCGGAAAGGGCGATGTGCCGGGTCATGCCTGCCTCCGGCAGCTTTCTAGGAAGCGGGCGAAGAGGGCGTCGATGGAGTCCAGGCTGGCGGCCAGGGCGTGGTCGTCGTCGAAGAGATGCAGGCTGGTCCGGTGGCGGCGGGCGAAGCGCAGGGCGTTGTCCACCGGCACCACCTCGTCGCGCCAGCCGTGGATCACGGTGGCGGCGGCGGGCAGATTCGTGAAGTCGTCCACGGCGTAGCCGGGCAGGAAGAAGGCCGGGGCCAGCAGGAAGAGCCCGGCCACCTCGGCCCGGGCGCAGGCCGCTGCGGCCACGTATCCGCCCATGCTTGAACCGGCAAGGAGCACGGGGCGCTTTTCCCCGGCCAGGGCATGGGCCAGCCGTCCCACCCGCAGGTCCGGATCATCCAGATCCCGGAAGTCCATGGCTTCCATGGCGAGGCCGAGGCCCCTGGCGGTCTTGGCCAGGGCCGTGCTCTTGTGTCCCCACGGCTCGGCGAGGGAACCGTGGCACCAGATCAGGCGGGGGTCGGTCATTGTCGGCTCCTGCGCGGAACCTGCCGCGCGTGTTGCGCCTTGTATAGTACACTGCGCCTGATCGTTCAACCCATTACATCCTGGAGTCATCCACCTTTGGCAAGCTCCGGTCGCTGTCGGCGGTCACGGAGTCGGCCGAAGCATTGGATGGCCGCGCGAGCCGGACCAGGGTCTCGATGAGGGCGCTCTTTTTGATGGGCTTGGCCAGGTGGTGGTCCATGCCCGCCACCAGGCAGCGATCCACGTCGTCGCCCCCGGTGTGGGCGGTCAGGGCCACCACCGGAGTCCGGGCAAGGCCGTGTTCGTCTTCCCACTGCCTGATGGCTCGGGTGGCCTCGAACCCGTCCATGTCCGGCATCTGCACGTCCATGAGCACGAGGTCGAAGCCGCCGCCCCGGAAGAGGTCCAACCCCTCGCGTGCGTCCTCGGCCACGGTCAGCCGCCAGGGCGTGTCCTTGAGGTAGGTTCGGACCACGAAGGCGTTGTAGCGCGAGTCCTCGAACATCAGGATGGCGGCGGGCGGTCCGGGAGCGGTTCTGTCCGCGCCTTCGGGCATATCGGCGGAGCGGTCGGCCTCGGCACTCTGGGGCGCGGCAAAGACAATGGTGAAATGAAAGGTGCTGCCCCGGCCCGGCGAGCTTTCGGCCCAGATGCGGCCGCCCATCATGTGGACCAGCCGCTTGCTGATGGCCAGCCCCAACCCGGTGCCGCCATGGCGGCGGGTGGTGGTGTCGTTGGCCTGGGTGAAGGTGTCGAAAATGGTGGCCAGCTTGTCTGCCGGGATGCCGGGGCCGGTGTCCGAGATCGAGAACTGTGCGGCCATCCCGCCCTCGCGGCCCGGGGCGCGGGCCACGGCCAGCCGCACGGTGCCGCTGTCGGTGAACTTGACCGCGTTGTCCAGCAGGCAGCCGAGGACCTGCCTGAGTCTGGCCGGATCGCCGGTCAGCCTGTCGGGCACGTCCGGGGCCAGGGTGCAGACGAACTCCAGGGATTTGGCCGCAGCGCGGGATTCCACGGCGGCGCAGGCCTTGTCCACGGTCTCGGCCAGGCTGAAGGCGGTGCGCTCCAGGGTCATGTGCCCGGCCTCGATCCTGGCGAGGTCGATGAGGTCGTCGAGGATGTGGAGCAGGCTTTCGCCAGCGGTTCTGATGATCTGGACATAGCTTGTCTGGTCAGGGGGCAGGGGCGAGTCGCGCAGGATGTCGGCCATGCCGAGAATGGCGTTCATGGGGGTGCGGATTTCGTGGCTCATGCCCGAGAGGAACCGGCTCTTGGCCAGGTTGGCCGTTTCTGCCGCGAGTCTGGCGCTGTCCAGCTCGGCCAGGGCGCGGCTGAGGGAGGCGTTGTTGCGCTCCAGTTCCCCGGTGCGCTCGGCGACCATGCTCTCCAGGTGGGCGCGGTGGTCCGTGAGCCGCGCGTTGGCCTCCTGGAGATCGCTGATGAGGTGGCGCATGGCCTCGCGCATGTCGTCAAAGGCCCGGGAGAGATTGCGCAGCTCGCAGGCCGGGGCCAGTTCCACCGGGGTGTCCAGGTTGCCCCCGGCGATGGCCGCGGCGGATTGTTCGAGCTTGTGCAGCGGGATGAGCAGCCGCTTGCGGGCGAAATGGCGCGTGGCCTGGGTGATGATCAGGGTCAGGATCAGGCCCAGGGCCAGGGTGGAGCCCGCGTTGATCAGGATGTCCCGGTGCAGGGGGCCGGTGGAGACGATCAGGGTGAAGGTGCCGATGGCCTCGCCATGCCTGGAGATGGTTGCGGTCCTGGTCAGGGTCCGGGACAGGGGCGTCTCCCGGCCGCCGCTGGAGTGCCGCGTCCGCTCGGCCACCACCTCCTGCCCGGCGGTGACCCGGGCCATGATCACGGCCGGGTCCACCAGGATGGCGTCGAGGATGTCCCGGGCCGAACCGTGGTCCAGCTGCCAGACCGCAGTGGACAGGCCTGTTTCGGCCACGGCCAGGAGATTGGCGATGCGCCGGTCGAGCTGGCTGGCAAGGCTGTGGGCGTTCCAGGCGATGGTGGCCGCCGAGAAGACAAGGACCACGGCCGCGATCACGGCCGATTGGACCAGCATCACCCTGTGGCCCGGCACACGCCGGGGGCCGGTCATGGCCTCGGCTGTCTGGCTCGGTTGATTGAGCGCGCACATGGTCCCAGACTACGGGGTTGCGGCGGGCAGCGCAACAATGCGAGGCGAAATCGGGAGATTGTCACGACCTCGCCGCGTCAGACCCCTGCTGGCCGTTGAAAAAGTCCCACCATGCAGGCTGTTCAAAAATAGTGAGATGCGAGGCGCGAAAAAAGTTCAAGGCCGAAGCGTACTTCCTGTACGCGAGGATTTGATTCGGGCGTCGGCAGGGGCCGACGTCCAAATCCGCCGTCCTGCGGATTTGTGAACTTTTTGATAAGCTTTCTGTACGTCTCGAAGACTCGCCTACAGTCGCTTAACGTCCGCAGATTGCCGTTTTTCAACAGCCTGCTATTCCTTGCCCATGAGCGGCTTGTAGTACATGCCGATCTTGATGCGGTCCGTGGTGTACTGGCTCTTGAGCTTGATGCGCAGGGTGTCGTTGTCCCACTGGTAGATGTCCCAGCCGCCGTCCTTCTTGTGGTCGGGCAGGCCGTATTCGTCCATGAGCAGGGCGATGACGTCCCCCACGTCCCTGGCTTTGTCGATCTCCACAATGGTGGTGTAAAGCCTGTTGTTCCTGAAGCCGTAGGTGACGCGGGTGTCCTCGATCTTCGAGAGGCCGCAGGCCTCGACCTTGGTCACGCGGTAGTAGTGGACCCCGTCGCCAACATGGGAGAATTCGATCTGCTCCACGGCCGAGATAGGCTCGCCCCAGGGGATGGCGTTGCACTCCCCGCTCTGGGCCGCGGCCCCGGACGCGGCGAGCAGGAAGATCATCAGGACGAGGGGCGCGCAAACAGCGTTCTTCAAACCGGTTTCCTCCATTGCAGTCCTATGGCACGCCTTGTGCCATGGCATGCACTTTTACGGTTGCGCGCTTTCGTGTCAACCGGTTTGCGCAAACCGGCGGCAAGGCGGAAGCGCAGGGGGCAAATCTTTGCGGAAAATCCACTGTTTTTGCTGGAAACGACCACTGGTTCGTTGTATGACCCCCGCATGGACTTCAACTGGCTTCTCAACGAGTGCTCCGATCCCCACACCCTGGAGCGGCTCTTCTATGTCGAGCGCTATGCGTGGCTCTCGCTTTCGCCCGACATGTGCGCCGTCATCTCGCTGGACGGCCAGTTCGAGGATGTCAACACCCACTGGGAGCGCACCACGGGCATCACCCGGGAGAAGCTTCAGGGCGCGTACCTCATCGAGCACATCCATTTCGACGACCGCGAGCGCGCCCTGGCCGACATGCAGCGGCTGATCACCTCGGACATCGGCTCCACCACCTTTTCCTTCCGCTTTCTGTGCAAGGGCGGCAAACATGTGGAGCTGAACTGGAACGTCATCTTCTCCCCCGACCACAACGCCTATTTCTGCACCGTGCTCGACCCGGGCCGCGATGCCGACCGGCTGGCCTACACCGACGTGCTCACAGGCCTGAAGAACCGGCTGGCCCTGGGCAAGGACCTGCCCGATGTCCTGGCCCAGGCCCGCGAGGCGGGATCGGGCGCGGCCGTGCTCTTCATCGACCTCGACGGCTTCAAGGCGGTCAACGACACCCTGGGCCACAAGGCGGGCGACACCCTGCTGGTGCGCGCCGCCCGGCGCATGAACTACGTCATCGGCCAGCAGGGCACGGCCTACCGGCCCGGCGGGGACGAGTTCGTCATCGTCCTGCCCCGGGCGGACCGGGACATGGCTGCAGGCATGGCCGGGCAACTGGTGGAGCGGCTGCGCGCCCAGTATGTCATTGAAGACGGACGGGTCGGCACGGGCGCGTCGCTGGGCATCGCCATGTTCCCGGCCGACGGGGAAGGCGTCGAGGACCTCATGGAGGCTGCGGACAAGGCCATGTATTCGGTCAAGCGCTGCGGCAAGAACAACTTCGCCTTTTTCGCAGGCGGGGAAGGCGACGAATCGGGCTGTCCGCAGGCCGACTGATCCCGCTCGCCCGTCACTTTCCGGCCCGCTTTACGGCCCACGTTCCGGTGTTCGTCAGGCGCTCAGCTTGGTGCCCGAGTAGGTGAAGGCCTTTTTGTCCATGGTGTAGTGGTCGCCCCGGTCGATGCCCACGGCCCGGCCGCAGGGGCACCACACCTTGCCATCGCGCTCCTCCATGTTCCACACCCTGTCGATGCGGTCCTTGTGGCAGCGATGCACCTCGCCCGGCCCGATCTTGCGGTATCGCCAAAGCTTGCCGCGGCAGGCCGCGCATCTGAGCACGAGCACGATTCAGCCCCGCTCGTAGGTCATGGTGTCCAGGGCCGGAAAATCGCCCAGCTTTCTGGCGATGCCCGCCTGGAGGAAGGAATCGACCCACCAGTAGATGTTGTTGCGGCGGATCTGGTCGCGCAGTCGGCTCATGTGGCGCTGGCGCTCCTCCCTGTCCCAGTGGAAGACCCGGTGCAGGGCCTTGGCCACGCCCTCCAGGTCGTAGGGGTTGACCAGATAGGCGTTTTTCTGGAGCTGGGCCGCAGCCCCGGCGAATTCGCTGAGCACCAGCGCGCCGTCCTCGTTCACGTTGCAGGCGCAGTATTCCTTGGCCACCAGGTTCATGCCGTCGCGCAGTGGAGTGACCAGGGCGGTATCGGCCGCCAGGTAGTATGCCGCCAGTTCGTCGGGCGGGAAGCTGCGGTAATGGTAGTGGACGGGCACCCAGCCCGGGAAGGAGAACTCGCCGTTGACCCGGCCCACCAGCTGCTCGATCTCGGTGCGCAGTTCCTTGTATTCGTCCACTTCCTCGCGGCTGGGCACCGCGATCTGGACGAAATTGACCTGTCCCTTGAGGTCCGGGTAGCGGTGCAGCATGGTCCGGATGGAGCGGATGCGCTCGGGGATGCCCTTGGTGTAGTCGAGCCGGTCCACGCCCAGGATGATCTTGCGGTGGCGCAGCGCCTCCTTGATGGCAAAGGCCCTGTCCGCCACCTCGGGCCGCCGGGCGATGTCTGCAAACTGGTTGTAGTCGATGGAGATGGGGAACGCGCCCACGCGCAGGCTGTTGTTGCCCATGTCCACCGTCACTACCGCGCCGCGCCCCGAGACCCTGGCCTCGGGCATGAGCCGATGCAGGCAGCTGGTGAAGTTGCGCCGATCCTGAAGGGTCTGGAAGCCCACGAGGTCGAACTCGGTCAGGGCCTGGATCAGCTTCCATCGCCAGGGCAGCTTCATGAAGATGTCCGGCGGCGGAAAGGGGATGTGCAGGAAGAAGCCGGTCTTGCGCTTGACCCCCATGCTCTTGAGGAAGAAGGCCTGGTGCATGAGGTGGTAGTCGTGAATCCAGATGTAGTCGTCCGGGGTGGTCTTGCGCGCCACCACCTCGGCGAACTTGAAGTTCACGTCGAGGTACATGCGCCAGTAGTCCGGGTCGAACCGGCAGCGGGTTTGCAGATCGTGAAACAGCGGCCAGATGATTTCGTTGGAAAAGCCGAAGTAGTAGCCTGCCACCTCGTCGGCGGTCAGGGGCACGGTGCACAGATCGTACCCGGCCTCGGAAGAGAAATCCGCCAGCAGTCCGGCAACGTCCGCTTCCGGGTTCGAGGTGCCGGACCAGCCTATCCACATGCCGCCCCGGTTGCGCAGCGCCGGGGCCAGGGCCGAGACCAGTCCGCCCGCCCCGGCCTTGACCTGCCAGCGGCCGTCCTCCAGGCTCAGGGCCGCTGGAAGGCGGTTGGAAACCACCACCAGTCGTCGTGTTTCCGATTCCATGGATTCCCCCGGTTGGTTTTCTTCTTTCTA
>NZ_JASTWE010000053.1 GCF_030282845.1 Pseudodesulfovibrio pelocollis
CAACTTTATTGTTCGGAAATGATCACCCATTGCCATCTTCGAGTCGCCGAGTTAACAACTTTTCCAGAAGCCCGGCGCGCACGCGCACGGAAATCATTGGGTTGCCGGGTCACGCAGTTAACAACTTTATTGTTCGCCGACAAATGTAACACTTCAACAAAGCCGTCTCCGGCAGCCATGAGCGGCTGCCGGAGACGGCTTTATCGTGTCTGGGTGCGGCAACGCCCCGGAGTTGATATCCCGGGCGTTACTGCAATGCTAGATATAGATGCACTTGAAATTTCGGGTCACGTCCGGGTGCTTGCGGAACTCCTCGTACTCTCTGGCGGCTTTTTGCATGTAGTGGACCATCTGGGGGACCAGCGCGGCGCGCTCCACCTTGCGGCTCCAGGAGCGCACCTCGCACTCGCCGTCGGCCTCAAGGACCATGGCCCAGACCAGGACCGTGTCCGCCTCGATGCGGCCGGACGAGGTCTTGGCGTCCAGGAAAAGATCGATCTGACGGAAGACGGCCCTGTGCTCCTGAACCGCCCTGTTGATCTCCATGACCTCGCCGCCGGTCAACTCCAGCGCCTCCAGCTTGACCGTGCCCTTGACCGACACAAGGCCCGAGAGGCCGTCGCTGGCCGCCCGCTCGCCTGAGAAGAGCCCGGGAGCGAACAGAACCACACACCATACCGCAAGTCCGAGAACGAACGCCGCACCCAGAAGGGGCATCCGCATTGATTTCGCCTTTCTGGCCATCATCTGCAACCCTTGAAAAAATCCAATATATTCAACATTAATTGCTGTGGAATACTTTGCCAAGAGGCAGAGCTACCCCATTTGCCCGGTCTTGGCAATGGCAGTATAGGACTCATTTTTCGCCCCAACAGCCAACACGTTTATTTTTTGTGACAAATATTTTAATATATATCATCAATCAATTGTTTGCAAGCGTGTTTTCCGATTCCCTTGCCCGGAACATTCCGGACAGCCTGCGGAGGCTCCCACGGCTGACTCGGGAAAGACACGTAAATACAACATATTGCATCGTCCCGCAACACAGCCTTTCCACGCAAAGTTGTTGTGCCTTTGCTGACAATGCGCTATCTTGCAAGGATACTATGACCGACCCGTTCATGCCCGAATACCGCATCTCGGTGGACCAACTCCGGCCGGGCGTCTTCATCAGACTGGAGAAAACCAGCTGGTTCGATCATCCATTCCTCTTCAGCAGCTTCAAGATCAAGGACGCGGAGCAGATCGCCCTGCTCAAAAGCCTCGGCATCCGCGAGATCGTCTGCATTCCCGAGCGCAGCGACGTGCTGCCCGCCCGCAGAAGCGCCGACACCGAGCCCGCGCCAAGCGTCCAGGCCATGCCCCGCGAGGCCATAGACCGGCTCTGGGAGATCAAGCGCGACAGGACCCGACGCCTGCGCGAGAAAAAGCAGCGCATAGCGGCCTGCGAGGAACGCTTCACCCTGTGCATCAGGACCTTTGACGCCATCCTCAGAGGCATTGCGGCGGGCAACCCCGAGTCGGGGCTCGAAGCCGTGGAGTTCGTGGACCGCTTGAGCCGCTCCTTTCTCGACGACGTGGAGTCCACCCTGCATCTCATGAACGTCGTGGACCAGGGCGAGAGCGCCTATTCGCACCCCATGAACGTGGCCGTGCTCTCGCTCATGGTGGGCAAGGAGGCCGGACTGTCGCGCCAGGACATGAATGCGCTGGGCCTTGGCGCCCTCTTTCACGATATCGGCAAGGCGGGCCTGCCCAAAAAGCTGCTCAAGAAGCGAGGCGAGCTGACCCGGCCCGAGCAGGAGCTCATCGCCCGGCACAGCGAAACCGGCGCGGCCATGCTGGCGGCCATCCCCGGCCTGCCCGAGGCGGCGGTGTTGATGGTGAGCCAGCACCACGAGCGCATGGACGGCTCGGGCACGCCCCATGGGCTCAGGGGCGAAGGGATCGACCGGCTGGCCCGGATCGTGGCCATTGCCGACGCCTACGACAACCACTGCAACACGGCCGACCCCAACCAGTCCCTCACGCCCTACCTCGCCCTCTCGTACATGTTCGGCCAGCAAAAGCCGCTTTTCGACGTGGAACTGCTGGCCCTCTTCATCCGCTGCCTGGGCGTGTACCCGCCGGGAACCGTGGTGGAGCTGACCAACGGGGCCGTGGGCATGGTCATGTCCGTGAACCCCAGGAACCAGCTCAACCCCAGCGTGGTCCTGTACGACGCCGATGTGCCCAAGAAGGAAGCCCTCATCGTGGACCTGGCCGACGAGGCGGACCTGCGGGTGGAAAAATCCATCCGCCTCGCCCACCTGCCCCCGGAAATCCTCGAATACCTCTCGCCGCGCACGCGGATCACCTACTACGTGGACCCCAAATAGACCCGCCAGCATCACGAACCCGCATCAAAACAAAAGGACCCCCGCGAAGGACGTCCTTTTCATTGGCATGACCACTTTCCGGGCCAGTTTCCCGATCATTCCCCGGGTATCTGGGAAATGATCCGCCCCACCGTGGCCGCAGCGATAACGGACAGGCACAGCCGCGCCCGGGTCGGGCCGAAAAACACATCAAGATAGACCATGTCGCCGTGCTGGAAGCTCTCCGGCGCCACGCCCGTGAGCAGGGGCAGTTCGATGGCCTCGTCGCCGTCAAAGGCCACGGGGACCATGCCCTCGCGCTCCGGCCCCATGTCGGTCGTGCGCATGGACCCGAGGGCGTCGGCCAGGGCCGGGCAGGCGTCCAGGGCCACCGGCAGATAGACCCCGCCGAATTGCAGGAGACACACCGGATGGTCGTCGAGCAGCATGGCCTGCGGCTCGGCCTCGAAGGGTTCAAGCAGGTAGGGGCCGGCATCATCGAACTGGATTCTCTGCCCTTCATCGGTCATGACGTCTCCTTTGTTTCCGACTCTCGCACCGCCGCCCGGTTGCGCGCGGTCAAGAAGCTGATATACTGGCCTTGATTCCGTCCCGTCAACCGTAAGGGGCCCACGGTCTGACGGACAAGCGCTTGGGCGGATTAACCGCCCGGAGCGCGGGATTCTGCCGCCACGCAAAGCAGAGGAGCGCCCGTGAAGAAAATCCGCTTCGGCATCCTGGGCACTTCCCGGATCGCCCGCACCCGATTCGTCCCGGCTCTGGGGCGCAGCCGCCATTGCGTGGCGGCGGCCATGGCCTCGCGCTCTCTGGACAAGGCCGAGGTGGCCGGTCGTGCTCTGGACATCCCCGGCCGATACGGCAGCTACGAGGCGCTGCTGGCCGCACCGGACATCGACGCGGTGTACATCCCCCTGCCCAACCACCTGCATGTGGACTGGGCCATCCAGGCCATGCGCGCGGGCAAGCACGTGCTCTGCGAAAAACCTCTTGGGCTGGGCACCGAGGACGTCAACCGCCTCATCGACGCCACCAGCCGGTACCCGGACATCAAGGTCATGGAGGCCTCCGCATCCCGCCACCACCCCCAGTGGATTGACGCCAGGCGACGAGTGAAGGACGGCGAGATCGGACGGCTCGTGGCGGTGGAGTCCTGCTTCGCCCACTTCAACGACGACCCGGAAAACATCCGCAACCAGACCACCACAGGCGGCGGCGGGCTCATGCACCTGGGCTGCCACTGCGTGTCGATGTCGCGATTTCTCTTCGGCACCGAGCCGGTCCGGGCCTGCGGATTCGCCAACCACGACCCGACATTCGGCACGGACAGGCTCTTTGCCGGAATGCTCGACTTCTCGGGCGCGGTGGTCACCTTCACCTGCGCCACCCAGTTGACCGCCCACCAGCGGATGGCCATCCTCGGCACCACGGGCCGCATCGAGATCACGCAACCCTTCAGCGCCCCGGCCGACACGCCCACCCGTACCGTGCTCCACCGCGATAACGACCCCGAGTCCCCGCGCACCATCACCTTCGGCCTCTGCGACCAATACGCGGTGCTGGCCGACCTGCTTGCCAGGGCCATTCTCGACCACACCCCTGTGCCTGTGCCCCTGACAGACGCCTGGGCCACGATGCACGCCATCGAGGTGCTGCGGGAGAGCGCCCGGACAGGCCGGTGGCTCCCCTGCTGACGCGCTCCGGCCGGTCATTGACCAGACAGGCCGCGGGCCGTCAACGGGCCGGGAGGAAGGTGACGCCCGTGGACGCGGGCGGGTCCAGAATCCTGGCGGCAGCCACGAAATCCATGAAGACCAGGGCGTCCACGAAACCAGTGTCCGTGACGCGCACGGCCTCGCCCATGACCGTGTAGCCGTCGCCGCCGCCTGCGAGAAAGTCGTTGGTCACCACACGGTAGGTGTGGGCCGGGTCCAGCGGACTGAGCCCCCCGTCCGCGCCGACCAGGGCCACGTCGCGCACCCGCGCGCCCTCCGGGCGGGCCATGTCCGCCGTGAAGCGCAGCCCGGCCACGTAGGGGAAGGCCCCGCCGCCGCGCGAAACCCCGGTCTCCAGGGCGCGCACCACCTGGGCACCGGTCATCTCCATGACAACGAGGGTGTTGCCAAAGGGAAGCATGGTATGAATCATGCCCACGGAGATGTCGCCCTGCTCCAGGCCGTGGCGCACGGCGCCCGCGTTGAGCAGGACCAGATCGGCCGGGCCGCCCGTGGCTGCGAGCCTTTCAAGCATGGACCGGGCCACCAGGGGGGCGATCAGGCTGCCGTGGGGCAGGTCACGGCCGGTCTCGTCCACACCCGGCACGCGGATGTGGGGCAGATCGGCCGAGGCCCTGCCCACCACCTCGTGCCGCATGGCCGCCACGCCTGCCCGATAAGGTTCGAGAAAGGCTTCTGTGGCCGCTTCTTCGGGAACCCCTGCGGCCACAGGGCTACGGTCCAGCCCGGCCAGGACCTCTTCCAGGGCCGGGCCAGCCAAGGCTTGGCGTCGCCCATCGGCCCCCTTGCGCTCAAAGGTGTCGCCCACCAGCAGGAGCGGTCTGCCGCGCGCGGCCGTGACCCGGCCGGCCTCATCAAAGGAGACATCGAGCCGACCGAGCGCCCGCCCCCATTTCCAGGCCGTGACCACATACACCGGATCGCCGAGAGGTCCGGCCACCATCACTGGGTAGGTATTGTCCACGGTCAGGCCCAGGGCGGCCATGGCCGCCGCGTCGCCGAGCAGTGAATGGGAATGGCCGCCCACGATCAGGTCCACGCCGGGCACCGTGGCCGCAAGCTCCATGTCGCGGGCAAGGCCCACATGGGTGAGCAGGATGATCTTGTTCACGCCCAGCCGTTCAAGCCCTTCCACGGCGCTTCGCGCGGCCGCGGCTTCATCCGAAAAGGTCAGCCCGGGGCCGGGGTTGGACAGGGCCGGGGTGTCGCGCAGGGTCAGGCCGACGATGCCCACGGCCTCGCCGTCAAAGTCCAGCACCACGAAGGGGGCGATGCGCCCGGCCAGTTCCGGCACGCCCGAGGCGTCCACATTGGCCGCCAGCACCGGCAGCCGGGCGTATCCGAGCATCCGGGCCAGGAACGCGCCCCCCCGGTCGAACTCGTGATTGCCGAGGACCATGGCGTCGAAACCGAGCCGGTCGAGCAGTTCCATCTCGGGCCTGCCGCCATACTTCGAGAAATACAGGTCGCCCTGGACCACATCGCCCGCGTGGAGCAGGACCACGCCATGACTGGTCGCGTTTTTGGCCGCACTTTTGGCCGCACGCTCATCCTCCACGGCACGGGCCAGCCGCGCCCAGCCGCCCAGGCGGGCCGTGGTGGGCGTCCCGTCCAGCAGCAAGGTCTCGGCCGTGGCGTCGAGATAGGAGTGGGAGTCGTTGACGTGGAGCACGGTCAGTTCCAGGGCCGCAGCCGGGACGGCCAGGAGCAGTGCCAGCATCACGGCAAACCAGGATCGGACGATCAGCTTCATGGGGACACCTCGCAGTTTTACCCCTGATAGCAGGAACAGGGACAAATGGAAATGGACGCAAAAAGGCCCGGGACAGGATTGCCCGGGCCTTGCGGTTGGCATGGGAAAAGGCGCTAGAGCATTTCGTGGCGGTAGTTCTCACCGCCGAGCAACTCCACCATGTCGCGCAGGATCTTCAGGGTCTCCTGGGCTTCCTTGGGGTCGAGTCGGCGCAGGGCGAAACCGGCGTGGATGATGATGTAGTCACCCAGAGTGACTTCCTCGTCCAGGAGCATGATGGACGCATTGACCGTGGTATCGCCCTCGCCCACGCGGCAGGTGGCGACGCCGTCGTTGATCTCAATTATTTCGGCTGGAATCGCGAGGCACATAGATCTTCTCCGTTGCTGGGTTCATCCTGGTTCGCGGGGTGAAGCTCCCGCCCGCCCGCTCCACTTCCGCGAGCACGGCGTCCATGACCTCGGGCAGCCTGGCCTCAAGCTCGGGCGAGAGGGCGGCCGAGAGGTCCTGATAGTTGTGTGGCTCCACGCCAAGCAGCACCACATCGGCGGGCACCTGGCCCACCAGACTGCACTGGGCAAGGGTGTCGAGCAGGTCGGTCTGATGCATGGAGTTCTTGAAGGCGCAGGCCTTGCTCAGATCGTCGCCGAGCAGGCGGAAGAGATCGCCGGGCTGGCCTTCGTTGAGCACGATGTCCACAATGATCAGGGCATCGGCCTCCATGATCGGCCCCATGAGCTTGAGGCCCAGGGTACCGCCGTCGAGCACCTCGACATTGGGCGAAAACTCGTAGTTCTGGATCAGCTCCTCGGCCACCCGGACGCCGAACCCCTCGTCGGTGTAGAGGATGTTGCCGACGCCGAGGACGAGGATGCGTGTATCGTGTGCTGACATGGTTTTCCCTTAATTGAGGCCGCCGGTTTAATCAATGGCAAACACGGGCGGCAGTGCGCCGCGCTTCGGCCCGGCCGGTGAAAAAATGCGGGAGCCCGAGGGCTTCGGGCTCCCGCTTTCATAGCGTTCTCGCTCCGTAGAGGACTACAGGATCTTGAACTTCTTCACATTGCCGGTCTTATTGTCGATGACGTGCACGCCGCAGGCGATGCAGGGGTCATAGGAGTGCACGGTGCGAAGGATTTCGACCGGACGCTCGGGATCGGCGATGGGGGTGTTGTCGAGCAGGGCCTCCTCGAGGGGGCCGGGGATGTCGTTGTCGCAGCGGGGACCGATGTTCCAGGTGGAGGGGACCACGAGCTGGAAGTTCTCGATCTTGCTGTCCTTGATGTTGATCCAGTGGGAGAGGGCACCGCGCGGGGCGTTGACCCAGCCGACACCCTGAGCGGCGGCGGCCATGTCCCAATCCTTGCAGATGTCCAGATCGCCCTTGGCCACGTTTTCCTTGAGGTCGTTGACCCACTCATCGGTCTTGAGGGTGATGATCAGACACTCGATACCGCGGGCGCCGGTGCGTCCCAGGGTGGAGAACAGGGCCTCGGGGCCGACGCCGAGCGCGTTGAGGACGAAGTCCACATAGGTCTTGAACTCGGGCTGGCCCTGGGCATAGTTGACCAGACAGGTGGCCAGCGGGCCGACCTCGACGGCCTTGCCAGCGTAGCGCGGAGCCTTCATCCAGGAGTACTTGGTCTTGTCGTCCAGGCTGGTGTACATGGGGTCGGTGACGCCGCTGTACGGATGCTTGGGCGCGCCGTCCTTGTACCAGGCGTGCTTGACGTGCTCGTCGATCTTGGAGGGATCAAGCGGGTCCACCTGGCCCAGGTTGCGGTTCATGATCACGCCGGGCTTGACGTAGCGGGTGTTCAGGTCGGTCTCGCCGCCCGGAACCGGGAACTCGCCGCAGCACATGAAGTTGGTGGTGCCGCCGATGGAAGCCCAGTCCTTGTAGAAACCGGCAACCGCGATGAGGTCCGGGATGTAGCAGTCGAGGATGAAGTCCTTGACCTCTTTGTAGAGGGCGAGGAAGTCATTGATGTACTGGTCGGTGAGGCCTTCGTAGCAGGTGACGCCGCCCATGACGGTGAACTGGGTGTGCGGGTTCTTGGCACCCCAGACAGCCATGGCGCGAGCGGCCTTGACCTGCATGTGCAGGGCCTTCAGGTAGTGATCGGTGGCGAGCAGGTTGACCTCGGGCGGCAAAACGTAGGCCGGGTGGCCGCCGAGGAAGTAGGCGTTGGTGAAGATGCCCAGACGGCCGGAATCCACGATGCTCTTGACCGTGTCCTTGGTCTTCTGCAGGTCTTCCTTGGTGGAGACGAAGACGGGGTCGGGGCGGACGGTCTTGGCAACGGCGGCGGCCAACTCGGCGGTCTTGTTGACGTCGGCCTGCAGGCAGCCGGTGACATCGACGAAGTCCAGAGCGTGCAGGTGATAGAAATGCACGAGGTGATCATGCATGAACTGCGCGGCCAGGACCAGGTTACGGATGATGGTGGCGTTGTGGGGCAGCACCTTGTCAACGCCGACGGCGTTGTCCACGCAACGGACCGAGGCCAGGGCGTGGGTATAGGTGCAAACACCGCAGGAACGCTGGGTGAAGTGCTGGGCATCGCGGGGATCACGGCCTTTCAGGATGATCTCAAGACCGCGGAACAGCTGGGAGCTGCTGCGCACGTCGATGATCTTGCCATTCTCGACCACGGCCTCCACGCGAAGGTGGCCTTCGATCCTGGTTACCGGGTCAACGATGACATCGTGTTTCCCGGCGGCCATGGCAGCGGCTTTGGGAGTGCAACCGGACATATTGTATCCTCCTTAAGAATTCTAATTCAGTCTGCTTGTAACGAACTCACGCGACAAGGACCTAGAAGTCGGTGAGGTCCGCATACATGTAGGTCTCGCCATCCCAGTCCTCGCCATCCCAGAAACCGGGCTGCGAGCAGCCGATGCAGGGGTGACCGGCCTGAACGGGCCAGTTGTACTGGTTGAATTTCACGGTGGGGCAGTTGTTGAACGTCTCCACACCGCGACAGCCCAGCTTGCGCAGACACCAGCCCTCGCGGGCTTCCTTGGAACCGAAGGAGGGGGCGAACTGGTCCATGTTGAAGGTCTCCTGCCTGGGGCAGTTGTCATGGACGGTTTCGCCGTAGAAGGCCACCGGGCGACGGAGGTTATCCAACTCGGGGATGCCCTTGGTCACGAAGTGGACGATGGTGCCGACCAGGGAGAACGGGTTGGGCGGACAGCCAGGCACGTTGATGATCGCCTTGTCCGGGTACAGCTCGTCGATGCCCTTGGTCGCGGTCGGGTTCGGAGCGGCCTTCTGCACGCCGCCGTAGGAGGCGCAGGTGCCGTAGGTGATGGTGGCCATCGCCTTGTTGACGACCTTGGTGGTGGTCTCCAGCATGGTGTGACCGCCGACCTTGCCGTGGGCGCCGGGCTCGTTGGCGATGCCGGCCACAGCGGTGGGCACGCCGCCCTCGATAACTGCCACGTACTTGCCTGCGGCAACCGTGTCCCACAGCGCCTTCTCGGCGGCGTGACCAGCGGCGGCCATGAGGGTTTCGTGGTAGTTGAGCGAAATGTAGTCCAGAATGAGCGCATCAATGTAAGGCTCGACGGTCCTCAGGATGGACTCGGAACAGCCAGTACACTCAGCGTTGTGCAGCCAGACCACATCGGGCCTGTTGTCGCTAGTGAGGGCTTCCGCGACTTTCGGAGCGAAAGCCGGACCCATGCCCATCACTGCGGCCACGGTTCCGCAGAACTTCATGAAATCACGGCGCGAAACACCGCGTTTTTCCAGCCGTTCCACGGCTCCGTCCTTGCCATGACCTACGGAAAATTTCATAGAACACCTCCGTAATAAAATGAGTCTGTCATGATTATCGAGAACACCGTTATTCTCAAATCACAACCGCCGGACACACGCCCGGACTCGGACCTATACCATCTTCAATGACACGCTTACCGTAATCGTGCCACTTTTGACATTATTTTCCCAAGTTCGTGCTATAACCCCCCGGAAAAATTAATTAACAAATCCCTAACCCGCATTACAAACAAAAGCAATAGGCAACTTCCAAAAATCTTTGAAGTGTCCCGGCACCCTAGCCACATGATCGGCAAAAAGACGCAAAACAGCGGCCAAATGGCCATTTCCAGGCATTGCCCAATCATTATGGAGACTCACGCGAACCGCGACCCCCGACACCAATTCGTCGAAAACACAGGGTGGCACCATCCCGCAATCGGACCGACATTGCTCTGCCCGCCTTGGTCCGATCCGGGGCGTCTGGCGCTGCTCGATCCGGCGAGGACAGAGCGGTCCCGCCGAGGGCTGATGTTTCCTTCCGCCATTGACTCTTTAAGCCCGGCGATGCAGGAATGGATGTGTCGAGGAACCCAGTTGCGCAGCCTGCGCAAGGAGGCCCAATGAGCGTCATCGTTCAACTCAGCGTGTTTCCGCTCCATTCCCAGGGATCGCTCGCGCCCCATGTGGCCCGGGTGGTGGAGGTGATCCGCGCCTCGGGCCTGCCCTTTCAGCTCGGCCCCATGGGCACGGCCATCGAGGGCGAGTGGGCCGAGGTCATGGCCGTGGTCAACGCCTGCTACAGAGAACTCGAACCCGATTTCGACCGCATCCACCTGAGCTTGACCGCCGACAGCCGCCGGGGCAGGCAGGGCGGCCTGACGTCCAAGATCAGCTCGGTCCTGACCCGCATCGAACCATGACCGGCCCGCACAACCCGGCCCCCGGCACGGCCCCCATCCCGAGCAGAGGAGAAACCGCGTGAGCATAGTCCACCAGCAGACCGTCCAGATGAAACAGGTGTCCCACGGGAACTTCCTGATGCGCAACGTGCTCAAGCACAACGTCGTCTTCAACGAGGGCACCCGGGGCGACGCCGCCTACATCCTGACCGAGGGCAAGATCGAGATTTCCGGCATCGTCGAGGGCCACAAGAAGGTCTTCGCCATCCTCAAGCCCATCTCCATCTTCGGCGAGATGGCCCTGTTCCTGGACGACAACACCCGCACGGCCACGGCCATTGCCCTGGAGGACTCCAAGGTCATCGTGGTCAGCAAGGACGACCTCGAAGAATACATGCGCGATTCGCCCAAGGTCATCTCCTCCATCATTACCGTGCTTGTCAGCCGCCTCAAGTCCACCACCAGAAAGGCCATGAAGGTCCCCAGCACGGGCATGGGCGTGGTCCGCATCCTCGACCTCTTCGCAGCCAACGGGACCACCACCCTGCGTTACGACGCCACAGTCCGGTCCATGGCCGACACCTTCATCACCACCCCGGAACGCATCGAGCAGTACATCCACGGCCTGGCCCAGCAGGGATTGCTGGCCGTTGGCCGCGACGAGCACGACACACGGATCATCCGGCTGCTCCAGCGCAATCTGCTGCACGAGGTGATGAAAAAGAAGGATTGAGACGACGTCGGGCCAGAATCCGACAGGACGCTATTCCAGGGCCACCAGTTCCAGGTCGCCCCAGGCCGCGATCTTCGCGTCATATTGAACGAACACGCCGTCAAGACCGCTCCCGGCCAGTTCGGCCGCCCGGTCCAGAACCCGTTGGATGTCGCCCGGCCCGCGCAGCAGATTGCCAAGGGCCGTGGCCGCCGCATCCGCCAGCCGGGCGTCCCGGGCGCGCACGGCCACCAGGTCGCCGCGCCCCAGGCTCAGGGAATGGCCGATGGTGCCGCTTGAGGCGCAGATGGACACGGGAAAGGCCTCGGGCGCGAGGCGCAGGCCGAGCCGAGCCCCGGACTGCGGCTCGGCCAGCAGGGCCACCACCCGCTCCCGGGTGGAGCAGAGATAGCTGTCACCGCCGTTTTCCACAAGGAGGTTCGGGCTTTGCCCGACAAACCCTTCGGCCACGGCCTGGGCCACGGCCCCGGCCACGGCGGCCATGGGCCCGACCCCGCACAGGCTGGCGGCATCGGCCATGGCCCGGACGATCTGCGGCGCGCTGTCCGAAACCGCCACGGGCGCGAGGCTGGCCGCGAATTCCGGGTGAAACAGAATCCAGTTCTTCAGTTCACCGCGCACCAGGGCCACATGGGCCGCCATCTCATGGCGCAGGTCCGCCTCGGCCACCACAAGCAGGTCGGTCTGCTCCACGGCCACCTGAAAGCGCACCTCGCCCTGGCGGGGGCGCACCATGTCGCGGTAGGCGCGGTCTGTGGAGAGATGACGGCCGCTCATGGCCTGCCCGACGCCGGGCATCCCGAAAAGGAACACTGTATGAACATGCCTTGGAACATGGTTGCGAACACGGTTGTGAACAGGGTTTGGAACATGATTTGGAACAGGTTTTCCACAGTCTAGAGCCCGAGGTCCTCGTTGATGAGCACCACCTTGATCCGCCCCTTGGGCAGACATTTCTCGGTGATGGTCCAGACGTTGCAAATGCGCTGGGGCGAATCGCAGTCCATACAGTAGCCGGTCTTGGCGCAGGGGGTCTTCATGTCCAGCCGCATGGCGTTGACCGGGGCGGAATACTCCTTGATCCTGTTCATGGCCCGCTCCAGGTCGGGCACCAGCTTGTTGCGGCCCACGAGCACGATGACGTTTTTGGGGCCAAAGGTGATGGCCCCGCAGCGGTTGCCGTACATGTCGAGGTTGACCAGACACCCTTCGGCCGTGACCGCGTTGGTGCCGGTAAAATAGCAGTCCACCAGCAGGGCGCGGCGGCGCAGTTCATACTTTTCGTCGGCCGAGAGGCTCTTGTCCCAGGGGTCCATGACGGCAAAATCTCCGCTGGCAGTGAGTCGCTCGTACAGCCCGGTGGCCACCAGGGTTGCGGACCCGCCCCAGGACACGGTCTTGGGTGCCAGGGCAGGCAGAATCTCGCCCAGGACAACATCCCCCGCCGCAGCGGCAGACTCGGCCAGATAGGCATCAAAGCCGTTGCCAGCCAGTTGCAGTTTCAGTTCGCGCAAGGCGATTTCCCAATAGGCGTCGATGGGCTTGTCCATGCTCCCTCCTTATATAAATGCAATAGGCGATGCCGGGTACCAAAAAATCGCTGAAAAAAACGCTCGCCTTCCGACTCGGAAACCTGTAGCAGATTGCGCGGCCGACAGGAAGCCCCGATGCCCGCCAAACAGGCGGACTGGCCGCTTTTGCCTTGACGGCCCCATGGACTCCGGTTATATGCTTCCGTTCGACAGAGTTATCGTGAAGAAACTACACTCTCAGGAGATATTGATATGAAACGTACCTACCAGCCCAGCAAATGCCGTCGCAAGCGGACCCACGGATTCCTGGTGCGCTCCCGCACCAAGAACGGTCGCGCGGTGCTCCGTCGCCGTCGCGCCAAGGGGCGCAAGAGATTATCCGTCTAACCTGGGGCAAGGAGCGCCGCCTGCTTGGCCGCCCCCAGTTTGCGATGTGCTACGAGCAAGGCAAAAAGCATTTCACCAGAAGCTTCATCCTGTTCATGGTGCGCCGCGACAACGGGCCGGACGGCCTGCGTCTTGGGCTGACCGTCAGCAGAAAGATGGGCAATGCGGTGGCGCGCAACCGGATCAAACGGGTGGTGCGCGAGTATTTCCGGCTGCATCAGTACGATTTCGAGCTGCCTCTTGATATCGTCGTCGTTCCCAAGCGGAACCTTGAGGCCGATCAGCTGGACCTCGCCCTGGCCACAGAAGAGTTCACCCCGCTTTTATCCCGCGTCAGGGCGCAAGCGGCGGCCTCTTGAGTGAGGGAATGATGCGCGCTCTCTTACTGGCGCTCATTTGGTTTTACCAGAAACTCATCTCCCCCTTGCTGCCTCCGGCATGCAGGTTCATCCCTTCGTGCTCGGAGTACGCCAGGGAGGCCGTCATCCGCCATGGAGCGCTCAAGGGCGGCCTTCTTGCGTCGTGGCGCCTGCTCCGCTGTCAGCCCTTATGCCGCGGGGGATACGACCCCGTCCCGGCCGTCTGGCCCACCGACAAACTCAAAGCGAGATTCATTCCATGGAAAAGAAGGAGCAACTCCGCCTTGTCCTCGCCCTGGTCCTAAGCTTCGGCGTCATCTTCGGATGGCAGTACCTCACGGCCCCCTCGGCCGAGGAACAGGCGGAAATGGCGCGCAGAGCAGTCGAGGCCGAACGCATGGCGGCGGCGCTTACCAGCGATGGCGGCGCACCGATAGCGCAGCAAACCCCTGTGGGCGACTTCGCGGCCACCGAAGGCGTGTCCGTGCGGGTGGACACCCCCCTGTACACGGCGGTCTTCAATTCCCAGGGCGGCATTCTCGAAAAGTTCATCCTCAAGAACTACCGCGAAACCATCAAGGACAATTCGCCCAACGTTGACCTCATCGGGGCCAACGCCTTTGCCAAGGGCCCGATGGGCCTGATCCTGACTGCGGGCGAGAGCGAAATCCACACCTGGCGGCGCGGCGAATGGGCCTTCACCGGCTCGAACATCACCCTGGGCCAGAACGACGAGCCAAAGAGCCTCACCTTCACCGGGCAGGCGGGCGACTACCGCATCGAGCGCACCCTGACCTTTGACCCCAAGACCTATCACATCACCGAGTCGTCCACCATCACCACCCTCGCCGCCATCGGCGCGGAGGGTGCCGTGGCCTTCACCGCAGCGGCCAAATCCATGTCCGCCGAGGACGACGCCTACAACCCCACCAAGATAGCCTACCTGAGCGTCAACGGCCGCGACGAGATGAGCGACCGCGACGATCTGCGGGACAAGGGCCTCTTCGCCCCGGCGGGCCTCAAGTGGGGTGCCATTGAGTCCAACTACTTCATCTTCGCCGTCATTCCCGCCAGCGAGCGCTCCACCCTGGCCGCCGGAGTGCAGGACGACATCTTCCGCATGGCCGTCAGCGAGGACGCCACCTTCCTGCCCAATGTCGCCAAGACGGTCCGGGCGTCCTACTTCCTCGGCCCCATGGACCGCGACCTGCTCGCCGCCATGCCCAACCAGCTTGAGAAAGCGGTCGACTTCGGCTGGTTCGACTTCCTTGCCAAGCCGCTGCTCATCGGCCTGAACTTCTTCTACGACTATGTGCACAACTACGGCGTGGCCATCATCCTGCTGACCATCGTCATCAAGCTGATCTTCTGGCCCCTGTCCCAGCGCAGCTACGCCTCCATGGAAAAGATGAAAAAGCTCCAGCCCATGGTCCAGAAGCTGCGCGAAAAGTACGGCGACGACAAGCAGCGCCTCAACCAGGAGACCATGGCCCTGTACAAGACCTACAAGGTCAACCCCATGGGCGGCTGCCTGCCCATGCTCGTGCAGATTCCGGTCTTCTTCGGGCTCTACAAGGCCCTGCTTGGTGCCGTTGAACTGCGCCACGCCCCGTTCATCGCCAAGGTGCCCTTCACCGACCTGCCCTGGCTGGTCGATCTTTCGGCCAAGGACCCGTATTACGTCACGCCCATCATCATGGGCGCGACCATGTTCCTGCAGCAGAAGCTGACCCCGATGGCGGGCGACCCGACCCAGCGGAAGATCATGATGTTCCTGCCCATCGTCTTCACCTTCATGTTCCTGCAGTTCCCGTCCGGACTGGTCATCTACTGGCTGTTCAACAACATTCTCTCCATCGGACAGCAGGTCATGACCGCCCGGTCCACCAGAAAAAAAGCGGCCACACAAGCCTAATACCGCACCGGGGAGCATCGTCTCCCGGCTTTGGAAGGATAATGAAATGAGCGACTTCAAGGAATTCCAGGGAAAGAACCTGGACGAAGCCATAGAAAACGCCTGCGACTACTTCAATCTCAAACGCGACCGCCTGGAGATCGAGATCATCGGCGGCGGCTCCACCGGCATCTTCGGCATCATGGGTGTCAAGAAGGCCAGCGTCAAGGCCCGCCCCAGGGAGCAGGTCAACGCCTCGGACATCCTCAACGGCGAGGCCGAAACCCCTCGCCGGGAATCCCCGAAGACCCCGGAGCCCGAGCCCCGTGCCAAGGCCGAGCCGCGCGCCAAGGCCGAGCCGCGCGCCAAGGCCGAGCCCAGGGACGAAGGCAGGCCCAAGGCTGAAGCCCGGCCAGCCCAGCCCCCGCGCAAGCCCGAGCCCCCCCGCGCGCCGCAGACCGAGCCCGGCAACGAGGCCGTCTACAAGGCCGAGATTGAGGCCGTGAGCGAGCCGACCCCCGGCAACGAGGTCAACGGCAACGTCGAGCCCAAGGCTCGACAGGAGCGCAAGCCCCGCGAGCGCAAACCCAGGACCGACAAGCCCAAGGGCGACCGCCCCCGCTCCGAGCGTCAGCGCACAGAGCGCAGCCGCGACGAGCGCCCGCCCCGGGAGCGCGCTCCCCGCCAGCCCAGGGAAGCGGACGAGACCGAGGAGCATCCGCGCGCCAATCTGGCCGATTTCGACCCCGTTGTCCTTGAAAAGGCCGTGCACGATGTCATGGTCAGGCTGCTCACCCCCATCATCGGCGAGACCAAGCTTGAAATCACCATCGAATCCGACCGGGTCAAGGTGTTCATCGACGACGAGGAAAACAGCGGGCTGATCATCGGCCGCGAGGGGCAGACCCTCTCCTCCATCCAGTATCTGGTCAACCGCCTCGTCTCCCGGGCCATGGAGGCCTCGGTGCGCGTCCAGGTGGACACCGGCGACTACCGCGAGCGCCAGGACGACAAGCTGCGTCAGGTAGCCTGGCATCTGGCCGAGAAGGCGGGCAGCCTGGGCCGCACCCAGTCCACCAAGCCGTTGTCCTCCTATCACCGGCGCGTGGTGCATCTGGCCCTGCAAGACAACGAGGACGTCTTCACCCGCTCCAAGGGCGACGGCCCCATGAAGCGCGTGCTCATCGTTCCCAAGAGCCGCAAGAACGGCAACAGCTCGCGCTACTAACGACACACTTCCGGGGCCGGGGAGCCTGCTCCTTCGGCCCCTTTTTTTCCCGCCCGGTCTGCGCCCACCGCGGATTGCGACCCGCGCCGGGACCAATGCGGGGACCAGCCACGCCAAGGCGCCCCGGCGCGTCACCCCAACCAAGGGGCACATCCCGTGTCCCGGAGTGCGGAATGCCTGACCCGCGACGCGCCCACGACACCATCGCCGCCATTGCCACCCCCCCCGGCGACGGCGGCGTGGGCATTATCCGCATCAGCGGCAGCGCAAGCCGGGCCATGGCCGCCCGGATGTTCCGCGCCGCCCGCGCATCCTTTACGGACTTCATCCCCCACACCCTGCACTACGGCCGCATCGTAGACAGCCACGGCGCGGTCCTTGACGAGGCGCTGGTGGCCTTCATGCCCGGCCCTGCCTCATACACCGGCGAGGACGTGGTGGAGATCAACTGCCATGGCGGCCGCGCCGTGCTGGCCGCAGTGCTCGACGAGACCCTGCGCCAGGGCGCGCGCATGGCCCAGCGCGGCGAGTTCACCTATCGCGCCTTCATGCACGGCCGCCTCGACCTGACCCAGGCCGAGGCCGTGGCCGAGATGATCCACGCCCCCACCCGGGGTGCCCTGCATCTGGCCCAGGCCAAGCTCTCGGGTCTGCTCGGCCGACGCATCGCCGACCTGCGGGCCAGCCTGGAATCCCTGCGCGCCCAGCTGGCCGTGGCCGTGGACTTCCCTGATGACGAGGTGGAATGCCTCGCCCCCGGGGAGCTGGCCGAGGCTGCCTCCAGGGTCCGGGCCGAAATCGACACCCTGCTGCGCGCCGTGGACCGCGCCAAGGCGTGGCGCGAAGGCGCTCTGGTGGTCCTGGCCGGGCGGGTCAACGCGGGCAAGTCGAGCCTCATGAACGCCCTGCTCGGCCGCGACCGGGCAATCGTCACCGACCAGCCCGGCACCACCCGCGACTATCTGGAGGAATCCCTGAGCCTGGACGGCCTGACCGTCCGGCTGGTGGACACCGCTGGCATGCGGCCCGAGCCGTCGGACGAGACCGGCGGTGAATCCATCGACGCCGTGGAAACCGCAGGGCTGCTCATGGGCCGCCAGCTCATGGACCAGGCCGATCTCGTACTGCTCCTGGCCGATACCACCGCGCCGCTGGACGAGGCGACCCTGCGCACCGCGCGCACGCTTGAGCCCAGGCGCGTCATGGCCGTGCTGACCAAGGGCGATCTGCCGGGTTTTGACCCGGTCCAAGCCACGCCCCTGACCGACCTCGGGTTCGAGGTTGCCGCCGTATCCTCGACCACGGGCCACGGGCTGGACGCCCTCTGCGCCCGAATCCGCGAGCGGGTGCTTGCAGGCGCTGGCCAGCCAGACCCTGACGAACTGGCCCCCAACGCCCGGCAGGCCGATGCCCTGGCCCGGGCCGCAGAGGAACTGGGCCACCTCGTGGCCGACGCCCTGGCCGGGGTGCCCTACGACCTGCTCAGCGTGCGGCTGGAAACGGCCTGTGCCATCCTCTCGTCCATCACCGGGGAAATCACCTCCCAAGAGGTGCTGGACGCCATCTTTGACTCCTTTTGCATAGGAAAATGACCATGACCGACAGCCAGCAATCCCCGGACAAACCGGAAATCATCGACGTCGCCCACGTCACCTGCGGGCTCATGCCGCTGATGCAGACCTACCTGGGCGGCACCGCGCCCGGGGTGGAGACGGTGGAATTCCGCGTCCGCCAGGGCATCGAGGCCGAGCTGTGGAACGCCTTTGGCACCGGTCGGCAGTGGCGGTTGAGCGAGATCCGCAGCGACCTCTTCACCGACGTGGCCCGGTTCGTGCGCGTGGAAGAGAACGATCTCGACCCGCTGGGTCTGCTCGATTTCTGATGCGGCCCGCCGCCGGGGTTGTCTTCGCGGCCCGGGAGGATTATGAGTCGGGCTGCCGTTTTTTCCAACCCACGGAGAACCATCATGCGCAAAGACGTGACCCTCGACCCCGCCGTCGTCGCCGACATCCTGGCCAGGGCCGAGGTGCTCTGGCTGGCCCTGATCGACGAGGCAGGCCCCTGCTGCGTGCCGGTCAACTTCGCGGTCGAGGGCGACAAGCTCTACATCCACTCGGGCAGGCGGGGCCGCAAGGCGGCGGCCCTGGACTCGGGCGCGCCCCTGGCCTTTTCCACGGCCGTGGACCTTGAGCCCAAGACCGGCGACGCGGCCTGCAAATACGGCTACCGCTTCCGCTCGGTGATGGGCACGGGCACGCCCCGCCGGGTCGAGGGTGACGAGATGCGCACCGCCCTGGACGCCATCACCCTCAAATACGCTGGCGGGTTGCTGCCCTACGAGGACAAGCCCCTGGCCGCCACCGCCGCTTATGTCATCGACATCGAGTCCGTCAGCGCGCGCATCAAGGAGTGAACCATGATCATCTGCTTTTTCGGAGATTCCCTGACCCTGGGCGTGGGCGACGAGGCGGGCATGGGCTGGCCCGGCAGGCTTTGTGTCGCCCTGCGCCGTGAAGGCATCGACGCCACGGCCTACAACCTCGGGGTGCGCCGCGACGCCACGGTGCGCATGCAGCACCGCTGGCGGGCCGAGGCCATGGTCCGGCGCATGGAGAGCACCCCGCTCAAACTGGTCTTCAACTTCGGCGTGGCCGATGTCTCAAGTGCCGTCGGCATTGAGGAATCCATGGGCGCGGCCGTGGCCATGCTCACCCGGGCCAAGGCCGAGGCCGAGGTGCTGGTGATCGGCCCCACCCCGGTCAACGACGCGGACAAGCGCGAGGCCATCGCCGGTCTGTCGCGCCTGTTCGAGTCCATGTGCCGCCGTCTGGACATCCCCTTTGTGCCCGCCCTTGACGCCATGCACCGCTCCTTCGTATACGGGCAGGCCCTGAACGACGGCGACGGCGTCCACCCCACCGGGGCGGGCTACGCCGATCTGGCCGAACACATCCTCAAGCACGGCGCGGCCCGCCCTTTTTTCGGGCTCAAGTAGGGAGCAGACCCATGCGATCCTTTGCCAGCGACAACAATTCCGGGGCGCACCCGGCCATCATGGAGGCCGTGGTCAAGGCCAACGCGGGCCACGTCAAGTCCTACGGCGACGACGAAATCTCCATCCGCACCGACGAGGTGTTCAAGGAGTTCTTCGGCTCCCAGGCGCGCATCCACTACGTGACCACGGGCACGGCCGCCAACACCCTGGGGCTGCGCGCCGTGACCCGCACCTACAACTCGGTCATCTGCGCCGAGCAGGCGCACATCAACAACGACGAGTGCGGCGCGCCCGAGGCGTTCGGCGGCATCAAGCTGGTGCCCGTGCCGTCGGCCGACGGCAAGCTCACGCCCGGCAGCGTGGCCCCCTACCTGGGCCACATCGGATTCGTTCACGCCAGCCAGCCCAAGGTCATCTCCATCACCCAGCCCACGGAAGTGGGCAAGCTCTACTCTCTCAAGGAGATAGAGAATATCGTGGAGTTCGCCCACGACCGCGACCTGCTGGTCCACCTCGATGGCGCCCGGCTGGCCAACGCCTGCGCCGCGCTGGACTGCTCCTTCTTTGACATGACCACCGCCCTGGACGTGGACCTGCTCTCCTTTGGCGGCACCAAGAACGGCTGCCTCATGGGCGAGGCCGTGGTCTTCCTCAACCCCGACATCGGCGAAGGCTTCCCCTACCTGCGCAAGCAGGCCATGCAGCTTGTTTCCAAGATGCGCTTTGTCTCGGCCCAGCTCGAACGCTACCTCAAGGACGACCTGTGGCTTGAGAACGCGCACCACGCCAACGCCATGGCCAAACGGCTGGCCGAGCGGGCCGGGGCCATCCCGGGCGTGCGCATCAAGGGCAGCGTGGACTGCAACGCCATCTTCGCCCACATCCCGCCCGAGGCCACGGACATCCTGCTGCGCAAATACTACTTCTACGTCTGGGACGAGCACGACCACACCGTGCGCTGGATGACCTCCTGGGCCACCACCGAGGCCATGGTAGACGAGTTCGTGGCCGACATTGAAAAGGCAGTAAGGGCGGTGTCATGAAACGGATTTGCGTCTATCTCGGCTCCAACCCCGGCATTGACCCGGCCTATGCGCAGGCCGCCGACGCGCTGGCCCTGGAGCTGGCCCACCGCTCCATCGGCCTTGTCTACGGCGGCTCGGACGTGGGCCTGATGGGACGGCTGGCCAACGCCTGCCTCAACGCGGGCGGCGAGGTCATCGGCGTCATCCCCGAACTGCTGGTGGAGAAAGAGGTGGCCCACACCGGGCTGACCACCATGCACGTGGTGGCCTCCATGCACGAACGCAAGCAGCGCATGGCCGACCTCTCGGACGGCTTCATCGCCCTGCCCGGCGGCCTCGGCACGCTAGAGGAATTCTTTGAAGTCTTAACGTGGAACCAGCTCGGCTACCACGCCAAGCCCTGCGGCCTGCTCGACGTCAAGGGCTACTACGCCTGCCTCGCCGATCACATGGACCGCATGGTGAATGAAGGCTTCCTCGTGCAGGAACACCGGCGCATGGTCCTGACCGGCTCAGACCCGGCCGATCTGCTGGACCGCTTCGAGACGTATGTGCCGCCCCAGGTGGACAAGTGGATTGAGAAGAAGAAGGGGCTGTAGGTTGCCGCTTCCGATTCGTAATTGATATGAAAAAGGGCCTTCTTGAAAGGCCCTTTTTTTGTTGTGCGGGTGTTTGCTTTTTTTTGAGGGGGCTTTTCAGGATTATCCGATGGAAATAGGCATGGTGTCCCCCTAATTCCAAAAAGGAGAACCTCTCTTTTTCAAGAGGAACTGTCAGATTG
>NZ_JASTWE010000054.1 GCF_030282845.1 Pseudodesulfovibrio pelocollis
AAAGTTAATTTTATGTGTTGATGACGAGCCCATGAATCTGAATCTCCTCGACGCCGTGCTCTCGCCCAGGGGGTATGATGTGATTCTGTGCGAGAGTGGGCGCAAGGCAATGGATCTCATGGCAAATATCCCCGTGGACCTGGTCCTTCTGGATGTCATGATGCCCGGGCTCGACGGCTAGCGTGTGCCGAACCATCAAGGCTGACGAGCGGTTTATGCTCATCCCTGTGGTCATGATCACCTCCCTGACATCAAAGGACGACCGGATCAATAGCATCGAGGCTGGCGCCGAGGACTTCATCTCCAAACCCTTTGACAAGACCGAAGTGCTGGCCAGGATCAAGATGCTTCTGAAGGTGAGGGAATTGAACGTCAGCCTTGCCCGCGCCTATGGCGACATCAACAAGCTCACGACGTTCGGGAAAATGGCGGTGAAGAGCTTTGAGAGCGGACAGTTCAACCTCGGCTTCGCCATCGACAAGATCATCGAACAGATCATGCCCGGCAAGGATTCCGGCAGCGACCACCCACGCATGTGTGTTGTCGGGGCACCGCGTGGGCACGGCGGCTGGGAGTGGACGCGCTTCGAGCACGAGCCCGCAGGTATCAAGCGCCTCAATCTTGACATGAACCTCGAGAGTCACCTCCGCCTTCCGCCGGACAACAAGGCCAGGATCGTCTCCTACGACGCCGAGAATCTGGCTACCTCGAAGATGAAGAACCTTGTCAAACAGCTCCGGCTGTCCTCTTTATCTGTGGACAATCTATTGTGCTATCTGAGTACCAGCCTGTGCATCTTCACCATGAACTATAGCCGGGAGATCACCAAACACGACGCTGACGTTCTGAACACCTTGGTCATGCACACCCTGTTCGTCAAATCGACACTGGAGAACATTCAAGAGATCGAGGGAGGATTCACTTACAGCCTCCAGGCCCTGGCCCGGGCCTCTGAGACCAACGACGAGGACACTGGCAACCATATCCTGCGAGTCGGCACCTATGCCAAAATCCTGGCGACGGAGCTCAAACAGTCAGAGGCGTTCTGCCGCGACATCAAGGTTCACGCCCTGACCCACGACGTGGGCAAGCTCCACGTGCCCCTGAACATCCTGATCAAGCCGGAACAACTCAACAAGGCCGAGTTCTCGTTCATGAAGAAGCACACGCACTACGGGGCCATGATCCTGGGCGACCACCCCCGGCTGCGCATGGCCAAAACCATCGCCCTCACGCACCACGAGAACTGGGACGGCACAGGCTATCCGAACGGCCTTGCCGGTAACGCCATCCCCCTGGCCGGGCACATCACCAAGCTGGCCGACCAGTATGACGCCCTGCGCAACGCCAGGGTCTACAAGCCAGCCTTCGACCACGCGACTTCGGTTCAAATCTTGACTGAAGGTGATGGCAGGACTCTGCCCGAGCACTTCAGTCCGACCCTGCTCGCGGCCTTTGTGTCCGTCGCGTCGCGATTTGACGAAACCTTCAACAGCCTGAATGACAATTTATATACGGAAGTTCAACAGCCTGCATGAAGCGACACAAACAATGCCTATGAAAAACAAGCGCCGGGGCCGTCCTGATGAAGAATGTTTAGCACGAACCGAGAGGAACGGCACATGTCCAATACAGATATCCATTCATCAACAACGAATGATGCCCCCCACAAGACGGAAGCCATTTCCGAAAACCGGCAGCAAGAAGCAATTCTTACGGCAAAGGCCCTGCAAGACGCCATATTCAACAGCGCAAACTTCTCCAGCATCGCCACGGACGCCAAGGGTGTCATCCAAATCTTCAATGTCGGCGCCGAGCGCATGCTGGGTTATACCGCCGCCGAGGTGGTGGACAAGATCACTCCTGCCGACATTTCCGATCCGCAGGAAGTGATAGCCCGCGCCAAGGCGCTCTCCATAGAACTCGACACATCGATCACCCCCGGCTTCGAGGCATTGGTGTTCAAGGCCTCGCGCGGTATCGAAGATATCTACGAGCTGACCTACATCCGCAAGGACGGCAGCCGGTTTTCGGCCGTGGTGTCAGTCACCGCGCTGCGCGACGTCCAGGGGGGCATCATCGGCTATCTGTTGATCGGCACCGACAACACTTCGCGCAAAGAGGTCGAAAATGAGCGGACGAAGCTGGATCAGAGATTACGCGACCAGCAATTCTACACACGTTCGCTCTTTGAATCCAATATCGACGGGCTCATGGCCACAGATCCGCAAGGCATCGTCACCGACGTCAACAAGCAGATGGGGGTGCTCACTGGCCGCACGCGCGACGAGTTGGTCGGCGCGCCGTTCAGGAGCAACTTCACCGATCCGGTGCGTGCCGAAGCGGGCATCAATCAGGTGCTGGCCCAAGGAACCATCACCAATTATGAGCTGACCGTGCGCAGCCTGGATGGCAGGGAGACCGAGGTGTCCCTCAACGCAACTATCTTCTATGATCGAGACAGGCGGCCTCTGGGCGTGTTCGCCGCCGCGCGCGACATCGGCGAGCGCAAAAAGGCGGAACAGCTCCAGCAGGCACTCATGGAGGCGTCGGAAGCGTCCAGCCGGGCCAAGTCCGAATTTCTGGCCAACATGTCCCATGAGCTCAGGACTCCGCTCAACTCCATCATAGGCTTCGCCGAGGTGCTCCAGGACCAGCTCTACGGCAAGCTTGGCTTCAAGCAACTCCAGTATGTGGAAACCATCCATAAGGCCGGACAGCATCTGCTTGTGCTCATCGACGACATCCTGGATCTGGCCAAGATAGAGGCCGGGAAGATGGAACTGGAGTCGAGCGAGTTCCGCCTGCATGACGTTCTGACGCACAGCATGTCCATGTTGAGCGAGAAGGCTCTCAAACACGGCATACAGTTCAGCCTGGATGTCGCACCGGAGACGCCGGAAGAGATGGAGGCGGATGAGCACAAGTTCAAGCAAATCCTGTTCAACCTGCTTTCCAACGCCATGAAATTTACTTCCGACGCAGGCTCTGTCGCTCTGCGCGTCAGGCCTTATCCGCCCAAAGCAGGTTGGCTGGAGGTCGAGGTCCAGGACACCGGCATCGGCATTTCCGAGGCCGACATTTCGAAATTATTCTCCGAGTTCACTCAACTCGAGTCGCCGTTGGAAAAGAAGCACCAGGGCACCGGGCTTGGGCTGGCGCTGACCAAACGGCTGGTGCAGGCCCACGGCGGCGACATCAGCGTCGCCAGCGAACCCGGCAAGGGCAGCACGTTCTCGTTCCGCATCCCGTCCAGGCGGGAGAATGCCTGACAAACGGCTTAACCAACTATGAGGATTGATTATTATGGCCAAGATTCTGCTCGTTGAGGACAATGCCGACAATCGGCTTTTGGTGAAGGACATCCTGAGCCACAAGGGGCACGACATCCTCGAAGCCCCGGACGGCATGACCGGGATACGCATGGCCGAGGAAAACATGCCGGACCTCGTGCTCATAGACATCCAAATGCCCGTGCTGGACGGCGAAAAGGCACTGGGTCTTCTGAAGAGTAACCCGCGCACAAAACATCTGCAGATCATCGCGGTGACCTCCTTCGCCATGAAGGGGGACCAGGAAAGGCTGCTTAAGATGGGCTTTGCCGGCTACATCGCCAAACCCATCAATACGCGGGAGTTCCCTTCTCAGATCGAGGATTTCTTGTCGCGGAAGACATGACGAATTCTCCTCGTCTCGTCTTTGGGCATCATTCGGGAACACCCTTCTCAAGGGACCCACCATGAAAGAGCCAAGGGATTTGCCAAGCTGAGCATGCGCTCCCTGTCAACGACAGTTATTCGCAATGTGAGTATTTGCGAACAGGCTTTTTGGCGCTGGAAGAAACAGTGCAACGGATGGATGCCGCCTGGATTGCCTTGGGTTGGCCGGGGTGTGTTCCGCAAGGAAACGCGCCACCAAAAACTCGCCGCTCAGAGGTTCGACAAAGTTATTTCTCCCCTGACTCAACATTTATTTTATTTATAGTGTTTATTTCCACTAAGCATGCTAGGTTGAAAGTAATCGCAATTGTTTTCTAACCGTAACGGGGTCTCATGACTGGATTACTCTTGTTTGTCTTGATCGGATTGACAGCCGACTGGCTGACCGGAATGTTTATGAACCGCAGATTCGGCTTCCTGGGAATACCGTCGCTGGCAGCCCTGGAGCCGCAGAATATCTGGAGTCCTCGAACTGTTCGGGGCAGGATTCACTGCTCAGGCGACACCATCTTGCACCTGTTTAGTAGAGCCTGACCACTGCGCCGTGGGCGCAGACCAAACTGAAACTCTCAGCTTCCACATGCCTCCCTGCCAGCCTCACTTCCGAAAACAGCCTCACCGTTTCGCTGAACACTTCGCGCCCTCGACGCTTCATACTGTAACATCTCCACCTTGAAGCCCTGATTTAATCACTGATTTATCGTTTCAAGCCGTTTTGCAAGCGGTATTCTTTCCTCGCCTCCATGGCAGCCTTAACCCATGGGTGTACGAACAAGTAAAGCAGTCGTTGATCAAGGTGCAACAAGACAAACTGCTTGCATGAGCATCCTTCTAAAGTCTTTGAATGCTGCCATTTTTGAATAAGCGTACCTGTTCAACCATTAAAACCTGTTATAACCTGAAGGAACGTATCATGAAAAAATTACTGTTTGTTTTGAGTCTGGTTGTCACCATGTCGTTTCTGTTTGCGGGCAACAACGCCTACGCCGCCTCGACGGATGATCGTATCGAATCCTCCGCCAAACAGACCTATGTTTTCAAAACCTATCTCAAGGACGACAACATCAAGGTGGCGTCCGAGGGTGGCAACGTAACGTTGACCGGAACCGTGGCAGAGGAATCACACCTGTCCCTGGCCAAAGACACCGTTGCGGGACTTCCCGGCGTGAAAAGCGTTGATAACAAGTTGACAACGGATGCAAAGAGCGCCTCTGCCGGCTCGGACGCATGGCTCACCACCAAGGTCAAGTTCACCCTCTTGTTCCACAAGAACGTGAACGCCATGGCGACCAATGTCACCGCCGAGAATGGCGTCATCACCCTGCGTGGCGAAGCCTCCAGCATGGCCCAGAAGGACCTGACTGGCGAGTATGCCGCTGATGTCGATGGCGTCAAAAGCGTCAAGAACCTGATGACCACGCCCGCTTCCGCGCAGGAGGACACGGCCACCACTAAGCTGGAGGCCATCGGAGAAGCCGTTGACGACGCATCCATCACGGCCATGGTCAAGGGAACGCTGCTCTATCATCGTTCGACCAGCGCCCTGAACACCAACGTCGTGACCAAGGACGGTGTTGTCACCCTGAAGGGCACGGCCAAGAACAACGCCGAAAAGGACCTGGCCGAAAAGCTCACCAATGACGTGCGCGGCGTGAAGAAGGTGGTCAACAACATCACCGTCGGCTGAAACGAATCAAACGACCAGAGCCATGAGGAAATCGATCAACAGCCGGAGAGTGACCGGTCGGCTTCGGACAAAGGCTTTATGGCCTTGCTGCTCCAGATCATTGCCGGCTCATCCGGCCGCGGCGGAGGAAGTTGATCGAGGCAGGGGCCGAACGCTCTGTGCTCTGTATCCTGCGACTCTTTAACAATGGAGAGCTACAATGTCTCTTGGCACAATCCTACTGATCGTCTTGATCCTTCTGCTCCTGGGAGTCATTCCCGTATGGCCGCACAGCCGCTCCTGGGGCTATGTGCCCGGCAGCGCGCTGGGGATCATCGCGATTGTCGTACTGGTCCTGTTCCTGATGGGCAGATTGTAATCGGCAAGAAAGCCACAACCCGCAACCAGTCAGGAGAGATTTCATGAAAGCAAGCACGAAAAATCAGATCAAAGGGAAGCTGCATCAGGCTTCCGGAAAGGTGAAGGAGCTCGTGGGCAAAGCCATCGACAACAACGAAATGCAGCTCAAGGGCAAGACCGAATATACTGCCGGAAAGATTCAGGAGAAAACTGGTGAGATCGAAGAGGTCCTGGAGAAGTAGATCAAAACCAGCACAGGCAACGATTTGGTCAACAACGCTATAACAAAAGAGTTCGTTATGAAAAAGCTACTCTATTTATCGGTATTCGTGGCTGTGGGGCTGCTTTTGGCCGGAGCCATGCCGAGTTTCGCCCAGACGAAAACGGAGCAGACCTCCGGACCGGATGTTGATGGCTTCGTGTGGCTGATGTCCAGCGACGCCGAAAAGAAGTCGTTCTTGTTCGGCGCCGGAAGCGCTGTGGCCATGGAGTATCATGTCAGGGCCATCCGCAAGGAAGAGCCGTCCAAGTTCATCAAAGGATGGACCGAGGCCCTCAAGGATGTGAGTTGGTCCGAACTGGCAAGCGAAGTGGACGCCTATTACGACAGTAACCCGGATCGAAAGGACAAACTCGTGTTCGAGGTGATCTGGCAAACAATCATCACACCCAGGTTAAACAAGTAAGGAGACAGTCATGAAAAAGGCGCTTCTCATCCTTCTTCTGGTCGGTTCATTGATTCTACCGGCCTGCACCAACATGAGCAAGACCCAGCAGGGAGCCGTCTCCGGCGGTGCCCTCGGGGCTGGTGCCGGACTTGGCATCAGCGCTCTCACAGGCGGTTCACTCGGCATGGGCGCTGTGATCGGCGGCGCACTGGGCGCAGTTGCAGGCGGGCTGTATGGTGACGAAAAACAAAAGCAGGAATAACCAATGAGCAAAGGGGCCACCGGCAGACAGCCTGCCGGTGGCGGCAGGGGCAAACGCTGTAGAAATCCCTTCATGCGGCTCTTGCAGCGGGAGGGCTTAACACGTGCATTTCCCGCAAGAAAAGAGTACTTGACCAGAGTATGAAACAACACAATAACCCAGCATCATGACAAAGAAAAAGAACACACCAAAAACAAAATCGCCAAAGGCTTCCCCTGCGGTTCACAAGACCAAAACGGATCCGAAACAACAGCCCGGAGCGGTTTTCCCCATAGTGGGCATTGGCGCCTCGGCCGGAGGCCTGGCAGCCTTCGAGGCCTTTTTTTCCGGCATGCCTGCCGACGTCGAACCGGGAATGGCCTTTGTTCTGGTGCAGCACCTGGCACCGGACCACAAGAGCCTGCTGACCGAAATCATCCGCCGCTATACCCGCATGCAGGTCTTTGAGGTCGAGGACGGAATAAAAATCCAGCCCAACTGCGCCTACATCATCCCACCCAATCGCGACATGGCCTATCAGGACGGCAGGCTCCAACTGGTCGAACCCACCGCGCCCCGGGGGCAACGGCTGCCCATTGACTATTTCTTCCGCTCCCTGGCCCAGGGCATGCATGAATCGGCAATCGGCATCGTGCTCTCGGGCACAGGCAGCGACGGCACCCTCGGCGTGCGAGCCATCAAGGGCGAAGGGGGGGTGATCATCGCCCAATCACCCGAATCCTGCGAGTATGACGGCATGCCGCGCAGCGCCATTGCCACCGGCCAAGTGGACTACGAGCTGCCACCGTCTGAGATGGCCGCCCAGATCATCGCCTATGTGGCCCACGCCTTTGGCGTGCCCCTTCGAACCAAGGCAACGCCCAAGCCCGTGACCGAGACCGCATTGCGCAAGATATTCGTCCAGCTCCGCACCCACACGGGGCACGATTTTTCCCAGTACAAACCAAGCACCGTCCATCGCCGCATAGAGCGCCGCATGGCTGTCAATCAGATCGACCGGCTGGATGGGTACGTTCGATATCTGCTGCAAACCCCGGAGGAGGTGGAGGCGCTTTTTCGCGATCTGCTCATCGGCGTGACCAATTTCTTTCGCGATCCCGAAGTGTTCAAAGCGTTCGAAGAACAGGTCGTTCCCAAACTTTTTGCCGGAAAGCGCACGGGTACCCCGATCCGGATTTGGTCGACGGGATGCTCCACCGGAGAGGAAGCATACTCCGTGGCCATGCTCCTGCAGGAATACCTGGATGCGACCCAGCAACACTTCGTGGTGCAGGTCTTTGCCACGGACATCGACAGCCAGGCCATAGCCACGGCCCGGAGCGGACTGTATCCGGCCAGCATCGCCGCCGATGTCACGCCGGAAAGGTTGGCGCGGTTTTTCACGGTCGAGGCCGAGGGCAGTGTGTACCGTATCAAGAAGAATCTCCGGGACATGCTGATCTTTTCCGAGCAGAACGTGATCAAAGACCCACCCTTCTCCCGGCTCGACTGCATCGTCTGCCGCAATCTGCTCATCTACCTGGGAGGAGATTTGCAAAAGAGGCTCATCCCTCTCTTCCATTACGCATTGCGCCCCGGAGGTTATCTCTTCCTGGGCACCTCGGAGACGGTGGGTGATTTCGGTGACCTGTTCACTGCCCTGGATCGCAAATCCAAGCTATTCATTCGCAAGGATGACCTGCTCGGCAGACATCCCAGGACCATGGGCTATCTGTTGCCGCCCAGAATAGCTCTGGAATCATCGTCTCTCCAGCCTGCAGTCAAAGATATCTCTCCGATGAAACTGCCATTGCGTGAACTGACCGAAAAGACGCTGCTGCAACAGCTCTCCCCTGCGGCCGTGATGGTCAACGCCCAGGGCGACACCCTCTATTTTCATGGCCGCACCGGTCAGTACCTGGAGCCCTCGCAAGGCGAAGCCAGCACCGGCAATATCATCAAAATGGCGCGGGAGGGGTTGCGCCGGGAACTGAGCACGGCCCTGCACAAGGCACGATCAACCAATGAAAGCGTGCGCTGCCCGGCTCTGCAGGTAAAAACCAATGGTGACTTCACCTCGATCGATCTGACGATCTGCCCGGTTCCGACAACCCAGGACGAACTCGCCCCCACGCTCTATCTGGTCATCATGGAGCCTTCGCCGCGCCCCGGCCAAGCGCAGGAGCAACAATCCATTCTCCCGGGGGTGGGTGAGGGAAGGGACGGATCAAACACGGAAAGCGATGGTATCGCGGCGCTAAAACAGGAGTTGCTGTCCAAGGAGGAATACCTCCAGACCACTATTGAGGAACTGGAGACGTCCAACGAGGAACTCAAATCATCCAACGAGGAAATGCAATCAATCAATGAGGAACTGCAATCATCGAACGAAGAACTCGAGACCTCCAAGGAAGAATTACAATCCGTCAACGAGGAATTGTCAACCGTCAATGCCGAACTGCAAAACAAGCTCATTGATCTTTCGCAGGCCAATAACGACATGAGCAACCTGCTCTCCGGCACGGGCATTGCCACCATATTCGTGGACCACCGGCTGTGCATCATGCGCTTCACCCCGGCCGCCACCCGGATCATCAACCTGATCCCCGTCGATATCGGCCGGCCTGTCGGCCACATCGTCTCCAAGATGGTGGGCTATGACAGCCTGGTTGCCGACGTGCAGACGGTACTGGAGTCGCTGATCCCTCAGGAGCTGGAAGTCCAGACAGTGGAGGAGAAATGGTACACGATGCGCATACAGCCTTATCGCACCATCGAAAATGTGATAGAGGGAGCGGTGATCACCTTTGTCGACATTACCGAGATGAAAAAATCGCACGAACTGGTACAGAAGGCTCACAATCAGTTGCGCATGGTGATGGTTGTGCGGGACTCGCAGGATGCCATTGCCGTTTTGGACACGAAGGGAGACATTCTGGCATGGAACCCCTCGGCACAGAGGTTATTCGGCTGGGGCGAAGAGGAAGCGCTGGCCTTGAACATTCAGGACATGCTCCCCGAAGATCTTCAGACCAAGGAGTTGGAGAACATAAGGCTGGTGGCTGCGGGCCACATGCCGGCGCCCCATGAGACGCGCCGCGTGAACAGGGAAGGACAGACTGTGCCGGTGTGGATCTCGGCCAGCTTTCTGGCCGACGAGGCCGGGCAGGTCTATGCAACGGCGGTCACGCAGCGAATAGTTCAGGTGGAAAAAACATGACGGACAACCTCAGACGCCAAGCTGAAGAATTGGCCCGAAAGGACGATTCTGCGGACAAGGGTCCGCGTACGCTTGAGGAAATGCAGCAGTCGCTCCACGAACTGCGTGTTCATCAGATCGAGCTGGAACTGCAGAACGAGGAGTTGCGCCGGGCCCAGGCGGAGTTGGAAGCCCTCCGGTCGCGCTATTTCGATCTCTATGACCTGGCTCCGGTCGGATATTGCACAGTCAGCGAAAAGGGCCTGACCCTCGGGGCCAATCTCACAGCCGCGACACTGCTTGGCATGGTTCGGAGCGAAATGGTCGGACAGCCCTGGACCAGATTCATTCACAAGGAAGACCAGGACATATATTACCGGCACCGAAAAGAACTCTTCAACACAAATTCGGCGACCGCGACGGCGTCATGCGAATTACGCCTGGCGAAAAAAGACGGGACCGATTTCTGGGCGAATCTGACGGGCACCATAGCCTGCGATGCCGAAGAAGCTCCTGTCTGTCGCATTGTGATGCATGACATATCGGAACGCAAGCAGGAAGAACAATTTCGCGAAACGGTTGAACGCATCATTCACCACGACATCAAGGGACCACTCGTCAATCTCTTTTCAGTGGCCCAGTTGGTGCTGGACGGAGAGAGCAATACATCCGTGATGGAGTCGTTTCCGCAAATAATGCTCGGTATTCGGCAAGTGATCCATCTCATCGACGCCACCGAGCCCCTGCTGGAAATGGAAAAGGGCGCATACACGCCCCCCGAAACGCCGATCGATATTTTTCAGATTCTCAGCCTCGTAAACAAATCCCTGGAAAAACTCTCCACACAGAACAAGGTGACCGTCGAGCTGCCGAGTGCGACCAGTTGCTCCTCAAGGGAACCGTATCTGTGCGGGGAGGCTTTTCTCATCGAGGACCTGCTCATGAATCTGGTGAAGAATGCGATTGAGGCCTCGCCCAGAGAAGGGCGCGTGACCATCACCTGCCAAGCGGAGCCGGGGACGGTAAGCATTGCCATCCACAATGCCGGCGCTGTGCCTGAAGCCATTCGGGAGCGGTTTTTCGAGAAATATGCCACCATGGGCAAGCACTGCGGTACGGGGCTGGGGACATACAGCGCCCAGCTCATCGCCAAGGCTCATGGCGGCCACGTCGGGCTCACCACATCCGAGACGGAAGGGACCACGATTACTGTCGCGCTCCCCCGGTGCGACATCAAGTAGCGGTCTTTCGGCCCACACACCCTCACAGGATGCCTCCTTTCCCAGGGGGCACCCATGAATCCCATTGCGTTGCAACAATCAATCGGGATTACGATCCACTCCGACTGATTTGCAAAAACCAATGACCAGGGCCGCCAGTCCTGTAGTTCCATATCGAGACCCCCTCTTTGTCCCGGAGCATTGCCCCGAACTTCAGGAAGGGGATTCATATGAAATCCATCAGCTTGGTACTGGGCGCGAACAGGGCAACCCTGTCCGGTCCGCGCTCGAAACAACACAGGACCCGCCAGAACGCCAAGGCCTTTGCCCAAGCGGCTTCGCTGTGCGGGTTTTGGTGTTCGCAAATGGACCAACATCACGAACAGGCATTTTGCGGCGGTTGTCAGGCAAATGAAAGACGAAGGCAGGGGTGACGGGCGAATCGCCGAAATATTTACGGCGGCCCGCGACCTGTGCCGGGCCTACGGGAATACCGGCATCAGCCCGAGCAATGGCGTGTTCGACGTGAAGCGCGGGACCCTGGCCCGAAGCGTCGAGGTGCATCGACTGAAATGGAAACGGGTCAACTTCGAGGAACGGTACGTGGAGTTGAAGACCTTCAAGAACAAGGACCGCAAGCCCGTGCTCAGGCCGGTGCCGATGACCGACAAGCTGTACGAGATTCTCAGTGATCCGCATGCCAGGCGCGACCCTGAAAAGGAATGGGTGTTCTGGTGCCGCAGCTACAGCCACAAGCAGAAACGGATGGAGGATGGGCCGTACACCAAGTGCCGCTACTCCATGCTCAAGACGGCATGCGAGAAAGCCGGTGTCGGCTACTATTCCTTCCATCGATTCCGGGCATCGGGCGCATGGGTGATGGACAACAACGGCGAGCTCATCTCGGGCATCCAGCATCTGCTGGGGCATGCCGACCGACGGAGCACGGAAATCTATCTGGAAAAACTGCGACGTGGAGCGGGACGCCATGGCAATCTATGAAGCGCAAAGCCGCCAAGTTGCCTGACGGATTCACACACGGCAGTCACACACAACAAGCAACGGGCTGCGGCCAAACGGCCGCAACCCGTTGAAAACAGAAGGTGAGAGCCGATAGTCCCACACAAGGTGGCGGCTATCTCCAAAAAGATCACCCCCCGGAATCTTCCACCCCTCCCCGCCCCCCGCTGGCGCGCAAACGGAAAGGTCCGCCCACCCCGGATGGGGGTGGACGGACCATATGATCGCGAGAGGACGGACCTAGAAGCTGTATCCGAGAGCAGCGCGCATCTCGGCGGGAATCATGGCATCCTGGCCGGGCTCAAGGGCCTTCCAGGGGGCGCCGGCGTCCTTGCGCGCGGCCTTGACCTCTTCCAGGTCGAAGCCGTAGCGGGGCACTTCGAACTGCTGGCCGGGGTAGATCAGATCAGGGTTCTTGATCTGGCCGCGGTTGGCCTTGTAGATCAGGGGCCACATGAAGGGATCATTGTAAATGTGTTTGTACTCCGAGATCCACCACAGGCATTCGCCCTTGGTCACGGTGTGGGACACGGGCAGAGCGTCGTACTCGGCCTTGTACACATCCATAGGATCGGTCACCACGACCTGCTCGACGATGACCTCTTTTTCCTCGACCACAACCACTTCGGGCTCGGTCTTCACTTTCTTCGAGCAACCCCAGGCAAAGACAAGGCACATGGCGATTGCAAGTAAAATCAGCTTCTTCATTAGTTGCCTCCTCGGAATTGATTCGCTTTCCATACCCGCTGTAACGCACAGTTCACGACTGTACGCCATCAGCCCAATTATCAATTATTATCTTTTCTTGCAAGACAATTCTGCTGTCTGGGTTCTGCTCCCTCGCCTTGTCCAGGGCGTGGGCCGCCTCCTCGATCCAGCCGCCCATGCGCAGGCTCTGGCTGGCCAGCACGTACATGCGTTCGGGCTCGTCGCCGTAGATGGCGCGGACAAGCCCCTCGTACTCGTCGCGAAACACGCTCCTGACCAGCCCGTTCTGCGAGAAGATGTAGCGCGCCAGCAGGACGTTGTCGCTGTGGGTGTGCAGATAGCCGGGCAGCAGCTGACGGCACTTGGCCATGATGAAGCGGATGCGCGCGATCTCGCGCCGCATGGACTCCTCGGTCTGGCTCAGGACCAGAAAGAGTTGACCGGCCACGTCCCGTTCGGCGTCGGCACTTTGGGGATCGCCCTTGATCTGGGTGTGGAACCAGGGCGCGTAGTTCTCCTTCTGGTAGGCGTCCTCCTTGAGCTTGATGGTCTCGTGGAAGATGTACCCGATGGCCCAGTCGAGCAGCGTGCCGCCGAGCTGCCCGTGCGGGTCGTTGCGGAACACATGGTGGGCCGTGTCCTTCATCCGCCACAGAAGCCCCTTGTCCATCTCGGTGCCCACGATGTCCCTGAGCACCTCGAACTCCACGGTACCGTCCGCGTCGAACCCCTCCATCTGCCGCTCCAGCGTCTCGCACGCCTGACAGAAGAACTTGAACAGGTCCCGGACAAACTCCGGGTGCTTGGCCTGAATCCACGCCTTGGACATCGCTCGCCTCCCCTTTCGTGCTACACTGCCGGAAAAATGATGTCCACCCGCGCCCCGCCGTCGTCTGCGTTGCTCAGGTGCATCTGCACGCCGTGGCTCTCCAGGATGGTGGAGACCAGGGCCAGCCCCAGCCCGGTGCCGGTGTCCTTGGTGGTGAAGAAGGGATCGCGCACCTGTTCGATGTGCTCAAGCGCGAATCCGGGGCCGGTGTCCTGGATGGTAATGTGCAGGCCGCCCTCGTCGCGCGCGGCCCGAAGAAATATCTGCCCCCCGCCGGGCATGGCCTGCATGGCGTTGGCGATGAGGTTGTAGAAGGCGCGGTAGAGCAGATCCTTGTCGCCGCGCACCGTGAGGTCGCCGCCGTATTCGCGGTCGATGACCACCCCGAGCTTTTCGCACTCCGGCTCCATGAACACGGCCACCTGATCGAGCAGGCGGCCGGCATCGACCAGGGCCATGGTCGGCTTCTTGGGCCGGGCATAGTCCAGAAACTCGCCCACCGTGCGGGTCAGCCGCTTGGCCTCCTCGTGCAGGGCCTCGAGGATGCGCGTGTGCGGGCTCTGCTCCTTGGCCGCCTTCTTGAGCATCAGCTCGGCGCTGGAGCAGATGATGCCCAGCGGATTTCGTATCTCGTGGGCCACGCCCGCCACCATGCGGCCCATGCCCGCCAGCTTTTCCTGCTGTTGCAGCTCGAAGATGAGTTGTTCCTTCTCTTGCAGCTGCTCGTTGCTCAGCCGCTCGGCCCGGCGCAGCACGGCCAGCACCAGGAAAAAGAGCACCACCGAGGTGAGCAGGGAAAAGGCGATGACCAGCCGCTCAAAGTTGAGCATGGCCATGAAGTCGGGCGTGATGTCCTGGGTGAACTCCAGGATGCCCATGATGGGGTTCTCGGAGACGTCGGTCAGGGAACGCTCGGCCCGCAGGGGGTAATAGGCCCGCAGGGTCAGGCTGCCCGGCTTGAGCGTGACCCGGAAGAGGGAGGCGAATTTTGAGACCCGGGCCAGGATCTCGGGCGAGAACCGGCCTGTCTCCCAGGTACGGGTAACCATGTACAGGGCGTCGCCCTTGCGGCCCACCTCGTCCTTGTCCAGAGAGTAGGTGATGACACCCTCGGGGTCGTAGATGCGCAGCGAGGTGACATGGAAACTGTGGACCGTGGAGCGCACCACCTGATCCAGGGTTTTGAACTGGTCCTCCTGGCGCAGGCTGATCCCCCCGTAGCGCATGACCGTGGGCATGACAAAGCGGGTGAACACCTGGTGGCTGACGTTCTCGGCCAGGAGCAGGGAGAACTTCTCCTGCTTGTCCAGCAGGGTGCGCTCCGCATACTTGGAGATGAAGACGGACAGCAGCAGGCTGAACCCGAGAATGATGGCGAACAGGCTCCAGGAAATGACCTTGACGAACTGGAGCGGCCTGCCGCCGCCGTCGCTATGCTGTGTCAACGAAGTGACCCCCCGTGTCGGGCCATGGGCCCGGCCGGTCGTGTTTGCGTGTCGCCACCCGGGCCGCCCATGCCCCGAAGCCGCCGGACCCCGATCAGAACCCGCGCAGGTCGCGATCGGCCGTGAGGAAGGCGTTCAGGGCCGTCTTTTCCTCGGTCAGACCGTCGGCGTTCATGCGCGCCTTGGCCAGCCGCTTGCCAAGCTCCACTGCGGGCTGGTCAAGGGGGTTGATGCCCATGAGCCAGCCGGTGAGGATGGTGGCCGCGCCCAGCAGGGCGATGAGCTTGCCTGCCTGCCTCGGCCCGTCGTCGGACAGGCGCAGCTCCACCAGGGGCACGCCGCTGTCCGAAAGGGCCATGCGCGTACCCAGCGCCTCGGCCTGGAGCAACTCACCGAAATCCCGTCCCCGGACATAGGCGAACTGGTCCGGCAGGTCGGCCGGAAACTTCGGCCCCCGAGGCAGGGTCGGGCAGGTCAGGAACAGGCAGGCCTTGTTGCGGATGCCGTCCATGAACATCTGGTTGACCGAGTGCTGGTCCGTGACGCCCACGGCCGGGATGGGCTGGCTGCCCTTGCCCTCCTTGCCCAGCGACTCGGCCCACAACTGGGCGAACCAGTCGCCAAACCGTGCCCACAAGGGAATATAGGCGAAAAAGATCATCTCATCAAAGCCCTTTTCGAGCAGCGCCGCGCCCCAGGCCGCCAGCTGGAAGGAGCCGTGGGCGGCCAATGCGTCGCCGGTCAGGCCAGGCGCGGCCAGGGGCCCGGCCACTTCCCGCGCGCCGTCCATCAGCGCGTCGATGTCCATGCCCAGGAACAGGGCCGGAATCAGCCCCACGGCCGAGAGCACGGAATAGCGGCCGCCAAGGTTGTCGGGCACGTTCAGGGCCTGGATGGAGTGCCGCTCGGCCTCGCCGCGCAGGAAGCCGTGGAGCTCGTCCGTGACCAGGAGCATGTGGGCGGCCCAGGCATCGCCCAGGCGTGCGCGCATCCACTCCTTGAGGATGAAATACTGGCCCACGGTCTCGATGGTGCCCCCGGACTTGGACACCGTGACCACCACGGTCTTCTCGGGCGGCAGTTTGGCCAGATACGCCTCCAGGGCGTAGGCGTCCACATTGTCCGCCACCCACAGCCACGGGCCGGTGTGGCCGGGCTGGTCCTGCTGCGGAAAGAAGGCCTGCTGCAGGGCGCGCGCGCCCAGGGCCGAGCCGCCGATGCCCAGCAGGAGCATGTGGTCGAAGGTCTTGAGAAAACCCTTGAGCCGCGCCAGCTCCTCCCTGAGGGCCGGGCCATAGGGCATGGTCAGGAAGGGAAGCCTGCCAGCGCCGGTCTCGGCTGCCAGCCGCGCAGCCATCTCCCCGGCCCGCGCCTCAAAGGGGGCAAGGTCAAGATTCTCCAGGTTCGCGCCGGTCCAGTCGAGCATGTCGGCCATGATGTCCTCCGTAGGGCTGTTCGGTCGTGATCCGGCAGCGGACCGGTCACAGGAAAGGCCACAATACCAGCATTTCCGAAAAAGGGAAGGGTCCGGCCCGGTCCGGCAGTCCGGGTGCGCCCCTTGCCCGATCAGACAGGGCTATTCCGCCTTGCCGAAAAGCGTGCGTTGCAGCTCGGCCAGGGTCGGGCAGGTTTCGGCGTGGCAGACCGGCTCGTGGCCCAGCCGGGCCGCCTGCTTGAGCCGTACCTCGTGGGCGACCACGGGCCGCACCTGGCCGTTCAGGTCGATCTCGCCCCAGAACACGGCCATCTCGGGCAGCGGCCGGTCGTAATAGGACGAGAGCACGGCCGAGACCACGGCCAGATCAAGGCCGGGATCGCGCGAGGCGAGGCCGCCGGAGATCTTGGCGTAGATGTCGTTCCCGCCGAGGTTGAGCTTGAGCCGCTTTTCCAGCACGGCCAGGAGCAGGTTGAGCCGGTTGGTGTCGAACCCCAGCGCCGTGCGGCGGGGAATGGACAGGAACGACTTGGAAGCCAGGGCCTGTACCTCCACGGCAAAGGGGCGCTGACCATCCACGGCCAGGGCCATGGCCGTGCCCGACAGGCTCGGGTCGCGCGCGCCGAGAAAGAAGGTGGCCGGGTCCTCGACCACCTCAAGGCCCCTCTCGGTCATGGTGAAGACCGCCAGCTCGTCGCTGGGGCCGAAGCGGTTCTTGAGCACGCGCAGGACGCGCGAGAAGTGCTTGCGGTCCCCCTCAAGGTACAGAACCGTGTCCACCATGTGCTCCAGCAGCTTGGGCCCGGCGATCTGCCCGTCCTTGGTCACATGGCCCACCAGGATCAGGGTGGTGTCGGTCCGTTTGGTCTTTTCCACCAGCTCGCCGGACACCGCGCGCACCTGCCCCACGGAGCCGGGGATGCCCTCGGCCAGAGGCGAGGCCAGGGTCTGCACCGAGTCCACTATGAGCAGGTCGGGCGGGTTGGGGCCGTCGAGCACGGCCAGGGCGTCCTCGACCCGGTTGGTGGCCAGGGCCATGAGCCCCGGCCCGAGCAGGCCCAGGCGCTCGGCCCGCCCCTTGAGCTGGGGCAGGGACTCCTCGCCCGAAAGATACACGGCCGAGCGGCCCAGGCGGGCCTGCCCGCCCGCCAGTTGCAGGAGCAGGGTCGATTTGCCGATGCCCGGCTCGCCGCCCAGCAGAATGGCCGCGCCCGGCACCAGACCGTTGCCCAGCAGCGCGTCCAGGGCCTCGATGCCCGATGGGCGCGCCGCCAGTTCCTCGGCCTTGAGCCCCTCCAGGAGCCGGGGTTGGTCCCGCGCACCATCCGCACCCATGGGCGCGGCCGTGGCCCGGTTCACGGTCACGGGTTCCAGCGTGTTCCACTCCTTGCACGACGGACACTGCCCCTGCCAGCGCGGAGACTGCCCCCCGCAGGAGGTGCAGCGATAGGCTTCCTTGATTTTCACTGGCTACCGCGCCCGGGTCCAGGTCTCGTGGCCGGTCACGCCGTCGCCCACGCCCGCGAAGACCCAGCGGCCGGAAAAGCCGTCCTGCGTGGCCTTGAGCACGGTCACTCCAGCCTCGGAGCCGTCCTCACTGGTGAAGGACAGGCTCAGGGTCCGGGCGGCCTCGTCAAAGAATCCGACACCCACATAGACATGGCCGTCCATCTCGCCGCGATACTTCCAGACTTCGCCCCAGGCAGTCAGGACCACGGCGCCGTCATAGTCCTTTGGCCCTGCCGGGTCCGAGCCCGGGTTCCAGCCTGTCACGGCGTAGTTGCCGGAAATGTCGGCCGACCCGGCCGACCCCAATCCGGGCACAAACAATGAAACCGCCATGATGACGAGAAGATACCTCAACGCACTTTTGATCATGTCGCACTCCGTGTTTCCAGTAGTATCGCCCTGAGGACGCTCAGCCCCCGGGCCAGCCCGTCGGCATCGGCCGGGCCGCTGATGGCCAGCCGCACCGCGTGGGGCAGCGGCCGCCGCCCGACCACAAAGGCCTCGTCCGGGGTGACGACCACCCCGCTCTCCCCGGCCACCCGGACGAAATCGCCCGAAGTCCATGGCTCGGGCAGCCTGAGCCAAATGTAGTATCCCGTGTTTTGCAGCGAAATGTCCAGCCCGGAAAGCATATCGCGCGCCATGGCGTTGCGGCGGGCGGATTCGGCCCGCTTGGCGTCCAGGGTTCGGTCCGCCGTGCCGTCGGCGATCCAGCGCCGGGCGATCCCGGCCATGAGCGGCGGGGTCATCCAGACCATGTCCGAGATGGCACGCTCCACGGCCCGCGCGTATCCCTCTGGCGAGGCGAGATAGGCCACCCGCAGCCCCCCGGCCACGACCTTGGACAGGGACGCGATGCAGAAGGTCCGCTCCGGGGCCAGGGCGGCCAGCGGTGCCGGGCCGGGTCCGGCCACCAGCCCGTAGGCGTCGTCCTCGATGATGGTCAGCCCCCTGCGTCGGGCCACTTCCACCGTCTCGTGGCGGCGGTACTCGGGCATGCGCGCCGTGGTCGGGTTCTGGCAGCCGGGCATGAGATAGAGCCCGCGCACGGGCTGGGCGCGGCAGACCTCGTCCAAGGCGTCGGGCAGCATGCCGTGGCCGTCCTGCTCCACCGGTATCAGCCGCAGATGAAAGCGGCGCGCCAGGGTCTTGATCAGCGGATAGGTGACCGCCTCCACGGCCACCGCGTCACCGGGCCGGAACATGGCCGAAAGGACCACTGCCAGCGCGTTCTGCCCACCCACGGTCACGGACACGGCCTCGGGCGCCACATCCAGCCCGTGGCGGCGCAGCCAATCCGCCCCGGCCCGCCTGTCTGCCCGGCGGCCGCAGGAGGGCTGGTATTCAAGCAGCCGCTGGCAGTCCGGGTCGGCGGCCATATCCTTGAGCGTGGCCGCAAGGCTCGGACTCAACCTCTCCAGGGGCAGGGTCATGCCCAGGTCCACCACGCCGGGCAGCCCGTCCTCCCTGTGGCGGAGCATGGACGGAACCGGGTCGCCGCCCACAAAGGTGCCGCGCCCGGTCTCGCCGCGCAGCAGGCCGCGCCGGGCCGCCTCGCCGTACCCCCGGGTCACCGTGCCCACGGTCACGCCCAGGGCCTCGGCCAGATTGCGGTGCGTGGGCAGGCGCGCCCCGGGCGCAAGACCGCCCAGCCGCACGTCCCGCTCGATGGCGTCGGCAATGGCCACATACCTCGGGCCGTCAGGCCCCAATATCGGACACCATATTGTCATGGTGACAATTAATACTTTGACCGGTGGATTGTGTCAATGTAGCCAGCCGGACAGGAGGCACCATGACCACTTTTCGATCATCCGCCCTGCGGGGTGCGCGCGACGTCAGCCCGCTGTTGCTGGGCGTCATCCCCTTTGGCCTCATCTGCGGCGCGGCCTGCGTGGGCGCGGGCATGCCCGAGTGGGGGGCCGTGGGGCTCTCGCTCATCGTCTTTGCCGGAGCCAGCCAACTGGCCACGGTCCAGCTCATGGCCGAGCAGGCGTCTGTGGCCGTGGTCATCCTGACCGGGCTGGTGGTCAATC
>NZ_JASTWE010000055.1 GCF_030282845.1 Pseudodesulfovibrio pelocollis
CTCCCATACACCCGCAACCGGGCCGGGCGCAATGCGACACGGCCCGGCCGCTTTCCAGAGCCGGGTTCAGGCGCTCGACACGCGTACGCTCAGTCGTTGCCCAGGGTGATCTGGAAGGCGATGGAATAGAGGTGGTCGAAGAAATCCACGTATTCGACGGGGATATGCGGCGGCACGTTGATCCGAGCCGGGGCGAAGTTGATGATGCCGCGAATGTTGGCGTCCACCAGATGGTTTGCCGCGCGCTGGGCGCGGTCGGGCGGGGTGGTGATGATGCCGATCTCAAGGCCCAGTTCCGGGGCCTGCTCCACCAGATGGGTGGGGCAGACAATCTCCAGGTCCTCGAATTCGCGCCCGATCTTGTCCGGGTCGCAATCAAAGGCGGCGGCGATATGGAAGCCCCGGCGCTCGAAATCGTGGTGGCGCAGCAGGGCCGTGCCCATGTTGCCCACCCCGATCAGGGCGCACTTCCAGACCCTGTCGATGCCCAGGGACTGCTTGATGGAGGTGATGAGTTCCTGGACGTAGTAGCCGACCCCGCGCACGCCGAACTCGCCGAAGTACGCAAGGTCCTTGCGTATCTGCGACGAGTTGACAGAGCAGGCCCGGGCCAGCTTCTCGGACGAGATGACCTCGTTGCCGTCCCTCAGCAGATTTTCGAGCACCTGGATGTAAACAGCCAGACGCCCGATGGTCGCCTTTGGGATATGTTCACTTTTCATTGAATAGCGTCTCTTTCAAAGTCCGGAAGCCCCGGCCATGTGAATTTTGGAACATGTCGGTGCTTAAAAAAGGGAGGCCGAAGCCTCCCTTGGAGTCGCTGTCTATCGAACTAGACGACGAAGAGCAGGATCAGGTTGACGACCAGGGCGTAAATGGCCAGAGACTCGATGAAGGCCAGGCCCAGGATCAGGGTGGTGGACAGCTGGCCGGCGGCCTCGGGGTTGCGGGCGATGCCTTCGCAGGCGCCCTTGACGCCCATGCCCTGGGCGATGCCGCACAGACCGGCGGCCAGACCCATGCCCAGCGCGGTGGCGTAGGCCTTGGCGGACATGAGGGCGGTGTCGCCATCAGCGGCAAAGGCAACGGAAGCAACCAGAAGCATGGCCATGGTGGTGAACAGAACTTTCGTGATCTTCATTGTGAATCCTCCAAATGGAATCGTGTAATATAGTTTTGGTCCGAGGACCATTTCCCCAAATTCAGCCCGTCCGGCCTAGTGAGCGTGTTCCACGGCACCCTGCAGGTAGAGCATGGTCAGCATGAAGAAGATGAACGCCTGGATGGTCTTGGCCAGCAGGAAGAGAATGTACATGGGCAGCGAGCCAAGCAGCGGAGCCAGCATGAACATCAGGATGAGAACGATTTCCTCGCCGCGGATGTTGCCAAAGAGACGAAGGGTCAGGCTCAGCGGCCGGGCGATGTGGGAGATGGGCTCAAGGATCAGCATGAGCGGGGCCAGGAAGCTGACCGGGCCCATGAAGTGCTTGATGTAGCCGAATCCCCATTTCTTGATGCCCACTGCCTGATAGAACACGAACACGATGATGGCCATGGCCGCAGGCGTGTTGATGTTGGCGGTGGGCGCATCGCAACCCGGAACAAGGCCGATCCAGTTCATGGTCAGGATGAACAGGAAGATGGTGCACAGCAGCGGCATGAACTGCCTGCCCTGCTGGCCGACGTTGGAAACCACGAAATTCTCAAGACCGCCGATGATGGTCTCGAAGACATTCTGCAAGCCGCCGGGAACGAGCTGCAACCGGCCGCGAACAATCATGCCCAGGGCAAAGAGAATGCCCATGCACAGCCACATGTAGAGCACATGGTTGATGCTCTCCACGCCGAGCGCCGTCTCGACACTGGCGCCCCAGTGGCCAATGCTCTTGAGAATGTCCATGTACAAGAGAGGATGCGGTAATCCGCCTGAGAAACCCATATCCAAGCCTCCTTAAAAGATCAGCCTAGGCCTTTTTTCGCCCCACCTGAACCAGGCCGGTCGCGGCGACATTCACCACCACGGTTCCAAGACCTGCGATCAGCCCCCAATGGGGAACACGTTCGACTCCGATCAGCCAATACAAGGCCAGCCCGCTCAGAGCCATCTTCACCATGAATATGACAAACAGTGATCGCGGTCCCCCTCCCTGCGTCCGTATCAACATCTCGACGACGCGGGCAAGCGCCCAGAAGTTGACGAGGGCGAGAACCGCCCCGGCCGCAAAGGCGAGAGACCATCGGGATGCAAGTGTCACCAGCACGATCACTAGAGAGGACCCCAGCGACACGTATATCTGGTTGCGGACGAGGATTCGCACATCGGGCCGATCAAAGCCGCTCTTCACGAGCAGCGGCTCAACCCGCTGATTGATCATCTCCAGCACTTTCATCTCCATTCTGTTTCAAAGAACCCTTTTTTCTGGCCTCTTCGCGCCGCTGGAGCTTCCTGAAATCCTCGATCACCATCTTGAACCCGGCCATGACTCCGAAAAGGAAGAAGATCATGATCAGCCAGGGCTTGGTCCCGAAGACGTCATCCAGAAAGTATCCTATGGCGAGGCCGACAACGGTGGCCGACACGATGTGAAGCCCCATCGTGCTGGCGGCACCACCGACCTGCACGACATTTGTCCAGCGACCGTCTTTTGAAAAGAACATGCTTGCGTCCTGTAGCCGTCACCGTCGCGGGAAAGCCCCTCACGCACGGAATCGGCCATTCGTGCAATCCTTCACAAGTTGTGGAGAAGTAGCACAGGCGGTCAATTCACGTCAATGCGTTTTTCCGGCAAACGACTCCTTTTTTCGTCGAACAAAGGCCCCTGCCGGCGGCCCGAAAATCCTTGCTTCCCGGGGACGTGGCCCCTGACCGCGACAGGCCCGCCCAGGCGATTGCAGGCGCGGGGCGGCGCGGCCGCCCTCCCCGCGTCGGCGCGGCACGATCAACTCGGGTCGCCCACGTCCACCACCTTGACCAGGAATTCCTTGACGTTGACTGGCGGCTGAAAGAACACCGCCATGAACGGCGTGGACGATTCCGGCCTGATGAAGGTGTTGTTGGAGAGGATGCCCACCTCGCTGGCCAGGCCGTCCTCGATCTCCTTTTGGGTCTGCACCTGCAACTGGAACTGGGAGAGGACGTTCCCGCACAGGAACGACTGGGAGGCAAGGACCGTGCCCGCCTCATCGTAGAGGACCACCTCGACCCGGATGCGTTCCTTGGGCGTGGAAAAGGCGTTGACCGCCTTGCCCTCGACCACGAAGATGTTGCCTGTTTTCTCGTTGGCCACGTAATACTGTTTGACGTTCTTGAGCTCGATGCGGCGCACCCTGTCGGCCGGGGACTCGCCCGGGGCCGCGTCCGAGCCGACGGTCGGCTCCATGAACAGCCTGCCCACATAGGGGACGTTCTGGAAATAGGCGGCCGGGTCGATGCCGACCAGGGTCCACGCCTTGAAGTACACGGCCGCGCCCAGGCCAAGGGCGAGCACCAGGAGCACGATCAGGCAGCCGAGGGAGCGGCTGCCCTTGCGCGCGGGCTCGTCGTCCAGGCCGAAACCCCGGGCGTCGTCCTCGTCGTCATATCCGCCTTCCTCCTCGTCCAGGTCTGACTCGGGCCCGCCCTCATCGTCGCTGGCGAAGAGGTCGTCGTCGGCCCCGGTGTCGGCATCATCGTCCGTGTCTTCAAAGAGATCGCCCGCCGCGTCGTCCGCGTCTTTGGGTATTTCGGCCTGATCGTCGTCAAAGAGACCGTCATGCCCCGTGGCGTCGCCCTCGTCGTCGTCAAAGAGGTCGTCCATGCCCGGCATGTCCTCGCCCAGCCCGGGCTCGGGCACGTCTCCGGGCTCCTCGGGCGCTTCGGGAAACTCGTCGTCTCCGACAGCCCCTTTGGGAGCCTTGGCCTTGGGGGGTGCGCCTGCCGCCCCCTTGGCGGCCGCACCGGCCGATGCCACCTCGTCGAAGGTCTCGTCGAACTGCTCCCCGGCCCGGGTGTCCGGGCTGGCGGCCTCCTGCTCGAAAAGGCTCTCCACCTCGTCCTCGGGCATGGCCTGGGGTGGAGGCGTCTTGAAAACATGGGTGCACTTGGAGCACTTGACCTTGGCGCCTTTGGCTGGGACCTTCTCGTCCGGAAGGTTGTACCTGGTCTGGCAGTTCGGGCAGGTGACGATCATGTTTCTGTCTCCAATGGGGCCGTTTTAACTATCCGTTATCCGTGGACAACTCGTAAATTCCGTCCAGCTCCCGGTAGCGCTCGGCATAGTCGAGGCCATAGCCCACGATGAACCCCTCGCTGAGCTTGAACCCGGAGAAATCGACGGTCACTTTTTTTTCCCGCCGCTCATGCTTATCAATAAGCGCGCATATTTTCAAACTCTTCGGATTGCGCCTGCGCAGGACATGGAGCAGGAAGTCCATGGAGTGGCCGGTGTCCACGATGTCCTCGATGACAAGCACATCCTTGCCCTCGATGGAGATTTCGAGATCCTTGGAAAAAACGATGTCCTCCCCGCGCGACACGGCCGTGCCGTAGCTGGCCAGGCGGACAAAGTCCACCTCGATTGGGCGGTCTATCCTGCGGATCAGGTCCGAAAAGAAGAGAAACGCACCCTTGAGCACACAGATGCAGACCAGCGAGCCGTCGCCCTGGTAGCTGGCAGCCACCTCCCGGCCCAGGGTTTCCACGCGGGCGGCCAGCTGGTCGGCGGTGATGAACGGTGTGAGTTTGTGTCCCATGTGTCGTTGTCGGGGTTAGAGGGCCATGACCATGGCCACTTCATTGCAGTGGTCCGGAAAGCGCGGGCAGTTGAGGCAGTCTGCAAACACCTTCTGGTTGAGGGCGTCCATGTTCTCCTGCACGAATTCCAGGTGGGCGAAGAACCCGGTCTGCTCGGTGAGGGTGTAGACCTTGAAGATGCCAAGGGTCACGGCCTCGCTCAGGCAGGCCTCCACCAGCTTGCGGCCCAGTCGCTTGCCCCGGTGCTCGGGCACCACCACCAGGGAGCGGATTTCTGCCAGATTCTCCCAGATGATGTTCAGGGCGCAGCAGCCGATGACCGTGCCCTGGTCGTCCACGGCCACAAAGAAGTCGCGCAGGTGCGAATAGAGCTGGCTGAAGGAGCGGGGCAGCACCAGCCCGTCATGCTCCTCGCGGTGCATGAGCAGGGAATGGATGGCCTTGACGTCCTGGATGCGGGCCTTGCGGATCATGCGCGACACGGCGTCACCGACTGGTCAGCTGGTCTGCCAGCGCTTCGAGCATGGGCAGGGGAAAGACCCCGGCCCGCGAAAATATCTGATTGCCCCCGGCGTCGAACACCGCCAGGGTGGGGATGGCCTCCACCTTGAACCGGGCCGCCAGGCTCTGGTCGCCGTGGAACACGGGCAGGGTCGTGGCCTTGTCCTTGAAGAAGGCGTGCAGGGCCGCCTCGTCCTCGTCCAGCGAGATGCTGAGGATGTTGACATCGGCCCCGCGCGAGGCGTGGAGGCGCTCCATCTCGGCGATCTGCTGCTTGCACGACGGGCACCACGTGGTCCAGAAGAACAGGATCGACGGTTTGCCCGCGCTCTGCGCCAGATAGGTGTCGAGCCCGGCCGAATCCATGGCCGGGAAACCCTTCGCGGCCGGGGACTCCCCTTCCGCACCGCCGGAACAGGCCAGCAGCACAAAGCCCAATGCGATCATGGCGGCGAGCCGCCGAAACTTGCTCATGCATCACCTCGTGTTCGTGTGCGGACACCCTAGCAGAGTTGGTTGGCAAATAAAAGCGCGGACGGGGCGTCTCCCCCGTCCGCGAAAAACAATGCCAGTGCGTCTATGCGACAAGGCTTTGGGCCAGTTTGACTGCCCGGACCGCGTCGGTGGACCAGCCGTCCGCACCGATGGCCGTGCAGAACTTTTCCGTGACCACGGCCCCGCCGATGATCACCCGGGTGTCCAGCCCGCGCTCGCGCACCAGCTTCACCGTGTCCTCCATGCGGACCATGGTGGTGGTCATCAGGGCCGAGAGCCCGATGATGGCCGCGCCGTGTTCGGCAGCCGCATCCACGATGCGCTCTGCGGCCACGTCCTTGCCCAGGTCCACCACCTCGAAGCCGTGATTCTTGAGCATCAGGCAGACGATGTTCTTGCCGATGTCGTGGATGTCGCCCTCCACCGTGGCCATGACCACCACGGGCTTGCGCTCCCCGCCGCCCTCGGCCTCCAGCAGGGGCTTGAGCCGGGCAAAGGCCGTCTGCATGGTCTCGGCCGACTGGAGCAACTGGGGCAGGAAGTATTCCTTGCGCTCGTATTTTTCGCCCACGGCCAGGATGCCGGGGATGAGCAGGTCGTTGACGATGCTCATGGCCGTCGTGCCCCGGGCCAGCTCGGCCTCCACCAGGGCGACCACGCCGTCCTTGTCGCCCTTGATCACCGCCGCCTGCACCGGCGGCAGATCCGGCGTCTGCGACCCGCCGCTGGCCACGGGCGCGGCAACCCCGCCCCCGCCATCGGTCCAGGTCGAGAAGCGGCCGATGTAGCGGGCGGCCTGGGGGTCGCGGCCCAGCAGCACCTCGGCCGCGTGCAGGGTCTCCTGGATGCGGGCGGAATTGGGATTGGAGATGAACGAGCACAGGCCCGCGGCCATGGACAGGGACAGGAAGGTGGAGTTGAGCAACTCGCGCGCGGGCAGGCCAAAGGAGATGTTGGACAGCCCGATGGTGGTGGGCAGGCCCCACTCGTCGCGGCAGTAGCGCATGACCTCCAGGGAATGGCGCGCGGCCTCGGGTTTGGAGGATACGGTCAGGGCCAGGGCGTCCACCATGATCAGCCGCCTGGGGATGCCCAGCCCCTCGGCCTCCACCAGCAGGTCCTCGATGACCGCCAGCCGCTCCCTGGCCGTGACCGGGAGCTTGCGGCCCACGATGGGCAGGAGGATGAAGGGCGCGCCAAAACGCTTGCACAGGGGGCCAAGGGCCTCCATCTTCCCCGGCTCGCCGGAGATGGAGTTGACCAGGGGGGAACCGGGATAGACCCACAGCCCGGCCTCCACGGCGGCCGAGTCGTTGGAATCGATGGCCAGGGGCGCGGTGAAGCGGCCGATGAGGGTCTTGATCAACCCCGGAAGCAGCGTTTTCTCGTCCACCATGGGCGCGCCCACGTTGACGTCGAGGACCGGCGCGCCCAGCTCGATCTGCTCGGCCGCGAAGCGCACGGCCTCGGTGTGGATGCCCTCCTGCAATTCGGCGATGAGCTGCGGCTTGCCCGTGGGGTTGATGCGCTCGCCGATGATCACGCCCGGGTGGGAAAAGCCGATGGGCACGGACACCGAGCGCGAGGTGAGGACCATGCACGCGTCGTCGCTGGGCTCGGGCCTGCGCCAGGACGCATCGCCCACCTTGGCCCGCAGGGCGCGGATGTGCTCGGGCGTGGTGCCGCAGCAGCCGCCGATGAACTTGGCCCCCAGGTCGGCGAACCGGGCCGCCTGCTCGGCAAAGGGCTCGGGCGCGAGGCGAAACGCGGTGTTGCCCGCATCGTCCAGCTCGGGCAGGCCCGCGTTGGCCTCGGCAAAGCTCGGGGTGGTCAGACGGGGCGCCCAGGCGGCCAGGGTGTCGCACATGCGCTCAGGCCCGGCCGAGCAGTTGGTGCCGATGAGTTCCACACCCATGTTCTGCATGGTGTCCACAAAGGTCAGGGGCGAGGTGCCGGTCAGGCTGGCCTCGCCCTCAAAGGTCATGGACATGGCCACGGGCAGCCGGCACTCCAGCCGGGCGGCCACCACCACGGCCCGGGCCTCGGCCAGATCGAAATGGGTCTCGCCCAGGATAAGGTCTGCCCCGCCGTCCACGCACCCCCGGATCTGCTCCCGGAAGATTTCCACCAGCTCGCGGAAGGTCAGGTCGCCCAGCGGCTCGACAAAATGGCCGGTGGGGCCGATGGACGCGGCCACAAAGGCGCGGCCCCCGGCCACCTCCCGGGCGATGCGGGTCATGGCCAGATTGAGGGCGTAGGGGTCGGCGCCGAGCCCCAGCTTGGGCCGCGAGCCGCCAAAGGTGTTGGTGGTCAGGATGTCGGCCCCGGCCTCGAGATAATCCCGATGCACTCCCCGGATGACCTCCGGGGCGGCAAGCCCCCACAGCTCGGGCGAGAGCCCGGCGGGCAGGCCCCTGGCCTGGAGCAGGGTGCCGTAGCCGCCATCGAAGAAATATATTCTGTCATCGCGCAGAATGGATCTGAAATCGGGCACTGGTTCCTCCCGGGCTTGCGGGCGGCTGGCCGGAAACGTCCGGGCCGGGCCGCCCAGCGGCCGCAGCCCCGACCGGGACGGGCTGCATTGCCGCCGTATTTGTATATCAAGATATCCAGATATATACGCGCCTCCGACCCGGGGCAAGTCTTTTCCGCACCGGGCCGGGGCGGGAAAAGCCTTTGGGGGTCGGGGTTCCGCCTGCCCCGAGGTAGCGAAAATCATTGAAAAGGACAAACAAAAACTATACTGTCCTATTTTTCACTCTTTATATATCAGTATTGAACCGGGCAGCCGACGCCCGCGGCATGCGACCATGACAACCCCACGCAACACATCCACCCAAAACATCGAACCCATGGACGCCGAACTGGTGGACGAGGAGTTGGACCTGGCCGACCCCGATTTGGACGACGGCCTGGACGACGATCTCGATCTCGACAACGAGCCGGACATCGACCTGACCCCGGACGACGGAGACGACCCACCCGGCGCCTCGCTGCCCGCCCGATTCGATCCGCCCGAGACGCGGCTGCCCGCCTTTGTGACCGCCTCGTCCAAGGAGGTCCGGGTCCGCGACCCGCTCCAGATCTATCTCAGGGAGATCGCGCGCTTTCCCATGCTCGACCCCGACGAGGAATACGCCCTGGCCAAGCGCGTGCAGGACGAGAACGACCAGGACGCGGCCTTCAAGCTCGTTTCCTCCCATCTGCGGCTGGTGGTCAAGATCGCCATGGACTTCCAGCGCCGCTGGATGCAGAACGCCCTGGACCTGATCCAGGAGGGCAATGTGGGCCTGCTCAAGGCGGTGACCCGGTTCGACCCCGAGAAGGGCATCAAGTTCTCCTACTATGCGGCCTTCTGGATCAAGGCGTACATCCTCAAGCACATCATGGACAACTGGCGCATGGTCAAGGTGGGCACCACCCAGACCCAGCGCAAGCTCTTCTACAATCTGAACAAGGAGCGCCAGCGCCTCCAGGCCATGGGCTTCGACCCCACCACCGAGGCGCTGAGCAAGAGCCTCGGGGTCAGCGAGACCGAGATCGACGAGATGGACCAGCGCCTGTCCAGAAACGACATGTCCCTCAACGCGCCCCTGGGCGAGGACTCGGACGCCACGCGCATGGATTTTCTGCCCTCCCTTGGCCCGGGCATCGAGGAATCGCTGGCCAACGACCAGATCGTGGATCTGCTCCTGGAGAACCTCAAGGCCATCAGGCCCACGCTCAACGACAAGGAGTTGGCCATCCTGGACGAACGGCTGCTCTCCGACGACCCGATCACCCTGCGCGAGATCGGCGAGCGCTTCGACGTCACCCGCGAGCGCGTCCGCCAGATCGAGGCCCGGCTCATCGCCAAGATACGCGAGCACATGACCGAAAAGATCAAGGGATTTTCCAAAGACTGGGTGCTCGAACACGACTAACCACGGATGATCGCATGACACGCACATACCGACTTGGCCCACTGCTGCCGCTCCTTCTGCTCATCCTGTCGCTGGCGGGGCTTTCGGCCTGCGCGGCCAAGAGCGAGCAGATGCCGCTCCCCAAGGCGCGGGCCCTGACCCCCGAGGCCCGGCTGAACTACGACTTCCTGGTCTATCAGGACCAGTTGCAGCGGCTGCAGCGGCACATGGCCGAGGGCGGGCGCAGCCCACTCACCGATACGGAGGTGGCCGAGATCGCGGCCAGGGCCGAGGCCGCCCTGGACCGCCTGCTCGTGGAGGCCCCCACGCCCCAGCTCTATCTCGAAAAGGCCGGATTCACCTGGAACGACCCCGAGGGCACGGCACGGTCGCGCCAGACCCTCAAGGACGGGCTGGAGAAGTTCCCCGACGACCAGCTGTTGACCGTCTACCTGGCCAACACCTATGTCATGGACGACCGGGTGAACGAGGCCGTGGACGTCATGGAGGACTACCTCTCAAGAAAGCCCGACGACCACCAGGCCCGGGAGCGACTGGGCCAACTGCTGCTGGACGCGGGCCGCGAGGCCCAGGCCCTGGACGCCCTCAAGAAGATCCCCGCCGACCAGCGCTCGCCCGACACCCTCTTTGCCATGGGCCGCGCCCAGGGCGCGCTGGGCATGCGCAAGGCGGCCATCGCCAGCCTGACCAAGGCCGCGGCCATGGACGAAACCTTCACCGAGGCCCTGGTGGAGCTGGCCTACCAGTATGAACTGGCCAAGGACTTCGTGTCCGCCGAAAAGACCTATGTCCGCATCCTGGAGCGGGGCGAGCAGTATCCCGAGGCCCGGCTGCGGATCATCGGCCTGAACCTCAAGCTGAACAACCCCGCGCGCGCCCTGGCGGTGACTCTGGACGGCCCCCGCAGCAAGTCCTTCATCCTCGATGCGGTGCTCATGTTCATCAACGACGGCTTTTTCGCCCAGGGCTCCACCGCCCTGGACATGCTCACCTCGGAAGGCGAGGTCCCGGCCGAATATTACTTCTACAAGGCGGTCATCGCCAACGACGGCGAAGGCGACCCGGCCAAGGCCCTTTCCTTCCTGGGCAAGGTCAACCCGGACGACCGGCTCTATCCCCATGCCCTGCGCTTCAAGGCCCAGATGCAAAACGCCATGGGCAAGGAGGACGAGGCCCTGGCCACGGCCCGCAAGGGCAAGGCGGCCTTCCCGGACCTGACCATCTTCTACATCCTCGAATCCGCCCTGCTCAAGGGCGGCGGCGACACCGACGGGGCCGAGCAGGTGCTGCGCCAGGGCCTCGACCGGCTCAAGGGAGACCCGGACCTGTCCTACGAACTGGCCATGCTCTATGATGTGCGGGGCCGCCGCGACGACGGGCTGGCCCTGATGGAAGGCGTCCTGCGCGAACACCCGGACAACAGCAACGCCCTCAACTTCGTGGGCTACACCCTGGCCGAGGAGGGGCGCGAACTCGAACGCGCCCTGGTCCTGGTCGAAAAGGCCTCCCTCCTCGACCCTGAAAACGGCTACATCCTCGACTCCGTGGCCTGGGTCCACTTCAAGCTGGGCAACCACGCCAAGGCGTGGGAAAACATAGGTTACGCCGTGGATATCGTGGACAGCGACCCGGTCATCTGGGAGCACTACGGCGACATCGCCCGGGCCATGGGCAAGAAGGCCGAGGCGCGCAAGGGCTACCGCAACGCCATCAGGCTCGGCTCCCCCCACCCCGACGCCGTCAGAAAGAAGTTGCAGGGCCTATGATGGCGCACCGCCTCCCCTCGCTTGCGGCCCTGGCCCTGCTCGTGGTCATGGGGTCTGCCCTTGGCTGCGCCCCGCGCGCGGCCCGGCTGCCCGTGATGGCCGACCCTCCCAGCGCCTGGGCCGTGATGCGGCGCGATTCCTGCGCGCCCCCGGCCCGCCCCGCCATCCTGGCCAAGGGGTCTCTCTACTACACCCGGGTCGTGCCCGCCCGGCGCACCAACCGCACCCAGTTCTCCATCTGGGGCGACTTCGACGGCCCCATGCGCCTCGACGTGGCCGCAGGCATCGGCACCTCCCTGGCCCACATCCGCGAGGACGGGGACGGCCTGACCATCTTCTATCCCGAGCAAAAGACCGCCTACACCCACGCCGACCCGGTGCTGGGCGCCACCCGTCTTGGCATGCCCTTTCCCTTTTCCCTGGCCCTGCTGGCCCGGGTCTGCGCGGGCGACTTCGCCGGGCTGATGCCCGAGACCTTTGAACTGGGCGCGCCCGAGGGCGCGGGCTTCACCTATGTGGTGGACCACCAGCTGGCCCGGGCCGACGGCGGCACCGGAACCACCGGAGTCCACCGCATCGGCCTCGACAGGGCGGGCAGGCCCGTGCTCGTCGAGGGCACGGTGGCCGCCGCAAGGACGGACGCGGGCGACGCAGGCCCGGCCCGGCGATCCTGGCGGCTGGAGATCAATACATATGAAGAAGGCGGGGCGCGCCCGCCCATGCCGGGACGGCTGACCCTGGCCATGGACGATGGCGAAACAGGCGTCTTGCGCATCGCGTCGCGAGAGTTTAAGGTTGCACCCTGGCCCGCCAGGGCCACCGGGCTCGAACTGCCGGAGGACACCCGGCTGTACCGGCTGGACAACGTCACCAAGCCGCAGGACGCGGGCATGCCCGCGACAGACGAGGACAAGTGATGAGCAGCATGAACAAGGACGAATCAATACTGGATGTCTTCCTGCTCGGACTGAAGACCTGGCTGGCCGAAATGGGCTGGCTGACCCGCTCCGTGCTCGGCCGTTTCGAGATCAGCAGGCTTGAAAAAGAGCTGGAACGGGAATATGCCACCCTCGGGCGCATCGCGGAGCAGCCCAGGGGGCGCAAGGAAGAAAAGGATCAATGCCTCGGGCAGATTTCCTTCCTCAAGGAGGAGATAGAGACCCTCAAGGCCGAACTGGCCCAGGACCGCGAGGCGCGCATGCGCCCCCTGCGCGGCGAAGGCGACTAAAGACCAGCGGCGCGGACCGACATCCAAGGGAGAATTGCGCGGTGAAGAAAACCATCGTCATCGGCTCGGACCACGGGGGCTTCACCCTCAAGCAGGCGCTGATCAAGGCCCTGACAGACTGGGGCCACACTGTCGAGGACCAGGGGCCGGACTGCACCGATTCGTGCGACTATCCCCTGTTCGCGGCCAGGGTGGTGAAGCGGATCAAGGCAGACGATGACGCGCTGGGCGTGCTCATCTGCGGCACGGGCCAGGGCATGACCATGACCGCCAACCGGTTGGGCGTGCGCGCCGCCCTGTGTACCAACGAATTTCTCGCGCGCATGGCCCGCGAGCACAACGACGCGCGCATCCTCTGCCTGGGCGAGCGCGTCACCGGCCAGGGGCTGGCCCTGGCCATTCTCAAGACGTTTCTGGAAACCGGGTTCGGGGGCGAGCGGCACCAGCGGCGCATCGACCTCATGGACACCGTCTCCGAATAACACCACTCAAGAAGGGTTCCACCATGCAGAACATGACGGACAAGACCGTCGCCGTGGTCAAGGGGTTGATCATGGACGGCGTTGCCAAGGCCAATTCCGGCCATCCCGGCGGGGCCATGTCCTCGGCCGACTTCGCCACCATCCTCTTCTCCGAGTTCCTCGAATTCAATCCCGACGACCCGGCCTGGTTCAACCGCGACCGCTTCATCCTCTCGGCCGGGCACGAGTCCATGCTCCTCTACAGCCTGTTGCACCTGAACGGCTTCATCTCCATGGACGACATCAAGAACTTCCGCCAGCTCGGCTCCCTGACCCCCGGCCACCCCGAGGTCCATCTGACCCCCGGGGTGGAGGCCACCACCGGCCCCCTGGGCCAGGGCTTCGCCATGTCCGTGGGCTTTGCCGCGGCCGAGGCGCACCTGCGCGCCCGCCTGGGCCAGGACGCCATGAGCCACTACACCTACGCCCTGGCATCAGACGGCGACCTACAGGAGCCCATCGCGATGGGGGCGGCCTCCCTGGCCGGGCTGTGGAACCTGGGCAAGCTCGTGGTCTTCTATGATTCCAACAAGATCCAGTTGGCCGGTCCCACCTGCAAGGCGGACTGCACCGACCACAGGAAGGTCTTTGAGGGATTGTGCTGGCAGGTCATCGAGGTGGACGGCCACGATCACGAGGCAATCCGCACGGCCATCCGGTCGGCGCGCGAGGAGACCGACAAGCCCACCCTGATCATCGGGCACACGGTCATGGCCAAGGGGTGCGCCACCATGGAGGGCAGCCACAAGACCCACGGCGAGCCGCTCAAGGCCGACGAGATCGCGGCCACCAAGAAGAAGCTCGGCCTGTCCGACGAGGCGTTCCACGTCCCGGCCGATGTGCTCGACGCCTACCGCGCCCGCTTCGACGGCCTGCGCGCCAAGGCGGCCGACTGGCAGACCCGCCTGGACGCGAAGCTGGCCAGGGACGCCGACTTCGCCGCCCTGTGGACCCATGTGGTCCGGCCCCGGCCCGAGCTTTCCATAAAGTGGCCGTCCTTCACTCCGGGCGAAAGCGTGGCCACCCGGCAGGCCTGGGGCAAGTGCCTCGACGCGGTCTCCGACTCCCTGCCCACCCTGGTGGGCGGCAGCGCGGACCTGGACCCGTCCAACCAGACCATGACCTTCCGCACCACCTACGGCGACTTCGGGGTGGACGGCCACAAGGCGCGCAACCTCGCCTTTGGCGTGCGCGAGTTCCCCATGGCCGCCATCATGAACGGCATGCAGTTGCACGGCGGGCTGCTCCCCTTCGGAGCCACCTTCCTGACCTTCTCCGACTACTGCCGCAACGCCATCCGCATGTCCGCGCTCCAGGATCTGCCCGTGCTCTACGTCTTCACCCACGACTCCTTCTGGGTGGGCGAGGACGGGCCGACCCACCAGCCCATCGAGCACGTCAGCTCGCTGCGGCTCATCCCGGACCTCATCGACCTGCGCCCGGCCGATGCCAACGAAACCGCGGTCTGTCTCGACATCGCCCTGACGCAGCCGCGCCATCCCTCGTGCATCTTCCTGACCCGCCAGGGGCTGCCCGTGCTCGACCCGGCCGAATACCCGGCCATCATCGACGGCCCGCGCAAGGGCGGATACGTGCTCAAGGACTGCGAGGGCACCCCGGACCTGATCATCATCGCCTCGGGCTCCGAGGTCTCCCTGGCCCTGGCCACGGCCAAACTCCTTGACCGCAAGGTGCGCGTGGTCAGCATGCCCTCGGCCAAACTGTTTGACGACCAGCCCGAATCGTATAAAACTGAAGTATTGCCGCCAGAGGTGACCGCCCGCGCCGCGGCCGAAGCCGGTCGCACCGGCCTGTGGCACAAGTACGTGGGCCTTGGCGGCGTGGTGCTCGGCCTGGACCACTTCGGGGCCTCGGCTCCGGGCAAGACCCTGTCCGACAACTACGGCTTCACGCCCGAGAACTTTGCCAGAATGATCCGCGAGAAATACTAGGAGTCTCACATGATGGAAGCCCCCCAGAAAAACCTTGCCCTGGACCTCGTCCGCGTGACCGAGGCCGCCGCCCTGGCCTGCGCCCGCTGGCTCGGCAAGGGCGACAAGATCGGTGCCGACCGGGCCGCGGTGGACGCCATGCGCCTGTGCTTCAACACCCTGGAGATCGACGGGCGGGTCATGATCGGCGAAGGGGCCAAGGACGACGCGCCCATGCTCTTCAACGGCGAAAAGCTCGGCCTGGGCCTGGGGCCCAAGGTGGACATCGCCGTGGACCCCCTTGAAGGGACCAACCTCCTCGCCTATGGCCGCCCCAACGCCATCTCGGTGGTGGGCGTGGCTCCCGCTGGCGCCATGTTCGACCCCGGCCCGAGCTATTACATGCAAAAGCTCGTGGTCCCCTCGACCGCCAAGGACGTGGTGGACATCGAAGCCCCCACCGGCCACAACCTCAAACTCATCGCCCGCGCCCTGAACAAGGACGTGGACGATCTGGTGGTCTTTGTCCTGGACAAGCCGCGCCACAAGAAGCTCATCAGCGAAATCCGCGAGGCGGGCGCACGCATCCAGCTGCACACCGACGGCGACATCACCGGCTCCCTCATGGCCATCGACCCGCGCTGCGAGGTGGACGTGATGATGGGCACCGGCGGCACCCCCGAGGGCGTGCTCTCGGCCATCGCCATCCGCATCATGGGCGGCGAGATGTTCGCCAAGCTCGACCCCCAGAAGCAGGACGAGAAAAACGCCCTGGCCGAGTTCGGCATGGACGTGCGCCGCGTGCTCACGGTCACTGATCTGGTCAAGAGCGACGACCTGTTCTTCGCGGCCACCGGCATCTCCGGCGGCACCTTCCTCAAGGGCGTGTCCTACCACGGCCACGGGGCCGAAACCTCGTCCCTGGTCATGCGCGGCAAGACCGGCACCATCCGCTATGTGGAGGCCCTGCACAACTGGGACTCTCTGATGCGCTTCAGCGCCGTGGACTACGACTAGGCGACTGTTGAAAAACGGCGATCTGCTGCGTTGCTTCAAAAAGGTCAAACCCTCGCGTACCAGGAGTACGCTTCGGCCTTGACCTTTTTTCGCGCCTTGCATCTCACCATTTTTGAACAGCCTGCGGTTTGATATAATCCACGACTTGCACAAGCATACAGCCACCACCAGTTTATCGGGCCGGGACCATGAAGGTTCCGGCCTTTTTTTTCGCGGCTCCCCTTTCGGGAGGGGCCGAATCTCTGCTATGGGGGAGGCAAGGAGGAGCGAGCCATGTCCCAAGACAAGCGCAGACACACGCGGGTGGAGGCCGGGTTCGAGGCCTATGTCACCGTGGGCGACGTGGTCATGCCGGTACGCACCAGAAACCTCAGCCTCAAGGGCGCGCTGCTGGCCGGGTGCGGCGACTGCGCCGAGGGCACACGCTGCGAGCTGCATCTGCCCCTGTCGGCCGGGGTGCGCATCGTGGTGGACGGCGTCATCAGGCGGACCAAAGGCGACGAGGCGGCCATGGCCTTCACCGAGATGGACGACGTCAGCTTCACCTTTCTCCACCGGCTGGTGCAGCTCAATGCCCCGGACCCGGAGGCCATCGACGACGAACTGCTCGAAATATTCGAGAAGTTCTGACCTGCTGCGGCCTCGCCCGGTCGCACTTCGTGCCCCGGGACGCAGGCGGAGCGGATATAGTGGCTTGCGCCCCGGGGTCTTGGCGGGTATGAATCACGGCATGAACCCGAAAACACCCAAGCCCCTGCCGCCCGCCCGGAGCATCGCCCTGGAGGCCCTCTCCCGCTGCCTGCTCTCCGGCCTGGACATCCAGTCCACCCTGGACACCGCCCTGTCGGCCCGGCCAGCCGACCCGCGCGACGCCGGGCTGGCCACCGAGATCGCCTACGGCTACCTGCGTCACAAGGGCCGCCTGGAATACCTCCTGGCCCGGTTCCTCAAGGACCCGTCCAGGCTGCCGCCCAAGATGCGGCTGGGCATGGGTGTGGCCGCCTACGAGATCGTCTTTCTGGACAAGGTTCCCGCCTACGCCAGCGTGGACTGGGCCGTGGAGTTCGCCAAGACCAAGCCCGACGCCCGGCTCTCGGGCCTGTTCAACGCTGTCCTGCGCCGGGTGGCAGAACTGGGCGAGACCGCCCACGACCCGGATTTCTACCGCAAGGACGCCTCAGGGCCGGAATTTCTCACGCGCTGGTTCTCCTGCCCCCAGTGGATCGCGGACCTGTGGCGGCGGGCCTACGGCGAGGAGGACGCCCTGGCCTATCTCGAAGCCCAACTCAATCCGCCCGCCCTGGGCATCAACCTCCACGGCCACCCCGAGGCGGACGAACTCTACACCGAGCTGGCCGCCCTGCCCGAGGTCATGGACATCGAGGGGATGAGCTTCGCCCTGCCGCCGGGCACGGTCTTCGAGGAAGAGCCGGAACCGCCCCTGGCCCGGCAGTCCTTTGCCGCGCGCCAGGTGATGGAACGCCTCGACCCATCGGGCTGGCCCGGGCCGGTCTGGGACGCCTGCGCCGGACGCGGGGGCAAGACCCGCATCCTGCGCGAAAAGGGCATCGAAGTCCTGGCCTCGGACCTCCACCGGGGCAGGCTGGCCGCCCTGGAGCGCGAGATGCCGGACGTCACGATATTTGCGGCCGACGCGGCCACGGACTCGCCGCCCCGGACGCCGGGCACCGTGCTGCTCGATCTGCCGTGCTCGGGCCTTGGCGTGCTCTCGCGCAGGCCGGACACCAAGTGGAAGCGCACCCTCCGGGACCTCGACGACCTGACCCGGCTCCAGGCGGCCATCCTGGACAACGCGGCCGCCCAGGTCCGGCCCGGCGGGGTGCTGGCCATCGTCACCTGCACCCTCAACCCCGACGAGAACCAGGGACTGGTCCGCGCCTTTCTGGCCACCCACCCGGGCGCGTCGCTGCGCACCGAGTGGACCACGCCGCCGGATTCACCCCTCAACGAATTCTTCTACGGCGCCCTGGTGGACCTGGGCTGACCAGGGCGGGCTGGATCAGGGAGCCTCCGGCGGCCCCTTCGGGGCGACCAGGGCGCTGCCCTGGCCCCGCCAGAGGCCTAAGGCCCCTGGACCCCAGGCTTGCGGTTTGAAGCCGAAAAAACGGGCGCAACCGCATTCCCCGCTCCCAGGCCGTCCGCCGTTTTTCCGGCTTCAAACCGCGGGGGGCGAATGCCAATGCGCTGGTCAACAAGCCGCTATTCCACCCGCGCGAAGCGCCGCCAAAAAGTTTGGGAAAAGGGGGGGATGGGGGT
>NZ_JASTWE010000056.1 GCF_030282845.1 Pseudodesulfovibrio pelocollis
CTGGTGCTGGCTGCGGCCAGGGTAGCGGACCCGGAATTCTTCTACACCTTCGAGGTGGCGGCCGGGGCCAGCGATGTGTACAGCCCGTCCGGCAGCCGCGTCTCCAGAGTGCTCGGCCCTTTCCGGCGGCTCGTGCCGCAGTGGTAGGCAGCCGCACTGCTGGCGGTGGTGATTTTCAGACGGGGGACGCCCGATCCGCACATGCGGGTCGGGCGTCTTGTCGTTGTCAGGGTGGTCGTTGCAGGGGAGATCAGGGAAGGGCGGCCAGGAAGCGCCGCATCTCGGCGTTGAAGGTGTCCGGCTCCTCGTAGAAGGGCAGATGGCCGCTGCGCTCCAGAATTACCAGCCGCGCGCCCGGGATGGACCCGGCCACGAACCGGCCCGCGGACGGGCCAAAGCACATGTGGCGGGAGCGTCCGTACACGGCCAGGGCGGGCAACGCCACCGTGGGCAGCAGCGGCACATAGTCGCGGGCGGCGTAGTCCTCGTAGATGGCCGAGGCGGTGTGGTCGTCCGTCAGCAGGTGCTCGGCGCGCATCCAGCGCAGGGCATGGGCCGGGGCCTGGCCGGAGATGAACATCTCGTTGATGAAGCGGGTGCCGAAGGCTGCGCGGTCAAGGCGCATGGCTTCCATGTCTGCCCGTACCGCCTCGGGGCCGAGGCCGCGATAGCGATGGGTGTTCCACGGCGCGTCGGCCATGGGGTGGGGGCTGCTCTCCACCAGGGCGATGCCCGAGAGCCTGTCGCCGCCGAACTGGTGCCAGTAGTCGAGCGCCACCGAGCCGCCCATGGACCAGCCCACCAGCGCCGCCCCCTTGAGGTCCAGGGCGCGGATCACCTCGCGCAGGTCGCGGGCGTAGCGGGGGATGGTCTGCCCGCGCAATGGCGTCTCGGACCGGCCGTGGCCGCGCAGGTCCAGGGTGACCACCTGGAAGGCGTCGGCCAGCCCGTGCTGCCTGCGCCAGAACTGCGAGCTCATGGTCCAGCCGTGGATCAAGATCACCGGACGCCCCTGGCCGCGCACCTCCACCCAGAGTCGGGCGGAGTCGGTGGTGGTCACCCACCCGGCGACGTGGTTGTCGTCCCGGGTCTCGACGGCCTCGAACATGTTCATGCTCTTACGAGCCCTTGGGCACGGGCTTGATGTCGATGACCGGGGTGCCGTCAATGGCCTCCAGTGGCTCCACGATTAGGGTCGCGGGCTCCTCGATGGCCACCAGCGTGACCCGGTGCAGGCCGATGGGATTGGGCCGGTTGGGCGAGCGGGTGGTGAACACGCCGCGCATGGGCTTGTCCGTGGCCCCCCGGGGATGGACCATGAGCGGGGTGCGGTCGGACTGGTGGAACCAGGTGAAGAGTTCGAGTCGGGCGCCCGGTTCCATGGAGTCGAGCCCCTGGGCATAGGCCAGGTCAAGCTCGATGCGGGCGCGCACCGCGCCTGCCTCGCTCTCCATCTTGGGCGCGGACTCCTTGTTCTTGATGGATGACCTGACGTGTCCGATGGCGATCAGTTGCATGTCCATGTCCGCTCCTCGCGTCAAAGGATGAAGGTTACGGGGTCTCGAAATGGTCGAATCCCGGGGCCGTGAAGGGCGTGCCGTTGACGACGATGCCCGGGGTGTCCGTGACCCGGCCGATCTCGGTGAAGCCGGGCACCGAGGCCGCCTTGTCGCGCACCTCCTCGGTCATGACGCCGAGCAGGGCGTAGTCCTCGCCGCCGAGCATGGCCAGTTCCACCGGGTCGGTTCCCATGGCCAGGGCGTAGGCGATGACGTTGCCGTTGAGCATTTCGCCGCGCAGGGTCAGCTCGGCACCGAGGTTCGGCCCCAGGAAGCGGGGCAGGTCGCGGGCCAGCCCGTCGGACACGTCCATGAGCCCCTTGACCCCGGCGGCGTTGAGCAGGGTGCCGATCATCACCTTGGGCTTGGGCCGCAGGTGGGCCAGGGTGGCGGTCGGAAAGGCTTCGTGTCCCTCGCGTCCCAGAGTCTCCAGGGTCAGCAGCCCGGCCCGGGCCAGCCCCAGGTCGCCCACGGTGAAGAGGATGTCGCCGGGCGCGCAGTTGCCGCGCGTCAGGAACCGGCCGTGGCTGCCGCTCACGCCGAAGATGGAGATGCTCACGCCCAGCCGGTCGGCCCGGCTCAGGTCGCCGCCAGCCAGGGCCAGATCGGTATGCCGGGCCAGCATGGCCATGCCCTTGAAGAATCCGTTCCAGAATTCCTCGTCCAGGCCCGGCGGAATCATCAGGTCCATGGTGAAGGCAAAGGGCCTTGCGCCCATGGCCGCGATATCGCTGATGTTTACGGCCAGGGCCTTGTAGCCGATGTCTTCGGCCGTGAAGTAGTCGCGCCGGAAGTGGACATCCTCGAGGAAGAGGTCGGACGAGACGCAGATGTCGCGTCCTCCGGCCAGCACGGCGCAGTCGTCGCCGCGCCCGAGCTTGAGCAATTCATGGCCGCCGGGGAAATGGGCGTCGATGAGGTCGAGGAAGTGTTGTTCGCTTTTCATGGGGCCATTCTATGTGGATGGTCAGAGCATTTCAAGATAATCCCCGATGATGGTCTTGATGCCGAAGCCGGGGAAGTTCACCTTGTACTTGTTGGGCTCGGGGCAGGCGATGATTTTGCCCCGGCCGAAGATCTTGTGGACGCAGAAGCCGAGCTTGTCGGAATTCACCGGGGTCTTGGCGGCGGTGTCAGGCAGGCTGTCGCCCCGTGCCGTGGCCGCGTCGGGCGATGGCCGGGCGTTCGCAGGGCGGCGCGCCTCCAGCCCACCGGCGTAGGACTCCCTGACGGGCGTGTAGACCGAGTCGGGCAGCTCCAGGACAAAGGGGCTGGGCAGGGTCGGATCCGAAAGCCCGCTTTGGCGGTTGTAGACCGAGCCGGGCACGAAGAGCTTGAGGCAGTGCTTGGCCCGGGTGCAGGCCACATACATCAGGCGGCGCTCCTCCTCCAGGTCCTCGGGCCGCTGCATGGCCCGGCGCGAGGGAAAGCGGTCCTCCACCAGATCGATGAGGATGACCGCGCTCCATTCCAGCCCCTTGGCCGAGTGGACTGTGGACAGGACCACCGCGTCCTCCTTGCGCTTTTCCTCGTCCGGGTCGCCGTCGAGGCTCAGGTCGCCCAGCATCTGGTCCATGTCCGCGTAGTTGACCGCGATCTGGCTGAGCTGCTCCAGCCCGGCCTGGCGTTTGGGGTAGTCGTCCGGGTATTTGTCAATGAGGATGGGCTGATAGAAGGACATCACACGCTCCAGCACGGCCGATGGCCTGCCGACCATGGCGCGTAGCGCGTCGAGTTCGTTCAGGAGTTCGCGCAGGGCATCGTGTTTCTTGGTGGCTGCGGCCATGTATTTGACGTCGTCGGTGTGCATGGCCTTGTAGATGCTGGCCACGGTCTTGGGACCGACGCCCTTGATGTGTTCAAGCGCCCGCTGCCAGGCCATCAGGTCGTGGGGATTGACCACCAGCCGCAGCAGGGCGAGCACGTCCTTGATGTGCGCCGCCTCGTGGAAGCGGATGCCGCCGAATTTCTGGTAGTCGATGCCCACCCGGGTCAGGGCCACCTCAAGGGGAAACGACTGGTAGCCAGCCCTGAAGAGCACGGCCACCTCATGTAGCGGGTATTTGCGGCCCAGGTCGAGGATCTGGTCCACCACCAGCCGGGCCTGGGACTGGTCGCTGATGGGGTGGACCACCTCGGGCAGGGTGTCGCCGGGCAGGTCCGAGTAGAGGTGCTTGTCGAACTTGGTGGCCGCGCCGCGCAGGATCTCGTTGGTCAGGTCGAGGATCGGCTGCTCGGAGCGGTAGTTCTTCTCCAGGCGGATGATCTTCGTGCCCTCGAAAATGTTTGGAAAATCAAGGATGTTCGCCACATTCGCGCCCCGGAAGGCGTAGATGGACTGGGCATCGTCGCCCACGGCCATGACGTTGCCGCCCTCACCGGCCAGATGCTTGACGATGCGCGCCTGGACCAGATTGGTGTCCTGGTATTCGTCCACCATGATGTAGCGGTAGCGGGTGCGCAGCTGGTTGCGCAGGGGCTCGTTGCCAGCCAGCAGCTCGTCGAGCAGGAAGAGCAGGTCGTCGTAGTCCACCAGGGCGTGCTGGCGCTTGAAGGCGGCGTAGCCCTCGGCAATGGCGTTCAGGTCGTCCAGATAGGGTGAGAGGTGGTACGCCTCGCGCTCCAACACCGTCTCGATGGGGATTTCCTTGTTGCGCGACTTGGTGATCATGTCGAGCAGGGTGGCCTTCTTGGGGTAGGAGCGGTCGCCCTTGCCGAGCTTGAGCATCTCCTTGACGTCGCGGCACACGGCCTCGCAGTCGGAGCGGTCCATGAGGGTGAAGCCGCCTGCGAACCCGATGTCCGGGGCGTTGCGGCGCAGGGTGGCGTAGGCAAAGGAATGGAAGGTGCCGCCGCTGGTGGCGTTGAGGGAGTGGCCGAGGATGATCCCGGCGCGGGTCAGCATCTCCTGGGACGCCTTGCGCGTGAAGGTGAGCAGCAGGATCTGGGCCGGGTCCACGTCCTGGCGCACCAGATGGGCCAGCCGGTAGACGATGGTCCTGGTCTTGCCCGAGCCCGCCCCGGCGATGACCAGCACCGGGCCTTCGGTGGTCAGCACCGCCTCGCGCTGGGCGTCGTTGAGTTCGGTCTGAAGGTCCATTCACGCTCCCTGGGCCGGAATGTTGAAATGGTCGAGGATGGCCGCCCCGACATCACGCATGCGCTCGGGGCGCAGGCCTGCGGTGTCGGCAAAGATGGCCCCGTGGGCCGTGTGCGCGCCGGTGCGGCCGAATAGGCCGAAGACCTCGTCGCGGTCGAACTTGGCCTTGAGATCGAACCCCGGCCGGGCCAGACAGACGAGGTCAGGCACCTGGGCGCACCGCGATCCGGGGTACAATTCGTCCGAGGTGTACACATGCTCCATGACCGGCTCGCCGTCAAATGTCAGGTCGCGCAGGCCGTCACGGATGGCGGCCGCCACGGCGGGCCTGTCTGCTTCGCTGACGCGACCCCGGGCGAAGTCGCGGGTGTGGATGTATATGCGGCCAGGGTCCAGGGCAAAGGCCGTGCTCCCCGCACCGATGACCCCGGCGTCCCATTCGCTTGACGGTGCGCCGTCCGGCACCAGAAATCCCTGCTTCTTCAGCCATGTGTTGACGCAGACCTCGGTGCGCAGCCGGGTGAAGCCGTGGTCGGCCACCACCATGAGCCGCTTGGGTCCGGGCAGGGCGTCGTAGCGGGCCAGGAAACGGCCCAGGGCGTCGTCCCAGTGGGCCAGCAGGCGCATGCAGTCCAGGTGGAGCCGGTGGCCTGTGTCGAGCACCGCGTCCATGAGAAAGTGAAAGAGCCTGTCCGTCTCGGTGAAGACATGCACGAAGAGGTCCCAGGCCAGATCGGGCCAGAGCATGTCCAGGGCGGTGAGGCGCGAGGCCAGGGTGGCCCGCAGCTCGGCCAGCAGATACTCCGGGTCGGCCGCGCCGCGGCTGGTGTCCGCTTCGAGCTTGTAGCCCGCCTCGGCCAGCCTCGCGGCCAGGAAGGGCGGGTGCGCGGCCGACGCCAGATCGTGGGAGACGAAGCCCGTGACCATCATGCCGCGCAGGGGGCGGACAGGGTAGGTGCCCGGCAGGTTGATGACGCGGGAGACGAGCCCGGCCGCGCCCAGTGCATCGAAGATGGTGGTGCAGGCCACCTGCGCGCTGCCGGCGATGGACAAATGATAGGTGCGCGGATCGAGGCGCGAGAAACCGAAGATGCCGTGCCCTTCCGGCCCCCTGGCGGTTAACAGCGAGGTCCAGTTGACCGGCGACAGCTCGGGCAGTTCGGCGCGCACCGTGACCGCTCCTTCGGCCAATCGGCGGAGGGCGGGCAGGGATGCGCCCAGTTGGTGGGCCAGGGCCAGCGGCAGGCCATCCAGGCCGAGGACGACCAGTCGGCGGCGCGGTGCGGACGAGAGAAGAATGCTCACGATGACCGGGACAGCTCGGCCTCGTACTTCTTGAGGAAGAAGACGGGGTTGTAGGAGAGTTTGGCCTTGCGCAGGCCCTGGTCGCCCAGGTCCTGCTCGCGGTTGACGTTGGTGTATTCCGCGCCGTCGTTTTCCAGGAACATCTGGTTGATGGCCTGGTACACGCCCTTGTAGCGGATGTCGCCCTTCTCGAAGTGGATGACGATGGAATCCTCGCACAGGGGTTCGGCCACGGTGTAGGCGATGACCTTGCCGTCAACGCGCAGGGTCGCGCCCATGAGGCCGGTGATCTGGTCGAAGTTGTGCAGCACGCGGGTGATGGCCCGGTTCTCGGCCTTGAGTGCCTCGGAGGGGTTGTTCTCCTCGTACCACTTGTACCATTCGTCCTGCATTTCGAGCACTTCCTCCACGCATTCCGGCCCCATGGACTCGTAGCGGAAGTCGTACCCCTTGATGAACTGGTTGAGCAGGTTCTTCTTCTTGTGGAATTTCTTGCCACTCAGGCTGACCAGTTCCTCCACGGAGTAGATGTAGTCCCAGTGGTCGCGGCTCTCGATGATGGCGATGTCGTCGCCATAGGCGGTCTTCCAGAGGGTGGCCAGTTCCTCAGGCACGCGGGTGAAGCGGGCGCTCTCGCGCATTGCGCAGCAGGCGGCCCAGTCATACTTTTCCCACGGGCCGACAGGGGCCCAGTGGATCACCTCGGGCCGTGTCTGGCGGATGAAGCACATGTCCTTGTGAAATGCCCACTCCAGGCCGTAATGTTCGCTCCAGCCGAAGACGTTGGCAAAGGAGAAGTCGCTGGTCAGCAACTGCGGGCAGCCGGTCAGGGCCGCATGGTATTCCTTTTGCCTGTCGAGGGATACGGGGGCGAATTCGAGGGTCATGCAATGTCCTTGATGGCGGCGCTTGATCCGTTGCGGGCCTTGATCATAGCGAAACGCTGCCAGTTTTTGAAGGTGAAGAAGTAGAGCAGGATCAGGGACTGGACGGCCTGGGAGCAGAACATGGCGATCCAGATTCCCTCGGCGCTGTCCAGGGCCTGATGGCCGAGCCACCAGGCCAGGGGCAGGCGAAGCAGCCAGGTGGAGCCGCCCATGATGGCCATGTTGTACATGGTCGCGCCCGCGCCGTTGAAGGCTCCGGCCAGGATCAGGCTGGTCAGGGTGAAGGGCACGGCCAGCACGTTCCACTTGAGATAGCTGATGGCCTGGGCGGCCACGGCCGCGTCCCGGGTGAGCAGGGCGACCCAGGGGGTGACGAATTGCCAGACAACGACCGTGAACAGGCAGATGGAGACCATGCCAAGGCCCAGGATGCGAAAGCCTACCCGCTTGGCCTCGCCGGGCTGGCGCGCGCCCAGCGCATTGCCCACCAGGATGCCGGCCGTCATGTTGAAGGCCATGGCGGGCAGGAAGAGCAGGGCCTCGATGCGTAGGCCGATGGCCATGCCCGCCAGGGCGTTGACCGCGTCGCGCGGCAGGCTGCCGGTGATGGTGTAGAGGACCAGGTACCCGGAATGCCAGATGATCTGCATCAGTCCGGCGGGCCAGGCCACCTTGAAGATATAGGGCGTGGCGCGCTTCATCCAGCGCATGGGCGCGAAGCTCGACGGATTGAGCAGCCCCTTTCGCCACAGCACGATGATATTGAGGGCCGCGCCCGCCGTGACCGAGGCGAAGGTGGCCCAGGCCAATCCCTTGAAACCGAGATTGGGCAGGCCCCACCAGCCGAGTCCCAGGCCGACATCGAGCACAGTGTTGGTGGCGGTGACCAGTATCATGCAGTAGAGCGGGAACATCACCTCGCGCCGTGCCCGGAAGATGGCATTGGTGATGATCAGCAGATAGTAGGGCGGCAGCACCAAGAGGTAGACTTCGAGAAAGTATTCCGTGATGGGCCGCATGGTTGCGGGCACCTGGAGCGCGGTCACCAGCCAATCTTTCACCGGTAGGACCAGGGCCAGGAAGAGGCCGCCGATCAGGACCGCGAGAATGAGGCACAGCCCGATGTAGCGCTGCACCCGCTTGTGGAGCCCGGCGCCCATGGACTGGCTGATGGCCGCCACCGCGCCGTTTGCCACGGCCGTGGCCAGCACCAGCAGAAAGAAGAGCGATTGGGTGATGATGCCCAGCGACGCCTGGACTTCGCGGTCGATGTGCCCGGCCACCCAGACATCGGTCAGGCCGATGAGGAAGTGGAAGAACATCATCAGCAGTTGGGGCCAGGCCAGATGCCAGATGGTGCGGTATGAGTTCTTGTGGATGGCGCTGGGCGTGTCTGGCATCAATGGTCGCCTTTGGAGGATGTGCCGGAAGCGTGTCGGTATCGGTGAATAATAAGGTCGTATCCCTGGTTGCCAAGGTCCAGGCGACGCTTTTGCGGGAATGATCGGAGAATTTTCCCCGGGTGCGTCGGGTGGAGGGGGCCAAGTGTGCGCAAATGCAGCCGCGCGGTCAAGTCGCAAGACGAGGCCGGGCGAGAACCGGGCGGGCCGGATTGCCGATGCCGGTCAGTGCTGGTGCGGGATGTCGCCCTCTTCATGAACATGGACATGGCTGTGCGGGGCGAGGCGGCCGGGCACGATGCGTCCGTCGCGCAGGGCCAGGAGCGTGTCCGTGGTGGCGGCCAGGAAGTCGGGCTCGTGGGAGACCACCAGCCGGGCCATGGGCAGCCCGGCCAGGATGGACACCAGCCGCTCCCTGGACTCGGGCGAGAGGCCGGTGGTGGGCTCGTCGAGCACCAGCACCTCGGGGCGCATGGACAGGATGGTGGCCAGGGCCACCAGTTTCTTCTCGCCCCCGGAGAGTCGGTAGGGCACATAGTCCTCGAATCCGGAGAGGCCCACCGTGGTCAGGGCTTCGGTCGCCCTCTGCCGGGCCTCGTCGGGCGACAGGCCCTGGTTGAGGGGGCCAAAGGCCACGTCGTCGAGCACGGTGGGGCAGAAGAGCTGGTCGTCGGAGTTCTGGAACAGGAACCCGATGCGCAGGCGCGCCTCGTCAAAGGCCCGGCCATCGGCCATGGTTCGCCCGAAGAGGCGCACCTCGCCCCGCTGCGGGTGGAGCAGCCCCATGAGGATGTGGAGCATGGTGGTCTTGCCCGCGCCATTGGGGCCGAAGAGGCCGACCCTCTCTCCCTCGTGCAGGTGGAAGTTCAGTCCCGACAGGCAGATGCCGCGGCCAGGGAAGGTGTATTCGATATCCGAGAGTTCGATGACGGCGCTGGTCATGCAAGCCCCCTGCGGGTGGTTTCGAGCCAGATGAAGGCCGCGGCCATGGCGGTGCAGCCCGCGAGCAGCATGACGTCGCGGGCCGACACGGTGAAGCGGGCCATGGAATGGAAGCGGCCCCGGAAGCCCCGGCAGCGCATGGCGCTATGCACGCGCTCAGCCCGGTCCCAGCTCCTGACCAGGAGCATGCCCATCAGCCAGGCCACGGCGCGATAGGTGTGGCGGTTGGTGCCGGGCGTGAAGCCGCGTGCGGCCATGGCCCGGCGCATGGTTCGGTATTCCTGGTGGATGACAAAGAGGTAGCGGTAGGTGAAGAGCAGGATATGGCAGAGCTTTTCCGGCACCTTGAGCCGCTGCATGGCCGGGCCAAGGTCCTGCATGGGGATGGTGGCCATCAGGGCGAGCAGGGTCAGGACGATGGCGTTGGACTTGACCGTGATCAGCAGGGCGAGGTCCACACCCGCGCGGCTGGCGGCCAGGGGGCCAAGACGCAGGACGGGTTCGCCCTGGGCGGCGAGGGGCACGGAAAAGGGCAGAAATATCCAGAGGAAGACGATGAACACGTTGACCACGGCCAGCCGCCGGATCACGGTTTGCGGCCGCAGCCCGGCCAGGAGCGTCAGCCCGGCTCCGGTGGCCAAGGCGAGCAGGGCCGGGGGCAGCCAGTGGAGCAGGGCGGTGGTCACGGTCAGCAGCACGGCGCAACCAAGCCGCACCCGGGGGTCCATGGTGTGGATGATGGAGTCGCCATGCGCCAGGGACTGGTCTATCGTCGCCACGTCTGCTCCGCTGCCTCCCGGGTGTGGGAAGGGTTTTCGTCAGGACACTCTGGCGTAGTACAAAGACGGTGATCGTGCAACCACGGGATGATCATCGGGCGGGAAGTCCTTGGCCTGTGTTGCCGCCGAGCCGATCACTCGGGCGCAAGACCCACTTCGGGCGCAATGTCGGTGATGGCGTCGATGGCCACCTGGAGGAATTCGCCAAGCTCAAGGCCGATGCGCTCGCATTCGCGGATGCAGTCGCGGTTGACACTGGCCGCGAACGCCTTGTCCTTCATTTTCTTTTTCAGGCTCTTGGGCTGCATGCCATCGATGCGGGTGGGCCTGACCAGAGCGCCTGCGTGGACCATGCCGGTGACGGTCTCGCCGCAACGCAGGGCGTGGTCGAATTCGGTCTGCGGCCCTTCGGCCCCGTTCAGTTCCGAGGCGTGGCGGCGGATGGCGTCCAGCGCCTCGTCGGGCAGTTTTCCGGCGAGCATGTCCACGCTGTCCAGCCCGTGGCGGGCGTGGTTGTCGCGGGTGGCGGCGTAGTCCAGGTCGTGGAGCAGTCCGGTCACTCCCCACAGTTCCTCGTCGCGCCCCAGCCTGCGGGCCAGACCGCGCATGACCGCCTCGGACTCCAGGGCGTGGTGGATCAGGTTGGGCTCGTCGTTGTGTGCCTTGAGCAGGGTCAGGGCGTCTTGGCTGGTGATCATTGCAGGCTCCGCAAAATGTTAAAGTTAAACTTTAGGCTTAACAAAATAGACAACAAGTTTAGTCTATTGCCAGATTTGCTGCTGATGGTATGCCCGTGTTCCGGCCATGTCCAGACACAGTTGGCGCATCCTGTGAGCATGACAGAAAGGTCAATACAGCCAGCAGGCCACCTGGACGCCTGGGGCTGTCTCGCGCAGCTCCGGCCGCTCCTGCGGGCAGCGCTCAAAGGCCTTGGGGCAGCGGGGATGGAAGGGACAGCCCGAGGGCGGGTTCATGGGGCTTGGCAGTTCGCCGCTCAAGGGGATGCGCTCGGTCCGGCGCGTGGGATCGGGCGTGAGCACGGCCGAGAGCAGGGCCTCGGTATAGGGATGCCGGGGGGTGGCGAAGATATCCGCGCCCGGCCCGATCTCCATGATCCGGCCCAGGTACATGACGGCCACCCGGTCCGCAATGTGGCTGACCACGGACAGGTCGTGGGAGATGAAGACATAGGTCAGGTCGAGCCGGGTTTGAAGGGTCTTGAGCAGGCGCAGGATCTGGGCCTGGACCGAGACATCAAGCGCCGAGACCGGCTCGTCGCAGACGATCAGGTCAGGGTCCAGGGCCAGGGTCCGGGCCACTGCCACGCGCTGGCGCTGGCCGCCGGAGAATTCGTGGGGATAGCGGGTGCCGTGCTCGGGCCGAAGGCCCACAAGGCCCAGCAGCTCCTGCACCCGGGCGCGGCGTTCGGCCCGTGTGCCAATGGAATGGATATCCAGCCCCTCGCGGATGATGGAGCCGATTTTCTGGCGCGGATTGAGCGACGAGTAAGGGTCTTGGAAGATCATCTGCATCTTGCGGCGCAGTGCTTTCTCGGGCCAGTCGGACACGTCGCGGTCCTGGAAGACGATGCGGCCGGAGCTGATCGATTCGAGGCCCATGACGCACTTGGCCAGGGTGGATTTGCCGCAGCCCGATTCGCCCACCAGCCCCAGGGTTTCGCCCTTGCTGACGGTCAGGCTGACGCCGTCCACGGCGCGCACGGCATCGGTCTTGAGCCCCAGCAGGCCGCTGGTGACCTTGTAGTGCTTGCCCACGTCGATGAGTTGGAGAAAGGCGGAAATGGCGGCGTCCTCCTATTGATGAAGCCAGCAGCGCACCCGGCGGCCCGATCCGGCCTCAAGGAGCGGGGGCAGGGTCGTGCAGCGGTCAAAGGCGTCCTTGCAGCGGGGGCGGAACCGGCACCCCTCGGGCAGGTCGAAGATGCCGGGCACGATGCCGGGGATTGGGTTCAGCTCGCTGCGGTCGCCCAGTACAGGGACCGAGGCGAGCAGCCCACGGGTATAGGGGTGCAGCGGCTCTGCGAAAAGCGGCCCCACCTCGCACAGCTCCACCACCTTGCCCGCATACATCACCGCCACCCGCTGGGCCATGCGCGCCACCACGCCGAGGTCGTGGGTGATGAGCATCAGCGAGCCGTTCATGCGCGCCTTGAGTTCGTTCATCAGGTCGAGAATCTGGGCCTGGACCGTGACATCGAGCGCCGTGGTCGGTTCGTCGGCGATGAGAATGGCCGGGTTGCAGGCCAGGGCCATGGCGATCATCACCCGCTGGCGCATGCCGCCGGACAGTTCGTGGGGATAGGCCCGGGCCACCTTGACCGGGTTGGGGATGCCAACCAGGGCCAGGGCGTCCACGGCCCCGGCCAAGGCCGCGCGCCGGTCCAGCCCCTGGTGCAGCCGCAGCGGCTCGGCGATCTGGTCGTCGATGCGGAAGACAGGGTTGAGAGCGGTCATGGGCTCCTGGAAGACCATGGAGATCTGGTTGCCCCGGATGCGCCGCAGCTCGGACTCGTCCATGGCGAGCAGATCGTGCCCCTGGTAGAGGATGGAGCCGTCAGTGACCCGGCCTGGCGGATCGGGCACCAGGCCGAGGATGGACAGGGCGAGCACGGTCTTGCCGCAGCCGGACTCGCCTACCACGGCCAGGGTTTCCCCTTGCATTAGGGAGAGGCTGACGGTATCCACCGCCTTGGCGATGCCTTGCGGGGAGGAAAACCGGGTCGTCAGCCCGCGTATGTCCAGAAGCGTGTCGCTCATTGTCTGTTCCATCAGGCTTTTCACAGGTTCGCCGTTTTGCCCCGTATACGGCATATCACGGCGAACGTAAACGATACCGGGGATATGAAATGGCACGGGTTGCGATCATCGGCGGCGGTCTGGCCGGGTGCGACTGCGCCTGGCAGCTGGCCCGGGCCGGGGTGTCTGTCGAACTGTACGAGATGAAGCCGGACAAGCGGTCCGAGGCGCACACCGAGGACGGGCTGGCCGAGCTGGTCTGCTCCAACTCCTTTCGCGCCATCGGCCCGGCAGCGGCCATCGGCCTGCTCAAGGACGAGATGGACAGCCTGGGCAGCCTGATCATGGAAGCGGCCCACGCCACCAAGGTCCCGGCAGGCGGAGCCCTGGCCGTGGACAGGGCGCTTTTCTCCGAACACATCACCCGCAGGATCAGCGAACACCCGCTGATCACGGTCATCCGCCGCGAGATCGCGGACCTCGACGCGCCCGAACTGGCCGGGGCCGATGCCGTGGTCGTGGCCGCCGGGCCGCTGGCCAGCCAGTCGCTGACGGCCAGCCTGATCAGCGTGGTGGGCGACGAGCGGCTTTATTTCTACGACGCCATCGCGCCCATCGTGACCCGCGAATCCATTGATTTCGACAAGGCCTTTTGGGGCTCGCGCTGGAAGCCCGAGGACGACGACTACCTCAACTGCCCCATGACCGAGGACGAGTACAAGGGTTTTGTGGCCGCGCTGCTGGCGGGCGACAAGGTCCTGCCGCGCGATTTCGAGCAGGAGGTTCACTTCGAGGGGTGCCTGCCTGTTGAGGCCATGGCCGAGCGTGGCGAGATGACCCTGGCTTTCGGCCCCCTCAAACCCGTGGGGTTGACGGACCCCAGGACCGGCGAGCGGCCCTTTGCCGTGGTCCAGCTGCGCACCGAGAACCAAGACAAGACCGCCTTCAACCTCGTGGGCTTTCAGACCAAGCTCAAGTACCCGGAACAAAGGCGCATTTTCCGCATGATCCCCGGTCTTGAAAACGCCGAGTTCCTGCGCCTTGGTTCCATCCATCGCAATACCTATGTCAACGCGCCCGAGGTGCTCGATGGCGACCTCCAGCTTCGGGCCCGGCCCGGCTATTATCTCGCCGGGCAGCTCACCGGGGTGGAAGGGTATCTGGAATCCGCCGCCTGCGGCCTCTGGGTGGGGCTGTCGCTGGCGCGGAGGCTGTCCGGCGGGCCCGTGCCTGCGCCGCCGTCCGAGACGGCCCTGGGGGCGCTTCTGGGGCATCTGGCCACTAAGCCCAACAAGCGATTCCAGCCTTCCAATGTCAATTTCGGCCTCATGCCCGGCCTGCCCGGCAAGATGAAGAAGAAATTCCGCAAGGAGGCCTACGGCGCACGCGCCCAGGAAGCCTTTGCCGCCTGGCTCGGCCGGACCGGGCTGGGCGGGGCCGGATCGGAAGGAACCTCGGGCGGGGGCGAAACATCGGGACTTGCCTAAATCGGGGCTTTTGCGCATGGTGAAGTGGAAGGACTGCCCGCATGGCCGCGCGGCAGGCCGAAATCTTTGACCACAGGAGCGCAACCATGGCCGACAAACCCCTGGGGCCGCAGACCCTGGCCCTGCATGCGGGGCATTCGCCCGATGCCGACACCGGCTCAAGGGCCGTGCCCGTGTACCTGACCACCAGCTATGTCTTCCGCGACACCGAGCACGCGGCCAACCTCTTCGCCCTCAGGGAGCCGGGCTACATTTATACCCGGCTGATGAACCCGACCACCGATGTGCTGGAGCGGCGGCTGGCCGAACTGCACGGGGCGGCGGGCGCGCTGGCCACGGCCTCGGGCATGGCCGCCATCTTCTACGCCGTGACCACCATCACCTCGGCCGGGCAGAACATCGTCACCGGCTCCAATCTCTACGGCGGCACCCAGACCCTGTTCGAGCACACCCTCAAGCGGTTCGGCATCGAGGCGCGGTTCGTGGACTCGTCCGATCCGGCCAACTTCGCGGCGGCCATCGACAGGAACACGCGGCTTGTCTACACCGAGTCCATTGGCAACCCGCGCTGCAACGTGGACGACATCAGGGGCATCGCCGACGTGGCCCACGCCCACGGCCTGCCCCTTGTCCTCGACGCCACGGTCTCGCCGCCGCCCATGTTCAACGGGTTCGACCACGGGGCCGACATCCTGGTCTACTCGCTGACCAAGATCATCGGCGGCCACGGCACGGCCATCGGCGGCGTCATCGTGGACAAGGGCAGCTTCGACTGGGGCGCGTCGGGCAAATATCCCGAGCTGACCGGGTCGGACCCCACCTATGGCGGGGTCAACCTCTGGGAGGCCCTGGGCGGCGCGCAGGGCAAAGCCTGCCCGGCCCTGGCCACCAAGACGCGCATCGGCCTGCTGCGCGACACCGGGGCGGCCCTGTCACCCATGAACAGCTTCCTCATCCTCCAGGGGCTCGAAACCCTGCCCCTGCGCGTGCGCAAGCATTGCGAGAACGCCCGCAAGGTCTCGGAATTCCTGGAAACACACTACGCCGTGGAGTGGGTCAACTACGCCGGCTTGCCAAGCCACAAGGACCACGACCGGGCAGCGGCCATGTTCCCGCTGGGGCCGGGCGCGGTCTTCGGCTTCGGGGTCAAGGGCGGGCTTGAGGCCGGGCAGCGGTTCATCGAGTCGGTCAGGCTCTGCTCGCATCTGGCCAACATCCTCGACGCCAAGACCCTGGTCATCCATCCGGCCTCGACCACCCACTCCCAGTCCACCCCGGCCGAGCAGCTGGCCGCGGGCGTCCCGCCGGACATGATCCGCATCTCCGTGGGCATCGAGGATGTGGAGGACATCATCGCCGACCTGGATCAGGCCCTGGCCAAGTCGCAATGACGCATCGAAAGGAAAGGGAAGGAAAAGCCCCGGAGCGATCCGGGGCGTTCAGCAGAGGTGCGGACCAAAAAATGCCCCCGATTTTCGGGGGTTTTTCATTCATTGTGACGACCCCTTGAATGCCATTCAAGGAGCGTGGCTTGTATCTCTTGAAATCATTTGCGAATTTTCTGAATGGATACCATCATTATGCGAAAAACGGCGATTTTGTGCCATGGGAGGTTATCCACTCTCTGCATCCGAAAGATAGGATTTCACCTTTCCCGGACACAGATTCATCCCCTCTTCCAAGGCCTCCTCAGGGGTAGAACGAATAATGCTGAACCACGACCCATCGGTGGAGATATCAATACGCGGAACTCTCGTTGTAAAATTATGACCCACAATTGAAATCATTTGATCGGGGCAATCTTCTATAATCTCCTTTAG
>NZ_JASTWE010000057.1 GCF_030282845.1 Pseudodesulfovibrio pelocollis
CGACTGGCGCGAGCCTGATGGGAGAGGTGCGTCCAAAATCCGGCATTTCGGCCAGAAATGGCCGGGAAAAGCCGGAATTGAGCCCAAGTTGAGGCGCGATCACACCATCAAATCGAGTGCAGAGGGCAAGATGCGGACGCAAAGGTGAGATGCGCAGAGGTCTCGATATCAGGTTGCTGTTGTGTTACGCATAACCTATATTTTAACAACGTAAACAGTCCCAAATCGTCGCCCCCGCCCAAACAGGGTGGGGCTTTCGGGGGAGGGTGGCCGGTGCCTATCTTGGCGCTGCGGCGCAGGCGTTGGCATGGCTCCGGGCACCAAAGGAGGATTTGGACATGAGAAAAATGCGAATTGCGGAAGTGGACTTCGAGGCCGTCAGGCTGTCGAGGGAGGAGCTGGATCGCGTGGAGGCGGTCCTTGACGAAGCGGTCATCAGCTTGCTGGGTGGCCGGATCAGGAACGTGATCGGCGTGGGCCGTGGGCACAAGTGGGTGGGCGGTCTGGCCACGGCCGAGGCCTGCATCCAGGTGCAGGTGATCGAGAAGCTGGAGACGGCCCAACTGGCTGAAGGGGACCGCATCCCGGACAGGTTCGGCGATGTCAGGACCGACGTGGTGGAGGTGGGCCACGTGGTCTTCGGAGCGTTGACAGCCAAGGTGCGCCCCCTTGAAACAGGGTACAGCGTGGGCGCGATCCACAAGAGCGCCAAGGCCACCGGCACGCTGGGCGCCTTTGCCGTGGGCGTGTTCGGAGCGCAGAGTCACTACTTCGTCCTCAGCTGCAACCACGTGCTGGCCAAGAACAACGCCTTCCCGACGGGCACCGAGGCCATCCAGCCTGGTCCCAACGACGGGGGCACGATCAACGACGCCGTGGGCCAGCTGTGGTCCTTCGTGCCCCTGTCCACTACCCAGGACAACCTTGTGGACGCGGCCCTGGCCACAGTGGAGGAGGACCTGATCACCCCTGTGAGGCCGTATGTGGCGCAGTGCGTCCCCGCCGCCGACATCACCATCGGCATGGCGGTGATGAAGAACGGCAAGACCACCGAGCTGACCGCCGGAGTGGTGGTGGCCGACAAGGTGACCATTGTGGTCGCGGACGCGCTTGGCAACCGCTACAGGATGGTCGATCAGGTGGCTGCCAGCTACGGCAGCGCCGGGGGCGACTCCGGAGCGCTGGTGGTGTCGCGCGAGAGCAACAAGGCGGTGGGGTTGCACTTTGCCGGTAATCCGGGCGTGTCGGCCTACATGAACGTCATGGAGAATGTGCTTGGGGCCCTGAAGGTCGCCCTGTACTAACCGACAGTTCCGGGGCGGGCGCGGCGCGGCGCGGGAAAGGGGGTGTGCCCCTTTCCCGCTTTCTGTTGGTCGCACCCCGGCTAAAAATGGTTTTCAGCCGGAAAAAAATGAAGTATCAAGCGGCGATGTTTACACACGCCATCACGCGCCGCCCGTCCGAAGAGATGGTTGACGGCATCACCAGCGCCGGTCTTGGAATCCCTGACCATCAACTCGCCCTGGCCCAGCACAAGGCCTACTGCATGACCCTGGCCGCCCTGGGCCTGGAGGTCACGGTGCTCAATTCCGAGCCGGGGTATCCGGACTGCTGTTTTGTTGAGGATACGGCCGTGGTCTGCGAGCATGTCGCGGTGCTGGCCCCGCTGGGCGCGGCCTCGCGCCAGGGAGAGGAGGCAAGCATCGAGCCGGTGCTGGCACGCCACAGGCCGGTGGTGCGTGTCATTCCGCCCGCCCTGTTCGAGGGCGGCGATGTGCTCCAGGTGGGGGACACCTTCTTCATCGGCCTGTCCGAGCGCACCAATGTGGCCGGGGCCACGGCCCTGGGCGAGACCCTGGCCCGCCACGGCTACTCCTGGCATGCCCTGGAGATGGGCGACACCCTGCATTTCAAGACCGATGTCAATTTCATCGGCGACGACACGCTGCTGGTCTCGCCGTTTTTCGACAAGGCCCCTGAGCTGGCCCGGTTCCGACGCATCGTGGTGGATGACGACGAGGCCTACGCCCGCAACTGCCTGTTCATCAACGGCACGGTCATCGTGCCCGCCGGATTCCCGCGCACCCTGGCCGCAATCAAGGATTTGGGCCGCCCCACGGTGGAACTGGACATGTCCGAATTCCGAAAGCTCGACGGCGGGTTGACCTGCCTGTCGCTGCGCTTCTAGCCTCGCTATAGCCTCGCATCAATGACGGAAAAGGCCGGGCACGTTCGTGTGCCCGGCCTTTTTTCATGGGTTTGGTTCGCCCTAGAAGAGCTTCTTGAGCAGGTCCACCGGGGATTTCTTCTCGGGCTCGGCCGCGTCGCCGCCGGTTTCTCCGGTCTTGGGGGTGCCGAGAATGGTCTGGCGCAGGGTTTCCTCCACCGCCTTGGTGCCATCCTTGAAGGTTCCCTTGAGCAGCGCCTCGGCCAGGGCCTTCATGTCCAGGCTGATGGAGGGGTCGACCAGGGAGCCCCTGGCCCGGATGGGCAGGGGCAGGCCGGTCAGTTCCTCGATGGATGCGCCGTCCTGGCCCTTGAGGGTGCCCACCACCGTGACCGTGGCCAGATAGTCCACGCTGTCCTTGGGCAGATCGGCCCAGCCTTTGCCGGTGACGCGCAAGAGCGGCGACTTCATGAGCAGGTCGTCGTTGACGATGTGGCCGTTGGTGATGCGCACACTGCCGAGCAGTTCGGCGAAGTCGGTGCGCATGGGCTCGTCGCCCGACACAGGCCTGCCGCGCAGGGTGTTGAAGGCGTCGCGCAGCATCTTGGCCACGTTGATGCCGTTGATGGCTCCGTCGGTGAAGGCGAAGGAGGCCGTGCCCGAGAGGGACCGCTTAATGGCGTCCGGGGTCAGGCCAGTGCCGGAGAGGTCATACTTGACCACAGTCGCGCCGTGCAGCTTGTCCTTGCCGGTCATGTCCTTGAGCAGCGGCCCGGCCTGGATGCCCGATGCCGTGGCCTGGGCCTTCCACGCGGCCAGCTTCGGCCTGGCGTCGAGCACCGTGGTGGCGTCGATGGTGCCGTCGTAGAGCTTGGCCGTGAAGGGCTTGATGGTCAGCATGCCGCCCCGGGCCAGGATCTGGCAGACGATGTCGGCCACGCGCAGGTTCATGGCCTTGGCCTTGCCCACGGTGATGCGCCCGCTCAGGTCCAGGTCGCGCAGGGCGGCAAGGTCGGGCTCGGTGGCCGGAGAAGCGTCGGCCGGGGCGGCGGGTTCGGCCTTGCCGGTGTCGCCTTGGCTGGGCGGGGGCATGTACCGGTCCGCGTCGATGTCGTCCACGTTGATGGTGAACTCGATGGCGGGTTTGGCGAAGTTCTTGACCGAGCCGGTGCCGGTGATGGTGGTGTCGTCAAGGGTGATGCGCAGGGATTCGAGGGCGGCGGCGTTGTCCGTGCCGTTGAACTTGAGGGAGGCGGTCAGGGCCGTGAGGGCGGTTGTGTCGGCCGTGACCGGCGGCTCCATGGCCAGCTGCTTCATGATCTCGCGCGGGCTGGTGCGGGCGAGGTCCAGCTCGCCGGAATAGGCCGCCCCGTCCTTGGTCCTGACATAGGCAAAGCCGGTCAGGCGCATGCCCAGGGCGTCGAGGGTCAGGCCGGTGACGTCAAAGGTGGCGGCGTCGAGGTCGAAGACGGCCGTGCCGGTCAGCTTCGGCCGGGTGGCGATCTTTGGCTCGTTCATGGCCAGGTCAAAGGCCAGCTCAAAGGGGAATGGGCGCTTGTCGCCGATCTCGCCCACCACGAGGTCGAGGTTGGCCAGGGAGATTCTCTTGCCCGAAACCGCGTCGTCGTAGACGAGGCTGGCATTGGTGATCTCCACGCCGAGCACCGACAGATCCTTGATGGATTGTCCGGAGCCGGAATCGGCGGGCTGGTCCTGTTTCGGGGCTGGCGCAGCCGTGTCCGCGGGTTTGGCCAGATCGTCCCAGTTGTTCACGCCCTGCGCGTTGACGGCCAGATTGGCGGTGAACCCGTCCAGGGCGATGACACCGATGGCCACCTCGCCCGAGAAGAGCGGCATGATGCGGATGGATGCCTCGGCCCGGTTGACTCGAACCATGGCCTCGGGCGCGAAGCCGGGCCGGTTGCCCAGGGCCACCGGCCCGACCTCAAGGCCGAGCCAGGGGAAGAAGCTGAACCCGATGTCGCCCTCGAAGACGAGGTCGCGTCCGGTCTGCTCCTTGACCAGTTGGGAGATTTCATTCTTGTACTTGTTGGGGTCCACGGTGAGGACCAGGATGACCGCCGCAGCCACAAACAGGGCGAGCAGCGAGCCGATGACGATGAGGCCTATTTTGAGCAGCTTGTTCATGACGGCTCCTTGTCTGGATGGTGTGTGCCAGGGCAGGCCGGGAGGACCGGCTGGCCGGGCAGAGCGTTTTCCGCACGCCTTTGTGGTTGGTAGCGCTCATCATATCACGTCAACTGGAGTGTGCCTAGCCCGAGTTGAAGATTTCGAGCTTGTCCCGGTGCCACCCTGTGGCGTGATTCAATCGCGCAGGGAAAGTCCCTTGATCAGGCCGAAGCAGCCCGCCAGCATCATGTCGCCGCCGGGTGCCGGAAAGGTCACGTCGTACCCGGCCAACAAACTCCGGCGCGGGCCGAGGACATAGGTGGGGCCGAATCCCCCGGCCTCGGCGGGCAGGTCCAGAGTCAGGCAGCCGTGGCCCTTTTCATCGAACACGCGCTCGAAGCTCAGGCGGCCCTGCCGGAACTGGGCCAGGTCTGCCCAGAGCTTGGGGCCGTCCACGCAGCCGGTGTGCTGCTCGTACACGCCATGGATGCGGCCATTGAACAGCAGAAAGGCGATGAGGTGCGAATTGCCGATGTTGACCAGGGTGATGCCGGTCTCGCGGCCGTGGCGCTCAATTTCGTCCACATAGAGCGCCCCGAGCACGGCTGCGGCCCCGGTGTCGGCCACGGGACCACCACCAATGTCGCGGCCCAGGTCGGCCAGCCGGGTGAGCATGGCGGGCGGGGTGTCCCAGACCAGGGTCTCGGGCCGTCCCGCGCCCTCGGTCAGCAGGGAGCGCCAGAGGTCGAACCGGCCCATGCGGTTTGACTTGCCGGGATGAAAGCCGTGGTCCTGGGCGCAGGCGGCCACCGAGCCGGGCCAGTCCAGCTCGGCCGTCTCGAAGAATCTGCGCCACCACGCCTCGTCAAAATCCGTGAGCCGTACCGGCGCAAAGCCGTCCGGGCACTGCTCGTCCAGCCGGACGCCCGATTCCTCCAGCGCGGCGAGATCGTCGGCCATGGTGTAAGCCGCGCTGCGGGTGGCGGCCACGGCCAGCCCGGCCTGCTGGTGGGCGCGGACGGCCCGGCTCACCCCGCCGCCCATGTTGCTGCCGTGCAGCCAGATGTTCCGGCCCTTGCCGGTCAGTTGCCGGATGTGCTCGCCGATGCGCCGGGCCGGGGCCGGGAGCACGAACTTGGGGCAGTTCTCGACTTCCATGTCAGGCGAGTAGAGCAGCACGTCCTGGGTGCCGCTGCCGATGTCGATGCACAAAAAGGTGTCGGCCACGGGGAATCTCCTTGGGTTTCAGGGGTAAGAGTACCTTGCCGCGCCCGTGCAGGCAAGGGCGGGTTGGCGTTGCGGTCAAGGCCCCGGGCCTGTACCATGCGGACATGTCATTTTTCGCCTGGACCCTGATCGTTGTCTGCGTCGTCCTGCTCGTGTTTTCCCTGGTCCGCTACGCCGCCTTTCTGGCGTCCAACGCCCGGGCCGGACTGCTGGCCGGGATCCGGGACAGCGGGGGCGGGCTGGCCCGTCCGCTGCTGGCCGGAATGGCGACCTCCTTCGTGGCCGGGGTGGCGGCGCTCATGGCCTATCCCCTGGCCTGGCTGCCGCGCCGCGAACGCGCGGCCGGGAACCTGCCCGTGGTCCTGGTGCACGGCCTCTATCACAACCGTTCGGCCTGGGTGCTTTTCTCCCGCAGGCTCGCCCGGGCCGGGTTCACCGACCTGCACACCTATGAATACAACAGCTTCACCGGGCAGTTCGACCAGGCTGTGGAAGGGCTGTGCCAAACCCTGGACCGGCTCCTCGGGCCCCGGCCCGGGGCGCGGGCCATTCTGGTGGGCCACAGCCTGGGCGGGCTGGTTTGCCGGGCCGTGGCCGCGGATTCGCGTTGCCGCGACCGGGTGGCGGCCCTGGTGGCGCTGGGTTCGCCCCATGGCGGGTCCGAGCTGGCCCGGCTGGGTGTTGGCACCATGGCGCGGGGCCTGATTCCGGCCTGCGGCGAGGCCGGGGGCGGCATACCGGCCCGGGTGGAGACGCTGCCCGAGCCGGACTGCCCGAGGCTCGCCCTGATCAGCCCGGTGGACGACTTTGTCTTTCCCCGCTCCTGCCTGCGTCCGGGCCGCCCGGGCTGGGTCGAGCACATGGTCCGGCCCATGGGCCATGTCTACATGCTCTATTCGGCCGAGGTGGCGGCCAGGACGGCGGAGTTCCTGCGCGAGGCGCTGCCTTCACGGCCCGGCGAGGGCGACGGCCGCTGAAAACCCTGACCCATGGAAAAAAGGCCGGGCGCGGAGATGTCTCCGCGCCCGGCCTTTCTGCACTGTGGGAAGGGAGGCGGTGTGATCAGCCGCCCGTGACCTCCAGGATCTTGGCCTTGAGGGTCTCGGGCTTGAAGGGCTTGGTGACGAAGGCCGTGACTCCGGCCTTGCTGGCCAGGCTCTGCTGCGAGGCCTCGGACTCGGTGGTGACCATGATGATGGGCACATCCTCGTAGCCCGGGGTGTTGCGCACCTTGCCCACCAGCTCCATGCCGTCCATGACCGGCATGTTCATGTCGGTGATGATGACTTCGAACTGGATGCCCTGCTCGATGTGGTCGTAGGCCTCCTCACCGTTGGAAGCCAGGGATGGCTCGAAGCCGAGATCGGTGAGGATGGCGCGGTGCATGGCGCACATGGAGCGCGAGTCGTCGGCGGCCAGGGCCTGCCTGGTGGTGATGTCCACCTGGGGCAGGCGGAGCATGTCCTCCTCGGCCCGGCTGCCGCCGATGTCCGCGAGCACGGCCCGGAAGGCGTCGATGATTTCGGGGTCTCTCGACTGGACCAGGGCGTCCATAAGGGCATCGCCCGCGCCAGCGTTCTCGTACAGGGCGTCGAAAAGGGTGGTGGCCCGGGTGGCGATGACCGCCTTGGCCAGCCTGTCGCTCTGGTCGTCGGCCTTGGCGACCATGGCGGTCATGGTGGAAATCATGCCGGGGTTGACGTGCCGCTCAAGCCCGCCCACCACGGCCATGAGGATGAGTTCGTCGGTCTCATGGAGCCCGTCCACCAGACAGATGATGCCTTTCATGGTGCCGATGCGGCCCAGGGCTTCGTACATGGCGTAGCGGACATTGGCGTCGTCGGCCTGCCCTTTGTCAAAGGCGGCCACCAGCCCGTCGGCCCCGGCACGGTCGCGCACGAAGCCCAGGACGTTGGCGGCCAGGATGCGGGTGTCGGTGTCGCCGGTCTCGAAGGCCTGGAGCAGCAGGGGCACCGTGGGTTTGCCCATGGCCGTGAGGGCGTCGGTGATGATGCGCCGCACCGTGGGATTCTTGTGGTGGAGCTTTTCCACCAGGAATCCGATGGTGTCATCGCGCTGGAAGGAGGAGAGGGCCTCCACCGCCTTCCAGGTGGTGATGTCGCAGGTTTCGTAGCGGTCCGGGGCCTCGCTCTCAACGAGCATGGCCTTGAAGCTGTCGATGGATGCCTCGTCCTGGAGCCTGCCCAGGGCCTCGATGCAGGCGGACTTGATGAACGGGTCCTCATGGTCCAGATGGGCCCGGAACACAGGCGTGGCCGAGGGGGCGGCGATGCGGGCCAGGGCGTTGAGGACCTCCATGAGCTGGTCCGGGTCGGTTTCCGCAGCGGCGATTTCGGCCAGGGGGCCTGCCGCATTGCGGAAGCCGTGCTCACCGGCCACGCGGATGCACAGGGTGCGCAGGCCCGGATGGGGGTCGGACAATCCCTTGATGACCGTGGCCTCGTTGCTGGAGAGCACCGCGTTGAGGGCGTTGACCACCATGTAGTCGATGGAGGTGTCGCCCACGGGGGTCTTGAGCAGGTCGATGAGCCCGGGCAGATCCCCGGAGTCCTTGTTGCCGGAGATCTCGTTGAGGATCATTATCTGATCCAGAAATTCCTTGCTCCTGAAGTCGTCTAGCGTCGCCATGCGTCTCTCCGCCGTTGAAGGTGGCTGTCGCCTACTCGAAACAGAATTCGATGGTGAAGTGGCCGTCGGGCGTGGTGAAGGGGATGGCCATGATCGGGGTCTTGGCCATGTGGGAGATGGTGTGGCCGTCGCCCATGATCACCGTGGGAGTGGAGCCCTGGAAGACGTACCCTCTCTCGGCCAGTCCGGCCCGGGCCTGTCCCGAGATCATGTTGGTCAGCTCGCCCACCGCGTCCTTCACGTCCTGCATGATGTCGTCGATCTCGTCGCCGAGCATGTTCTTGACGATGGCCACCGCGCATCCCTTGGAAAAGGAGAGGGAGACGCTGCCGTTGCGCTCGCCGGTGATGCCCACAAGGCCGGACACGTCGCCAGCGGCCACGGTGTTCTTCTTGACATAGGGCTTGCCCACCTGGGGCTTGACAAAGGCCATGGTCGAGAGCACGTCGACCGCCGCTTTTATGAAGGGTTTTGCCAGTTCGACATCCATGACTGTCTCCTTGAACTCCTGCCCTCCCGAGCCGCCACGAGGGAGCCGGGCCGATTATTGTCTCAATGAAAAAAAGGTCCGAGGACGCGCAAGTTTGCGCCGCCACCGTATTGGAAATAGGTATCGGCTTCGGCGAAACGGGTCAAGCCGCACGTAATGAAAATAAAGCCCTTGCACAAAAGGACTTGCGCCCGGACGGCCGAAGGAATAGAGCCAGAAACACCCATGCCCACGCCCACTTCAGACATCCGGGGACCATTTCGAGCGGCCCTTCCGGCCGTGCTCTTCGTCTCTGCCATCTTTTTCCTCAATTTTCTCTCGCGGGTCATGCTTGCGCCGGTCATGCCCCTTGTCCAGGCCGATCTCGGCTTTGCCCATACCGGGGCCGGGGTGGTCTTCATGGTCCATGGCGCGGGCAACGCCCTTGGGCTGCTTTTGTGCGGCTTTCTTTCCCGGGCCGCCACCCATCGCCGCACAGTGGGTATCTCGTCCCTGCTGGTGGGCGCGGCCGCCCTGACCGTGCCCCTGGCCGGAACCTACGCCTGGCTGCTGACCGCAGTGTTCGTCCTTGGCGTCTGCGTCGGGCTGTACCTGCCCTCGGGCATCGCCACCATCTTCTCCCTCATCCGCAAGGAGGACTGGGGCAAGGCCATGGCCGTACACGAACTGGCCCCCAACCTCGCCTACGTGGCAGCCCCGCTCCTGGCCGAGGCGGTGCTGCTCCACTACGACTGGCGGGCGCCCTTTGTCCTGCTCGGCGCGGTCCAGATCGTGCTTGGGCTGTGGTTCATCCGCTCGGGCCGGGGCGGAAACTTCCCGGGCGTGGTGCCCGGGCCGCGCCTGATGCTTTCGATTCTGCGGCGCTCGGACTTCTGGCTGCTGGTGCTCTTTTTCAGCCTGGGGGTGGGGGCGTCGGTGGGGCCGTACGCCATGCTTCCCCTCTATCTGGCCGATGTCCACGGCTTTGAGCGCGAGACGGCCAACCGGCTGCTGGCCGTCTCACGCGTCCTGGCCTGTGCGACCCCCTTTGTGGCGGGCTGGATCACCGACCGCTGGGGGCCGCGCCCCGCCATCCTCCTGTGTCTGCTCCTGTCCGGCGGCGGGCTGCTCGCCCTGGGGCTGTGTTCCGGCCCGGCGCTGGTGGCGGCCGTCCTGTTCCAGCCCACGGCGTCGGTACTCATGTTCGCGCCCGGGTTCACCATGCTCTCCACGATCTTCCCGCCCGAGCAGCGCAGCGTGGCCGTGGCCCTCATGGGCCCGCCCAATGCCCTGATCGGGCTGGGAGTGGTGCCCACCTTCCTCGGCGCCATGGGGGACGCCGGGTATTTTCATTACGGCTTCGCGGTGCAGGGGTGTCTGCTGCTGGCGTCCATAGCGTTGTTGCGGCGGCTGCCAGCCGGGACCGGGGGACGGGTGGATTAGGCGGGGCTGATCGGGTGAGGAGGGGGCAGAAGAGAGAAGAGGAAAGAGAGAAGAGAAAAGAGAGAAGAGAAAAGAGGAAGAGATGAGGAAGCCGCCTTTGGCGGTTATTTTTATGGGAAGGGTTTCGTCCCTTCGGGCCGAGGTACTTTTTGGCTGGCGCCCCAAAAAGTACCCAAAAAGTGCGCTTTTCTTCTGTGATCGTGTCTCCCGCGCCGCGCGCCAGTAACGTCGGCCCGCTGGCGAAACAGTTGTCGGCGTCGAAGACTCCGCCTCCGCCGAGTTTCGCCCTGGACGCGGCCCGACGAACTGGCGCTGCGACGCTCCCGCCCATTGCGCGGCTGGCGTAAGCAAAACCAAAAATGATGTGACCAGCGTGGACATAAAGAAAATCTCACGATATCGCAGGCCCATCCCGCCCTCTGCCGCCTTGATTCTTCCGGCCTCCGAGTGCGCCAGCCCTTAAGCCTCCTAAGGCCTAGAAGCTGACCAAGCGAGGGCTGCGGCTCTTCGAATCACGGAGCCGCTTCGGCGACTTGATTCGGGAGCAGCCCCGATTGGATCAGATTCTTGGCCGTGGAGTGCAGGCGGCCAAGCTGGAAAGGCCCTTTTCTTTGGTTACTTTCTTTTGGGCCAGCAAAAGAAAGTAACCCCGCCGGGAGGGCATTAAAAAAACTGGAGCGAAAGCGACGGCTCCTCCCTCCTTCCTCTCTGCCCCGCCCCATCGTCAGACAAGCCCCGAGAGATCGTAGGTGTCCGCCTTGTCTATCTCGGCCTGTACGATGGTGCCGGGGGTCAGGTCTTTGTCCGGCGGGGCGGCCACGTAGGTGGTGCCGTCCACTTCCGGGGCCTGGAACCAGGTGCGGCCGGTGTGCAGGCCGGGCCATTCCGGCGAGGGCGCTTCGATGAGCACGGGCAGGGTCTGGCCGACGTAGGATTCCATGATGTCGCGGCTGATGTCGGCTTGCAGGGCCATCAGGGCGTCTCGCCGGGCGAGCTTGGTTTCGTGGCCCACCTGACGGGGCATGGCCGCCGCCGGGGTGCCCTCTTCCGGCCAGTAGGGGAAGACGCCGAGGTGGTGGAAGCGTGTCTCCTCCACAAAGCGCATCAGGTGCTCGAAGTGCTCGTCGGTCTCGCCGGGGTAGCCGACGATGAAGGTGGTGCGCAGGGCGGCCTCGGGGAAGTGGGCGCGCACCCGGTCGATGACCTTGCGCGGGTTGCGGGCAAAGGGGCGGCCCATGGAGGCGAGCACGTCGGGGTGGGCGTGCTGGAGGGGGATGTCGAAGTAGGGCAGCAGCGGCTCGCCGATGGATTTGAGGAACCCGAGCAGGTCGTCGGTGAGCCCGGCCGGGTAGAGATACATGAGGCGCAGCCAGGCCAGACCGGGGATGTCGGCCAGCCCGGTGACGAGGTGTTTTATGGTGTTGTCGCCACCGAGGTCCGAGCCGTATGAGGTGGAGTCCTGGCCCACGATGACGATTTCCGGGACACTGGCCGCGAGGGTGCGCGCCTCGGCCAGCAGGGCTTGCACGGGGCGGCTCGTATGCGGGCCGCGGATGGAGGGGATGGTGCAGAAGCGGCAGTTGTGCGAGCAGCCCTCGCTGATCTTGAGGTAGGCAAAGGCCGGGCCGGTGGAGAGTCGGCGCGGTGCGTCGGAAATGGGGCGGGCGTGGGCCATGGCCTGGGCGATCATGTCGGGCCACAGGTGGAGCTGGTCGGTGGAGAGCCACAGGTCCACCTCGGGCAGTTCGTCGCGCAGGTCTTGGCCGTAGCGGCTGACCAGGCATCCGGCCACGGCCACCAGGGGGCGGCGGCCGGTGCTTTCGCCCGCCTCGTCGGCATCGCGCACGGCGTCGAGGATGGCGGCCACGGATTCCTCCACCGCGGGCTGGATGAAGCCGCAGGTGTTGACCAGGGCGAGGTCCGCCCCGGCCACGGTGTCTGCCGGGACCATGGCCGGGCCGAGGACGCCGAGCATGCGCTCGGTATCCACGAGATTCTTGGGGCATCCGAGGCTGACGGTGAAGACCGAAAGCGGCGTGGCGGTATCGTGCGTCATCTCTTTATCCTTTGAAAAAAGCCTGCAAATGTATTAGTGTCAGACAATGCCCTTTCCCGGTTGGCGGGCGGGGGAGCACGTCTGGTCAGGAGGTCACAATGCTGTCAACACACGGCGAGGACAAACGGTACGTCATCGGCGTCATCGGCGACATCCCGGCTCTACTGACATTTTGGCAGATGTTCAAGGACCAGGCCAACAGCATGGTGCTCCAGGAGATCGGCGTGGTGGCCGTGGCCCTGCCCGGGGGAGGTCCCTTGCCCGACGGTGCCCGGGCCGGGGCGAACATTCCCACTTACCCGGACTACCGGGCCATGCTCGAAAGCCATCCGGCCATCAATCTGGTCATCGAGTCCACGGGCAGGCCCGCGCTGGTGGGAGATCTGCGCGCCCAGCTGCCTGTCGGCGTCACTCTGGTGGAGCGCAACGCAGCGAGTTTCTTCATCAAGCTGCTGACATCGGACAAGATATGGGTGGCCTGCAAGATGGACCTGCTGCACACCCAGAACATGCTCAAGACCATCATCGACCAGATGGATCATGAAATACTCTTTCTCGACAACAAGGGCGAGATCGTGGGCGCGAACAAGACCGTGCTCGACAAGCTGGGCCGGGCCAAGAGGGAGATCGTCGGCCGCTCCTACTGCGAGGTCTTCACCGGCACGGACAAGCCCGAGTGCGGGTTCGAGAAGGACCCCTTCGGCCGGACCATGCAGACCCGGGCCCAGGCCGAGACCATGACCAGCGAGGTGGATACCGACGGCCGGGTGCGCTATTTCCGCGTCTATACCCATCCCGTGTTCGACGAGGATGGCACGATCAGCCATGTGGTGGCCATCCGGCGCGACATCACCCAGCGCACGTCCATGGAACACCGGCTGCAACAGGCCGAAAAGCTCGCCTCCATCGGCGAATTGTCCACCTACATGGCCCATGAGATCCGCAACCCGCTCTTCACCATCAGCGGCTTTGCCAATTCGCTGATGCGGGCGGGCGGGCTGGACGAGAAGGCGCGCGAGAAGATCGGGATCATCCTTGAGGAGTCCAAGCGTCTTGATGAAATCCTCAAGAGCCTGCTCAACTTCACCCGGCCCACCGAGGCCCAGGTGACCGAGGTTGACATCAACGAGCTGGTGCGGGCCACCATGGAGGTCATGAGCCTGCCTTGCGGGAATCAGGGCGTGGAGGCCCTGGTGGACCTGGACGAGAACGTGGCCAGGGTCCATGCCAACCCTGACCTGATCAAGCAGTGCCTGATCAATCTGGTCAAGAACTCCCTTGAGGCCATGCAGGGTGGCGGCCGCCTGCTGGTGACCACGGCCATGACCCAGAACTATGCGCTGCTGGCCGTGGAGGACACGGGCCACGGCATCCCGCTCGAAATCCGCGACAAGATATTCAGCCCGTTCTTTTCCACCCGGGGCAAGGGCGCTGGCCTCGGGCTGGCCCAGACCCGCAAGATCATCGACGAGATCGGCGGCGATGTGGACCTGGTCAGCAGGGTGGGCGCGGGCACCAAGATCACCCTGTATCTGCCGCCCATCCTGGCGGTTGCGGATTCCGAGGAGTCCGGGTAAGCACATCCCCTGTTTCCACACACCAGTCATCAGGGGGATTGCATGGACACCATTGTCCTGGCCACCGGCAACAAGGGAAAGATCCGCGAGCTTTCGGTGCTGCTCGAACCCTTCGGGGTGCGCGTGCGCAGTCTGGCGGAGTTCCCGGAGATAGGCGAGATACCCGAGACCGGGGACACTTTTCTGGAAAACGCGCTGATCAAGGCGCGCACCGTGGCCGAGGCCACCGGGCTGGTGGCCGTTGCCGACGACTCGGGCATCGAGGTGGACGCTCTGGGTGGCGCGCCGGGCGTCTACTCTGCCCGGTTCGCTGGCGAGGCGTGCGACGACCACGCCAATAACGAAAAACTGCTGGCCGAGCTGCGCGGCGTACCTGACGAAGAACGCACCGGCCGTTACCGCTGCGTCATGGTGGCCGTGGCCCCTTCCGGCGAGGGCATCGACGCGGACGGCAGCTACGAGATCCGCGTGGGACATGACTACCGGGGCAATGGCGGCTTCGGCTACGACGTCATCGTGGTGGACCCGGAGATGGGCTGCCACGTGGCCGAGCTGGACCCCGAGGTCAAGAACCGCCGCTCCCACCGGGGCAAGGCCATGCGCCGCCTGCTGGCCAAGTGGCCTGAGTTCTGGGCCAGGGTCAACGGCCTGTCGTAGCCGACTGTTGAAAAACGGCGATCTGCGTCGTTGCTTCAAAAAGTTCAAATCCTCACGTACCAGGAGTACGCTTCGGCCTTGAACTTTTTTCGCGCCTAGCATCTCACCATTTTTGAACAGTCTGTGTGGTATGATTATTTAACGGCCAGTCAGGGGTATCGACTACGCCTTGGGCGGGAAGCACCCGGCCGGGGCGTTTCGTTTTCAAGAGCAGGAAGGGGGAGGGCGCGACCATGCCGAGACTCTTCGTGGGGGTGGACATTCCCCCGGCCTGCCGGGAGAGGGCGGCCGTGGTGCGCCATTGTCTGGCCGGGCGGCTGGCCTCGGACATCCGCTGGACCCGGCCCGACTCCTGGCACCTGACCCTGAAATTCCTCGGCGACGTGCCCCCGGAAAGGGTGGACGCCGTGGCCGCAGCCCTTGCGGCGGTGGCGTTTGCGCCCTTCGCGGCCCGCCTCGGCGGCTGCGGCACGTTCCCGCCCCTGGCCGCCGCGTCGGGCAGAGGACGCAAAAGGGGTCAGCCCCCGCGCGTCCTCTGGCTCGGTCTCGACCGGGGCGGCGATGAACTGGCCCGGCTGGCCTCAGCCGTGGACGAAGCCCTCGCGCCCCTCGGCTTTGCGCCCGCCGCGACTCCCCATCATCCCCACCTGACCCTTGGCCGGGTGCGCCGCGCAGCGCCAGACCCCTGGTTCGAGGCCCTGGCCGCCTGCGACGCCGCCGATGCTCGCATCGGAGACTGGCCCGAGTTCACGGTGGACGCCTTCACCCTCTGGCGCAGCGACCTCATGCCGGATGGGGCACGGCATAGGGTGATAGAGCGGTTCGGGGGCGGCGGTTAA
>NZ_JASTWE010000058.1 GCF_030282845.1 Pseudodesulfovibrio pelocollis
CTAGGGGGATATTCATCTCAGCCTCAGGTTATGCGGATACAGCGGTTTCCTTGTGCAAAGAGTCTCTTCATAAAACAGTATTCTGTCTGTGTTCACTCGATGAATTGTATTTTGTTTTAGAAAAGGAAGCAGACTTAGGGCAGATGCTTCGAGAAAAGGTACACGCCGCAATAGCCGATAAGAATCCCTTTTGTAAGCCATCCTTCTAATTCCCTCCGAGTAAAATTATACCATCTGATTTTTTAGAACAGCTTGAAGGACACTATGTTAGTCCTTCTGAGATTCGATTGAAGTGTTTTTCTCTGGCAAACATTATCCATTCCAACGGAACTTGCTCAAGAGTTGCTCGCTCAACATAAAGAAGCGATTGAGCTTGAAGAAGAGTGGAGGTGGGCATGAATGGCCCGATGCAAGACTGAAAAAAGCAAGGAGCCACGTGAACGAGCCACACAACGGCAAATCGGCAAAGCCAAAGAAAAAGGACACCAACTCTCATTGATGTCCTTGATCTTTAGTGGCGGAGCCGAAGGGACTCGAACCCTCGGCCTCCGGCGTGACAGGCCGGCGTTATAACCAACTTAACTACGGCTCCGCATCTATATAAAGCGCGTTAAGTGACGCTTTACTGCAAATTTGGTAGGCGGAACAGGGCTCGAACCTGTGACCCTCGGCTTGTAAGGCCGATGCTCTCCCAGCTGAGCTACCCGCCCGCAGGAAGAGTGTCTTTATCTTGGCCCGGAGTTTTTTGTCAACCCATTTTCACAGCCGGGGTGACGCGCTCCGCTCAGGCAACTCTTCCGCGTTCAGCGAAGGGGATACTGCCCATGAGCGGTTTTTTTGTCAACGCTTTTCGACAAAAAATAGTGTGCAGTCAATCCGTTGAAATGATATGCTATTTTGCCGACAAAACGACCCGCCCGCCCTTGCGCGAGAGCCAGGCCAGGGGCAGTCCCTGAAAGTAGAGCCCCACCGGGCCGCTGCCCGGGGCGTGGACCAGGCTCTGCCCGGCCACAAGCCGCTCAAGGTCCGCGATGGTCTCCGCATTGAGGGCGTTGCCCGGGCGGACCGCCTCAAGGGGGAGGAGGAGCACCCGGGCCGCCCCGTCGGGCTTGAAATGCGTGTCCTGCCGGGGCTGGGCGCGGCGCGGGTCCCGCTCTGCCCGGCGGCTCTCCTTCCTGCTCTCCCCCCGGGCCTCCCCCCGGCCCGAACCGGCCACCTTGCCCAGCGGGAATCCCTGCCAGCGCAAGGTTTCCGGCATCCGGGCCAGGGCCTGGGCATGCAGAAAAAACGCCCTGCCGCCGAAATCGTACACCTCGCCCGGGGGCAACGCCTCCAGGTTGAGGGCCTGCGCATTGTCGAGGCTCGACAGGTCCAGCCGGGTGCCGGGCAGGGACGATTTCTGCGCACCGGGAACCATCGGTGCGCACGGGGCGCCCCGTTTGCGGAACCGGGCGAGGAAGAATCCCTGTCCCTCGGAATCGTCGGCCACGCGCAGCACGCCCTCCATGCCCGGCAGGGCGGGCGGGCCGAAAACAAAGCCGGACGGCGCGGCCAGAGGCTCAAGCTCCAGGTCCAGGGCTTCGAGCGCCCAGGCCACTTGGGCCTCGTTCTCCTCCACATTGGTGGTGCAGGTGGAGTAGAGCACATGGCCGCCGGGCGCGAGCAGGGTCGTGGCCTTGGTCAGGAGCGTCTTTTGCAATGCCACCAGGGGGCCGGTCTTGTCCTCGGCCCAGAGGTCCATGACCTTGGGATTCTTGTCCACCGTGCCCCAGCCGCTGCACGGCGGGTCGAGCTGGATGAACTCCCACGAGCCTTCCGGGAAAGGCAGCTCCTGCGCCCTGGCCCTGGCCGTGGCCGTGTTGACGGAGCCGGTGCGACGCAGGTTGGCGCGCAGGGTGCCGAGCCGGTCAGCCGATGGCTCGGAGGCGAAGACGAATCCCCCGCGCCCGACCAGACGTGACAGCAGGCCGGTCTTGCTGCCCGGGGCCGAGCACATGTCGAGGACGCAGGCTCCAGGCGGCGGGTCCAGCAGCAGCGGCGGGAGCATGGAGGAGCGGTCTTGAATGTATATACGCCCGAACCGGGCCGCCAGACTCTCGCCCAGGGAAAAGGGCTCGCGCGTCAGCCGCCGGGCCATGTGATCAAAGGGCTCGGGCTCGAAGGCAAAACCCTGTTCGGCCAGCAGTGCCTCGACGCGCGAGACATCCGGGGCGTCGCAGACAAGCCTGAAGGTACGAAGCATCGTGGTCATCAACTCTCTCCGGGACGGGTTGCAGGCCATGGCGAGGCGCGGGCCGGGCCGACAGCGGCAGGCGGCCCGAACCAAACCCCCGCCGCGCCCCGGTCAGCCGGACCAATACCGTCTTGTCCGGGGGGAGGCAACCGCAGAAGGGGCTTTGCATACCGGGCCGGAAACTGGTACAAGTGCCTGCCATGCGGCAGCGCATGGCGCAACCGACAGGATACAACCATACGAGAAGCGACCGACCGGGCACAACCGGATGGACGCGACCGGCCCCAGCACGGAGGAATACATGCTGAATCGACGTTTCGCCGCCCTGACCATCGCCCTGTTCGCGATTCTGCTCACGGCCGCTCCGGCCCTGGCCCAGGGGACGAAAAAATTTGCCGTGTTCCCGTTCACTTACACGGGTCCGCAAAAATACGCCTACTTTCCCCAGGCCTTCCAGTCCAGCCTGAGCAGCAGCCTGGAGTGGGGCGGACACGTTGTGCCCGCCGGAATGTCGGCCATCGAGGGCATCGCCACGCCCAGGAGCCGGGCCGACATGGTCAACGCCCTGCGCACCACGGGCCTCGACTACGTGGTCTCCGGCACCATCTCCATCCTCGACAATGAGGCCACCCTGACCATGATGGCCATGGGTGCCGACGATGGATACTGGGAGAACAAGGGCCAGATGAACATCAACCAGGTCACTTCCTGGCTCGACGCCCAAAGCAAATCCGTCATGGGCGACGTTTTCCGCCGCCCCGGATACAGCGCCAGCGAGACAGTCGCCAGGACGACCGACATCGGCGACGGTGTGTCCAATCCCACGGAACCTGTCAACACCCAGTTCCTCATGGCCCAGGACGACCAGTACCGGCCCGACACGCTCAACCCGCAGTTCCGCTATGAGGGCGGCTCCGAGACCGAGGGCCGCTGGCGCAGCCAGACCCTGCGCTTCTTCTCCACCAGCATGGTGGTGGCAGACGGCAGCGGCGACGGCCAGAACGAGGTCTTCATCCTCCACAGGACGGGCATCGGCGCATACCGCTACGAAGACGGCAAGCTGCGCCAGCTCGACACCATGGACCTGACCGCGAGCACGCAGTACCTCCGCCTGGAGGCGGCCGATCTCGACAGGGACGGCGTGCCTGAACTGATCATCGGCACCTACCAGACCCAGGGACGCAGCGGGCTCCTGGCTCCCGACGGATGGCCCAAATCGCACATCCTCACCTTCAAGGGTGGCAAGTTCCAGTTCGTGGTCAAGGATTACGGACGGTTCCTCGGCGTGTTGCGCATGCCCCCGGCTTACACCCCGATCCTGGTCGCCCAGGACAAGGGCACCCGCCACCTCTTCTCCCAGAGAATCAACGAGGCATACCTCAAAGGCAACAGCATCGAACTGGGCCAGTCGATCCCTTCGCCCGAGTTCGGCACCATCTACAGCATGGCCTATCTGCCCGACGAGTTCGGCTTCAAGTACGTGGTCCTCGACGACTCCCACCGGCTCAAGGTCTACAGCCAGACCATGGAGCGCCTCTCGTCCACGGACGAGGAGACCTACAACAGCTCGGGCCTCGGCATCGCCACCAGCGACAGACCCCTGGGCATGGGACCGGGTTCGGTGGATTCCGTGGTCAGCTCCTACAACGTCCCCTTCCGCATGGTCGTGGCGTCCCTGTCCCGGAAGGGACAGTACGAGCTGCTGGTCAACAGGGACCTCTCGGTGGCGGCCCAGGTCTTCGAGCGCTTCAACTACTACACCCAGGGCGAGATCCACGCCCTGACCTGGGACGGCGTGGGCATGGCCCTGTCCTGGAAGACCCGCCGCATCAAAGGGCAGGTGTCCGACATCGCCGTGGCCGACCTGAACAACGACGGCAACATGCAGCTGTGCGTGCTGCTCAACACCTTCCCCGGAGGCATGGGCTTCACCAACCGGCAGACCGTGGTGCTGGCGTACGACCTGCACACCCAGTAACCCCGGGGTGGGAGCACCGCCCGGGCATGGCACAGTCCCCAAGGAGAGAGACCGATGAGAACGCTGATCACCCTGCTGGCGGCCGCCGCCCTGGCCTGCCTCATGGCGGCCACTGCCGTGGCGGCCACCACCCTGACCTACGCCAACTTCCCGCCCGCCTCGACATTCCCCTGCATCCAGATGGAGCGGTGGAAGGACAAGGTGGAAAAGCGCACCAGCGGGGCCCTGGCCATCCAGACCTTCCCCGGCTCGACCCTGCTCGGGGCCAAGAACATGCTGCGCGGCGTGCAGACCGGCCAGGCCGACATCGGCTGCATCAGCCTGCCCTACTATCCCGGCGTGTTCCCGGCCATGTCCGCGCTGAACCTGCCGGTGGCGTTCACCTCCACCACCGTGGCCAGCCTGACCATGTGGGACCTGTACCAGAAGTACCAGCCAGCCGAGCTTGGAGACGTCAAGGTGCTGACCGTGTTCACCTCGGCCCCGTCCAACATCATGAGCCGGGTGCCGGTCAGGCAGCTGTCCGATCTGCGCGGCGTGGAGCTTCGCGCCTCAGGCTCCATCCTCGACATCCTTTCGGCGCTGGGCGCCCGGGGCGTGGGCATGCCCATGTCCCAGACCCCGGAAGCACTGCAAAAGGGCGTGGTCAAGGGGCTGGTCTCCTCCTTTGACGTGCTCAAGGACTTCAACTTCGCCGAACTCTGTCGCTACGAGACCATCACCAACATGCCGGTCTACCCCTTTGCGGTGATCATGAACAAGGCCCGCTGGGACTCCCTGCCCGAGGACGTCAAGAAGACCCTGGACGACCTCGGCCGCGATCAGGCCCTGTGGACCGGCCAGTACCTCGACAAGCACATCCATGACTCCCTTGAGTGGTCCAGGGAACAGTACCAGGTGGAGGTCTTCACCCTGACCGAGGCCGAGCACGAGGAAATCCGCGCCAAGAGCGCGGGCCTCATCGACCAGTGGAAGGCGGACGCGGCCAAGGCGGACCTCGACGCCGACGCCATCCTGGCCGACATGCTCGCCCTCAAGGCGCAGTACGAGGCCGAACACGGCAAGTAACCCCCGCGCGCGCCCCGGCTCAGGCCGGGGCGCGCCGTCACCAACCATGATAGACACCCTCGACAGACTGAGCGCGCTCCTGGCGAAATGCCTGACCGCGCTGGCCGGAATCTTCCTTGTGGCCATGGTCGCCCTGGCCTGCGCCAACATGATCCTGCGCGCCGTGTGGGTGCCCATCCAGGGCACCTTCGAGCTGATGGGCTTTTTTGGCGCGGTGGTGGCCGCCTTTTCCCTGGCCTTTGCCCAGCGCCAGCGCTCGCACGTGGCCGTGGGCATCCTGCTGGCGCGTTTTCCCCGGGCCGTACGCCGGGCAGCCGAGGCGGGCACCAGCCTCGCCTCCTGCGCCTTCTTCGCCCTGGCGGGCATCGAGACGTGGAAGTGGGCCACCTTCCTCGTTGACACGGGCGAGGTCTCCGAGACCCTGACCATCATCTTCCACCCCTTTGTCTACGCCTCGGCCTTCGGCTGTCTGGCCCTGACCTTTGTCCTGGCGGTGGACGCGCTCAAAACCCTGACATCCGAAACGGTGGACTAATGGACCCGATCACCGCCGGCATCGTCGGCACGGCCGCCCTGCTGGCCGCCATCTTCTTTCTGCGCATCCCGGTCGGCTTCGCCATGGGCATCATCGGCTTCCTGGGCTTTGCCTACGTCCTCAACTGGAAGGCGGCCACGGGCATGCTCGGCACCGAGCTGTGGGACGTGTTCTCCAACTACGGGCTGACGGTGATCCCCCTGTTCATCCTCATGGGCCAGATCTGCTTCTACTCCGGCGTCAACGAGCGGCTCTACCGCTCGGCCTACGCCTGGATGGGCGAGATTCGCGGCGGCCTGGCCATGACCACTGTCCTGGCCTGCGCCGGATTCTCGGCCATCTGCGGATCCAACTCGGCCACGGCGGCCACCATGTCCACCGTGGCCCTGCCCGAGATGAAGAAATTCAAGTACAACCCGATCCTCTCCACCGGCTCGGTGGCGGCCGGAGCCACCCTGGGCGTGGTCATCCCGCCTTCGGTGGTGCTCATCATCATCGGGTTGCAGACCAGCCAGTCCATTGCCCAGCTCTTCCTGGGCGGCATGGTCCCGGGCATCCTGCTGACCCTGCTCTTCATGGCCACCATCTGGCTCCTGTGCCGCAGGCATCCCGAGTGGGGCCCGGCCGGCCCCAAGACCACCCTGGCCGACAAGCTGCGCTCCCTGCCCGGGTCCATCGAGATGGTGGTCATCTTCCTCATGGTCATGGGCGGGCTCTTCCTCGGCCTGTTCACGCCCACCGAGGCGGGCGCGGCAGGCGCTGGCATGGCCCTGCTCCTGGCTACGGCCACGGGCCGCATGACCTTCGAGAAATTCCGTATGGCGGTCAACGACACCCTCAAGATCTCCTGCATGATCATGGTCATCGTCCTGGGCGCGGTCATCTTCGGCCGGTTCCTGACCATCACCCGCATGCCCTTCGAGGCCGCAGCCTGGGTGGCCGGGCTGCCCATCCCGCCCCTGGTCATCATCGCCGTCATCTGCCTCATCTACGTGGTGGGCGGCATGGTCATGGACGCCCTGGCCCTGCTCCTGGTGACCATCCCCATCTTCTTCCCGGTGGTCACGGCCATGGGCTACGACCCGCTGTGGTTCGGCGTGCTCATCACCGTGGTCACCAGCCTTGGGGCCATCACCCCGCCGGTGGGGGTGAACATGTTCATCGTGGCCTCCATGGCCAAGAACGTCCCCATGGCCTCGGTATTCAAGGGGGTGAGCTATTTCATGGCCGCCTACATCGTCTGCATCGCCCTGCTCATGGCCTTCCCTGGGCTTGTGACCTTTGCCCCGGGACTGCTGCGATAGTTGCCACTCCTCCTTGCCAATGACCGGGCAGGACGACTATGATGCGGGAATGTCGAAATCCCTTGCCCGAAGCCTGATCAAGTGGACGCTTCGCGTCACGCCGTGGGTCCTGGCCCTGGGCCTGGGCGCGGGGTGGTGGCTCTCGGCCTGGACGCCGGGCTATCTGGAGCGGCTCATTCCGCGACTGGCCCGGGACATGGGCCTGCCCGTGGCCGAGTTCCACATCCGCAGCGCCGGACTCTTCTCCGCCGACATCGGTCCCGTGACCCTGGCCGCGCCATCGGGCGACCCGGCCGACGGCCTGCGCCTTGAAAGCGTGCGCGTCACCTACACCCCGGCCTCCCTCAAGCTCGGGCGCGTTCACCGGGTGGTCATCCGGGGCGCGGCCCTGACCGCCTCCCACGATGGCCAGAACTTCCGCCTGCCCCTGCTCGACCTGCTTCCGGCAACCGAAAAGAACCCCCAGGCAGGCAAGGCACCCCTGCCCGACCTGCCCCTTGACGAGCTGGTCATCGAGAACTCGACCCTGACTCTGGACCTGCCGGGCGTGCGCCTGTTCATTCCCTTTGCCGCCACCGTGGTCCTGCCCGACGAGGTAGGCGACTCCCTGCGCGTGGCCGCCACCCTGCGCGTGCGCGACCAGCCCGTGGACGTGGCCGCCGAACTCGGCCCGACCATGGACGACGTGACCATGACCATGACCACCAGCGGATTCCGGCTGGCCAGCCTGGGTGATCTGCTGCCCCTGGCCGTGGGCGGCGACCTTGACCTCGACCTGACGGCCGCCCTTGATCTGTCACGGCCGCAGGAGGTGGAGGCCACGGCCTCGGCCGCGCTGCACCGGCCGGACCTCGCCTGCCTCGGCCTGACCCTGGCCGATGGAGCCCCCCTGCGCCTTGCCGCCCAACTGGCAGATGGCAACGCCACCGCGCAGCTCGACCCGATCGCCCTGACCGGACCGCACCCGCTGACCCTGCATGTGCCCGAGGTCAGCCTGAGCGCCGACGCCGTCCACGCCGCCTTCACCCTGGCCTCGACCGCGACATTCCCGTCCGGCACGATCATCCCGGGCATCTTCGAGGCCACCCGCGAGGGCGACGACTGGGCCGTGGCCCTGTCCATGGAAGAGAAGGGCTCGCTGCGCGCCGTGGCTGGCGGCCGCACCGTCCGGCTGGCCGGGCTGGCCCTGTCCCTGCGCGGCACGGTATCGCCTGCAACCCCTGACCGGTCCTTGACTTCCAGCGCGGTGCTGGAGGCGCGCACCCGCACCAGTTCCCTGGACGGCACGGATTTCGCCACCGGCGCGGTGGCGCTGCGCCTGCCCCTGGTCTGGCCCGTGCCCGGCAGGCACGACAGCGGCCGCCTGACCGTGGCCGGAATACGCGCAGGCGGCCGGGCCATCGGCTCCATGGCCGCGACCCTGCGCCAGGAGGCTCTTGGCCTCCGGTTCAGCGGCCATCTGGACACACCCCTGCTGCCCAAGCTGCGCGTCCCCTTTGCCGGAACCGCCTCCCTCGACACGGGCAGCGCCGCGCTGGATTTCTCTGTGGACCGCTACGACCTGCCCGCCGGATTCGACCCCGGCACCCTGACACCCGCGCTGGCCGGGGTGGCGGTGAGCGGCACCCTCGCCATCGAGGGCGGCGCGACCTTTGACGACACCGGCCTGCGCACCCGGCTCGGGCTCTTCGTGTCTGACGGGGCCATGGCCTTTGGCAGCGAGCAGAGGAGCGGTGAAAAAGAGGGCGGCGTTCGCCTGGAGGGCATCCGCCTCTTCTTCGAATCGCCGGACGTCATCGAGTTCCGCAGCGCCCCGGCCCAGGTGCTGACCATCGACCGGGTCAGCGCGGCGGGCATCGAGATGACCGAGGCGGTGATCGCCTTCCAGCTGGAGCCGGGCGGCGTGACCCTGGTGGAGCGTGCCCGCTTCGAGTGGTGCGGCGGCCATGTGGAGAGCCGGGCCTTCCGCGTGGTGCCGGGCCACGACGAATACGACGTGACCCTGCACTGCACCGGGCTTCGCCTCTCCGATCTGCTGGCACAGCTCGGGCTGGCCAGGGCGCGGGGCGACTCCACCTTGAGCGGCGAACTGCCCGTGAGCTGGCGCAACGGACAGATCACCTTCCACCAGGGCTTTCTGCACTCCACGCCCGGCGAGGGCGGGTTCATCCAGGTGGAGGGACTGGACGACCTCGTGGCCGCCGTCCCCGAGGGCACGGCAGAGCGCTCCCAGCTGGAACTGGCCCGGGCCGCGCTGGGAGACTTCGAGTACAAATGGATACGGTTGCGCGCCGACACCGTGGACCGCGACCTGCTCGTGCGCCTCTCTCTGGATGGCAAGCCTGCGGACATTCTTCCCTTTGTCTACCGCAAGGACATCGGCGGCTTTGTCAAGATCGAGGGGGACATCGGCGGCTCGCACTTCCAGGGAGTGCGCCTGGACGTGAACTTCACCTTACCTTTGGACCGGATTTTGCTGTATAAAGACGTCATCGGACGCATTCAATAAGGGGATCATCATGAAACACGGATTCGCCATCATGGCCGCCGCCCTGCTGCTCGCGCCGCTTGGCTGCGGCTCGACCCACAGGGTGGAGGTGGCCCCGGTGGAGGTCAAGCCCATCCACATCACCATCGACGTCAACGTCAGGGTGGACAGGGCACTGGACGACTTCTTCTCGGACATCGACCAAAAGAAAACGCAGACGGAGGCGCCCAATGCGAAATAAGGGAACGATCATCGCCGCAGCGGCCCTGGTCATCTGCCTGCTGGCTGCCCCGGCCCTGGCCCAGGGGATCAAGGAGAGGATGCTTGAGCGCCTGCCCGCGGTCACCGCCCTGCTGGCCGAGGGCGCGGTGGGCGAGAACAACCAGGGCTTCCTCGAATTCCGGGGGCCGGAAAAGCAGGCGGACGTGGTCCGGGGCGAGAACGCGGACCGGGCCGAGGTCTACGATGCCATCGCCCGCAAGACCAGCACCACCGCCGATCTGGTGGGCCAGCGCCGAGCCGACCACATCGCCCGGCAGGCCCCGGCGGGCACCTGGCTCCAGGACCCGTCCGGCACCTGGTATCGCAAGTAGCGGAGACCACCGGCGGCGCGCCCACGGGCAGCCGCCGGACCCTGCCCATGCCGCAAGCCCAGCTTGTCACCGTCACCCCCGCCGAGTCGGGCCAGAAGCTGCTCCAGTTCCTGGAACGCAGGCTCGACGGCGCTGTGCCCCGATCAGCGGTCCAGCGCTGGATACGCAAGGGACAGGTGCGCGTGGACAAGGGGAGGGCCAAGCCCTTTGACCGCATCGCTGCGGGCCAGACCGTGCGCATCCCGCCCTACACCGGCGGGAATGACGCGCCATCCGCGCCGGGCGGGCCCCTCGAATTCGCCTATGAGGACGACCGGCTGCTGGTCATTGCCAAGCCCGCCGGGCTGGCCGTGCACGGCGGCGACGGCATCGACGACTCCGTGGCCGCGCGGCTGGCCGCCGCCTTTGCCGGTGCCGACTTTGCGCCCACCCTGGCCCACCGCCTGGACCGCGACACCTCGGGCCTGCTCCTGGCGGCCAAATCCTACGAGGCCCTGCGCGACCTCAACGACCGCTTCGCCTCGGGCCGCGTGGACAAGCTCTACCTGACCTGGGTGCTGGGACGCTGGCCCGAGCCGGGCACGGTCCTGCTCGAAGACCGGCTGGAAAAACGCGGCGAACCGGGCCGCGAGAAAGTCGAACCCGGCGCGGGCAAAACCGCCCTGGCCGAGGTGGCCTGCCTGATCAGGGGCGAGGCACGCAGCCTGCTGGCCGTGCGCCTGCTCACGGGCCGCACCCACCAGATCCGCGTCCAGCTCGCCTCGCGCGGCCACCCCGTGGCCGGTGACGGCAAGTACGGCCCGCCCGGCCAGCGCACGGCCATGCGCCTGCACTGCTTTGCCCTGCGCCCGGATGAGGCGGTCCTGACCCTGCCCCCGCCCTGGTCCGGCCCCTGGACCGTGCCCGGGGATGCCATGGACGCAGCCCTCGCGCTCCTCGACACCGACCGGCCTCCGGTGTATTCCGAGTGATCGTCCGCCCTGACGGTCCTGCCGACACCGCGTCGGCCCCCGGCTTGCGGACGGAACGCAAACACGCTATAGACATAATCTAGACTTCCCCGAGGAGGTGGCCATGCGGCGCACCGTTTCGCTTTGTGTCCTGTTCGGTCTGCTGATGTCGCTCCTGCTGATGCCCGGCTGCACGGTCTACGATGTGGCCGTGGAGGAACGCAACCTGGGCGACTGGACCAACGACAAGAACATCAGCTACTCCATCGAGCGGGCGTTTCTTAACGACGAACTGGTCAAGTACCTTGATTTCGACGCTTTTTGCTACGAGGGGCAGGTGTTCCTGGTGGGCCAGTACGAGAGCCGCGACCAAGTCAAGCGGGCCGAGTCCATCGCCAAGGGCACCAAGGGGGTTCACTCCGTGACCACCTTTGTCATGCCCAAGAAGGCCCACGACGACTGCGGCACCACCGACAACCTCGGCCTGTACACCCAGGTCAAGCAGAAGCTGGTGGCCGACACGGACATCTGGTCCACCAACATCGACATCAAGACCATGCAGTGCCACATCATCCTGCTGGGCATTGTCGGCTCAGCCACGGAGCGCGACGCGGCCATCGCCCACGCCCGCTCCGTGGAGGGCGCGCGCGGGGTGGAGTCGTTCCTGATGATCAGATAGCAGGCTGTTGAAAAACGCCCGATTGCTGCGTTGCTTCAAAAAGGTCAAATCCTCACGTACTGGAGGTACGCTCCGGCCTTGACCTTTTTTCGCGCCTTGCACTCGAACGTTTTTGAACAGCCTGAGCAAATGACTCTTTCAGCAATCCGATAGCGAGGTTTGCCATGCCCCACACCCCTTGCGCCAGCGTTCCGCGCCCCCTGATGGGACACATGATGTCCCGTGTGCTGCCTCGCGCGATGCACCCCGCGATACTTCGAGAAGCACCGCGCACAGCCGGATACGCGCACGCCGTGCTTTTGGCCTCGCTCCTGGCCAGCGCGCTGTTCCTGGCCGGGTGCGCCACCAAGAGCGCGCCCCCGCCCGGCGCGACCCCGGCTGCCTCGGCCCAGCGTCCGGCCTCGGACAAGGCCGCTGCCGTTGTCCGCACGGCCCGTTCCCTGGTGGGCGCACCTTACGCCTGGGGCGGCACCTCGCCGTCCACCGGCTTCGACTGCTCAGGGCTGGTCTGGTACACCTACCATCAAAACGGCGTCACCCTGCCCCGGGTCTCCTGGCAGCAGTTCGGCGCTGGCGACCCGGTGGACACCCGCGACCTGCTCCCGGGCGACCTCATCTTCCACCGCATGAAATCCAAGGACAAATCCCTGCACGTGGGCATCGTCACCGACCGGGGCACATTCATCCACGCCCCCAGCTCCGGCAAGCGGGTCATGGAATCCATCCTCCTCGACGACTTCTGGCGCAACCACTACATCGGCTCCCGCCGGGTGCTGGAAGCCGAAAAATAATCCACGCAAAAAGGCCGGGCATCGCTGCCCGGCCTTCTGATTCATTCGTGCGCGTGAGCGCTATTTCTTGTCCTTGTCCTTGGGAGCCTCGGAGATGGCGCATTCGGTGGTCAGGAGCATGCTGGCCACGCTGGCTGCGTTCTGCAGGGCGATGCGGGTGACCTTCTTGGGGTCGATGACGCCCGCCTTGACCAGATCCTCGTACTCGCCGGTGGCGGCGTTGAAGCCGTTGGAACCCTTGAGGTCCTTGACCTTCTCCACCACCACGGTGCCTTCGAGGCCGCAGTTGTTGGCGATCTGCTTGAGGGGCTCCTCCACGGCACGGGCGATGATGCGAGCGCCAGCCATCTCGGTGTCGTCGGTCAGCTTGAGCTTGGCCAGCACCTTGCCCGCGCGCACCAGGGCAGTGCCGCCGCCGGGCACGATGCCCTCGTCCACGGCGGCGCGGGTGGCGTTGAGGGCGTCCTCCACACGGTCCTTGCGCTCCTTCATCTCGATCTCGGTGGGCGCGCCCACCTTGACCACGGCCACACCGCCCGCAAGCCGGGCCAGGCGCTCCTGGAGCTTCTCGCGGTCGTAGTCGCTTGTGGCGTTGCTGATGAGATTGTTGATCTCGTTGCAGCGGGCGGTGACGGCCTTCTTGTCACCAGCGCCGCCCACGATGAGGGTGTTCTTCTTGCCCACCACGACCTTCTTGGCCGTGCCGAAATCCTGGGGCTTGATGGATTCGAGGGTCACGCCCGCATCCTCGGAGATGACGCTGGCACCGGTCATGGCGGCGATGTCGCGGACCATGTCCTTGCGCCGGTCGCCAAAGCCAGGGGCCTTGACCGCGCAGACCTTGAGGGCGCCGCGCATGGCGTTGATGGTCAGTCCGGCCAGGGCGTCGTTTTCCACGGTCTCGGCGATGATGAGCAGCGGGCGGCCTGCCTTGGCCACGGCCTCAAGGATGGGAATGAGCGGCTTGATGCTCGAAATCTTGCCCTCGGAGAGCAGGATGAACGGCTTCTCGAAGATGGCCTCCTGCTTGTCCTGATTGGTGACGAAATAGGGGGAGAGCCAGCCGTTGTCCCACTGCATGCCCTCGACCACCTCCAGCTCGGTGGTCAGGCCCTGGGACTCCTCCACGGTGATGACGCCGTTGTCGCCCACCTTCTCGACAGCCTCGGCCAGGATGGCGCCGATGGTCTCGTCGTTGTTGGCGGAGATGGAGCCCACCTGGGCGATCTCGGAGCTTTTCTTGACCGGCTTGGCCATGGAATCCAGCTCGGCCACCACGGCCTCAACGGCGGCGTCGATGCCGCGCTTGATGGACATGGGGTTGCGGCCGGCGGCCAGCAGCTTGACGCCCTCGTTGAAGATGATCTGGGCCAGGATGGTGGCGGTGGTGGTGCCGTCGCCCGCGATCTCGTTGGTCTTGGAGGCGACCTTCTTGACCATCTGGGCGCCCATGTTCTCGAGCTTGTCCTCAAGGGTGATCTTCTCGGCCACGGTGACGCCGTCCTTGGTCACCTGGGGCGCTCCCCAGGTCTTCTCAAGCATCACGTTGCGGCCCTTGGGGCCGAGGGTGACCTTGACCGCGTCGGCGAGGATGTTCACGCCGCGCTGCATGCCCTCGCGGGCGATGGCTTTGTAGTCGATTGCTTTGGCTGACATTGCTTTGCGTCCTGTTGGTAGGGGTGAAAAAGGTTAGCTGACCGTTGAAAAAGTCCAACCATGCAGACTGTTCAAAAATGGTGAGATGCGAGGCGCGAGAAAAGTTCAAGGCCGAAGCGTACTTCCTGTACGCGAGGGTTTGATTCGCCCCGTCCTGGGGCT
>NZ_JASTWE010000059.1 GCF_030282845.1 Pseudodesulfovibrio pelocollis
TGGCACTTCACCCCGGAATCTCTCACCCCAACCCCAATCCCGCGCCCCTAACCCGCCACCCGTTCGATGAGGGCGCCGACGCCGGAGAGTTTGGCTTCGATGTTTTCGTAGCCCCGGTCGAGGTGGTAGATGCGTTCGATGGTGGTGGTGCCCTGGGCGGCGAGTCCGGCCAGGACCAGGGAGGCGCTGGCGCGCAGGTCCGAGGCCATGACCGGCGCGCCGGTGAGTTTGCCCACGCCGTGGACCATGGCGGTGCGGCCCTTGAGCCGGACGTCGGCGCCCAGGCGCACGAGTTCGAGCACGTGCATGAAGCGGTTTTCGAAGATTTTCTCCTCGATGGTCCCGGTGCCCTGGCCAAAGCACATCAAGGCCATGAGCTGGGCCTGCATGTCAGTGGGAAATCCGGGATGGGGCAGCGTGGTCACGTCCACGTTCCTGAGCAGGCCATTGGCCCGGCGCACCAGCACGTGGCCGTCCTCCTCCTGGAGCCAGACGCCCATTTCGCGCAGCTTGTAGCTCACGGCGTCCAGTTCCTGAAAGGGGCAGCCGACGATCTTCAGTTCGCCGCCGGTGATGGCTGCGGCCACCATGTAGGTGCCCGCCTCGATGCGGTCGGGCATGACCCGGTAGTCGCAGCCCGAGAGGGAGGGGACGCCGTCGATGGTCAGGATACTGGTGCCCTGCCCGGTGATCTTCGCGCCGCAGGCGTTGAGGAAGTTGGCCAGGTCCACCACCTCGGGCTCGCGCGCGGCGTTTTCCATGGTGGTACGCCCCTGGGCGAGGCTGGCGGCCATGAGCAGGTTCTCGGTGCCGCCCACGGTGGGGAAGTCGAGGGTGATGTGCGCGCCCTTGAGGCCGTCCTTGCAGGTTCCTATGATGTATCCCTCGGTGATCTCGAAGGAGGCCCCCATGCGCTCCAGGCCGCGCAGGTGCAAGTCCACCGGGCGCGCGCCGATGGCGCAGCCGCCGGGCAGGGCCACCCGGGCCTCGCCCAGCCGGGCCAGCAGCGGCCCCAGGCAGAGCACCGAGGCGCGCATGGTCTTGACCAGATCATAGGGCGCTTCGGGCTTGAGACCCACGCAATGGCTGGTGGCCTCGTTGCCCTCAAAGGTAGTCTCGCAGCCCAGGATGTTCAGGAGCTTGAGGGAGGTGCGGATGTCCGCGAGCCTTGGGACATTGGTCAGGTTCACCCGCCCCTCGGCCAGCAGGCAGGCCATGAGGATGGGCAGGGCCGCGTTCTTGGAGCCGCTGACCCGGATGGCCCCCTGGAGCGGAACGCCGCCTTTGATGACAAGTTTATCCATGGAATACCCTTTTAGTGATTGTTTTGCTTGACCGGACGTGAAACCTTGGCTAAGAAATGCCCCTCACGCGGTGGGTGTAGCTCAGTTGGTAGAGCACTTGGTTGTGGCCCAAGTGGCCGTGGGTTCAAGTCCCATCACTCACCCCACGAGACATCAATTGGACGGAGCTTCGGTTCCGTCCTTTTTTGTTGCCTCGCGTCCCTGGGCCGAGGCGCGCTCCAGCATGTCGATGAGGATACGGGCACCTTCTGGCACTGCGCCGGTTTCGTAGAGCACATGCTCGGGGCTGCCGTCTGCCGTGCGGTGATAGGCCGCGTTGAGACTCGTCCGGTTGGACAGGCCGCCGGTGCTCACGCCGATGCCCGCATAGAGCCCCTCTGTCTGGCCCACGAAGATGACGTCGCCGGTCTCCACGAACTCGGGCGTGCGGTTGCCCTCGAAGTCGGCGTCGAGAAAGGTGATGGCCGCCCGGCCCTGGAGCAGCGCGCCGGTTTCGAGGACATAGCGCACATCCTCGTCGCGCATGTAGAGGATGATGCCCGAGACCCGGGTGACGCCCGCCTGCATGCCCAGCCCGCCCGTGCCCTTGGTCAGGAAGGCAGGGCCGGTCCAGCCGCTGTCGGTCTGGGCCAGCATCAGGCCGTTGCCCCCGCCAAGGGAGAAGAGGAAGCTGACGCTGCCCATGCCGGGCACGATCATGGCCCCCCGGGCCTGGCTGATGAGTCGGCGCAGCTCCTGGCCGCGCTCGCCGTCCAGCCCGGCTTGCAGGATGTGCTCGGCCGAGTCCACCAGCCCCTGGGCCGTGGCCTCGGCGTTGGTGGAGTTGGAGCCGCCCCCCGCCCCCCGACCAGCGCAGGCGGCGAGCGCAACCGACAGGAGCAGGACACAGACGCCGCGAATCATGATTTTTGGTGCCATGAGCATGGCGTAAGTTGCCTCCGATGCGGTGTCAAGAGCGTTTGCGGAAATGGCGGACATCGCCCACGCGCACGGTAAGCTTTTCCTTGTCAAAGTATTCGAGCACCGGGATCAGGTACTTGCGCGACAGGCCGGTCAGATCCTTGAAGTCCGGGGCCGACATCTCGGCGCGCGTCTCGAAGAACCCGACGATGGCGTCCCTGATCCCATTCAGGGCCGGGCCATGGTAGTACATGTCGTCCTTGACCCGCACCAGCTCCCCCTGATCCTGAAGCAGCTTGAGCACGGGCGCTGCCTGTCTGGCGGTCAGGCCCAGCGGTTCGAGCACGTCCTTGAGGTTGGGCGGCGTGACCCCGCCCTGGCCATAGGCCGCCATCAGGGCCGCGCGCACCGCCTCCTGGTCCGAGGCCAGGGACACGCTGTGATCCTTGAGCCTGAGCATTTCCTGCTCGGCCGCCACGTCGCCCTTCTTGAGCAGCCGCTCGACAATGAAATGGAAGAGCTTGGGCGGCACTCCCCTGCCCCACGACGACGCCAGCTCGCCGCGCTGCACGCCCGGCTTCATGGAGTCCTTGCGGTGGAACGCGGCCAGCCAGGCCAGCAGGCTGTCCGACAGGTCCTGGACCAGTTGCCCGCCCGCGTACTGTCTCGCCTCGCGGTCGAAGAGTGTGGCTTTTTGCTGGCCCCCGAGCACGCCCAGGGTCTTTTCCAGTGCCTTGGATTCAAGGTTGGTCATGGTCAAAAGCTCGCTCCAGGAGAGCCCCTGCGGCCCGGCCAGTTCCAGCTGGGCCGCGGCCACCACCTCGGGCGATTCGTGGGCCAGGGCGGCCAGGGCCTCCACCAGCGGGGAGAAGCGCTTGACCTTGTGGCCGCGCGGGCCGATGACCCGGCCACCCGCAAAGGCGCGAAGCGGCGAGAATGAGCGCAGCACCACCCGGTCACCGTAGACCCCGGCCAGGGGCTCGGTGAACCGCACCTGACACACGGCCGTTTCGCCCGGCTTGAGTTCGTCACGGTCGAGCAGGTATATCCGCGCCAGCACCTCGCGCGCGCCGTGGTGAAAATGGACTTCCTTGCGATGCTTGAGGGGTCGGCGCGAGGATTCGAGCACGCTCAACTCGATGTCCCAGACCTCGGCCGGAACGAGGGTGTCGGGCCGGGCCAGCACATCGCCGCGCCGGATGTCGTCCACCTCCAGGCCGTGCAGGTTGACGGCGGTCCTGCGCCCTGCCCGGGCTGTCTGCACGGTGACGCCGTGCGATTGCAGGCCGCGCACTTTGGATTTGGTGTCTCCGGGATAGAGCCGGACCTCCTCGCCCACGCTCAGGGAGCCGGAGATCATGGTACCGGTCACCACCGTGCCGTGCCCCTTCATGGTGAAGACGCGGTCCACGGGTAGCCGGAAGAGGTCGGACCGCCGCCTGGGCGTGAAATCGGCCATCAGGGCGCGCAGGGTGTCCTTGAGCTCGTCCAGCCCCTGGCCGGTGTGGCTCGACACGGCCACCACGGGCGCGCCGCCAAGGAAGGATGGCTCAAGCCAAGCTGCCACCTCGTCCTTGACCATCTCCAGCCATTCCTCGTCCACCATGTCTGCCTTGGTCAGGGCCACCAGCCCGTCGCTCACGCCAAGGAGCTGGCATATTTCGAGATGCTCACGAGTCTGGGGCATGATGCCCTCGTCCGCCGCGATGACCAGCATGACGAAGTCCACGCCCGTGGCCCCGGCCACCATGTTCTTGACGAATTTTTCGTGACCCGGCACGTCCACGATGCCCAGCCGGGACTCGTCGTCCTGCCCCGCACCTGACTCTGCTCCGCCACCGCCCGGCCCGAGATCAAGAAAGGCGAACCCCAGTTCGATGGTGATGCCGCGCTTCTTCTCTTCGGAGAGGCGGTCGCAGTCGATGCCCGTGAGGGCCTTGATGAGCGTGGTCTTGCCGTGGTCGATGTGCCCGGCGGTTCCCATGATGACAGGCATGCGGTCCTTCCCCTCTTTCGTGCGCCCGATGTTTCTGGTATCTGCAAAGCACGATAGACAAAAACGGCGAAGCCCTCAACAACGCGGATACTTCATCGGATTCGACACCCGCCAATAGAGACACCCGGAGGAAACCATGCCCATGACCTTTGCAGGCCCGGCCTTGCTGGTGGCCGACATCGCCGCCTCGCGAGCCTTTTACCAAGACGTCCTTGGACAGGCGGTGCTGGCCGACCACGGCCCGCACGTGGCCTTTGCCAGCGGCTTTTCCATCTGGCAGGCGGACCACGCCACCGAGGTGATCTACGAGGGCGCGCGCACCCCCCCGACCACGCTGGGCCAGGGCAACCTCGAAATGTACTTTGAGAGCGAGACCCTGGACCAGGACTTCGCCCGCGTCAATGCACGCTGGCAGAAGATCATCCACCCGGTGCAGGCCGCGCCGTGGGGCCAGCGCGGCTTCCGGCTGCACGACCCGGACGGCCACGTGGTCGAGGTGGCCGAGCCGCTGCCCGTGCTGGTGCGCCGTCTGCTGGCCGAGGGGCTGACCATCGACGAGATCAGTGCGCGCACTTTCATCCCGGTTGAAGCCGTGGCCGCCATGGCCGAGCCAGACAAGACAGCACGGGACAAGACAGCCTGAAATACGCCCGGCGTTGACGCCATGCGCCTTGCGGGGTATTCTACAGAATCGGACAACCATTTCTTCGGACAGGAGAAGCACGCCCAATGAAGCATGTGATCAGACTCTCCCTGATTCTCGCCATGGCAGCCATGGTAGCCGTGGTCGCCGCGCTGTCTCCGCTGCCTGCAAAGGCGCAGGCTGGCCCTGACACGGCCATGAGCCAACCCATAGGCCAAGTGGTCGCCCTGAGCGGTTCGGTCAGCGCCGCCCGGCCGGACGGCCAAAGCCGCCTGCTGGACCTCGACAACCCGGTCTTTGCCCACGATGTCCTGACCACGGGCCTGAAAAGCACGGTGGAGGTCCGGTTCAACGACCAGACCATCCTGGCCCAGGGGCAGCAATCGACCATCGCCCTCGACGACTATGTCTTTTCCGACGATCCCTCGGCCTCCAGGCTGCTCTTCAAGATGGGGATGGGTACCTTCCGCGTGCTCAGCGGCGAGATCGTCAAACAGAACCCGGACGGATTCGCTCTTGAGACCCCACTGACCACCATCGGCATCCGGGGCACCGAGCCCTTTGCCGTGGTCACCCAGACGCAGGAGACCATCGGCGTGCTCTCCATCGCGCCGGGCCATGTGGTCAGCGTCACCTCGCCCACGGCCTCCGTGACCATGGACCGGCCCGGGCTCTCCACTTCGGTGGGGACCGACGGCTCCATGAGTCAGCCCGCGCCCACCAGCCCCGAGGTCCAGCGCAACGTCATCAACGCCGCGCCCATGACCACCCAGGGCGAGCCGGGCGCGGTGGGCCAATCGGGCGATCTCGACCGCAGGGTCCAGGCCTTTCGCGAGCAGGTGAACCGCACCAAGTCGTCTCTGGGCGGCGTGGGCGGCAGGCCGGACTACGGCCGCCTGCGCCAACTCAGCCTGCAACAGAGCGCCCAGCGCAGCGCTGAGAGCGACCGCTCCGGGGCTTCATCGCAGGCCATGGGCGGCGGCGACAGCGGTGGCGACAGCGGCGGACATGGCCAGCACTAACCGGCCACGCCAGCATTTAAGACACATTCGCACCAGACAAGGACATACACCATGGTTCGCCAACGCATGAAAAACACGCTGCTCCCCGCCCTGCTCGCCCTGGCCCTGACGGGCTGCGTGGTCGCCAGCCAGATCACCGAGCGCCAGGGCACCCGCGCCTATCTGCAAAAGGACTACGCCACGGCCCTGGCCAAATACACCGAGGCGGCCGAGGCCGGAAACGCCATGGCCCAGTACCATCTGGCCGTCATGTACGCCGAGGGCGAGGGCGTGGACACGGACCTTGAGCGCGCCGCCAGCCTCCTGCAACAGGCGTCTGACCAGAACCTCGACGAGGCCACCCTGATGCTCGGCCTGTTCCACATCTACGGCGACGGCGTGCCCGCCGACCCGGCCAAGGGCGCCGCCCTCATCACCCGCGCCGCCGACCGTGGCAACGACGTGGCCATGTACTACCTCGGCAACCTCTACGCCGCAGGCCTCGGCGTGGACCGCGACATCCCCCAGGCCCTGGCCTGGATGCGCAAGGCCAAACGCGCCGGATTCCCGGTGGAAGACGTTATGCTCACCGAGGAAGGACTGGCAGCGGCCTACGGGGAGTGAGGGGGGTGGGAGAAAGTACGACTCTTAACACTTGTCACAACTGGAAAAGTTGACATTTTTACAGAATTACGGATATAGTTAAAATTTTTTAGTTGACTTTTCCTCAGTCTGATGCAATAGTTTCTCATGGTTCATGGATGAACTATTTGCTCTTTACATAATAATTGCCTCATTCTTAAGAAGAAATAGAGCAACTGTGTGCCACTGGCGCATTCTCCTATGGAGAAGTGCGTCCAGTGGCTTTTTTTTAACCATATAACCAAGTGCGTCCAGTGGCTTTTGTAACCGTATAACCAGGAGTATTTTATGAAAAAACTCAATTCATCGGCAGAGGCGACCAGCATTGTCCACAGCTTGGATATCTCACATGAAGGTGTAAAATCGACAGGATGCCCAGCGATAATCCTTGCGATAGGATTAGCATTATGTTGCATCATGGCCTTCTCCATCAAACCCCAAACTGCATAGGTGAAATTAGGGCCACGACTAATTGTTGTCGTGGCCCTAATTCAATCACAACTACTCAACTCAACTTGCCACAAATATATAAAGAAACGATTGCAACGAAGCAATCGGACCATTCCCGACGGCCCGCCGCTACTGCTTCAGAAATTCCCGGAAGGCCAACGTGCAGGCGTAGATGTCCGCCTTGGCGGAGAGTTCGAAGGGGGAGTGCATGGAGAGCACGGGCACGCCCACGTCGATGACGTCCATGCCGTAGACGGCCAGGAACTTGGCCACGGTGCCGCCGCCGCCCACGTCCACCTTGCCCAGTTCGGACATGTGCCAGGGGATGCCCGCGTCGTCGAGAATGCGCCTGAGCCAACCGATGAAGTCCGGGTGGGCGTCGTTGGCCCCCACCTTGCCGCGATGGCCGGTGAACTTGTTGAAGCAGGGGCCGTGGCCCAACCGGGCCGCATTGAGCGGCTCGTAGACGTCCTTGTGGTCCGGGTCCAGGGCGGCGGACACGTCGGCGGACAGGGCCGAGCCGCCCGAAAGCACGCTCGACAGCCGCGCGCCCGGCTCCCACGCCTCCACCAGCTCCTCCATGCAGTTCTCGAAAAAGCGCGAGTTGGCCCCGGTGGCCCCCTCGGAGCCGATCTCCTCCTTGTCCCAGAAGAGCACGATCTGCGCATACTCCGGGTCAGGCTCGGCCAGCATCGCCTCCAGGGCGCAGAAGACGCTGGACCGGTCGTCCTGGCCGTAGCCGCCGATGATGGAGGCGTCGAGCCCCACGAAGCGGGCCGGACCGGCAGGCACGGCCTGCATCTCGGCGCTGAAGAAATCGGCCTCGTCGATGCCGTAGCGGGCGTTGAGCAATTCCAGCACTTTGCGCTTGGCCGGCTCCTTGATCGCCTCGTCGTCTTTGCCCGCCTTGGCCGCAGGTGACTGGCCCATGATCAGGTTCAGCTTCTCGGCGTCAAAGGCGTCAGCCACCTTCTTCTCCATCTCCTTGTAGGCCAGATGCGGCAGCAGGTCGGTGATGGTGAAGACCGGGTCGGCCGGGTCCTCGCCGATGCACACGGTGACCACCTCGCCGCTCTTCCTGACCACCGTGCCGTGCAGGGCCAGGGGGATGGTCAGCCACTGGTACTTGCGGATGCCGCCGTAGTAGTGGGTCTTGGCCAGGCAGATGTCCGTGTCCTCGTAGAGGGGGCGCTGCTTGAGGTCCAGGCGCGGGCAGTCGCCGTGGGCGCCAACCAGCCGGAATCCCTGACTCAAGGAACGCCTGCCCTTGCGCGCCAGAAAGCAGGTTTTGTTGCGGTTGAAGCGATACGCCAGCGGGGCCGCCAGATCATCCACGAAACCGGCCGCATCGACCTTGGCCCTGACAAAGTCCATGACCAGCCGCTCGGTCTTGCAGCGGCTCAGGAACTCCACATACCTGTCGGCCATGGCGTCCATGGCCTTGATGTCCTTCTTGGAGGAATAGACCTCCCAGGCGGATTTCGGCTCGTATTCGAGTTTCGCGCTCTTCTTGCTCATGATTTGTCCTTGATCGTGTCCACGGCCTGACGCAGTGCGCCAGCCGCCAGTTTGAGTTCGCTTGAGGCCAGGGTGCGCGGGTCGAGCAGGAACGTATCGTCCTCAATGCGCGCCACCAGGGGCGGATCGGTATTGAGCAGCGCCTCGCGCAGGGATTCCGCCGAAATGCCCGCCACGTCCACCGAGACCAGGGTTCCCGGCAGATCGTATTCCGGGAACGCGCCGCCGCCCACCCGGGAAAAGCCCTTGCGCATGGCTACCCCGGCCGTGTCGCCCAGCTCGGCCCGCACGGCGTCGGCCAGTCGGCGCGCCTTGCTGCGTAGCGAGTCCTGCGACGCGGTGATCATGCGCAGGGTCGGCACCTCGCGCCGGGCCGTGTCCATGTCGAGGTAGAGGCGCAGGGTGGCCTCCAGCGCGGCCAGGGTCATCTTGTCGATGCGCACGGCCCGGTTGAGGGGGTTGCGCTTGATGCGCTCCACATATTCCTTGCGCCCCACGATGATGCCCGCCTGGGGGCCTCCCAGCACCTTGTCGCCGGAAAAGGAGACCACGTCCGCGCCCTGGGCCACCACCTGCTGCACCGTGGGCTCGCCCGGCAGGCCGTGACCGGCCAGATCGCAGAGGGTGCCGCTGCCCAGGTCCTCGATGACCGGCAGGCCGTATCTGTCGCCAAGGGCGCGCATCTCCGGCAGGCTCACTTCCTTGGTGAAGCCGACCATGCGGAAATTCGAGGTATGCACGCGCATCAGCGCTGCGGTCTCGTCGCCGATGGCTCGCTCGTAATCTTGGATATGGGTGCGGTTGGTGGCCCCCACCTCGCGCAGGATCGCTCCGGACTTGGCCATCACGTCCGGGATGCGGAAGGAGCCGCCGATCTCGACCAATTGCCCGCGCGAGACGATCACCTCGCGCCCCCGGGCCAGGGTTTCGAGCATGATCAGCACGGCGGCCGCGTTGTTGTTGACCACCAGGGCGGCCTCGGCCCCGGTGATGTCGCACAGGATTTTTTCCACATGGCTGTAGCGGCTGCCCCGTTTGCCCGTGGTCAGGTCGAACTCGCAGTTGGAATAATGGGCGCACGCCTCGGCCACGGCCTCCATGGCCGCCCGGGCCAGCACTGAGCGGCCGAGGTTGGTATGGATGACCACGCCCGTGGCGTTGAGCACCCGGCGGAAATGGGGCCGTGAGCGGGCGCGCACAAAGGCGGTCAGGCGCGGCATGAGCGCGGGCAGGGCCAGGGCGGCCGCGTCCACGATGACGCCCGAGCGGATTTCCTCGCGGCAGATGTCGAGAAAGTCGTTGATCTGCTCCTTGACCAGCGGGCGCGGCAGGGCGGCGATATCCGGGTCCGCATCCAGACCCGCCAGCACCTGGGCCACGGACGGCAGGTGGCGAAATAATGTGCTCATGCTTCTCCCGCTGCTATTTGGTCAGAAATTCCGGGTGCATCCTATAAAACTCGCCGAGCAAATACAAGGAGCCGCAGATGAGCACCGGCCCCTGCGCCTCGCTCCGGGCGGCAAAGGCTTCCGACAGGGCATCGGCCAGGGTCGCTGCGGGCCGCGCCGCGCCGCCCATTTCCGAGGCGATGCGCGCCGCATCTCCGGCCCGCTCGTTGTCCATGCCGGGCACCAGCACCGGCCCATCGGTCAGCGCCCGCACCAGCGGCAGCATGGCAGACACGTCCTTGTCCGCCAGACAGGCGAAGATCACGGACGCGGGCCTGATCCCATCAGCCTTCAGCGCTTCGCCCAGAGCGGCCAGGGCGTGGCTGTTGTGCGCGCCGTCAAGAATGACCGTGCGGCCGCCAAGGCTGACCCGCTGCAACCGTCCGGGAACAAAGGCGGACTCAAGCCCGAAGCCCTCGGCGTCGGCCTCGCTGCGGATATCGGCCATGGCCGCGAAGACACGCCACCCGGCCAGGGCGAGGCGAGCGTTGTCGCGCTGGTGCGGGCCGGATAATCCGAGCCGCAGACCATCCACCGGGTCGGCCACATCCGAGGCCGGGATCAGCCGCGCACCCACGGCCTCGGCCCGATTGGCAAGCTCGATCATGGCCTCGGCCCGCTGCGGTCCGGTCACGGCCACCGAGCCGGGATGGATGGCCCCGGCCTTGTCCCGGGCAATGTCCACCAGGGTTGGCCCGAGGATTTTCTCGTGGTCCATGTCGATGGGAGTGAACAGGGTCAGACGCGGCGAAAAGACCGTGGTGGCGTCGAATCGACCGCCCAGCCCGGCCTCCATCACCGCCATGTCCACGTTCCGCTTCTCAAAGGCGAGCATGGCAAGGCAGGTCTGAAATTCGAAATAGGTCAGCGCCTCGCCGCCCGGGGTGGTCAGCACCTCATTGGCCAGCGCCACCCACTCGTCGCGCCCGAGCAGCGCCCGGTTGACCTGCACCCGCTCGCGCGGCGACACGAAATGGGGCGAGGTGAAAAGCCCGGCCTTGGTGCCGTGGGTCCGGGCGATGGAGCAGAGAAAGGTCGAGGTCGAGCCCTTGCCATTGGTGCCGACCACATGGACCACCGGAATGCCGGGCATGCCGCGCGCCGCCCAGAAGGCCTCCATGCGCCCGAGGCCCAAATCCATATGGAACAGGCCAAGCCTGTCCATGTATCCTTGCAGTGCGTCGTAATCCTTGAGCGGTTCCACGCCGTCCCTTGTAGCAGGAACCCCCCGGCCAGGGAAGCCCCGCCCACCGCCTGCCACTTCGGCACGAAACCCTTGACCTCACGCCGCGCGTTCCAGTATCACACCCCTCAACGCGCCAGTAGCTCAGTTGGATAGAGCATCGGCCTTCTAAGCCGACGGCCGGGGGTTCGAATCCTCCCTGGCGCGCCAGAAGAAAGACAAATGATTCAGGCATGTTGCTTGAATCATTTTTCATTTTCTGCGCACAAAACACGGCCCGAGATTGCTTTTTTGCATAAATTTGCTCCACTCAGAACTTATCCGTTAATAATTCCTGGTTTTCTCAAGTTGGGTGTCAGCTTGCACCAGGGTTCCGACCCATGCTGCGTCACTGATAAGCGGTGCAGTTTCTCATGTGGCCTCTTCCCATGCGGGTCGCGGTGTCGCTTGGCGTCGCGTCAGGGCCGGTCTGCGGACAGCTTGATCACCGCCACGGTCAGGTCGTCCTCCTGATTGGCCGTGGACTGGAACTCCCCAAGGGCATCCACGAGGGCGCGAATGATCGACGCCGACGACTCGCCGTGATGGGCGCGGACCACCTTCTTCAAGCGCTCCTTGCCGAACATTTCCCCGTCCGGCGACTGCATCTCCCAGATGCCGTCGGTACCGATGATGATGACCTGACCCGAGGGCATGTCAGACCGCTCATTCATAGTGAAGACGGCGTCCGGCGTCACGCCCAGGGGGAGACCCTCGCCGGAAAGCTCGTCAAAGCGGTCTTCGGACGGGTCGTAGACCAGGGCGGGGTCATGCCCGGCGCGCACCCAGCGGATGGTGTGGCCCTGTTCTATCTCCAGAAGAAACAGGGTCATGAAGCGGCCGGATTGGTCCACGTCCTCGAAAACGCGCCGGTTGGTCCGGGCCACGACCTCGTCCAGCCGGGCGCCGGACCCGGCGTGGCAGCGCAGATACGCCCGGGCCGAGGCCATGAGCAGCGCGGCCGGGATACCGTGCCCGCTGACATCGCCCACGGCGACCACGCAGCTCTCTCCGGTGGGTGTCTCGCGCTGGATGAAACCGTAGTAGTCGCCACCCGTTTCATCGCAGTAGCGGCTGATGGCCGCCATGTCCGCGCCGGGAAAATCCGGGGCTGAATCCGGCAGCAGGCTCTGCTGGACCTGCTGGGCCACCTCAAGGGAACTTTTCAGCCGCACCCGCTCGGCCAGGGCGGGCACCATCCGGTTGAAGGCCGCGCCCAGCTGGCCGATCTCGTCGCGGCCGCGCACGTCGGCCCGGGCCGTGAAATCGCCCTTGGCCACACGGCCTGAGGCGGTGACCAGCGCGGCGATGTTGCGGGTCAGCACCTTGGACAGCAAAATGGCGATGCCCGCCACCATAAGGGCCACGACAAGACCGATGACCCCCATCCTGGCGGTGTGGTCGCCGATCCGGGTCAGGATGAAGTCCCTGGCGGCCAGCGCCTCCATGATCACATCCGCCTTGGGCACGACGATCATCAGGGCCGTGGCACCATGATCAATGGGCGCATACGCCCACAACGCGTCTTGTCCCTCAAAGGGCATCTCCGAGACTCCCGGCGTGGCGTCGAGCAGCGAGGCGGTCATCCGCCCATATTCCCCGGTGTCCGGCGAGGTCAGCCAGACGGTCTGTTCCGGGGCGATCCAGTGGTCGTGCATGGCCTTTCCCTGTGCCTCCCGGGCGATTATCCGCAGCGTAGCCTCATCGTTTCCGGGCTCGACTTCAGACTGCACGAGCATGGCCACGCCCTCCTCGGAGTACATGTCCACATGGTGCCCCTTGTGCAGCAAGGAGCCGACCGGAACCACGATGGACACCTCGCCCTGCGCCGCGCCGACTTCATCGCGCACCGGAACCGTGACGCGGAAGACGAGGCGACGGGTCCACTCGTCAGGATACGGGGAGGACCATGTCGGCTCGTGAACCAACCCGGCAGCGCCGGATTCCGGTCTTCGCATGGACGCCCCGGATGCGGGGCCGGGGTAGACAATCCTCGCGCCGTCCCGGAGCCGGATCTCGATCCAGAGGGCCAGCTCGGGATAATCGAACTTGAGTTCCCTCAACAGCGGGAGGATCTGGCCGAGCATGGACTCGGGGAGCACCTGCGCCTGGCGACCCTCGCCATCCCAGGCGGACAAGGCGTTGAAATCGACATCAAGCCCCTGGCGGCCGTGCCTGTGCGCGACATAATACTCCTGCAGCAATTCCCGCGTCAGGACAGGCGAGGGCGCAACGGCCGGAGCGGTCATGATGTGGGAGTGGCCGTAAAGCACCCCCTCGATCTTGGAGGCGAGAAACGAGGTGCCGGACTCCAGCAATTGCTTCTCTCGGTGCAGGATGCGGGCATGGTCCTCGACTATGCGCAGCAGCCCCATGCTGGCCTTGTTCACCAGGGTGTCAGAGATGCGAAGCGCCAGCCTGTCGCCCAGCCGGACCAGATCGCCCCGCACACCGGTTCCGACCACAAGCAATGGAGTGATGGCGATAAAAAGCAACAGTATCAGCAGCTTGTAGCGAACTCCCATGAAACCTCCCGACGTAATTCCACCTGACCGTCCCCCTGCCCGCCCCGGAAGGAGAAAGGAGGGGGACTCGTTAG
>NZ_JASTWE010000060.1 GCF_030282845.1 Pseudodesulfovibrio pelocollis
CTCTTGCGTCTCAAAGAACGCCCTGCGCTATGCAGGAAAGTACAATCTAGGTTTTTCCAGACCGACCGTCAACCCTTTTTTTCATTTTTCTCAAAACTACTTTCGGGCCAACCATTCATTATCGCTTGAGAAAGAGCAAGCCGCCGGGTCATCCTGTCGGGCTTCCCCGTGCGGCGAAAGAGGTTCTAGGTGAATCGCCTCCAGAGGTCAAGCGCTTTTTCCAGGAAAATGACGACTTTTGATTTTCTAAAAGGTAACCTGTCAAATTATAATACTTTTTTGAAAAAATTTTCAGCCACATTTTTGCGGTGTTCTGGGAACGACCTCATTGATTTTGGTTTTTCATGGCCCAGCACCTGTTTCGAGCTGCCACGTTTCCCTCCCCCGAGCTCGCCCGGCACCATATACAATCAATAACGCATGCACTCCCAAACAAACCAAGGCCCGGTGCAAACTGCGCCGGGCCTTGGGAGGGGGGTGTCGTTGATACCGATTCTAGAACTCCAGGCTGTTGGGCGTTCTGGGGAAAGGCATGACATCGCGGATGTTGGTGACGCCGGTGACGAGCATAAGCATGCGCTCAAAACCCATGCCGAACCCGGCGTGGGGAGCCGTGCCGAATCGACGCGAGTCAAGGTACCACCAGTAGTCTTCCTCGCTGAGGTGCATCGCCTGCATCCGCGCCAGGAGCACATCGAGCCGCTCCTCGCGCTGGCTGCCGCCGATGAGTTCACCGATGCGCGGCACGAGGCAGTCCATGGCCGCCACGGTGCGGCCGTCGTCGTTGAGCCGCATGTAGAACGGCTTGATGGTCTTGGGGTAATCGTAGACATAGACCGGCTTGCCGAACTGCTCCTCGCACAGGAACCGCTCGTGCTCGGTCTGCAGGTCCATGCCCCACTCCACCGGATACTCGAAGTCCTTTTTGGCCTTCTTGAGGATGTCGATGGCCTCGGTGTAGGGCAGCCGCTCAAAGGTTTCTCCCTGGATGGTCTCCAGGGTCGGCATGAGACCCTTGTCCACCCATTTGGCGAAGAGTTCCACATCGTTGGGACAATGATCAAGAATGTGGGTGATGAGATATTTGACCATCTCCTCGCCCAGGTCCATGTCGTCCGCGAGGTCGGCAAAGGCCATCTCGGGCTCGATCATCCAGAACTCGGCCACATGGCGCGGAGTGTTGGAGTTCTCGGCCCGGAAGGTGGGGCCGAAGGTGTACACCTCGCCCAGGGACAGGGCGAACATCTCGGCCGAGAGCTGGCCCGAGACCGTAAGCTGTGCGGGCTTGCCAAAGAAATCGTTGTCTGCCGATGCGTCGGAGCCGGGCTCCAGGCTGGTGACACGGAACATCTCGCCCGCTCCCTCACAGTCTGACCCGGTGATGATGGGCGTGTGGATGTAGAAGAAGCCCTTGTCCGAAAAGAACCTGTGAACGGCCTGGGCCAATTCGGAACGGATGCGGAACATGGCCCCGAACTTGTTGGTGCGCGGCCGCAGGTGGGCGATGGTGCGCAGGAACTCGTCGCTGTGGCGCTTCTTCTGGAGCGGAAAGGTCTCCTGATCCGCCTCGCCGAGCACCTCCAGGGAACGGCCCCTGATCTCCCACTTCTGCCCCTTGCCCGGCGATTCCACCAGCGCCCCGCCGATGCGCACCGAGGCCCCGGTGCCAACCCGGTGCAGGGCGGCCTCGATCTCCGGGGTATGGTCGATGACCGCCTGAATGTTGAGCAGGGTCGAGCCGTCGTTGAGTTCCACAAAGGAAAAGCCCTTGCTGTCGCGCTTGGTGCGCACCCAGCCCATGATCACAATCTCGTCCATGGGACCGGTGGCTTCCAGGGCAGCCCGTATCTTTGTTCTCTTCATATTCAGCCATCCTCGAAAGTTTTTCCCGGTTCTAGCCGGTTCGCCGCGCCTTGGCAACGGTCCGATCCATCCATTTCATCTATTGCCACCTGATGGCAGGTGAGCTATGAGAAACGCCCGAGCCACAACGACAATCACCCTATGAGGAACGGATGGGATTTTTCAGCAAACTGAAAAAGGTCTGGCAAAGCCCCGAGGACATCGCGCAGCAGGCCTTGGACGACTACAAGCGCGAGCACGGTCTGGCTGGGCCCGAGGCGGCGTCGGCCCCTGCCGAACCGATTGCCGCGCCAGAGCCGCCTGCCGGAGCGCCCGCCGCCCCTGAATCCAGTGCCGTTGACGCCGCAGCTCGTCCCCCGGCCCCCCCGCCCCCCCCGGCCGACGCCGCCGACTGGCAGTCCGGCCTGACCCTGGCCCTGCGCCAGGCCGAGCCGAAGCTGTCGCAGTGGCTGACCATCATCACCGAGGGCGTGGACCAGAAAGGCCCGCTGCTGTGGGAGCGCCTCGCCTTTCTCTTCAAGGCGCTAGGCGCGCCCGACGACGAGGCGCGCGAATTCATCGGCCGCTTCGAGGCCTGGCTCGACGAAATGGACTACCGGGCCGTGGCCGACTTCCGGTCCGAGCTGCAATTCCGGCTGGCCCTGGCCCTGGATCTGGAGGACGAGGAGGACGAACGCGACCGGCTCTTCCTCAAACTTTCCGACGGCATCGCCAAGACCCGCGAGCAGATCACCAAGCGCATCGACGGCCTGCTCTCGTCTCACTCCCGCCTGGATGACGATTTCTGGGACGGGTTCGAAGAGATCCTGATCATGGCCGACGTGGGCATGGAGGCCGCGGGCCAGCTCATGGACAACCTCAAGGTGCGCGCCCGCAAGGCCGGGACAGACAACCCGGATGATTTCAAGGAGATACTGCGCGAGGAACTGGAAGACATCTTCCGCACGCCGCCGCGCATCGAGGCGGTCAACCCGCCCGAGGTGCTGATGATGGTCGGCGTCAACGGCGTGGGCAAGACCACCACCATCGCCAAACTGGCCTACCGGGCGCAAATGCAGGGCCGCAAGGTGCTCATTGCGGCAGGCGACACCTTCCGGGCAGCAGCCATCGAGCAGCTTGAAGTTTGGGCAAAGCGCATCGGCGCAGGATTTTTCGCCAAGGCCGAGGGGTCTGACCCGGCGGCAGTGGCTTACGAAGCCATGGACAAGGCCGTGAACGAGGGCTACGATCTGCTGCTGCTCGACACGGCCGGTCGCCTCCACACCAAGGTCAACCTGATGGAGGAGCTGAAGAAGGTGCAGCGCGTGCTGGGCAAGAAGCATCCGGGCGCGCCCCACCGCTGCGTCCTGGTCATCGACGCCACCACCGGCCAGAACGCCCTTTCGCAGACCAAGCTCTTCAACGAGGCCGTGGGCCTGGACGAGATCATATTGACCAAACTCGACGGCACGGCCAAGGGCGGCGTGGTGGTGGCCGTGACCCTCCAGAACAGGCTGCCCATCACCTTTGTGGGCCTGGGGGAAAAGATGGAAGACCTACGCCCCTTCAACGGCAAGGACTTTGCCAAGGCCCTGCTCAGCTAACCCTTTTACAAGACGGTTGAAAACGTGTCCGAAGAATTCAAGGATCGAAACGGCGTGGAAGAAGGCGAGGCGAGCTTCGCCGAACTGTTCGAGCAGTACAGCGAAGGCGGCGGCGACACCCTCAACGTGGGCGACAAGGTGTCCGGCACCGTCATTCAGGTGGGCGAGAGCGCCATTTTCGTCGATACCGGCACCAAGCTGGACGGCATCGTGGAACGCGAGGAAATGCTGGACGACGAAGGCAACTGCACCGTCAAGGAAGGCGATGTGGTCGAGCTGTACGTCGTGGGCAGCGACTCCGGCGGCATCAAGCTCTCGCGCGCCCTCTCGGGCATCGGCGGAATGGCCATGCTGGAGGAGGCCAAGGCGGGCAGGCTGCCCGTGGAAGGCAAGGTGGACTCCACCTGCAAGGGCGGCTTCATTGTCACCGTGATGCAGCACCGCGCCTTCTGTCCGGTCAGCCAGATCGACAACCGCTTTGTGGAAAACGCCGAGGATTACGTGGGCAAGACCCTGGAATTCCTCATCACCAAGCTGGAGCAGCGCGGCCGCAACATCGTGGTCTCACGCCGCGACCTGCTGGAGCGCGAGTCCGCCGAGTCCACCGCCGCCTTCGTCTCCGAGACCAAGGTGGGCGATGTGATCGAGGGCACCGTCACCCGGCTCGCCCCGTTCGGTGCCTTTGTCGAGATCATGCCGGGCCTGGACGGATTGGTCCACATCTCCCAGCTCTCCCATGCCCGGGTCGGGCATCCAGAAGAGGCCGTCAGCGTGGGCCAGCGGGTCTCGGCCAAGATCGTGGGCATCGAGCAGACGGGCAAGGCCGACAAGCTCAAGATTTCCCTTTCCATGAAGGAACTGGCCCAGGACCCCTGGGACACCCTCTCCGCCACCTTTGCCGAGGGCGACAAGGTCACGGGCAAGGTGGTGCGGCTGGCCGATTTCGGTGCCTTCGTGGAGATCGCCCCGGGCGTGGACGGTCTGGTCCACGTCTCGGAGATGAGCTACACCAAGCGCGTCAACAAGCCTGCGGACTTCGTGTCCGAAGGCCAGCAGGTGGCCGTCAAGATCAAGTCCATCGACCCCGAGACCCGCCGCATCGGCCTGTCCATGAAGGACGCCGAGGGCGATCCGTGGATGGAGGTGGTCGAGAAATACCGCCCGGGCCAGCGGGTGCAGGGCGTGGTGGAGAAGCAGGAGCAGTTCGGCATCTTCATCCAGCTTGAGCCGGGCATCACCGGCCTGCTGCCCAAGTCGGTCCTCGCCCGCAGCGAGAACCCGGCCGCCTTTGAGAAGCTCCACTCCGGCGACACCGTGGAGGTGGTCATCGGCGAGGTCAAGGCAGCGGAGCGCAAGATATCCCTGACCACGGGCGACGCCCGCGAGGATGGCGACTGGAAGCAGTTCGCGCCCGCCAAGCAGACCGTGGCGGCCCCGTCCGGCATGGGCATGCTCGGCACCAAGCTCCAGGAAGCCCTAAACAAGAAGAAATAGCATCCCGTCCGAATGAATCGAAAAGGCCCGGCCCGCATCACGCGGACCGGGCCTTTTGCCTGCAAGACATCACGACCACGGCGGTTCGACCTGGGCCTCAAACCCCGGCAACTCGACGCGCTGGTGGTGCAGAAACATGACCGGCCCGCTCGCGCCGGACTCATCCCCGACAGGTTCCCCATAGAGCGGATCACCGACAATGGGATGGCCCAGGCTGGCCAGATGCGCCCTGATCTGGTGACGCGCTCCCTTCATGATCAGGCAGCGCACCAGGGTGGTGTCTGCCGCGTGATCGTGGGCCATTGCGGTGACGTCGGTCCAGCGGCGCGGGTCCGGGTCGTCCTCGTCCAGCACGCGGGTGGTGGGCCGGTCATCGGTGTCGAGGCGGCGGCGCACCGTGGTCATGCCGTCGAGTCGGCCATGCACCTGGGCGAGATAGAACTTGCGCACCCCGCCCGCGTCCTCAGCAGCGCGATACGCTTCGGCCCCGGCCGGGGTCATGGCCACCAGGAGCAGACCGGAGGTCAGGAAATCCAGCCGGTTGAGCAGCACCGGCTCGGCATCGGGGAAAAGACCGGATAGCGCCCCTTCCACGCTCGCGCCGGGTTTGCCCGCCACGGACGCGGAGTGCAGCCCGCCCGGCTTGTACACGGCGGCCAGCATGGGGGTGCCTTCGATGACGCGGATACCGGATTGGTCGTCGGGCATGGTATTCTCCTGATTGTTGGATTCGGACGCAAGGAGCGCAATGATCTGTCCCGGCCGCACCTTGTAGCCCGGCCCCCTGGCACGACCATCCACCGCAACCCGGCCCGCCTCGCACAGCCGACGCCGTAGGCGAAGGCCCGAGTCCGGCACAAGTCGGGCCACGGCCCGGTCCAGCCGGGCTCCGGCCAGGGATTGGTCAATGGTGTACTCATCCTGCCTGGGCATGGCTCCACCCTATCCTCACAAGACTCTGACGAGCAAGGATTTATCTCCCCTTTGACGCAGACGGCGAAAACCTCTAGACCAGAGTGGCGCAGCGCCAAACACCCCGTTCGCCAGGAGACTTCATGCACGCCTTCCCCCTGCCCACTCTCACCTCCACGGGCTTTGAATGATGGATATTCGCGGTCTGCTCTTCGTTCTCGCGGCCGCCTTCATGTGGGGCGTCATCGGCATCTTCGCCAAGGAGGTGCTGTCCCAGGGCGTTTCGGCCCTGGAGATCGCCTTCTGGCGGGCCATGTTCGGCTGGCTGATGTTCCTGGTCCACGCCCTGGTCATGAAACAGACCCGCGTCACCCGGGGCGACCTGCCCGCCCTGTTCGGCTTCGGCTTCATCTGCGTGACCCTGTTCTACGGCGCGTATCAGGTGGCCATCCGCGACGTGGGTATGGCCATGGCCGCCGTGCTCCTGTACACGGCCCCGGCCTGGGTGGCCTTCCTCTCCTGGCTGGTGCTCAAGGAAGGCATGACCCCGATCAAGGCTGGCTGCGTGTTCATGACCATCATCGGCGTGGCCTGCATAAGCCTGGGGCCAAAGCTGACCAGCGGCGCGCCCCTTGATATCAGCCTCCTGGGCCTCGGGGCCGGACTGCTCTCGGGTTTCACCTACGCCCTCTACTACATCTTCGGTAAGAAGTATCTCCACCGCTACCATACGCCGACCATCTTCGTGTACGCCCTGCCCTTTGGCGCGCTCCTGCTCCTGCCCTTCGTGGATTTCCAGCCCAAATCCGGGTATGCCTGGACCATGCTCGTGCTCATGGCCGCAGTGACCACCTACGGGGCCTTCTCGGCCTACTATGCGGGCCTGAAGCGGCTGGAGGCCACCCGGGCTGCGGTCATCGCCACCTTCGAGCCGCTGGTGGCGGCCGTGTTCGCCTATTTCCTGTTCGGGGAGACCTTCTCCCTGCTGGGCTATTTCGGCAGTTGCCTGATCATCGGGGCCGTGATCCTGGTGGTCCTCTCGTCGGGCTCGGCCCCGGCCCGGACCGCGCCGCCCAAGGCATGACGGCCCAAAACATGAAGGCCCAGGACATGAAGGGCCAAGACATGAAGGGCAACGCCGCATAACCGACCCGGCAACCGCCCGCAATTTGGCACGGCACACAGCCAGGGAGCAATACCAACCATGTCGGAACTCAAGCAGGTCAAGGCGTCCGCCGGATCGGGCAAGACCTTTCAGCTCACCCGCCGCTTCCTCGCCCTGCTCGACGGGGCGGACGAAAACGCCCGGCCCTTCGCCTGCGCTGGCCGCCCGGGCCGGGGCTACGCCTGGCCCGAGATCATGGCCGTGACCTTCACCAACAAGGCGGCCACGGAAATGAAGGAGCGCGTGGTCAGGGGCCTCAAGCTCGGCGCACTCGGCATGGACACCGCCGGGCAAGCGACCGGGGGAACGCCCGAGGCTGCGGCCAGAGCGCTGGAATCCATCCTGCGCCGCTACCACCGGCTCAACATCCGAACCATCGACTCGCTGCTGGCCCTGCTCCTGCGTCTGTTCGCCCTGGAATTCGGCATCCGCCCGGATTTCCAGATCGCCTTTGACGAGCAGGCCCTGTTCGACACCGTCTACGAACACTTCACCAGCCTGTGCGACAGCGACTGCCCGGAGCGCGACCTGCTCTTCGAGGCCATGCAGACCATGCTCCTGGCCGAGGGACGGCGGAGCTTCTGGCTCCAGGACACGGTGCGCGACCGGCTACGCAAGCTCTCCACCTTCCTGCGCGACCAGACCGGCCCCATCGAGACGGACCAGGAAACCATCAGGCAGATGCTTGCCGCCGCCCATGCCGAATTCCAGCGAGCCGTGGCGGCCATGCGCGGGCACATCGACGGGCAGGACATTCCGCTCAACGCCAATTTCTCGAAATTCCTGACCAAATGCGAGTCCCTGGCCCTCTTCGACCCGGTGCCCGATTCAGCCATGATCCAAAAGCCCACCTTTGCCGACTGCGTGCTGAAAAAAGGCCACGGGCTGGTGGATGACCGCTCCGAATCCTTCTATTTCCACCTGCAAGGGGCGTGGCAGACCTATGGCGCGGACCACGCCGTGCTCTCGGGCGCGTACTTCCTTGCCCCGGCCATCGCCATCGCCCAGCGGCTGCTTAACGGCATGACCGTTCTGCAAAAGCAGCACGGGCTGGTCCTCGGCTCGGCCCTGGCCGGGTTTGTCAATGACCTGCTCGCCCACGACGAGGCCGTGTCCGAGGCGTATTGCCGCATGGGCTGCCGCCTGCACCACCTGCTGGTGGACGAGTTTCAGGATACCAGCCGCGACCAGTGGCGGGCGGTGACGCCCCTGGCCCAGGAGTGTCTGGCCAAGGGCGGCTCGCTCTTCTATGTGGGCGACGTCAAGCAGGCCATCTACGGCTGGCGCGGGGGTGACAGCGCCCTCTTCGACGATGTCATGACCCAGCCCGATCTCGCCGCCCTGGCCCAGACCGCCGACAGCGACACCCTGCCCGACAACTGGCGCAGCTTCGAGACCGTGGTCGCCTTCAACAACGACTTCTTTGGCCACCTTGAAGACCCGGAGTTGGCCCGCGAACTGGCTGACGCCCTGCTGCGCGACGCCCCGGACGACTTCCGGGCCGATTTCGCCCTGGACATGGCCAGCACCTTTGCCGACTGCGCCCAGTCGATACCGGACAAGAATCTGGGCACCGGCGGGTTTGTGCGCATGGAGCGCTTGCCCGGCGGCAAGGCGGACGAGGTGGAGGAACAGACCCTGGAGGCGCTGGACGCCCTCATGGACGACCTGTGCGCCCGCCGCCCCTTCCGCGACATGGCCGTGCTGGTGCGCTCTCACAAACACGCCGCCCTGGTCTGCGACCTGCTCGTGACCAAGGGCATCCCGGTCATCACCGAGAACAGCCTCCAGCTCGACCGCCATCCCCTGGTGCGCCAACTGGCGGCCTTGCTCGCCTTCCTCGACTATCCCCGCGACGACGTGGCCTTTCTCACCTTTGCCTCGGGCGAGGAGCTGTTCCTGGCCGAGGCGGGCATCACCCCGGCCGAGTTTCAGGACTGGCTCATGCGCCCGCGCAAGCGCCCCCTGGGTGTCCAGTTCCGCGAGGACTTCCCCGGGCCGTGGCAGCGGCTCATCGAACCCTTCTACAATCAGTCCGGGCTGATGACCCCCTACGACCTAACCAGCGAGGCCATGCGAGTCTTCCGCGCCTTCGAGCGCCACCCCCAGGCCGAGCTGTACCTGCGCCGCTTCCTCGAAGTGGTCCACCTGGCCGAGGAGAATGGCCACGGCTCCCTGTCCGCCTTCCTCGAATTCTGGGCCGAGAAGTCGGATCAGGAAAAGGTGCCCCTGCCCGAGAACATCGACGCCGTGCGCATCATGACCATCCACAAGGCCAAGGGCCTCGAATTTCCTGTGGTCATCGTCCCCTTCCACAACTGGACGGCCGACACGGACAGGGACTACGAAATCCGTCGCCACAAGGGCTCACGCCTGCTCGCGCCCCTTGGAAAAAGCATGGGGCAGCCCTACTTCGCCAGCCTGGGCCGATCCGTGCGCGAGCAGCTCAACCTGCTCTATGTGGCCTGGACCCGCGCCCGCGAGGAGCTCTACGGCTTTTTCACCGAAAAGCCCGCTGGCTCGCCCGCCCTGGCGGCCATGAACCGTTTCCTCGACCCAGATGGCCCGGACGTCTTCGAGCGCGGCCAACCGCCCGCCACCAGCACACGGCCCGCGCCGGGACCGACAACCTCCGAATCCAGCCCCCTCGACCCCATACCGGATGCTGAGGCAATCCGGCTCATGGACTGGCTGCCCAGGCTGCGAGTCTACCGCCACAACCTCGACCAATACTTCTACAACGAGCGCATGCGCGGCGAGGTGGCGCACCGGGCCATGGAGCACGTGCGCGTCACGGACGACGATGCCGCCGACGCCGAGCGCGCCGTGCGGCTGGCCGTGAGCGACTTCCCGGCCCTGGACGCCCTGGGCCGCGACGAACTGGCCCGGCTCAAGGAAGAACTGCGGGAAATGACCCTGTGGGCCCTGAGCCGCGACGATCTGCGCCAATGGCTGGCCCAGGGGCGGCGCGAGCCCGAGATCATGGATGCGGACGGCAGCTTCAAGCGACTGGACCTGCTCCACCAGGGCGAGGGCACCGTGGTGGCCGACTTCAAGACCGGCCAGCCCTCGCCAAAGAACCGGGAACAGGTCCTCGACTACATGCGCATCCTCGAAGCCATGCCCGGCGTCACCGGCCCGGTTCACGGCTATCTCGTCTATCTCGACCTGCGCCAGATCCACCGCGTGGAGAGGGGGGCATAGATGCGTACCCTCACCCTCATCCCCTGGCAGGCGGACTTCATCCCGGCCCTCGGGCGGCTGCTGGCCGCGCGCGACGACCTTGGCCAACTGACCGTGCTCTTTCCCCACAACCGGCCGCGCCGCTACCTCAAGGCGTTCCTGCGCGACCACGCCAACCTGAAGCGTCCGGTCTTCCTGCCGCGCATGGCCTCCATCGCCGACTTCGTGACCGGGCTGCGGCGCGATCTCACGGACCGGGCCGTGATCCCGGCCAACCGGCTCGATCTGGTGGAACTGCTGCGTGAAGTTGTCGGCGACCTGCGCCGCGATGGGCGCGGCCTGCTGGCCCGGCTGCCCGAGATGGACCGCGAGGCCTTCCTGCCCTGGGGCATCCGGCTGGCCCGGCTGGCAGACGACCTGTTGCGCCAGAACGCGGAGCCCGACGATCTCGCCTACATGGAGGGCGAGGTGTCGCCCTACGCTGCGGCCCTGCTCGAACAGCTCTCGGCCATCCACCGCCGCTACGTGGCCGCCCTCTCGGAGCGCGACTGGACCACCCCGGGCATGGACTGGCGCTTCGTCACCGCCCACATCAACGCCGTGGCCGACCATCTGGCGGGCTCGCCCATTCTGGCCGCCGGGTTCTACGCCCTGAGCGGGGCCGAGGACACCCTGTTCCGGCGGCTGTGGGAGGATGGCCTGCTCCACCCGATCATCCACTCGGACCCGGCCCTGGCCTCGGGCGACACAGCCCACTTGACCACAGTAGGCACGCCCCACTGGGCTACTGCCGAACACACGGCTTGGCTCGCCCGCTGGCGAACCCGGGCCGAGATTCCGCCCGGCGAGGACGCCCCGGCTGGCGAGCCGGTCATCAGGTTCTGCGAGGGCTTTGACCGCCACTCGCAACTGGCCGCCCTGGCCGAGGAGCTTGAATCGGCCCGCAGTGAGGCCACGGACAACGGGCTGGACGACACCGCCGTGGTCCTGCCCGACGAAGGCGCACTCATGCCCGTGCTCCACCATCTGCCCGCGGGCGACCCCAACATCTCCATGGGCTACCCCCTGGAGCGCACGGCCCTGGCCCGGCTGGTGGAGACCATCCTGACCCTCCAGGAAAACCGGCTGGACGACGGCCGCTACCACTGGCGCGACCTCATCGCCCTGATCCGCCATCCCTATCTGCGGCTGCTCGGCCCTGAGGACAGGCCGCTGCGCAAGCTCTTCCACGTCTGGGAGGCGGTCATCCGCACCGGCGAGCGCCATCTCGACCCCCTGGCCTGGCAGCCGCCCTATGGCGACGACATCCTCGACGGCGTGGACGAGGCCGTGGCCGAGCCCCTGCGGCTGGCCGTGCTCCACCACTGCCTGACACCCTTTGAGCGCGCCGCCTCCCTGGACGACCTGGGCGATGCCCTGGCCGGGCTGGCGGCCATGCTCCACGCCCAGGGAGAACGGCTGTGGCACACCTATCTGGTGGACGCCGAATGCCTTTTCCGCCTGACCTCGTCGGTGGTGCCGCAGTTGCGCGGGGCCGAGGCGAGCGGTCTGCCGCTGAGCCGCCCGACCCTCTTCTCCATGCTGCGGGTCATGCTCTCCCAGGAGCGCGTGTCCTTCGAGCCGGAGCCACTGGCCGGACTCCAGGTGCTCGGCGTGCTCGAAACCCGGCTGCTCCATTTCCGCCGCCTGCACATCCTCGACGCCGTGGAGGAGCGGCTGCCCGGGACCAACCCCTTTGACCCGCTCCTGCCCGATCCGCTGCGGCGGCTGCTCGGCCTGCCCGACGCCCGCCAGCGCGACAATGTCTCGGGCTACAACTTCCACCGGCTGCTCATGGGGGCCGACGAGGCGGTCATCTACTACCAGAGCGGCATCCAGCCCGGCCTGCTGGACCAGAAAAGCGTGCGCAGCCGCTACGTGGAACAATTGCTGTGGGAGCGGGAAAAGCGCCAGAAACGGCTCGTGGAGCCGGGAGACCCGATCATCCGGACCATGACCTTTGCCGCTGGCGCGGTGCCTGCCTCGCCAAGCCCCATCCAAGTCACCCCGGCCGTGCGCGAAGCGCTTCACCGCACCCTGGAGCGGCGCGGCCTGTCGCCCTCGACCCTCGACCTCTACCTGAACTGCCCCAAGCGGTTCCACTACGAATACCTGAGCAATGTCCGGCCTGTGGATCAGGTGGCCGAGGACGGCGACCGGGGCGAGTTCGGCTCGCTGATCCACGAGGTGCTGCGCGAATTCCTCACCCCCCACATCGGCCTGGGCACAGACCTGGCCAACCTCGATCCGCTGCCCCTGATGACCCTGTACGAGGAGCGGCTGCGAGCGAGCGACCTCTTCCGCCAACTGCCGGTTGACACCCGCATGGCCCTGCTCATGACCGGACGCCACCGGCTGGCGGCCTTTGTTGCCTCCCAGGAACCGGCCATCCTCCTGGGACTGGAACAGCGGCTGGAGACCACCGTGGCTGTCGCGGGCCGGTCCATCCGGCTCCAGGGGTTCCTTGACCGCGTCGAGCGCCGGACCGAGGGCGTGATGATCCTCGACTACAAGACCGGCTCGGTGACGGTTCCCAGGAAATCCTTCTGGAACGACGATGACCTGTGGACGCGCATTGAGGGCTTCAACACGGCCGCTCCAGGTCCGGCCGACCCGGACCCGGCCCTGCTGGCCGATCTGGCCGGGAGCCTGCGCAGCGTCCAGCTGCCAGTCTACCTGCATCTTTATGCCCGCAGCCAGGGCGAAACCCCTTACGACGCGGGCTTGATCAAACTGGCCGAAGACGGCAGTATCGAACGCCTCTTCGGCCCCAAATGGAATGACGAGGAACGCGCCGAGACAGTGGACGAGTCCATCCCCATGCTCATCGAAACCCTGGTCCGCCACATGCTCGGTGCCGGAGAGTTCCCGGCCCGGCCATCGCGCAACTGCGACTACTGCGCCTTCAAAGGCCCCTGCGGCCGATAGGAGAAACCATGCAATATAGCCAAGGCAGCCTCGGCCGGGTCTTCACCCTGCGCCTTGAGGACGGGGAGCGGGTCCCGGACAGCATTGAATCCTTTGCCCGCGAACACGGCGTGACAAGCGGCCTGTGCCTGATGATCGGCGGCGTGGGCCGGGGCAACATCGTGGTCGGTCCCCGGGACGGCGATGCCCCGGTCATCGACCCCATGCTCCACGCCATTGCCGCGCCCCACGAGGTGGCTGCCGTGGGCACGCTCTTTCCGGGCGAGGACGGCGCAACGGTTCTGCACATGCACGCCGCCCTGGGCCGCGAGGGCCAC
>NZ_JASTWE010000061.1 GCF_030282845.1 Pseudodesulfovibrio pelocollis
AACGGTACATTCACAAGGTCAAGAAAAGTACCGGCGCAGTGGACGCCCTGGATGCCGTCTGGCGGGGTAACAGGGGGCGTAAACCGCCTGTCCTGAAACTGGTCCGGTAAAGCTGATGTGGCGCTCGAGCCACGCGGACGAGCCACGTGAACGAAAAACGGGTTACAGCGATTGCTGTAACCCGTTGATTCTGCTTGGCGTCCCCAAGGGGATTTGAACCCCTGTTAACGGCGTGAAAGGCCGTCGTCCTGGACCAGGCTAGACGATGGGGACACTTGATGGCTGGGCTGCAAGGACTCGAACCTTGATTAACGGAGCCAGAACCCGTCGTCCTGCCAATTGAACGACAGCCCAGCAGCGAGAAGTTGATTTAAGGGTTGGCCCCTCGCATGTCAACTTCTTTTTGCGATTAACTTAAACGGCCCTGGCGAGCTGCCGGGTCCGCTTCTTCAGCTTGTTGATCTTGCGGCGCACACGGTCGCGCAGGGTGCGGTCGGTGAGACCGTCCTTTTCGGCGCGCAGGCCGCGGATGATCCGCTTGGTCTCGTGGATCTGCTTCTTGTAGGGGGAGATGGCCTCCTCCTCCACGATGCCGAACACGGTCTTGATCTCGGCCACGAGGTCTTCCTTGCTCTTGCCGGAAGCGCCAACGACCATGGGCAGCTTGTTCATGCACAGGGCACGCAGCTCCTTGGCGGTCATCTTCTCGAGGGGCTTGGTCAGGCCAAGCTCGTCAAAGGCGATTTCTTTGGTCTCTTCGCTCATGATACACTCCTTGAATGCCCCCGGGGGCGCAAATTTCTCACTTGTCGGCAAACATGCGCTGATAAGCCCGGTAGCATCGGCCGATGGCCGAATCCGGGGCCAGCGCTGTATCCAATCCGCCGAGATTTTCAGGCTTTTTCAGCTGTCTTGGTCGGGGCGGTTCCTGCTTGGAAAAGTCCCCGTCCAAAGGAACTCTGCCGTTTAGCAGTTCGAATGTCACTTTGTCAAAGACTTCTTCTCCCAAAAAGGCGTTAATCTTTCCCAGCAGCAGGGGGGCGAGATACTGGGCCTCCTGCATGATCATCGGGTCTTCGGCGGCCAGGATGAGGCGGGAGCCGCGATGCCCCAGGGGCCGGGCCAGGGGGGCCATCTCGCCCATGAGCCGGTCCCACTCGCGCCACAGCCGGACCAGAGACATGCCGCCGGTGGTGTCGAGCCTGCCGAGGAAGTCGGGCAGGGCGCTGCCGACGCGGACGGCCTTGTTGCGCCGCCCGCTGCGGCTGTGATGTCGCAAAAAGGCCATGGTGCGTGGTCCCGGGTGCCACCCGCCCTACATGCAGACGCGGGCGCGGTAGTTGACGATGAGCGATGGGCAGCCCGGCGACAGGGCCACCTGGATGACCGTGGAACCGATGAAGGACTTGGCCAACTCCTCGCTCGACGAGTACTGGGCCATGATCACGAGGTCTGCCTCGCTCCAGCGGGCGTGCTTGATGATCTCGGCGTAGGGCACGCCCTCCCAGCACTCGAAGGAGTGGCTGACGCACTCCAGCGCCTTGCCGTAGCGCCGCGCCATGCGTTCCTTGATGCGGTCTATGAACACGTTCATGTCCTGCATGTAGTACTCGGGATTGGGGCAGTTCTGGCCGATGTCCATGACATGGAAGATGTCGAGGTGGGCGTCGTAGGTCCGGGCCACCTGGATGGCGTAGCACAGGGCCGAATCCGACGGGGTCGAGAAGTCCGTGGCCATGACGATGCGCTTGACATCGGCGACCCTGGGGCCTTCGTCGGTCACGACCATGACCGGGCAGAAGACGTTGGAGCAGACCTTGCGGATGGTGGTGTCCACCACGCCCCACATGCGGTCCGGCCGGACCATGGCCGAGCGGTGGTGGCCCATGACCACCAGGTCCACGCCCTCGGTGTGGATGATCTTGAGCAGCTGCTCGTGCGCTCCGCCCGCGACCACCCGGATGGTGTGGCCGGGGATGTCCTTGAGGTCGTCGGCGTAGAGTTCGGCGATCTTGCGTCGGGCCGATTCCACAAGTTGCTCGGTGGGAACCACGTCCTCGAAGGAGGACCAGGGGTCGCCGCAGATGGGCAGGGCATGGTAGAGCACCAGCTCGGCCCCGTGCCTGCGGACGAGGTCAAAGGCGGCCTTGGGGGCGGTTCCGATGCCGATCTGCGGGGTGGCGGCCAGCAGTATCTTCTTGAACATGACGTCTCCTTGTCTTGGCGACCGGGGATTCGCCCCATGGGGCTTGAGCCCGCGCGCAACGAGTGGCCAGGGTATTCTCAACGACTATCGTACTTTCAGTGAAGCGGGCAAGCACAAACCTGGATTGCGCAAGGGTTCACTTCCTGGCTCACGTCCGTCTGTCTATACCCGCTATCGTGTCCGGCAACAACCGGATTGTCGCGCCCCTGGGGATTGTGCTTGACGGTGCCAGGTTCTTGGGCTAGGTAACGATCATTCCGTATATCAAGATATCCTGATATAGGGTGAAAAATGGAAATAATAAAATATTGCAAAGCGTTGTCTGACGAGACCCGGGCCAGGCTGGTCAACGTTCTCCTCGAATACGAGTTGAACGTGGGCGAGATCGTGCAGGTCATGGGCATGGGGCAGTCGCGCATATCGCGCCACCTCAAGATATTGTCCGACTCCGGGCTGGTGGAGGTGCGGCGCGACGGCCTGTGGGCCTTCTACCGGGCCAGCGAGGGCGGCAACGGGCGCGAGTTCCTGGACGGTGTGGCCCCGCTCATGGCGGGCGAGAACGCGCTGAAGCGCGACCGCAACGTGGCGGTCAAGGTCATCCGGGAGCGCACTGCGGCCACCCGTCAGTTCTTCGACGACATCGCCCCGGAGTGGGACCGCATGACCGCCGAGGTGCTGGGCGAGTTGGACCTGGGGCGCGAGATCCAGGCCCGGCTGCCCCGGTGCGCCTGCGCGGCCGACCTGGGCTGCGGCCCGGGCGACATGCTGGAGGTCCTGGCCTCCAGCGCGGACGTGGTCATCGGCGTGGACAACTCGCCACGGATGCTGGAACTGGCCGAGGAGCGGTTCTCCGGCGACGCCAGCATGAGTCTGCGCATCGGCGAGCTGACCCATCTGCCCCTGCGCGACTGGGAGGCGGACTGCGCGGTCATGTCCCTGGTGCTCCACCACCTGCCCCGGCCGCTCGACGCCATCCGCGAGGCCGGGCGCGTGCTCAAGACCGGCGGCAGGCTGATCATCGCCGAGTACGAGCGCCACGCCAACGAACTGATGCGCACCGAATATGGCGACCGCAGGCTGGGCATTCCCAGCCAGAAGATGCTCGACTGGCTCGACCAGGCGCGTTTTGACGTCACCGGCGTGACCCGGTTCGGCATCAACATGGGCCTTGTGGTCGTCGTGTACGAAGCCGAGAAAAAATAGCAACAAACCCCTTTGGAGGATTTCAATGACCAAGAACGTCACGCCCGTGGACCCCGCCTGCGACAACAAGGTCGCGGACATGTCCCTGGCCGAGTGGGGCCTCATGGAGATGCAGCTCTCCGAGCGCGAGATGCCCGGCCTCATGGCCCTGATCGAGAAGCACGGCAAGGAAAAACCCCTGTCCGGCCTCAGGGTCATGGGCTCGCTGCACATGACCATCCAGACCGCCATGCTCATCAAGTGCCTGTATGAACTGGGCGCGGACATCCGCTGGGCGTCCTGCAACATCTTCTCGACCCAGGACCACGCGGCCGCAGCCATCGCCCAGTCCGGCATGGCCAAGGTCTTCGCCTGGAAGGGCGAGACCCTGGAGGATTACTGGTGGTGCACCGAGCAGGCCCTGACCTGGCCCGACGGCAGCGGCCCGGACCTCATCGTGGACGACGGCGGCGACGCCACCCTCATGGTCCACCAGGGTGTCAAGGTCGAGGCTGACCCGGGTCTGTGCGACAAGGAATACGATGTCGAGGAGTTCCAGATCGTCATGGACCGCCTCAAGGCGGCGCTGACCACCAGCCCCGGCAAGTGGACGGCCATGGCCAAGAGGATTCGCGGCGTGTCCGAGGAGACCACCACCGGCGTGCACCGGCTCTACGAGATGCAGCGCACGGGCGAGCTGCTCTTCCCGGCCATCAACGTCAACGACTCGGTGACCAAGTCCAAATTCGACAACCTGTACGGCTGCCGCGAGTCCCTGGCCGACGGCCTCAAGCGCGCCACCGACGTCATGGTGGCGGGCAAGGTGGTGGTCGTGGTGGGCTACGGCGACGTGGGCAAGGGATGCGCCCAGTCCATGCGCGGCTTTGGCGCGCGCGTGCTGATCACCGAGATCGATCCCATCTGCGCCCTACAGGCCGCCATGGAGGGCTACGAGGTCACCACCATGGCCGACGCCGCGCCCCGGGGCGACATCTTTGTCACCTGCACCGGCAACTATCACGTCATCAACGGCGCGCACATGGACGCCATGAAGGACGAGGCCATCCTGTGCAACATCGGCCACTTCGACTCCGAGATCGAGATGGCCCACCTGGAGAAGAACCCCAAGGCGGTCAAGAAGACCGTCAAGCCGCAGGTGGACAAGTGGACCCTGCCTTCCGGCAAGTCCCTCATCGTGTTGGCCGAGGGGCGGCTGGTCAACCTGGGCTGCGCCACCGGCCACCCCAGCTTTGTCATGTCCAACTCCTTCACCAACCAGGTGCTGGCCCAGCTCGACCTAGCCATGAACGACTACGAGCCCAAGGTCATGATCCTGCCCAAGAAGCTGGACGAGGAAGTGGCCCGGCTGCATCTGGAACGCCTGGGCGTCAGACTCGAAACGCTGACCAAAAAACAGGCCGACTACATCGGCGTGGACATCGAGGGGCCGTACAAGCCCGATCATTACCGTTACTAAGATTCCGGCGAGACAAAGGGGGCTTCGGCCCCCTTTGTTGCGCGGGCCGCCAGCGCGCCCCGGCGCGAATTTCGTGGAGGCGGCCCGGCCCGACATATGGTATGAATCCTTCAATGCACCACCATCACACCATTCGGCCAGGCCGGTTCCTCATCCTTTTCCAGGCCCTGCTTCTGGCCCTGGCGCTGCTCTGGCCCGCCCCGGCCAGGGCCTTCGAGGTCACGGTCAGGGTGTCCAGCGTCAAGGTGGACTTCGGCCTGCCCCACTCCCCGGATAACCTGCTGGACAACGACCCGTCCACGGCCTGGGTCGGCGGCGGCGTGGGGCCGGGCATCGGCCAGTGGATCGAGCTGTCCTTCGGGGTGCCCACGCGGGTGGAGCGGCTGGGTATCTACAACGGCCACCAGGGCGAGGGGAAGTTCCACCAGTTCCGGCGTATCCGCTCGGGCCGGGTGGTCTACCCGGACGGCACCGAGACGCGCTTCTGGCTGCGCGACGAGCCGGGCGAGCAGATGGTGCGGTGCAGCGGCAGGCCCCACAAGTCGCTACGCATCGTGGTGGACGACGTGTTTCCCAAGGGCGACCGGACCGCCAAGGTCAAGCTGGCCGTGTCCGAGATCAAGCTGTATCTCTCGCTCATGGCCCCGCCCGGCGGAGAGCGGGTGCTTGACGTGCCCGATCCTTCCCGGCTCATGGCCCCGCCGCCCATAGATCCGTCCATGGCCGTGCCCGAACCTCTCGTGGCTCTGCTCCGGGAGTATTATGTCAGGCAGACCACGCTCGACCCTGAGTATGCGGAGCTTTTCGCGGCCGACGTGCGCGACCGCAACGACTTCCAGTTCGAGGTGTTCCGGGAGATGCAGCGGCAGCGGGGCACCTTCCGCGCCCTGCGCTCGGCCGAGGTGGACACCTCTGGCCTCGGGTTCGAGATGGTCAGAAATGACGGCAAGTTCGCCGAGGTCCGCGTCTTCGGGGCCTACCGGGTCAAGGTGGCGCACCTGGACAGGAACCTGGAGGAGGATTCGGTCTTCGTGGTAGTGGAAGACCCGGAGGGTTGGCGGATAGTCGAGCTGGACGGGCAGGAAGAGTTTTAATCAACAGCCAGTCATTCCGGCTGGTTACACAATCCACACATCAATCATCCGGCCCTGGTCGAGCCCTTCGGCGTCGGCCGGGATGGCGGTCAGGCCGTGGGCCTTGAGCATGGTCCGCAACAGGCCCGACTTGCCGAGCACCGGGTGGGCCAGGGGCGGGGCGTCCTGGCGCTGTTCGAGCCGGATGCGCACGTAGTCTTCGCGGCCCGCCTTGGAGGCCACGTTGCGGGCCAGCTCGGCCCGGACCATGGGGCGTCGGCCCGGGTCAAAGGCGTCCGGGTCGCCCTGGAGATGGCGCAGCAGGGGCAGCACGAGCACATGCATGACCACCAGGGCCGATGTCACCTGGCCGGGCAGGCCGAGCACCGGCTTGCCCGAGACCCGGCCGAGGATGGTGGGCTTGCCCGGGCTCAGGGCCACGCCGTGGGCCAGCACGGCCGAGTCGTCCAGGGCTTCGAGGGCCTGCACGGTCAGGTCGCGCACGCCGATGGAGCTGCCGCCCGAGAGCAGGACCGCGTCGTTGTCGGCCACGGCCTTGGCCAGGGACTGCGTCAGGCTTTCAAGCTCGTCCGGGACCACGCCGTAGTGGTGGGGGATGGCTCCGGCCCTGGAGACCAGGGCGGCCAGGGTGTGGCTGTTGACATCGCGCACCTGCCCGGGTCTGGGGGTCTGGCGCACGCCAACCACCTCGTCGCCGGTGGAGAGGATGGCCACGCGCGGCCGCCGGACCAAAGCCATTTCCTGAAATCCCAGGGCCGCGGCCAGCCCGATTTCCTGTGGCCGCATGACCGTGCCCGCGCTCAGGGCGGGCTGCCCCTGGCTGGCGTCCTCGCCGCGCTGCATGACGTTCTCGCCCGGGGCGGCGCTCTTTCGTACCTCGATGGTGGTGCCGTCCATCTCGCCGGTGTGCTCGATCATGACCACCGCGTCCGCGCCTGCGGGCAGCAGGCCGCCGGTGGGAATCCTGGCGCATTCGCCGGGGCCGAGCGGTGTTTCGGGCACGGTGTCGATGGACAGGGTGGCCGTGCATTCGAGGTAGGCCGGGTTGGATTCGCTGGCCCCGAACACGTTGCGGGCGCTGACGGCAAAGCCGTCCATGCACGAGCGGTCGAGCAGGGGCCAGTCGTGACCGGCTACAAGGTCCTGGGCCAGCACCCGTCCGTCTGCCTCGGCCAGGTCGCACTGCTCGGCCTCAAGGATGGGAAATTCGCGCAGCAGCGCCTCGAACCGGGCGCGGCTGATGATGGTGAAGAAGCCGTGGCTCATGGGGTGGTGGGGCGTGTCTGTGGACATGAAAACCACGCTACAGCCCGTGGGGCCTCATGGCAAGGGGCGCTGATTTGCCGTTGGTCCGGCACCGGGATCAGCCGCGCGCCTTGGCGTACTCCCCGATGAGGGCGTCCTTGTGCATGATGTGTTCCACGATCCAGTCGTTGATGAACAGGGAGACGCCATCGGGGGTGATGATCTGGCCGTTTTCGATGAACCGCCACAGTGTGTTTACCCGGATCAGCAGCAGGACGTGCTCGGCCACATGGGCGTCGCGGTCGGGATAGCCGATGCGCTCCATGAAGGCCTCCTCCTCGGTGAAGTGATAGCGGGTGTATGCCTTGAGCCGCTCGAAGACGTCCTTGAGCGCGGCCTCGCCCTCGCCCCGGCCGATGGCGGCCATGAGGTCGTTGGCTATGGCGAAGAGCTGCTTGTGCTGCTTGTCGATGACGGGCTCGCCGATGTCGAGGACAATGGCCCAATCCGGGTAGGACATGGTGTGACCTCCTCCTACTTGACCACTTCGGTGCCGATGCCGGACCGGGTGAAGAGTTCGAGCAGGATGCAGTTCTCGACCCGGCCGTCGAGGATGGCCGCCTTCTCCACCTCGGCCACGGCCTCGATGCAGCACGTGATCTTGGGGATCATGCCGCCGGAGATCACGCCGGACTCGATGGCCTCGAAGGCCTCGCGCACGGTCAGGGACGAGATGAGGCTGCCGTCCGCATCAAGCAGGCCGGGCACGTCGGTGAGCAGGTGCAGCCGCTTGGCCTTCAGGGCGGCGGCCACGGCTCCGGCCACGGAGTCGGCGTTGATGTTGTAGGTGACGCCGTGGTCGTCCACGCCAACCGGTGCGATGACCGGGATGAACCCTTCGCGCTGGAGGGAGGTGATGAGCGCCGTGTTCACCTGGCGCACCTCGCCCACCTTGCCCAGGTCGATGATCTCGGGCGGGGCGTCCTTCTTTTCCACGGTCAGCTCCTTGGGCTCGGCCATGATCAGCATGCCGTCCTTGCCCGAAAGGCCCACGGCGCGGCCGCCATGCAGGTTGATCAGATTGACGATCTCCTTGTTGACCTTGCCCACCAGGACCATCTCCACCACGTCCATGGTGGCGTCGTCCGTGACCCGGTAGCCCTCGCGGAAATGGGACTCGATGTTCAGCGCCTTGAGCATCCTGCCGATCTGCGGCCCGCCGCCATGCACCACCACCGGGTTGATGCCGATGTACTTGAGCAGGATCACGTTGAGGGCAAAGGCGCGCTTGAGATTCTCGTCGATCATGGCGTTGCCGCCGTATTTGATGACGATGGTCTTGCCGTAGAACTCGGAGATGAACGGCAGGGTCTCGATGATGGACTTGGCCTGAAGCTGGTAGCGCTTCATGTCCCGCTGGCTGACGGATTCTTTCTTCACTGGCTCGCTCCTGCAAAAAAGACCCGGAAACCCGGGGAATGATCGCGGATTCTCCCCCAACGGCGCAGACCTGTCAACACCAGTCACTTCAACCGGGACGGACCGGTCCCGGTTGCAGGGGGTGGCGGTTTGCCCTACACTTGCGCCTCATCACGCCGCACAAGGAGACTTTCATGCAACTCATTTCGTCCCAGATGGTCAAATACGCCGAGCGCTCGTCCTGGATTCGCAAGATGTTCGAGGAAGGCATCCGGCTCAAGAAGCAGTACGGGCAGGACGCGGTCCACGACTTCAGCCTGGGCAACCCGGACCTGCCGCCGCCCCCGGCCGTCAAGGAGGCCCTGGCTGAGCTGGCCGGGCAGGCGGACCAGCCCTTCTTCCTCGGCTACATGCCCAATTTCGGATACCCGGACGTGCGCGAGAAGCTGGCCGGGGAGGTCTCCCGCGAGCAGGGCGTGACCGTACCGGCCGACTGCCTGGTCATCACCTGCGGCGCGGCGGGTGCGCTCAATGCCTTTTTCCGGGCAGTGCTCGACCCGGGCGACGAGGTGCTGGCCCCGGCCCCGTTCTTTGTCGAATACGGCTTCTACGCCGAGAACCACGGGGCCACCCTGGCCACGGTGCGCTCCAAGCCCCTCACCTTCGAGCTGGATCTCGAGGCCATCGACGCGGCCATCACCCCCAGGACGCGGGTGGTGCTCATCAACTCGCCCAACAACCCCACGGGCGCGGTCTATTCCCGGACCGAACTCGAAGGGCTGGCCGCCATCCTGGCCCGCCACAGCCAGGGCCGCGACAAGCCAATCTTCCTCCTGTCCGACGAGCCGTATCGCTTCCTGGCCTTTGACGGGGTCGAGGTGCCGAGCCTGCTTGGCATCTATCCATACACCGTGGTCTGCTCGTCCTTTTCCAAGAACCTGAGCATGGCCGGGGAGCGCATCGGCTACGCCCTGATCAACCCGGCCATGGAGGGACGTGAATCCCTGGTCGGATCGGTGATCATGGCCAACCGCATCCTCGGCTTTGTCAATGCCCCGGCCCTGGCCCAGCGGCTGCTCGGCAAGGCGCTCGGCAGCTCGGTGGACGTGGCCGTGTACGACGCCCGGCGCAAGGCCATGGCCCGGGTGCTCGACGCGGCTGGCCTGCGCTACACCATGCCGCGCGGGGCCTTCTACTTCTTCCCCGAGGCCCCTGGCGGCGACGATGTGGCCTTCTGCGCCATCTTGCAGGAAGAGAAGATCCTGGCCGTGCCCGGCACCGGCTTCGGCTATCCCGGCTACTTCCGCCTCGCCTTCTGCGTGGACGAGGCGGTCATCGCCCGCTCGGCCGAAGCCTTTGCCCGCGCCGTGGCCAAGGTTTCCTGATCCCGGTTGCCCAATCCTGCCCTTTATCGCCCCTGGCTCGTGCCGGGGGCGTTTTTCGTAGTGCTGTCGCCAGGGCGCAGATCATCCCGGTCGGGGTACAAATATTTGGTCCGCCAGGAGCGCCAGGGGAGGCAAATCGAAATTTTTGGACCGCCCACGGCGCGACCGGTCGGGACGATGTTTGGGTCACGTCACATAACTGGTTGGGATATGACGACTTAGTTTTTTTTCGTCATTTGCCACGAAAATGGCACGACTCCTGCTAGTATAAAAGCAACTTCCTTTTTTGCACCGAGAAAAATCCAGGCCTCCGCAAGGAGGCCTTTCTCGTTTCCGGGGGCATGGGCTCGGCCGTGTCGCTTGTGACGAATAGGCGGTCGTCCCGGGGACGGGCAGCTGAGTGGCGAGCGTCTGGTCGCGAAAGAGGCCCGCCCCTGGTGCGGGGTCGGGCCTCTCGCCCGGCAGGGGCCGGGGCAGCGCTGCCGTGGTCTGGCAGTGGCACTGTTTGTGCGTGGCGCACCGGGGCGTCAGGATTCCTCGCGGGGCAGGCCATCGGTTTGGGTGTCAGTGGTTTCCTCGTCAGACTCCAGGACGTCACCGTCCTTGCGTTCCTGTTTGCGCTGGAGCTTTTCCTCTTTCTTCTTTTTCTTTGCCAGTTCTTTCTGTCGTTTTTCAAATGAGTAATTGCGCTTGACCAAAAGACCTCCCGGGTAAAAAGGAATGAAATCAAAAGCGCCCGCCTCCCCTGGGAGAGGCGGGCGCCGCAGGCCGTGCTATCGCCTGGAAATGGGGGCTACCAACGGGGGCGCTCCGCGCGGGGCTTGGCCTCGTTGACCTTGATGTTCCGGCCGCCGAAGTCCTTGCCGTCCAGGCTCTCGATGGCCTCCAGGGCACCGGCATCGTCCATCTCGACAAAGCCGAAGCCGCGCGGACGACCAGTCTCGCGATCCTCGATGAGTTTGACAGAGATCACCTCGCCATAGGCGCCAAAAGCGGCGCGAATGTCTTCTTCGGTGGCGGACCAGGGCAGATTGCCGACATAGATGTTCTTGGACATGGGAAAAAGTCTCCTGAAAAAATGAATGACTGCGTTTGGTTCCCGTGCACCAAACTTGAAGAAGCAGCGGACAAGATGCACGCTGCTTCTTGATATGCCTGTTTCGATTCTAACCAGCGTCGGACAACATTCGGACCGCGCCTCCACGGGTGCCGCTGGTATAATGGGAAAAATAATAGGCCAGCAAAAGGCAAAAATCAAGAGGGGCTGGCTGGTTTTTTGATTTTTTTGTAATGGGCGAATTTCTTGCCCGGGGGTGGGGTGGGCAAGCCGCTGGAAAGGTCGTCCATTGGGGAGATGTATCAGGATGCCCGGCCGTCGTCCTCTGGCGGCTTGCGGCGACTGCCTCGGAGAAGCAGCGAGGACAGGGCGCGCCCGGCCTGCTTGCCTGTTTCGGCGATGCGGCTGGCCTGGCGCGGGGTGTTGTGATCCGTGCTCCCTGCTTCTTGCGGCCTGTCTTTCGTTTGGGGCGCTTCGGTTTTGGCCTGTGCCGCTTCGCTCTTGGCCGAGGCCGTAGCGTTTCTGATGGATGCCACCGCGTTTTTGGTCGAGTTCGCCGCGCTCCTGGCCGCTTGGGCGAAGGCCCGTCCGACCCGGGTCACGGAACGGCCCAGGCCCCTGGCCCCGCCACCCACTGATTCGACTGTCCCGGCGGCAGCCTCGCCCATGGTGCGGAAAACGCGCGCGGATCCGGCCCGCATGGCGCTGGTGGAACCCCTGACCAGGACCCGGGTGACGTAGAGCACGGTGTCTGCGCTCAAGGTCATGAACACCCGCGATGCCTCCAGGGTGGCCGAGCGGCGCATGGTCCCCCGGGCGTCGAGGCTCAAGCCCAGGTAGTTGCGGGCCACGATGCCGCAGCGCAGGGCAAGCAGGCAGTTGGTGGAGCCGCTTAAGACCGAGGCGGTGATAACCCCGGCCACGGCCTGGGCTCCGGGTACCGCGCCGATGGCCGAGCCGCCCACCAGCGGACCCATCAGCTCGCGCACGTATTCGTCCACGCCCAGTTCGTCCACGGACCCGGCCAGGAGAGAGGTGACCGCGATATTGGCATACAGGTTGACGGTTTCGCGATAGTGCGGCCGCTGGTTGTACAGGTGCGAGAGCCGCCAGGTCAGCCGCGAGATGAGAAAGAGGACCACCAGCGAGTCGAGGCGGCCGTTCTGGGCCAGGGCGGTGCTGATGAATACCTGCCGGGCCGTGGTCCTGATCTCGGCATCGGCCCGCTCCCGCAGCAGGGCCAGCCCGGTCTCCAGGTCCGCGTCCGATTCCACGGGCACGCCCGCCTCGCGCAGGGTCTTGTTACGCGCCAGCCGCTGGACCATGGCCCGGCGGAACCCGGCCATCTCCTCGGGCGTCGGGTCTGCGTGGATGAGCAGGGGCCTTGGCCGCAGAAAGGCCGCGCCCACCGCCCAGCCCAGCGAGACCAGCACCGGGACGAGCAACGCCCAATAGGTCCACGGCTCAAGGGCCGGGTTGAAGCGCCCGGCAAAGGCGGCCAGCCCGGCAACGCAGTCGTGCAGGAACACCAGGAACCAGGCGACGATGATTACTCCGGCCAGGGTGATGATGTTCTTCATGTATCGGGGCATGCCCCAACACTACCCGGTTTGCCCCCGGGTGCAAAGGTGCGCAAGCTGAAATCTGCAAGGCGAGAAAAAGGCCGGGCGAACCCAAGACGTTTTCTATAA
>NZ_JASTWE010000062.1 GCF_030282845.1 Pseudodesulfovibrio pelocollis
TATTATTTTTTGATAGAATTTATGGAAGGCAGCGCTTTGATGCGGTCCATTTTGATGTGCAACTTTTGGTGGCTTTGAGGTTTGTTGATGAGGTCGAAGGTTACTTGTTTTCGCAAGTTCCGAATTTGCGTTTTGTAGATTTCGGGGACAAGTTTTTCCAACTAAAATCTGATGTACTTTTGTACTATAGGAAAAAGTTTCCAGAGCGGTTGAAGATTCTAGGAAAGGTTGCAGCAAATGCTTCCTCGACTTAATCTTGCGGATCAATTATCCGCATTTTTGGGGGTGCCTACAGAGGATATCTTTCAACTGGCTGTGACCAAATCTAAGCTATATAAGCTCTATGAGAAACCCAAGAAGAATGGCGGAACTCGAAAAATTTTGCATCCTTGTCGAGAGCTAAAGGCTCTTCAGTATGCACTCTGTGAGATTGTTTTAAATTGGTTTTCTGTTCATCCTATTGCATACGCCTATGTTTTTGGTAAGAAATCACCTTTAAAAGCTTCGGCAGAACTGCATGCGCCATTTCGGTATACCATCAGGATTGATTTTAAGGATTTTTTTCCATCAATTAAGCCTGTTGATTTAATTGGCGTTGTTAAAGAAAAATTTGATTTGTCACCCTCAGACAGATTGCTATTGACACAGATAATGTTCTATTCAGGCAATCTCAAAATTGCTGGGCAACCTTTTCTTCCTATTGGTGCTCCAACTTCTCCACCTGTCAGCAATATTGTTATGCGTGTGTTGGATAACGCATTTGAAGCCATTTCAAAAGATTTAGATCAGGAATCAAGCATTACGCGGTATGCTGATGATTTGTATTTTTCGACTAATGAAAAAGGTCTTTGCAGATCATTTTACCATGAAGTTGACAATCTGTTGCGTAACACAGCATCACCTGTCTTGCGAATCAATGAGAATAAGACTCTATATCTCTCTAGGGGGACAAGAAGAGTTGTCAACGGCTTGTTTGTTACGCCGAAGGGGGAAGTCTCTATAGGGCGTGAAAGGAAAATCCAAATTAAAACGTTGATATACAAGCACTCAAAGCAGAGACTGCCCGATGAAGATTTGAAAAAGGCGCAAGGCCTTTTGGCCTTTATTCAAGATTGCGAGCCTGATTTTTATAATCGCCTTGCTCAAAAGTATGGGGAGGCATTTTACTCAATCAAAGATGCTAGATAGCCCCACCCGACAAAAAAGTTTAGGAAAAAGGGGGAAGGGGGTCCGGGGGAAGGGGGAAAAGAACCCTTTTCAACAAATCCGCAGGACAGCGGATTTGGGCGTTGCGGCCTGCCGCAACGCCCCGAAGGGGTGCGGGCCATGGACGGCCCGCATCAAAGGGTTTTTTCCCCCTTCCCCCGGCCGCCGGAGGCATCACATCTCCACCCCCCTATTGCCATGGCTCCATGAATTGGGTGCTGGTGTGGCCGGTGGCTATGTGGGTGATGAGGGCGGAGCCGAACACGGCGGCGTCCATGAGTCCGGCGAAGTTGGCGAGCTGGTCGGGGTGTTTGATGCCGAAGCCGAGCGCGATGGGGATGGTGAAGATGGAGCGCGCTTCGGTGAGTTTTTCGCGGATGCGTTCGGGCAGGGATTCGCGCTGGCCGGTGGTGCCGAGTACGGAGACGAAGTAGCAGAAGCCCTGGGCGTCTTTGGCGTAGAGGCGCATGCGATCGAGGCTGGTGTTCAGGCCGATGAGCGGGACCAGGGCGACGCCATGGGGGGCCATGGCTTGTTTGACGAAGCCGGATTCCTCGTGGGGCAGATCGGCGATGATCAGGCCGGAGACACCGGCGGCGGCGCAGTCTGCGCCAAAGGCGTCGAGGCCGTATTGGTAGACGGGGTTGAGGTAGCCCATGAGCAGCAGGGCGGCGTTGAATGTGCCTTTGCGCGCCTTGAGGCCCTCGAATATCCAGGCGAGGTCGATACCGTCCTCAAGGCATTTGAGGGACGCTTTTTCGACGACAGGGCCGTCGGCCACGGGGTCTGAGAAGGGCATGCCTATTTCGATGACGGCCGCGCCTGCGGCGTCGAGCTGTTCGAGTTCCTTCCAGAATTGATCGCGGCTGGGGAACCCGGCGGGCAGGAACGGGATGAGGGCGACCTTGCCCTTGGCCTTGGCTGTCTCGATTTTCGATTGCATGGGATTCATTGCATATTCTCCTAAAGGATGGAATCGACGATGGCCATGTCCTTGTCGCCTCGGCCGGAGAGGCAGACGAGGACGGACTTGCCTTTGAGTTCGGCGCGGTGCTCGATGGCGTAGGCCACGGCGTGGGACGATTCCAGGGCCGGGATGATGCCTTCGCGCCGGGAGAGGGTCTTGAAGGCGTTGATGGCCTGGGCGTCGTTGATGGTTACATAGGTGGCGCGGCCGGTGGCGTGCAGGTGGGCGTGTTCCGGGCCGACGCCGGGGTAGTCGAGGCCGGGGGCGATGGAGTGGGAGGGCAGGATCTGGCCCTGGGGGGTCTGGAGCAGCTTGGTTTTCATGCCGTGCAGGATGCCGTCGGTGCCGAGGTTCAGCGGGGCGGAGTTGTCGCAGCCCGGCTCGCCGGTGCCTGCGGCTTCGACGCCGACTATGGCCACCGAGGGATCGGGCACGAAGTGGTGGAACATGCCTATGGCGTTGGAGCCGCCGCCCACGCAGGCCACGACCACGTCGGGCAGGCGGCCGTCATTGCGCTCCATGAACTGCTGGCGCGCCTCGCGCGAGATGACCTGCTGGAACTCGCGCACCAGGGTGGGGAAGGGGTGCGGCCCGGCGGCGGTGCCGAAGCAGTAGTGGGTGGTCTCCTGGTCCGAGAGCCAGCGCCGCAGCGCCTCGTTGATGGCGTCCTTGAGGGTCTTGGTGCCGGACTCGACAGCCACGATCTCCGCGCCCATGAGGCGCATGCGGTTGACGTTGGGGGCTTGGCGGACCACGTCTGTGGCGCCCATGTAGACGAGGCACTTCATGTCGAGCATGGCGGCGGCCACGGCTGTGGCCACGCCGTGCATGCCCGCGCCGGTCTCGGCCAGCAGGGTGGTTTTGCCCATCATCTTGGCGAGCAGCCCCTGGCCGAGCGTGTTGTTGATCTTGTGCGCGCCCGAGTGGTTGAGGTCCTCGCGCTTGAGCCACAGGTCGAGCCCGAGATCGCGCGAGAGGTTGGGGCAGTGGGTGATGGCCGAGGGGCGGCCCACGTTTTCCTTGAGCATGGCGATGAAGCGGGTCTGAAACTCCTCTGTGGGGAGGATGGTCTGCATGGCCTGCTCAAGCTCCAGAAGGGGGGGCATGAGCAACTCGGGTATGAACTGGCCGCCAAAATCGCCGAAGTATCCTTTTTTCATGATTATTTTACCTTGTCGATCCGGTCGAAGACCGCTCGCAGTTTTGATTCGTCCTTGATTCCCGGCTGGCTTTCCACGCCGGAATTGATGTCCAGGCCCGGGGGATTCACGGCCAGGGCGGCGTCGATATTGTCCGGGCCGATGCCGCCTGCCAGGAACCAGGGTGTTTGTATTTCAATATGTTGCAGAGAGTCGAAATCAATGGATCGGCCTGTGCCGCCCTGGCCCTTGCCGCCCGCGTCGAGCAGGAAGTGGCCGCAGACCTCGGCATAGTTCTCCATGTGGTGCACCATGGCCTCGGGCGAGGTGTAGGTCTCGGGCCAGAAGGTGCGGATGACCCGGTCCGGCCCCACTGCCTCGCAAAAGGCCATGTCCTGGCCGCCGTGCAGCTGGGCCGCGTGCAGTCCGCAGCGGTCCATGATTTCGACCACTTCATCGGCGGACTGGTGGACGAACACGCCCACCTTGACCGCGCGCCCGGTTCTGACCGAGGCCACGAACTCCGGGTCAGCGCAGCGCGGGCTGGCCGGGTGGAAGATGAACCCGAGCAGGTCCGCGCCAAGGGCGGTGCACAGGCTGACATCCGCCATGCGGGTCATGCCGCAGATCTTGATCAGCGGGCGGTGCATCAGAGGGTACCCGTCAATTCTGCCAGCATCCGGCCGGGATCGTCGGCCCGCATCAGGCTGGTGCCGATGAGCACGGCGTCGAAGCCGAGGCCCGCCATCTCCTCCACCTGGGCGCGGGTGGACACGCCGCTGGCGCTGATCCACAGCTCGCCGTCCCGTTTTTGGCGGATGAAGGTGCGGCTCTGGTCCAGGGTGGTGGTCAGGGTGTCCAGGTCGCGGTTGTTGACCTGGATGATGTCCGCCCCGGCCGCGCGGGCCGTGTCCAGGTCCGCCTGGTCGAATATCTCCACCACCGGGGCCAGGCCGGGCATGCGGGCCAGATCGACGAGCAGCTTCAACTCCGCTGCCGAGGTGAACATGCGCGCGATGAGCAGCACGGCCGAGGCCGGGCTCGACGCGGTCATGGCCACCTGGAGCGGGTCGAAGATGAAGTCCTTGCGCAGGAGCGGCAGGCCCGGGCCGTTCATCAGGAACAGGGAGTCCGGGTGGCCGCCGAAGTAGACATGTTCGGTGAGCACCGAGATGGCTGCCGCGCCATTGTTGGCATAGATGGCCGCGAAATCCACGGGATTGGCGTGCTCGCGGATGACGCCCTGGCTGGGGCTCGACGGCTTGAACTCGGCGATGACCGCTCCCGGTCCCTTGGCCCGGATGGCCTCGGTGAAGGAGGGACGCTCGCCCTGATACACGGCGGGCACGCGGCCCTCCATGAAGTCCTTGCGCAGGCTGTCTATCTCTGCCTGCTTGGCCTGCCTGAATTTATCCAGCATTTGGGATTCCCTTGGTAAGTCCATTGTTTACGATGTCGCGAGCCATGTCCGCGCACTCGCGCATGGTGCCCTGCTCCAGAAGGTGGAGGCACCCTGCCAGATTGAGGGCCACCATGTCCATCATGGCCCGGGACCCTTTGCCCGCCAGGATTTCGCGCAGTTTCGCCACGGCGTCGTCCTTGTTGCCGACACGCACGTCCTCTGGCGCGTGGGGCGCGAAGCCGAGCTTTTCCGGATTGACCGTGACCTTTTCCATGACATCGTCATTGATCAGGTAGCCGCGGTTGACGCCCCAGGTGGTCAATTCGTCGAAGCCGCCAGCGCCCGCGAAGATGAGGGCGCGGCGCACTCCGGTCAGCAGCAGGGTCTCGCCCATGAGGTGGAGCTTGTCCGGCGCGCCCACGCCGAGCAATTGGTGCGAGGGCCGGGCCGGGTTGAGCAGCGGACCCATGAAGTTGAACAGGGTGCGGATGCCCAACTGGCGGCGCACGGGCATGACGAACCGGAAGGCCGGGTGGTAGGCCGGGGCGAAGAGGAAGGCGAAGTGATGCTCCTCCATGCTCCTGGCCGCTTCGTCCGGCGTCATTTCCAGCGGCACGCCAAGGGCTTCCAGCGCATCGGCCGAGCCGCAGGTGGAGGACAGGGCGCGGTTGCCGTGCTTGGCCACTGTGTGGCCCATGTCGGCCAGGAAGAGGGACACGGCGGTGGAGCAGTTGAAGCTGCATTGGCCGTCGCCGCCCGTGCCGCAGGTGTCGATGACCGGTTCCTCGCGGTTGCCGTCAAAGCCGGGAATCTTCACGGCGGCGGCCAGCCCGGCGCGCACCCCGGCGGCCAGGTCCGTGGAATCCTCGCCCTTGGCGCGCAGGCCCATGAGAAAGGCCCCGGTCTGCCCCTCGGTCAGGTTGCCGGTCATCAGCTCGGAGAACATGAACCCTGCCTGTTCGTCGGTCAGCGACTCCCTGCGGGCCAGCAGTTCCAGTATTTCGTTTACGGAGACGGTCATGGGCTATCCCTCCACGTTCAGGAAGTTCTTGAGTATTTTCGGGCCGTGCGGGGTCAGGATGGATTCGGGATGGAACTGCACGCCGAACCACGGCCTGTCGCGGAAGGCAAGGCCCATGACCTCGCCCCGATCCGTGCGGGCCGTGACCTCGATGACGTTCGCCGCCTTCTCGGCCGGGACCAGCAGGGAGTGGTAGCGGCAGACCTCGAAGGGATTGGGCAGCCCGGCAAAGATGCCCGCGCCCTGATGATGCACCAGCGAGGTCTTGCCATGCATGATGCGCTCGGCGCGGACCACGGGCGCGCCCGCGAAATGCCCCAGGGTCTGATGGCCCAGGCACACGCCCAGCACCGGCACGCGGGCCGGGAGCCGCTTGAGAAACTCCAGGCAGAGCCCGGCGTTTTCCGGGTTGCTCGGCCCGGGCGAGAGGCAGACGCGGGTGAGGCTGCCGCTCTCGGCCAGGGTCAGCACCTCGTCCTCGTCGTTGCGGACGACCACCGGGTCGGCCCCCAACTGCTGGAACGCCTGCACCAGATTGAAGGTGAAGGAGTCGAAGTTATCTATCAGCAAAAACATCGGTGCCTCCCTTGCCGGTGATCACATCCAGCAGCACGCGCGCCTTGTTGTGGCATTCCTTCCATTCGGACTCGGCGTCGGAATCGTAGACGATTCCGGCTCCGGCCTGCCAGTGGCACACCCCGTTGCGAATCCACATGGAGCGGATGGTGATGCCCGTGTCCAGGTTGACCACGCCCTCGTCAAGCCCCATCCAGCCGATGCAGCCGCCATAAGGGCCACGCTCCCGGGGCTCGGTCTCGGCGATGATTTCCATGGCCCGGATCTTGGGTGCGCCCGAAAGGGTCCCGGCCGGGAAGGTGGCCTGGAGCACGTCCACGCCGTCCAGCCCGTCCTTCAACTCTCCTTCCACATACGAAGTCAGGTGCATGACATGGGAGAACCGCTCGACATTCATGAACTTCTCCACCGTGACCGTGCCCGGCTTGGAGATGCGGCCCAGGTCGTTGCGGCCCAGGTCCACGAGCATGACGTGCTCGGCGCGCTCCTTGGGATCAGCCAGCAGCTCGGCCTCAAGGCGCATGTCCTCCTTCTCGGTCTCGCCCCTCCAGCGGGTGCCCGCGATGGGCCGGACCTCAAGCCGCCCGGCCGCGCAGCGGACCATCATCTCCGGCGAAGAGCCGAGCAGGGTGGTGCCGCAGGTCCTGCCCATGGCCGCGCAGTCTGGGAATTTCATGTAGAACATGAAGGGCGACGGGTTGGCCTGCCGCAGCCGCCGATAGATGCGGAACGGATCGTCCGGCACCGGCACCGTGAACCGGGTGGACAAGACCACCTGGATGCACTCGCCCTGAGCGATCAAGTCCTTGCATTTCTCCACCCCGGCCATGTACTCGAACTTGCCCGGATTGACATCGGGCGTCCCGACCTCGGGTGCCTTCAAATCTGCCCCCCACTGGATGGGCGCGGGCACCGGCGTGGCCCCCTCGTCCAGGCTCAGATAGCAGCATGAATGGCGCAAATGGTCGAAAAGCACCATCTGGCCCGGCAGCACGAGGCACGCCTCGGCGTCGTCAGGCTTGCACACGTCCTTCAATTTGCGCTCGAACATGCCCGCCACGCCGTAGCCGAAATAGCCGTACAACCCGCGCGTCAGTCCGGGCAGCGCATCGCGGCTGTTGCCGCCCGTGGTCTTCTGGGTCACGCCCAGGCCCGCGATGACCTTCTTCAGCCCGGCCATGTAGTCCATGCCCGCATATTCCTTGAGCGGCTCAAGCCGCTCGTCAGTGGCCTCGACCACCAGCTTGCCGTCCACCGGGTGGAGCACCAGCCGGTAATCCCAGACAATCAGGCTGTACCGCCCCAACCGGCCATCGACCTCCGCGCTCTCAAGCAGGATGCCCGGCTGGTCGCCCACAAGCCCCATATACAGGCTGATGGTCGTCTGCACGTCCGCCGGGAGCCATTTCCCGTGCTGCGTCAATTGTATTTTCTGCATCGTCGTTTCCTTGTGATGTCGTCGTTAATGTCAATTCCGTTGTCAGGAGACTCCGGCGGCCCCTTCGGGGGGGGGCAACAAGCGAAAGGGAAAGAGCCGTCGCTGTCGCTCCTCCAAGCTGGAATAGCCCTCCCGGCGGGGTTCTTTTTTGGCTGGGCCGCCCCAAAAAAGAACCAAAAAAGCTCGGCTTTCTGACTTGGCCGCCTGCACTCCACGGCCAAGAAGCTGATCCATGCGGGGCTGCTCCCGAATCAAGTCCTGCGCTTCGCTCCGTCCGTGATTCGAAGAGCCGCAGCCCTCGCATGGTCAGCTTCTAAGCCTTAGGAGGCTTAATGGCTGGAGCACACGGAGCCCGCACAAATTCCGGTCGCGGCGGGCGGATAGGCCAGGGGTATCCTCCGCCCTTCTTCATGTCCCCGCCCAGCCACACCATCACGGTTTCACTCACGTCAGCCCCGCAATGGGCGGGAGACCCGATCACACGTCTTCAAAGAGCGATTTTCGCTTACTTTTGGGCGCTCCGGTCCAAAAGTAAGTCGGCCCGAAGGGACGAAATCCATCCCTCATAAAATCCCGCCGAAGGCGGCTTCCCCTCCTGCCATTCTCTTCTCTTCTTTTCTCTTCACAATCCTTTCATGTGTCCCTCATGGTTCCCTCCCGAAAACAATGAGGCCGCACCCTTTTCGGGGTGCGGCCTCGGTTGCGTGTACGCAATCGCGCGTCCGGCTCAATAAGCCGCACCCCTAATATGATTCGTTACGCCACCACCACTGCGCCCTTTCGGCAAGCAGATCCAGATCCCCGCCAGCGGCAAGGCTCAGGTAGGACATGAACTTGCGGTTGCTCTCCTGGAGGAATGGATTGGCCTCGGAGATTGCCTCGAAGAGTTCGGTGTCCATGGTGAGCATCTTGTGCGCGGAATCCAGCCTGCGCCTGAAGGACGGGGTGACGTAGTTCTCTATGGAATCGACATCCCTTGCGGCGGCCAGAAAAGCCACCGTGGAAGTGAAATTGAGGCCCTGGACGATGGCCATGGCCCGGTCGTGTTCCTCGGCCGTGGACGGAAAACAGGCATAGCCGCAGGCGATGAAAAGGTCTGACACGGCCCGGGCGGCTTCAATGTCGGCTTCGGCCCCCACGCCTGAGTCGCGACCGGGCACCACGGCCACCCGGGGCTCGAATCCCTCGGGAATGACCGGGCCGAAAAGTGGATGGGTGCCCACCACCGGGCCATCGTAGCGGTCGAGCATGGCCTTCATGGGCAACACCTTGACCGAGCCCACGTCGCACAGGATGGTGGGCGGGGCAAGATGCGGCATGACGCGGTCCAGCACCGCGTCCATGGCCGTGACCGGCACACAGATCAGGAGCATGTCGCAGTCGACCAGGGCGGCGCGGATGGCCTCATCGGTCAGCGGCCGATTCAGTGGCGTCACGGCGCATCCCAGCGCGGTGAAGTCGCTGCTGAAGAGCGTCCCCATCTGGCCGCTGGCGCCCACGATGGCGATGGTCTTGATGCCTGGTCGGTTCATGGCGTCAGTCTTGCGTCTACAGGGTAATCCGGTTGGCCTCGACCACGGTGTTCCACTGGTCGAAGAAGCCCGGGAATGATTTGCCGACACAGCCTGGATTGTCAAGGACCACATCCACTCCGGCCAGGGCGAACAGGGACATGGACATGGCCATGCGGTGGTCGCCGTAGGTGGTGAATTCCACGCGTTTTCCCTTGGGTAGCAGGCCGGGCCTGATGACCAGGGAGTCGTCGGCGATGTGGGTGCGGCAGCCGGTGCGTGCCACCTCCACGGCGCAGGCTTCCAGCCGGTCGGTTTCCTTGAGCCGGAGGTGGGCCACATTCTTGATGGTGGTGGGCGTGGCGGCAAAGGCGGCCACGGCGGCCACGGTGGGCACCAGATCAGGGCAGCGGCCCATGTCGATCTCGATGCCGCGCAAGTGGCCGGGCTCCACGAGGATGCTGCCGAAGGACACCTTGATGGACGCACCCATCTGGCTCAAGATGTCCATGATGGCGCGGTCGCCCTGGAGCGAGTCGGCGGCCAGCCCCTTGAGCCGCACGGGCTGCCTGCCCACGGCACCGGCGGCCATGAAATAGCTGGCGTTGGACCAGTCGCCCTCCACGCGGTAGTGGGCGGGCTGGTAGCCAGTGGGCTTGACCACGAAGCGGATGGCCTCGGGGGTCACGTCCTTGACCGAGCGCCAGGGCACGTCGTGCCACTCGCCGTCCTTGCGGACATGGACCTCGAATCCGGCCTTGAAATCTTCCATGATGCGCAGGGTCAGGGCCACATAGGGCCAGGACACGGCCTTCTTGCCGGTGACGCTGATGACTGTATCGTGATCGGCCAGGGGTGCGCCCAGGAGCAGGCCCGAGAGGTATTGGCTGCTCTCCTCAAGGGTGATCTCGACCTGATTCTTGGAATATCCCTTGGTGGTCATGACAAAGGGGAGGTGGCCCGGTTTGTCCTCAAAGGCGAACCTGACGCCGAGTTTGCCCAGGGCGCTGGTCAACTCGGCCATGGGCCGCTCGTGCATGCGCGGCGCGCCGTGGACCCGGAAGGTGCCGCGCCCGGCAGCGGCCACTGCGGTCATCAACCGGCAGGTGGTGCCGGATTCGTGCATGAAGAGTTCCGCCGGAGGTTCATCCTTGTGTTTGCCGTCGGCATTGCCGCCGCGCGGGCCGTTCTCCATGCCCGTGACCACCAGCATGGCGTCGCGCTCCTCGATGGTCGCCCCGCAGGCGGTCAGGCAGTCCCGGGTGCGCGTGATGTCGTCGCTTGCGAGTGCTCCGCTGATTTCCGAGGTGCCGTTTGCCAGAGCGGCGGCGATGAGGGTGCGGTGCGACAGCGACTTGGACGGCGGCGCAATGACGGTGACGGGCGCTTCGGTCATGGCCTCTCCTCTTGGGTGGGGTAGGTGCCGAGCACCCGCAGGGTGTGACATTGTTGCCGGATGTCTTCCAGGACTTCTTCGTATTTGGCCTTGCTCAGGTCGCATTCGAGATCGGTGAAGAAGACGTATTTCCATTTTTCGCCGCGGAAGGGGCGCGATTCGAGCTTGGTCATGTTGATGGACTGGTGGGCGATGGTGGTCAGCACCCTGGCCAGCGCGCCGGGCTTGTCGGGCAGGGTGAAGAGCAGGGTGGTCTTGTCCCGCCTGTCCTCCCTGGAGGGCGACGCGCCGATGATCAGGAACCGGGTCCAGTTGTCGGGCATGTCTTCGATGGACTGGGCCAGGATGTTCATGCCGTGCATGTCGGCCAGCTTGATGTGGCCGATGACGGCGGCGGCCTTCTTGCCTGCCACGGCCTTTGCGGCCTCGGCCGTGGACTCCATGGGGATGTTGGGCACGTCGCGCAGATGGGTGCGCAGCCAGTCGCGGCACTGGCCTAGCGGCTGGGGGTGGGAGTAGACCACCTCCACGTCCTCGATTTTTTCGGCGTTGGAGATGAGGCAGTGGCTGATGCGGCTGAAGACCTCGGCCTGGATGTGGACCGTGTATTTCATGAACAGGTCCACCACCTGGCCCACGGTGCCCTCGATGGAGTTCTCCAGCGGGATGACGCCCAGCTCCGCGCCCTCTTCGGCCACGGCCCGGAAGATTTCCTCGAAGTTGTTCTTGGGGGTCAGGTCTGCAGCGCTGCCCATGTGCTCGATGGCCGCGAAGTAGGAGAAGGTGCCCTCGGGGCCGAGGTAGACCACGCGCTCCGGCCGCTGCAAGTGGCGCGAGGAGCTCATGATCTCGCGGTAGATGGTGCGCAGGTGCTTGTCTGGCAGCGGGCCGGGGCTGGACTCGGCGATCTTGTTGAGCACCTCCTGCTCGCGAAAGGGCATGTAGATGGGCTCGTGGCGTACGGCCTTGTAGCGGCCCACGCCAAGGCTCACCTCGGCCCTGCGGTTGAGCAGGTCCACGATCTGCCGGTCGATCTGGTCTATCCTGTCCCGCAATTCGCCCAGATCGGGGATGTCGCCGGTATCGGTGGTGTCGTTCATGGTGTGTTTCTCCATGGTTCGAGCTGTCATGCCGCGTTTTGTTCAGGACGCGACCCTGCATTGTGCAGGATGTTCAAACCGTGCCGGATGCGAGGCGCGAGGCTGGCGCGGGATCGAAGCGTATTCTTCATACGCGAGAGTCCGGGACAGCCGACGCAACGAAGCAGACGGTGCATTGCCATATTCCGCAGGATGTTCAAACCGTGCCGGATGCGAGGCGCGAGGATGTTCCGGGATCGCAGCGTATTCTTCATACGCAAGAGTCCGGGACAGCCGAAGCAACGAAGCAGACGGTGCGGTTTCAACATCCTGCTAGTGT
>NZ_JASTWE010000063.1 GCF_030282845.1 Pseudodesulfovibrio pelocollis
ACACGGCTGACGTGGCGGTTCCCGGCTTCGGCACGGTCAAGGTGGCTGTGGCCAGCGGGCTCAAGAATGCGGCCAAGATCTGCGACGAGGTGCGGGCGGGCAAGTCCCCCTATCACTTCATCGAGATCATGACCTGCCCCGGCGGCTGCGTGAACGGCGGCGGCCAGCCCCTTGATCCCGCCCTCGGGGCGTCCCTGTTCAAGAGCACCATCGCCCGCATCAACAACCGCTTCAAGGCACGCAGCGTTGGCGCGTAAGGAGGTATGAACATGAAAATGAACAGACGTGCCTTCATCAAAGTGTGCGGCGTCATGACCGGCTACGCCGTGCTCGGACTGAACATCGCCAAGGAGGCCGCGGCCAGCGCCATGGACTTTGTGGGCATCCGCCAGAAGTCCGTGTACGACGCCGATGCCAACCCCAAGATCTACAAGATCAGGAAGTCCCAGGACAACCCCATGGTCAAGAAGATCTACGACCCCAAGACGGGCTACCTGGTGGACGGCCCCTGCGGGAACCTGTCCTACCACCTGCTGCACACCCACTATGTTGACCGCAGTGGCAAGGTGGCGACCCTCAAGGCCAAGGGCTTCAAGCTGAACTTCTAACGCCTCTCAAGTGTCACCTGCGGCGAGGATGCTTCTGATCCAAGGGCGACATTTCCTTCCCCCCCTTGCCCCCTCCTTCGACCATGGCGGCCGCGTCGCTGCGGAGGGTCCTTGCCTTTGCCCATTTTCGTGTTACTTTTTTTAAAAAGTTATCTCTTTCGTATAATTTTTTCTTGATTCGTGTCTGAATCAGGCGTAGTGATCATGTCCAGAACACCTCCAACCGGAGAATCTGCCTGCGGGAAGGGTTTGCCTGAACCCCAAGGTGGAGCAGTCTGGCCCTGACCGCATGCAGCCAGGGGACCGTCCAGACCCTCCTTGCCCTTTCCCCATGCAGAAGAGCCCGGGAGTGCTACCCGGGCTCTCCTCGTTTCGCCTGGAAACCACCAACAGCGGGAAGTGGGCATGCAAAAACGCATCGGCATCATCGGCATCATCATCACGGACAGGGACAAGGCGGCCGCCAAGGTCAACGCGGTCCTGAGCGATCATGGCGACATGATCCTCGGGCGTATGGGGCTGCCCTTTCGCGACAGGGGCGTGAACATCATCGGCCTGATATTCGAGGCGACCACAGACGAAGTGGGCGCACTCGCCGGCAAGCTCGGCATGCTTGACGGAGTTCAGGTCAAATCATTATTGGTCTGACCCAAGGAGCGACGGCATGAAAAAGAACGGCACGACAAGCAACGGGCTTGCGAACTTCATCGACGAAAAGGTCATCCGCGCCGAGATGGAAAAGGCGAAGGACCCCGCTCCCGGACTGATCCGCGAAACCCTGGCCAAGGCCCGGGAGCGCCAGGGGCTCGACCCGGACGAGGCCGCCGCCCTGCTCGGCAACCGCGACCGCGACCTGGACGAGGCCCTCTTCGAGACGGCCCGGGAGGTCAAGAAGGGCATCTACGGCAACCGGTTGGTGGTCTTCGCCCCCCTGTACATCACCAACGAGTGCGGCAACCAGTGTGCCTACTGCGGCTTCAACGCCAGGAACGACGACCTAGAGCGGCGCACCCTCTCGTCCGAGGATATCCGCAGGGAGGTCACGGTGCTTGAGGACCAGGGCCACAAGCGGCTGCTCCTGGTCTACGGCGAGCATCCCCGGCTCAAGGCGGACTGGATCGCCCGGACCGTTCGCGACGTGTACGCCGTGACCTCGACCAAGAGCGGCGAAATCCGCCGGGTCAACGTCAACTGTGCCCCCCTTGACGTGGACGGCTTCCGCCAGCTCCACGAGGTGGGCATCGGCACCTACCAGTGTTTTCAGGAGACCTACCACCGCCCCACCTACGAGAAGCTCCACATCGCCGGGCGCAAGAAGGACTACCTGTGGCGGTTGCACGCCATGCACCGCGCCCAGGAGGCGGGCATCGACGACGTGGGCATGGGCGCGCTCTTTGGCCTCTACGACCCGATCTTCGAGGTCCTCGGCCTGCTTCATCACGCCCGCAGGCTGGAGCTGGACTGGGGGGTCGGCCCGCACACCATCTCGTTCCCCCGGCTGGAACCGGCCCAGAACGCGGACATCGCCTACCACCCGCCCTGCCCGACCACGGACCACGAGTTCAAGAAGATCGTGGCCGTGCTGCGGCTGGCCGTGCCCTACACCGGGCTCATCCTGACCACCCGCGAGACAGCACCCCTGCGCAACGAGCTGGTGGAAATGGGCGTGTCCCAGCTCTCGGGCGGCTCGCGCACCTATCCGGGCGCGTACAGCGATCCCGAATACGACCGGCCCGACGTGCAGCAATTCTGCATCGGCGACAGCCGCAGCCTGGACGAGGTCATCCGATCCATCGCCGGGGACCACGGCTACGTGCCGTCATGGTGTACGGCGTGCTACCGGCTCGGCCGCACCGGTGAGCACTTCATGGAGCTGGCCAGGACCGGGTTCATCCAGAAATTCTGTCTGCCCAACGGGCTGCTGACCTTCAAGGAATACCTGGAGGACTACGCCTCCGAAGAGACCAGGAAGGTGGGCGAGGCCCTCATCAAACGCGAAATCGACACCTACCCCGACCCGGATCGCAAGCGCCTGCTCGTCGAGCGGATGACGCGCATGGAAGCGGGCGAGCGGGACCTGTACCTGTAACATCCCAGCCAAGGCGCAGGCAGAACATGACCGGCTTTGAACACCCCACCCGCACCGAGCGCGACGCCCTGGGCGAACTGGCCGTGCCTGCCGACGTCTACTACGGCATCCACACCCTGCGGGCCGTGCGCAACTTCCCCTTCTCGGGCTACCGGCTGCACCCCGCCCTGATCCGGGCCTTTGCCCAGGTCAAGCGGGCCTGCGCAAGGACCAACACGCTCCTCGGGCACCTGCCCGGGGAGCGCGGCCGGGCCATCGAGGACGCCTGCGCCGAGATGGTCTCGGGCACCCTGCACGATCAGGTGGTGGTGGACCCCTTCCAGGGCGGGGCCGGAACCTCCACCAACATGAACTTGAACGAGGTCATCGCCAGCCGCGCGGCCGAACTGCTGGGCGGAACGCGGGGCCAATGGACCCTGGTGGACCCCATCCGCCACGTGAACATGCACCAGTCCACCAACGACGTGTATCCCACGGCCCTCAGGGTGGCGGTGCTGACCATGCTCGCGGACCTGGAGGCCGCTGTCTCCGGCCTCCAGGAGTCGCTACAGGCCAAGGAGGCCGAGCTACGCGACGTGGTCAAGCCCGGCCGCACCGAGCTGATGGACGCCGTGCCCATGACCCTGGGCATGACCTTCGGGGCCTTTGCCGATGCCGTGGCCCGCGACCGCTGGCGCGTCTTCAAGTGTCGCGAGCGGCTCAAGCGGGTCAACCTGGGCGGCACGGCCATCGGCACGGGCCTGGGTGCGCCGCGCGACTATATCCTGGCCGTGACCGGGCATCTGGCGACCATCACCGGGCTGCCGGTGTCCCGGGCCGAGAATCTGGTGGACGCCACCCAGAACATGGACGTCCTTGTCGAGACCTCGGGCATGCTCAAGGCGTGCGCCGCCACCCTGATGAAAATATCCTCGGATCTGCGCCTGCTGGCCAGCGGGCCCGGGGCCGGGCTGGGCGAATTGCGGCTGCCCCCGCTTCAGGCCGGGTCGTCCATCATGGCGGGCAAGATCAACCCGGTCATGCCCGAAGCCGTGACCCAGGCCGCCCTGCGGGTCATGGCCAACGACCAGACCATCGCCCTGGCCGCAGGCATGGGCCAGCTCGAACTCAACCACCTGATGCCCCTGGTGGCCCACGCCATCCTCGAATCCCTGACCCTGCTGACCAGCTGCTGCCGGGGGTTGGCCTCCGGGTGCGTGGACGGCATCGAGGCCGACAGGGCACGCTGCCGCCAACTGGCCGAGGAGAGCGGCGCCCTGGCCACGGTCCTGGTTCCGGCCCTAGGCTACGAGCGGGTGGAGCGCCTCCTGGCCGACGCCCGCGCCAGCGGGCGGACCGTGCGCGAGCAGGCCGTGCTCGACGGGCTGGCCACGGCCGAGGCGCTGGACAGGCTCCTGGCGCCCAACCGGCTGTGCAAGCTCGGGTTCACCCCCGGCGACTTCGACGGAGTGAATACCTCATGAGGCTCGTGGCCGACATCGACACCCTGGACACGCCCGGCCTGTTCGCGGCCGCGCAGAGTCGGATAATCCTCCACGCGGCGGTCTACGGGGCCTTTGCCCGCTCCCTGCCCCATCGCCACGGGCTACAGGCGGCCCTGACCCGGCCGCAGTTCCAGCGGCTGGACATCATCGCCCTGGAGCCGGGCTGCACCGAGCCATGGGTGCGGCCCTTTCTCGACGCCCTGCGCTTCGGCATCTCCCGGCAGGCCGCGGACGACGAGGTGGCCGCGTCCCACTCCTTTGTCAGCGACCTGGCCGCCCGCCACCCGGGCCGGGTGGTGGTCCATCCCGCCCACAGGCTGCCCTGCCAGCCCGTGCTGGTCATCGACGACACCATCGTCTTCGGCCAGTACGCCCATGCCGGATGTCACGCGCCCCAGGGCTTCTGGGGCATGGTCCGGGCCGACGTGCCCGCCCTGCTCGGCTGGGCCGACACGGGCAAACCCCCGGCCCACGCCCCGCGCGAGGCAGTGGCCGCCTTTCGGCTGGTCAACGACTGCGTCCGGGCCATGCAGGCCGCCCGGATTTCCCGCTCCCCGGCCCATGCCCCCTGCATCGATCATCCCCCGACCCCAGGACAGCCATGAACACAAGCGACATCCTCGCCCTGCTCAGCGGAGCTGACGACACCGCCCTTTTCGCCGATGCCGCCCAGACCCGCCGCCGGGTGTTCGGCGATGCGGTCTTCATCCGGGCCGTGGTGGAGTTCTCCAACGTCTGCGACAAGAAATGCCACTACTGCGGCCTGCGCGCCCCCAATGCGAACCTGACGCGATACCGCATGACCGGCCCGGAGATTCTCGACGCGGCCTGCGCCGCTGCTGCCGACGGGGCCGGAACCGTGGTCCTCCAGTCCGGCGACGACACCAGCTACACCGCCGCCCTGGTCGGCGACCTCATCCGCGAGATCAAGGCCCGCCACGACGTGGCCGTGACCCTCTCCCTGGGCGACCGGGGCATCGACGAATACGCCTTCTGGCGCGACTGCGGGGCGGACCGCTGCCTGATCAAGCTTGAGACCTCCAACCCGCGCCTGTACAAGCGGCTGCGCCAGGGCGAGGACTTCTCCGCCCGACTGGGCCGGGTCGAGGCCATGCGCGGGCTGGGCTACGAGGTCGGCTCGGGCGTCATCGCCGGGCTGCCCGGCTCGACGCCCCTGGACGCGGCGCGCGACATCCTCCTGCTCACGGACCTCGGCCTGGAGATGATCGCGGTGGGGCCCTTCGTGCCCAACCCGGACACGCCCCAGGCCGGGTCGCCGCCCGGGCCGGTGGCCCTGTCCCATCGCATGACCGCCCTGCTGCGCGTCCTCAATCCCGAGGCCAACATCCCGGCCACCTCGGCCCTGGACGCCCTGGACCCCGCGAGCCGCGCCCAGGCCCTGGCCCGGGGGTGCAACGTGCTCATGCCGTCCATGACCCCGACCGACCACCGGAGCGACTACGCCATCTATCCGGGCAAGAACGTCGGCGCGAACGACGACCCCCTGGCCGAGGCCCGGCGGTCCATCCTCGCCGCCGGATTCGTCCCCTCATCCTCAAAGGGGTTTTCCCCCAGGAGCCATCATGACTGACAAGGCACCCCGCGGCGTGCGGCTGGCCATCGCCCTCGTCGGGCGGCGCAATGCGGGCAAGTCGTCGCTGATCAACGCCCTGACCGGCCAGCAGACGGCCATCGTCTCGGACACGCCGGGCACCACCACCGACCCGGTGGCCAAGCACTACGAGCTGCTGCCCCTTGGGCCGGTGACATTCCACGACACCGCCGGGCTCGACGACACGGGCGAGCTTGGCGAGCTGCGCATGCAGGCCACCCGCAAGGTGCTCTGCCGCAGCGACGTGGCCGTGGTCGTGGTGGGCGAGGAGGGGGTCGCCGATCACGAGCGGTCCATTCTCGCCATGGTCAGGGAGCTGGCCATCCCCTGCATCGTGGCCTTCAACAAGGCGGACCTGCGCACGCCCACGGCCGATGAACTGGCCGCGATCCGGGCCGATGGCGCGCATGGCCTCGTGGTCAGCGCCCACAGCGGCCGCGGGGTGGACACCCTCAAGCAGGCGATCATCGACGCCGCGCCCCTGGAGTTCCGCCAGGAGCGCAAGCTGGTGGGCGACCTCATCGGCGAGGGCGACTGGGTGGTCTGCGTGGTGCCCATCGACCTGGCCGCGCCCAAGGGCCGCCTGATCCTGCCGCAGGTCCAGGTGCTGCGGGAACTCCTCGACTGCGACGCCGTGGCCGTGACCGTCAAGGAGCGCGAGATAGAGGCCGTGTTGGCCGGGATGAACCGCAGGCCCGCCCTGGTCATCACCGATTCCCAGGTGGTCATGAGCGTGGCAGGGGACGTGCCGGACGACATCCCCCTGACCACCTTCTCCACCCTCTTCGCCCGCCACAAGGGCGACCTGCCCCGGCTCGTGCAGGGCGCGGCCGCCATCGACGCCCTGGAGGACGGCGACACCGTGCTCATCGGCGAGGCCTGCTCACACCACAACGTGGCCGACGACATCGGACGGGTCAAGATTCCGCGCTGGATATCCCAGTACACGGGCCGCGACCTGCGCTTCGAGGTCTACGCTGGCCACGACTTTCCTGACGACCTGGAGCGGTTCAGCCTCGTGGTCCACTGCGGGGCCTGCATGCTGGGCCGCACCGAGATGCTGCGGCGCATCACCCAGTGCGAGCGGCGCGGCCTGCCCGTGACCAACTACGGGGTGGCCATCTCAAAGGTCCAAGGCGTGCTGGACAGGGTCATCGCCCCCTTCCCGGAGCTTCGGCAAACCGAATCCTGACTCCCCCCGCCGCCCTACGCCCAGGGAGCGGCTTGTCTTTCCCGGTCGAAGCGGGTAAGTCCTTGCCCTGCTTTTTTGATCAGGCAGGCGGCCTCGGCCCCCCGGCATCGGTGCCGGACATCACCCTTTGCAGGACCGACGGAAGAAGAGCATGGCGAGCGTCATTTACGGTGTGTGGGACGGCAAGATATATGACAACCGGGACAGGGACATTTTCGAGGTGGCGCCGCTGCCCGAGCTGGCCGGGTTTGATTTCTTCAACGAAGGCAACGTCATCAAGGCGTTCCTGGGCGACCGGGGATTCTTCGTTTTCGAGCCGGGCGTGGACCTGCTCGACGCCCTGGTGCGCTACGCGGCCAAGGCGGCAGAGGAGTCCTGCGGCAAATGCACACCCTGCCGCATGGGCACCAGCCTCGTGCGCGACAAGCTGGCCATGCTGCACCGGGAGCGGTTCGACACCGGCCTGCTGGCCGAGACCGAGATGCTGGCCCGGCATGTGCGCCAGACCTCCCTGTGCGGCCTGGGCCAAAGCTGCATGACCCCGCTCCTGAGCGCCCTGGACCACTTCCGGGACATGCTCGCCCCCGCCCCCGCCCCCGCCCGACGGGACGATGGCGGGCGGGACCATGACCGACGGGGCGATGATCGGCAGGCCGCAAACGGCCAGTACGCCATGCACTACGTCACCGCCCCCTGCATCGAAGCCTGCCCGGCCAAGGTCAACGTGCCCCGCTACATCGACTACATCAAGGACGGCAAGCCCTCCCACTCCCTGGGCGTCATCCTGCAGAAATATCCCATGGCCGCCACCTGCGGCCGCGTCTGCGTGCGCTTTTGCGAACAGGCGTGCCGTCGCAACATGGTGGACGAGGCCGTGGGCATCAAGGTGCTCAAACGCTACGTGGCCGATCTGGAGCAAGACATCTCCCGGCAGTGGTTCTCGCCGGACATGGTCTGTACGCGCCAGCCCGACCACCTCAGGGTCGCGGTGGTGGGGGCCGGTCCGGCCGGTCTCTCCTGCGCCTACCACCTCCTGCTCAAGGGCTACCCCGTGGAGGTCTTCGAGGCCAGGGACGAGCCGGGCGGCATGGCCGCCAGCGGCATCCCCAGCTACCGCCTGCCCAAGGAGGTGCTGCGAGGCGAGGCCGAGATCATCGGACGCCTCGGCGGCCGCATCCATTACAACGCCCGACTGGGCAGGGACTACACCCTGGACGACCTCATGGGCCGGGGTTTCAAGGCCGTGTTCCTCGGGCTGGGCTGCGACAAGGGCCGCCTGCTCGGCGTGGACGGCGAAGACCCGGACCTCTCGGGCCTGCAAACCGGCATCGACTTCCTGCTCAAGGTCCACGAATGTCTCCAGGGCAACGGCTGCATGACCCTTGGCGGCGTGGTGGTGGTCGTGGGCGGCGGCAACGTGGCCATGGACTGCGCCCGCTCGGCCCTGCGCATGGGAGCCGACGAGGTGCATGTGGTCTACCGCCGCGACAAGACGGACATGCCCGCCGACATCGAGGAGATCGAGGCCGCCCGCGAAGAGGGCGTGGTCTTCCACTTCCTGACCAACCCGGGCCGCATCCTCTCGGAAGACGGCCGGATCACGGGCGTGGAACTGGTCTCCATGCTCCAGGGCGAGCCGGACGCCAACGGTCGGCGCAGCGTGGTGGCCCGGCCGGACTCGGCCCGTGTGCTCCGCTGCAACGAGGTCATCGCGGCCATCGGCCAGCAGGTGGACGAGGACTCCATCAGCCAGGGCGACGGCGTGCGCTTCGGCAGGCGGGGCTTCCTGGACGCCGACGGGACCACCCTGTCCACGGCGCGGCCCGGCGTCTTTGCGGGCGGAGACTGCTACTCGGGCCCGTCCACCCTGATCAAGGCCATGGCCAACGGGCTCAAGGCGGCCCGCTCCATCGACGATTTTCTCCACTATGGCCGGGTGCGCTTCTTCCCGCGAAGCCGCATGCGCCGCATCATCGGCGACTTCCGCGCCCTGTCCAACGAGAGCATCGAGACGCCGGTGGAAAACAAGTACCGCGTCCGGGTCAGGGAGCTGGACCCCGAGGTGCGCAAGCGGCTCTTCGACGAGGTGGAAAAGCCCATCAGCACCGAGGAGGCGTATGAGGAGGCCAGCCGCTGCCTGCGCTGCTACCGCATCTACTCCGTGATCACCGAATCCCCGGTCCCGGACTCGGCCCTGTGACCGGCCCCTCTCACCCGCAACCTGCACGGACCATCATGCACGACACCATGCAAGCGACCATCAACGGCACACCCGTCACCTTTCAGGAAAACGACACCATCCTTGAGGCGGCCCGGCGCGGCGGCCACTTCATCCCCACCCTGTGCGAGCTCTCGGACATCGACCACGCGCCCGGCACCTGCCGCGTCTGCCTGGTGGAGATCATCCGCCCGGGCAGCGAAAGTCCGGTCATGGTCACGGCCTGCAACACGCCCATGGAACCGGGCATGGCCGTGCGCACCCGCACCAGCCGGGTGCGCGAGATGCAGCGGCTCCAGGTGGAACTGATCCTGGCCGACCACGACCAGGACTGCGCCACCTGCACCCGCCACGGCGACTGCGAATTGCAGGACGTGGCCCAGTTCGTGGGCCTGCGCCAGTCGCGCTACACCCGGCCCGACTGGACCAGGAGCCGCCCAAGGGACGAGACCTCCCCGGCCATCATCCGCGACATGGGCAAGTGCATCCGCTGCCTGCGCTGCGTCGAGGTCTGCCGCCGCGAGCAGGGGGTGGACGCCCTGGTCTTCACCGGCACCAGCCTGCAAGCGGACATCGGCATGCGCAACAACTTAAGCCAGGGCGCGTCCGACTGCGTGGCCTGCGGCCAGTGCATCCTGGTCTGCCCCACCGGCGCCCTGGCCGAGCGCGACGAGACCGAGACGGTCATCGACTTTCTCGACGACCCGGAGGTGATCACGGTCTTCCAGTTCGCCCCGGCCCTGCGCGTGGGCTTTGGCGAGGAGTTCGGCCTGGCCCCCGGGGTCAACGTGGAAGGGCAGATCATCACCGCCCTGCGCACCCTGGGCGCGGACGTGGTCCTGGACACCAACTTCGCGGCCGACCTGGTGATCATGGAAGAGGGATACGAACTGCTCGGGCGGCTCAAGGAAGGCAGGCGGCCGACCTTCACCTCCTGCTGCCCGGCCTGGGTCAATTTCGCGGAAAAACTCTATCCGGACATCCTGCCCTTTGTCTCGTCCACCCGGTCGCCCCAGCAGTGCTTCGGCGCCCTGGCCAAGACCTATCTGCCCGAGAAGATGGGGCTTGACCCCAAACGGATTCGAGTGGTCTCCATCATGCCCTGCACGGCCAAGAAGGACGAGGCCCAGCGCACGATGTTTCGCCAGGACGGCGCGCGCGACGTGGACGTAGTCCTGACCACCCGCGAGTTCGCCCGGCTGCTCAAGCGCGAGGGGATCAACCTGGCGGCCCTCGAACCCTCCACCTTCGACAACCCCTACATGGCCGAATACACCGGGGCGGGTGCCATCTTCGGCACCACCGGCGGGGTCATGGAGGCGGCGGTGCGCACCATGTACAGCGTGGTCAACGGCCGCGAACTGGAGCGCATCGAGGTTGAGGCCCTGCGCGGCTTCGAGTCCGTGCGCACGGCCACCATCGATCTGGGGGGCGACATCGGCGAGGTCAGGCTGGCCATGTGCCACGGCCTCAAGGGCGTGCGGGCCATCGTCGAAGACGTGCTGGCCGGCCGGGCCGACTTCGACTTCATCGAGGTCATGGCCTGCCCGGGCGGCTGCGTGGACGGCGGCGGCCACCTGCGCAGCAAGAAGCACTACCAGCCCTACGCCCGCAAACGCCGCGACGCCATCTACGAGATCGACCGGCAGATGCCGCGCCGCCAGTCTCACGAAAACCCGCAGGTACAGCGGCTGTACAAGGATTTCCTGGGCCAGCCCCTCTCCCACCTCTCCGAGGAGTTGCTGCACACCCACTACATCCGCCGCCGCACCGAGATCAAACAAACCATCAACGACATCTGGCGCGACATCACCATGTCCACCCTGGTCCACAGCGAGTTCGACGCCGCCGAGCCTGCCGCCTCGCGCAAACGCAAGGAGTGACGGCGACCCGACCCAAGGCGTTCAAGCGGCAGAGCCGACAACGATCAGGGCCGAAGCGTACAATGGATACGCTTCGGCCTTGATCGTTGTGGGCAACGCAGCAATCGGACGTTTTTCAACAGCCTGTCACTTCCGGTGATCGGCCAGTTGGCGGGCCGTGTCGCGGGCGATGTCGCGGTCCTTGAGGTCCTGCTTGCGGGAGTGGACATTCTTGCCCTTGCCCAGGCCGATGAGCACTTTGACCTTGCCACGGCTGAAGTACATCTTCATGGGGATGACGGTCAGGCCCTTCTGCTCGGTCCTGGCCTTGAGCACGCCGATTTCGCGCTTGTGCAGCAGGAGCCGTCGCGGCCGCTCCGGGTCGTGCTGGTCGAATTCGCCGGTCTTCTCGTAGGGGGCGATATGCACGCCCACGAGAAAGGCCGAGCCCTCGCGGAACTGGACGTAGCCGTCCTTGAAGGAAACATGGCCGCCGCGCAGCGACTTGACCTCGCTGCCGACCAGGGAGATGCCCGCCTCGAAGGTTTCGAGGATTTCATAGAGGCGTCTGGCCTGTTTGTTGGTGCCGATGGTGTTCGGCGTGGTGGTCGATTTCTTTTTTGCCATGGGTCCGTGTCTGTTCCTTGGATGGCGCGCCTTCGGCTGCGTGGGCGGCGGCAATGCGCGGGCCTCGCGATGCCTGGCGCGGCCGGGTTGTCCCGGCCGCCTGCGCGGGTCCGGTCG
>NZ_JASTWE010000064.1 GCF_030282845.1 Pseudodesulfovibrio pelocollis
CGACATTGTGCTCTCCATGGTTTTCAGTTAAAGGCGTAACCGCCAGCGATATCTATTTATGTCGGATAGATAGAGGCGGAAACATTGTACCGACATTTCGGTATATACAAAGATTGACAATCTTTGTACGGTGGGTACATAAATTCCATGGAGGATTTGCCATGCATATTTCATTAACTCCGAAATTGGAGTCCCAGATCAAGCGGAAGGTGGAAAGCGGGCTGTACAACAACGCCAGCGAGGTGATCCGCGAAGCCCTCCGCTTCATGGAGACCCACGAGCAGCTTGTCTACCAGATGAAGCTTGACGCGCTGCGCAAGGAACTCGCCGAGGGGGCCGCCCAGGCCGATGCCGGGGAGTTCCTTGAGGGTGGTGTGAAGTCCATCATTGCCGAGGCCAAGGAACGTCGTGGCTGAAGTCAGAATCACGCCAGCCGCCACGGCCCACCTGCGCGACATTTGGGCGTACACAGATGCGACATGGGGCGAATCCCAAGCTGACGCATACCTCATGGAGATCGACACGATCTTTCAGCAGCTTGCTGGCAATCCCCAACTTGGCAAGGCTCGCCCAGAGATTCGAGATGGGTCTCGTTCCATCCCCGTGAAAAGCCATGTGGTGTTCCACACGGTCACGAGCAACAAAGATTTCGTCAACATTATTGGCGTACTCCATGCCCGTATGGACATTGAAAGCTACCTTTGAGCTTGCCGTATACGAAGGCAGAGCGACGAGTCATGCCTTCCTGGACGGCATCGTGAAAGGCAAGCAATCGGCAAGCGAAGAAGCCGCGTAACTCACACCGCCAAGGTCGGCGGTGTGAGGTCAATACTCTCTCTGTACATTCAGTTTTTTACAAAGCGATCACATTTGGTTCATAGTCATCAAAGCACTTTATTAACAATCCCTCGTAATCAAAACTACCATCTTCCGTTATAAAATCATCGGAATAATAAATATACATTATAAAGTTTGGATCGGGTATGACTTCTTTCAATTCTTCTACAATCTCATCCCCTCGCCCTTCTGTTGGGAGGGGATACGTCAAGAGTTCTTGCAATAATATCAATGCTTTTTTTTTATTTTTTCCCATTTCCCCCATCTCACTTGTTTAAATGGTCAAACGGCGTTCTGATGAACAGATTGTTCATATCGTAAACATTTCCTCCCTGCTGAAGCTCTTCAACATGATCCAACTCATACCTTCCTCGTTTGCCAATATGTTCCGAAGGGATCGCAAAAGGAGCGTTGCCTTTCTTCATTTCAGCTATATTGTTGAGTGAGAACTGCTTACTCAACACCGGGTCAGCCGCCACTTCCTGCCAGAATGCCTCGCGGAACTTGTTAAAATCCGCAAACTGCCTTCCATTCAGCTTTTCCGCAATCTGCGCGGGCACCTTGCCTGCGTTGCCCGCCGTTCCCTTCAGCCATGTCTGACCTTCGACAATACTGGGCAAATTGCTGCCGTGAGAGGCTGCGCCAGGGGCCATTCTGCGGGCGGACAGCGAGCCTTCCCAGCCTGGCAGTGCTGGCAGGTTAGTCTTTTGGGCGATCACTGTATATGTTTCGCCGAAGACTTCGCGAAGCGCCCCAACCGCATCGCCGCTCTTCTTCGCCACCCATTCGGCGGCCTCGGGGCTCGCCTTGGCCAGCAGCGTTCGCGCGAGGCCGACATCGCCAGCCTTCAACGCCGCCTTGATCGCGGCATAACTTCCCGGAATGATGCTGCCGACCGTGACTTCGAGGGCAGCCCCGATCATCAGTCCTTCGGCAATCTGAGACTGGGTTTCGATGTCGCCCTCATGGACGGCCACAAAGAAATCAACGATATCTTTGCCAAGCAGGACTTTGTCCAAAACCTCCAGACCAGCTGCCGCTGCCGCGATAATGGCCGGGAGGGCGAAAAAGGCGTTGTTCTCGGCGGCATTCCCCGCCGCAAGGGCGGCACTGTCGACGTCAGCGCCAGACACGAATGCGGCCAATCCTGCCGAAAGCCTTGACAAATCGACCCCGGATTTACGCCAGCGTTCCGCCTGTTCGGGCGTGATCTCCCCGGAGAGAAGGCTTATCTCGATTTCCTTGGCCAAAGCCTCCGCCGTGATCTCGCCGACGGCTCCGCCGATGGCGCCGGACACGCCGTTGCCGCCCATGGCGACGTCCATGGCTCCGCCCAGGGCGGCGTGGGCGATCTTGTGGGCCACATAGTCCATGTCGCCGGTGCCGCCCTTGTAGGCTGCGCCGATCTCCTGGGCCACGTTTGCGCCCAGGACGGAGACCGCCGTGCTGTGGAGGTTGGCGATCAGGTTGTCGCCCAGATTGCCGCCGTTGATGGCTGTGCCCACGCCGGTGTTGATCCCGGCCTGAATGGTGCCGGTGGTGAGGTCATGGGCCAAGCCGTCGATGCTTTGGGCGAGATCGGACTCGGCGAACCGGCCCAACGCCTCGTGGCCCAGACCGGCGGTGAGCATGGCCGTGGCGAGCAGGCGGACGGTGTCGATGGAGGCCAGAGCCGTGAGGGCCGCGCCGATGTCGCCGCCATTGCCCACAATCTGCATGCCCGCCTGTATGACCAGGGCGTTGAATCCGGCGGCCACAGCAGCGGTCATGGCGGTATCCGAAGCCATGTGCAGGACGCCCGTTGCAAACCCCTGGCCGCCCGGCGTGAACGACAACGCCACGGCCATGGCCAGGGAAACCAGCTGCATGCCCGGCCCGCCGATGCCGCTGTCTTCTTTCTTCCAGGCGTCGTGCACTTCCTGCACGGCCTGCCAGTTGACGTCGTCGCGGGCTGCGACCTCGGCCATCCATTCCAGGCCCGGAGCCTGGGCCAGCTGCGCGATATCCTGCTGGAGGTTGCCGGTTTCCTTGTATTCGACCACCACGCCCTCGGCGGTGGTGAGGGTCAGCCCCTTGTCCGCGAAGATTTCCGTATGCTGGACCGTTTCGTCGAGGGAGCCTTGGTCCTTGGAGGACCAGGAGAAGAACCCGGTGTCCGACTTCACCTCACGCTTGTACTCGCTGTCCTTGACCACGAGCATGGCGACCTGGCCGTCCTGGGCCGTGATCCCGGTCTCGTCGCCAGAGGTGATGCGCGCGGCCTGGAGGATGACGTCCTGCTTGGCGTCAAGGGTGACCTTGCCGTCGGCCTCGATCTCGGGACGGACATGGGCAACGGTGTTGCTCTCGGTCAGCTCCGAGGACTTGGTGCCCATGAAGCCGGATTTTTCCTCCTGGAATTTGGAGTAGTTCTCCGTGCGGGTTGCCGTGGCCTGGATGTCGCCCTCGGCCTTGAGGGTGGCGTCCTGTCCGGCTGTGACCCGGCTGCCCTGGAGGACGACATCGCCGGAGCCTGCGGTGCCAGCCTCGACCGTGACCGAGCCGCCGGAGGCGAGGGTGGATTGTTTGGCGGCCACGCCCCGGACCTCTGAGGATTCGGAGCTCCCGCCGCCGCCGAAGAAACCGCCACCGCCACCTTTGTTGTGGTGGGCGCCGTCCCAGGTGTTTTGGGCGGCGGTGATGGCGACGCTGCCGCCTGCCGTGATGTCGGTGTCGCCGCCGGATTCGACCCGGCTGCCGTGGATGGCCGCGTCCTGCCCGGCCTCGATGGAGAGGGCGCCGCCTGCCGTGACCGTGCTGCCGGTATTGGCCGTGGCATCGGTGCGGGTGCTGAATTGGGACTCGGCCACGCTGTGACGCATCTGCGTCTCGATGGTCGAGATGGCGACGTTTTCCCCGGCCTTGAGGATCATGTCGCCGCCGGATTCGACCCTTGCGCCAAGGATGCCGACGTTTTCCCCGGCCGCAATGGTCAGGTCGCCGGTGGCCTTGACGCTGCCGGTGCGGCCCACAACGGTCTCACGGCCGTGCTGCGAAGTCTTGGCGAGGGTCTCCGAGGCGATGACCACGTCCTGCCCGGCGGTGAGGGAGACGGTGTTGCCCGCGATGCTTCCGCCGGTGTTGCGGACCGACCCGGTGGCCGCGATGGTCACATCGCCGCCGCGCACCGCGCTGCCGGGCATGTTCAGGAAGTTGGCCGCCGTGATCTCCAGGCCGTTTTTCGCGATAATGGAGCCGGTGTTGGCCGTGTCACCGGTGGTGGCGATGCGGACCTCGTCGCCAATGATGATGGAGTCGCCCTGGGCCAGCTTGAGCAGGCTGGCAGAGCCGAGATAGACCACGGGCACCAGGACTTGCTGACCGTTCACCTCCTGGTACTCGAACCAGATGATGTCGTTGGTCAGGGCCGCCACCTGATCGGCAGAAAGGGTCATGCCCACCGAGAGATTGAGATCGGTCCGGGCCTGGACCGCGTTGTCCATGAGCGCCAGCATCTGGTCGGCGTCTGTGGTGACGGCGGCATCGAGGAAGCGCAGGCCGGACAGCTCGAATATTTGCTCGCGCACCAGCCGGGTCTCGAAGAAGGCGTCGCCCAGCCGCTTGTTGGCCTCGGCATTGGGATCAAAGCCCATGCGCGAAAGCGCGTAGTCCGAGCCGTAGAAGGTGTCGAGATTGGTCAGGGCCGGGTTGGTCTCGATCAGGTAGTTGTGCGTCGGGTTGGCATTGGGTTGGAACAATCCGTTGGCCGGGAGCTGGTCGGTCACATTGGTGACATCGGCCACCTTCTGGGCCTGGGCCGCCGGGTCCGGGGCATTGATGATGGTGTTGGGGTCGCGGAATTCATCCTGGCCGGTGATGGAATTGGCCGTGATGAGGACATTGCCGCCGCTGACAAAGCTGTTCTTGAAGGTGCTGATGGGGTCCAGGATTGATTCCTGGCCCGAGCCGTGGCGCTCCAGCCACGCCCCGTTATGGTTGTTGGCCTTGCCGATGGCCCACTTGACCTGCTCGCGGCGGTAGAGGGTGAAGCCGTCGTAGGTGATGGTGTCTGCGGCGATGGACAGGTCGCCTTGGGTGGTCTGGAAGACGCCCTGGTTGGTGGTCAGGGTGTCGGCCTCCACGGCAAGGCCGGTATGAGCAAGAAGCTTTCCGGCGATGCCCCTGGAGACCAGTTCGTCCTCAAAGGTCTGGGTGAAGTAGGCCCCGCAATCCTGCCACGAGGTGGTGCCCTTGATGATGTATTCGCCGTTCTTGTTGACGATGTTGGTGCGCAGCCTGTTGAAGGCCGTGAGATTGGCCGCGCTCAGTCCGCTGGTGTCAAAAGCTTGGTGCACCGCGTCGAATTCGTCCCAGGTCACCACGCGTTTGGGGCCAAGGCCGATGAGGTCCCACAGGTACCACTCCCCTTCGGAAACCACATAGGCGTTGTAAGGCGCGCTGCCCGTGCCACCCAGCTCCTGATACATCAACTGGCTGCGGTTGGCCTTGTCTCCATATACGTAGAACGCGCCGCCCTTGCCGCTGCCATCCACAGGGGTGGCCGCCTCGTTGACCACGGTGTCGAGGGTGGTGTTGTTCAGGGTTTCGGCCCGTACGACCAGCCCGCCGTCCAGCGATTCGATGGTGCCGGAGTCGTTCTGCAGGGTGGGCATCTTCTGGCCCGCGGCAGCGCCTTCGAGGAGCATGTCGTTCTTGGCGAGGATGGTGCCCCGGTTGTTGTAAAGCCTGTCGGCGATGCGGAAGGTGGCTGTGCCGCCGGAATAGATGGTGCCCGTGTTGTTCAGGGTGGTGGCGGCAATGGTTGCGGCAGTGTCGGCCGCGATGAGCTGCTCGTTGTTCAGGGTGCCTGCGTTGATGGCGAGCGCGCCGCCGGAGATGATCGGGGAATCGGCGGGGTCGACCTTGGCCACGGTCACGGTGGGCGCGTTCAGGGTGGCCGTGCCGACCGCCTTGACCGTGCCGGAAACGTCGATGGAATCCTGCGACGCAAGGGTCATGGTGCCCGACGAGGTGACCGTGTTCGTGACCTGGATCTTGCCGTCCACGGTCATTTCCAGGTGCTCGGTGGACTGCACCAGCCCCCTGGTGTTGACCCCGACCCCGGCCTCGGTGCCCACCAGGGTGATGCGGCCCGCGTACATGCCGCCCAATGCCGAGGAATCGATGGAGATTGCTGGCGCGGGCGAGCCATCAGGCGCAAGGGGCGTGGTCGTGCCGCTCACCGGGTTGTGCCGGTTCTGGCCGGTGATTACGTCGAGGCGTTTGGCGTGGATATCGGCATTGATCTGCGCCGCGCGGGTGACGACCTCAAAGGCGTCGATGGTGGCGGCGTTGACGCCCGCGCCATGGATGAGGATGTCGCCGCCGCGCACGTCAATTCCCTGGAAGGCCCCGCCGCTGAACTGGGGCGTGCCCGTGGCCATGGTCGCCTTGGGCGTGTTGATGAACCCGCCGCCGTTGATGGAAATGCCGTTGGGATTGGCCAGGATGTAGTTGGCGGACTGGCCGAAGATCTCGGTGAATCCCTCAATGGAGGAGCGCCCGGTGCCGGTGACCTCGTTGAGGATGGTGGACGCTGCCTGCCCGCCGAAATTCGGATTCTGGGCCAGCGCGCCGCCGAGCTGAGACACGCCGGGGGCCACGCTGTTGTTGAGGATCACGCCCTGAGTGCCGACGTTGAAATCGGTGAACATGTTGTGAGACATGCCGTTGCCGCCCGGAGCCGCGATATTGACCACGGGCACGCCGTTCTGGGCCGCGTCCATGGTCGCCTGATTGGCGGCCGGGGCCGAGGTGTCCACCTGGATGCCACCCGCGTAAACCAGGGAGGGCGGGCAGAGCATCAGCCCGATCATGAACCCGATGAGCAGTTGTTTGAGGGATTCGCGCATGATCAACTCCGAATTAGAAAGCGTATTGAATGGACGAGTAGAATTCGAGTTCGCGCTTGTTCAGGAAGGTTGGCGCGTCCAGCGGTCGGGATACGGAGACATCCATGAGCAGGCGACCGCCCGAGGTGCGCAGGCCAAGGGCCGCGCCCTGGAGCGAGCCCTGTTCCTCGGTCTCCTTGGGATCGCGGCGGATGAAGCCCGCGTCGTACCCGGCATAGAGCTGCATGGTGCCGATCCAGTCGGCCACGGCTGGCGACTTGGCGCGCACGTCCGGCATGGTCAGGGCCAGCTCGTTGCGCACATAGCCGCCGATGTCGCCGCCCAGGCTGTCGTCGTGGAAGCCGCGCACGGTGTAGCGGCTGCCGATGCTCATGCGCTCGGCACTGTAGAGGGTGTGCGGCGACCACTGGCCCGAGAACCGGGTGGACCACGAGAAATTGGCCTCGTCGAGCCGGAAGGGCCGGTAAAAGCTGCCCGAGACCGTGACCTTGCTGAACTGGGCGCGCGGCGTGTCGAGGGAGGGATTGCGGTCGCGTCTGGCCCCGAGGATGGGCACGCCGTAACTGTAGCCCGCCTGAGCCGAGGCAATCCCGCCCAGCAGCCGGTGGCTGTGGTTCAGCGATGCGCCCAGCGACGAGAGCACCTGGCTGGTGGAGGCCAGCTTCACCCCGTTGAAATAGTTCTGGGTGTCGCGATGGGTGATGGAAGCCCCAAGCGAGGTCTTGCTGTCCTGATCGCGGCGCAGCACCCGGTCCACGGACAGGACCGTGGTGGTCGTGTCGCCATAGGAGCTGTAGTCCGTGCCGCCGCTGGCGATGGCCGTGCGATAGTCGTAGTGGCTGAGCGAGCCGGAAAAGGTCCAGTAGCCCACAGGCACGGAATAAAAGGCGTTGTAGGTCACGCTCTTCTGGTGCTCGTCGTTGGTCCACGCCTCGGAATCGCCGTTCATGGTCACGGAGAGCAGGTCGTTGATGCCGAACAGGTTGTCCTTGCCAAAGGAGAGCACATACTGGTTGCGGCCCGTGGAATCCTGGCCCGAGTTGTCCAGCCCGGCCGAGAGCCGCCACGTGCGCGACGGCTCGTTGGACACCACCACCCGGCTCCCGCCCGGTTCCTCGCCCGGCACCAGCTCCATGGTCGCGTTGTTGGAGGGCAGCCGGTTCATCTGGTCCAGCCCCTGCTCGATGTCGCGAAGGTTCAAGGGCTCGTCCGCAAGGCCGGGAAATGCTCCTTTGAGTTCCCGAACGCGGCCCGCGCCATCCTTGAACCCGATGGACTCGACCCGGCCCTCCATGACCAGGATGACCAATCGGCCCGAGGAGAAATCCTGCTCCGGGACGGCCGCGCGGGTGGTGACATACCCCTTGTCGATGTAGGCGTTGGTGATGTCCCGGACCAGCGCGTTGACGCCGCTTAAGGTCAGGCAGCGGCCCAGGTACGGGGCGATCAGCCCGTCGATCTCCCGCTGGCTGAGCAGCGTGACCCCTGAAAGCTCGATGGATTTGGCCTCGAAGCACGGCGCGTCCGGCGCAGCCTCGGGCACCTCGGGCAGGCGCAGGTCGTCGCCCGAGGGAGGCCGATCCAGCATCTCCCGGTGCTCGCGCTCCAGCTCCAGCCGCCGCTGCTCCTGCTGTTGCTGGATCTGCTCCTGCTGCCGGATGGCGTCGTCCACCGGGGCCGCCTGCGCTTCGATGGGCAGGGCAAGCGCAACGACCAAGCCCAACCAGACAAGCGATATTCTGACACTTCGGCACAGCCCCCGGCCCGCGATCAACGCAGCCGGGCGCACCGTCCCCTTTTCGTCACCCACCCAAGCCCCCTTGAGGCGCACGACACAACCCGCTCGCGCGCGCACGAAGCCGTGTCAGCCGTTCGGCCAAATTCCGCCAATGACAAGGAGAGTTGGAAGAGTGACGACATTCCCATCGGCAACCCGGCCATCTCGTCTCCGAGACCCGTGGGCTTTCCGTCTCCACCTCGCGATGGATTTGGCTTTGATGATAATCGATCCAGACCGGATTCCACCCCGGAATACGCTGTCCGATCAGCGGGATTGGTTAACAGGCCGAGCGAAGGATGTAAACGCTATATTTGTATTTTGCTCGATTATTTGGTGGGGTATCGAGCAAGGCGATCGTTCGTGCGGTGAAGCTGAGGCAATTGTCTATGCCAGGCGGTTGCCGCTTGCGCCAAGCGCTGGGATACGCCGTAGGCCTCATGGAGAATGGAGCACGAATTATTGCTGCAAGGTTTATTTGTTGGCGAGCGTTTACCCCTCCGAGCCGAATAGCTTTTGATACAGAAGGGCCATGGCAGAACCACCAAATCAAAGTCAGGAGCGCGTTTCATAATCGTTTGAAATTACAGGCACCGCTACCGACACGACAATCATCATGAATTGAGAAATCGCGAGTAAAGCCACAAAATTCTTGACTTTATGCTGGTATACAAAGTGTATACCAGGACGTGCCAAAATGGCGATTCCGAGCCGTCTGAACCAGAATAAAGTCAACAATTACAAGGCTTCCAGATTTGACCCAGGGCTTCGTAATCAGTAGGTCCTGGGTTCAATTCCCCGTTCTGGCTCCAAATAAAACCAAGAGGTTAGGCCAATGCGCCTAACCTCTTTTTATTTGCCTGTCCATGCCCGGAGTTCTTAACTCAGGACACACTCACGCGTGTCGAAAAAGTTGATATCGGACCAATCTTCCGTCACTTTCGTGAGTTGCCAGTCGCTGTTGAAAAGCATTGCCATGCTGTCGTCGGCATCCTTGACGATGGCCTGTTGATTTTGTTCGACCAATCTTTTCATGGTTTTTGCGTCTCCAGAGAACCATCGGACCGTGTGGTACGGCAGTTGATCGTATGTGACACGGACATTGTATTCGCCAGCAAGTCTGGCGGCGATGATTTCAAACTGAAGCACGCCGATTGCCCCCAGGATGTAATCGCGTCCAACTACTGGCCGAAAATACTGGATCGCACCCTCTTCCGTCAGTTGTGCAAGCCCCTTTTCCAGTTGCTTGGCCTTGAATGGGTCCCTAAGGACTATGCGCCGAAAGAACTCCGGGGCAAAGTGGGGAATACCAGGAAATACAAGGGGTTCATCGCCATACAGAGTGTCGCCGACACGGATGGACCCGTGGTTGGGCAGGCCGATGATGTCACCGGGCCAGGCCTCTTCCGCTCCGGTGCGGTTCTTGGCCATGAAAAAGATGGCGTTGGACGCCTTGAACTGCTTGCCGAGACGTTGGTTCTGGAGCCTCATGCCGCGGTTGAATTGCCCTGAGCATATCCGCACGAAGGCGATCCTGTCCCGGTGAGCCGGATCCATGTTGGCCTGAACCTTGAACACGATGCCGGAAAAGTTCTCCTCAAAGGGAGACACCTCCCGCGTGGTGGCCGCACGGGCTTTGGGTGCCGGGGCCAGGGTGGCAAAACCTTCGAGCAACTCCCGCACGCCAAAGTTGTTTATGGCGCTGCCAAAATAAACGGGCGTCTGCTTCCCGGCCAGGTAACGCTTGTGATCGAAAGGATACCCGGCTCCTTCAAGCAACTCTATTTCCTTGCGAAGATCGGCGGCGGCCTCACCCAGATGCGTATCCAGAGCAGGGTCGTCAAGACCGTACACCGTCACTGTGTCCTGCGGTCGAACGTTCTTGTTTCCCTCGGAATGGAAGAAGCGGATCAAGCCCTCCTGGAGGTCATAGACGCCCTGGAACGACTTGCCCATGCCTATCGGCCAGGAAAGTGGAGAGCACTCGATGCCCAGGTGCTGTTCGATCTCGTCAATGAGTTCCAGCGGCGTCCGGCCTTCGCGATCCAGCTTGTTGATGAACGTGATGATGGGCGTATTGCGCATCCTGCACACATCCATCAGCTTTCTTGTTTGCGTCTCTACCCCTTTGACACTGTCTATGACCATGAGCGCCGAATCGACGGCCGTGAGGACGCGGTATGTATCCTCGGAAAAATCATGGTGGCCCGGGGTGTCCAAAAGATTCATCGAGAACCCGTCGAACTCGAAGTTCATCACCGATGAAGTTACAGAAATCCCACGCTGGCGTTCGATCTCCATCCAATCAGAAGTAGTATGCTTAACTGACTTTTTTGCCTTAACGGACCCCGCGAGATTGATCGCCCCGCCAAAAAGCAGGAGCTTTTCCGTCAGTGTCGTTTTCCCCGCATCGGGGTGGCTGATAATTGCGAAGGTGCGACGCCGCTGTACTGCTTGTCGCATTTGTGGCGTGGTAGAGATATTGTTCACGGTGCCTGTCAATGCTTGTCCTTTTTCAAGGGGTTCGGTGCGGCTTCTGGTGAGCGACGACGCTGTCGAATCGGCAGAATGGCCGAGATGGGGTCCCAGGCACGCGGGCCGTCATGATCAAGAGTGCCTTTGCAGCGTGACGCGCAGAGGATAGTCCTTTTTCCTGGATTTAGCGTGTAACTAAACAATAAATTTT
>NZ_JASTWE010000065.1 GCF_030282845.1 Pseudodesulfovibrio pelocollis
CAGACAGACAATGCTCCTACACCAGTAATAACATTGCTAAACCGTCTAACTTTAGGGAAAATACCATAAATCTGCTTTTGAAGTCTTTCAGCACTACCTTTAAATTCTCGAATCAAGCTTGCTGCATCTAAACGAGACTCACTTTTCAGTAGTGCTGTTTTTGTTTTCTGAAACTGTCTCTTCATTTCATGCACTTCATCGTAATCTCGATAGGAAAGCAGAGTCTTGATGGTCTTTTCATTATCATTACGGCATGTTGATTCTTTTTTACAGGTCTTACAATCACTTTCAAGATTTAGCCGAGGCTCAGGAATGTTGATAGAAAAAATATGTTGAAGAGCCTTGACTTGTTCAATAGAGTTCAACTCTTTGGTTTTTGCCAACCTATTTAAGTAAACTTCCCATTGCCGATTCATTAAGATATTAGCGTCCCACTCTTTGGCTAGCGCAAGACTTCGATAAAATGCATTTATACGCGGATAGCAATAGTGCAGATCATCAATGATCATTCCATTTGGAGCACCTTTATCTAACTCTATACCTAAATTATTACGCAGGATCGCATTGATATCACTATTAACAATTCTGTCGACACCATCAAAAAAAGTTGAGGTAAAACTATGCTTAGGGTCTACCATCTTAACAATATTACTTTCAATGGCCAAATCCATAAACATTTTACAGTATTCGTGGACTGAAGGATGTTTCTTTTGTAAACCATAGCCGCTCATAATTGCATTCTTAATATTCGGCGTGATGATAATTTCATCAACCCAAATCAATGTACTAGGGTACGTAATCATCCATTCAGGGTCAAACTCACATGGCACACAAGACTGCTCACCAGTATCTGCAAGCAACGACAACCCACTTAGCATCACTCTATTCATACTACTGATCCGTCTCGCATTATGACTAATATAAGGCCAGTAAGAGACTCCCCCTACTCCACCAGCACCCCCGCATAGCCCACCACCTGATCGAAATCGCCGGACACCTCGCCCGAGGTGGCGTAGGCCACCAGTTGGCCCCGAGTCGCGCCCATTTCCAGAGCCGCATACAGGCCCACAGTCATGGGCAGCACGCCGCACATGGAAATTGACTGGGCGCGCACGGTGTCGAACAGGCCGCGCGGGTCTAGGGCCACCGCCGCCTTGAGGGCCAGGGCATCGAGCCGCTTGGCCTGATCGTGGGAAATGTAGTGACTCATGTCCGAACTGACCACGATGGACACGGGCCGTTTAAAGGCTTTGATCGCCTTGCCAATGGCCCGGCCCACGCCCTCCACCTCCTCGAACACGCGCGAGGCAATGGCCAAGGGAACCATGGAGACCGACGGATCGAGCCGATGCAAAAACGGCAGGATCACCTCGATGGAGTGCTCGCGCAGATGGGCGGCCGTGTCCGGCTCGATGCGCGGGTCCGCCGCGAGCAGAGCCGAGGCGAGCGCCGCGTCCACAGGCAGGGACGCGCCAGGAACGTGCCACGCCCCATCAGGCCAGAGGGCGAAGGGGCGGCCGAGCCCGGTATGGTTGGGGCCAAGCAGGAGTATGGTCGGGGCCAGGGCCGCGCTGGCCAGGGTCTGGCCGCAGACGCTCCCGGAGTAGACGTACCCGGCGTGGGGCACCATGGCCAGAAGCGTGTGCCCGGCCCCTGGCGCTTCGGTGGCGAGGTATCCGTCCACATCGCGGGCGAGGCGGACCGGGTCGGCATCGTAGAAACGTCCTGCCACGACGGGCTGTCTGTCCATGGTTCCCTCCCTGCCCTACCTGCCCTATCTGGGAGCGGGTGCATACTGCTGCGCCTGCTGCTCCAGTTCGTAGGTTTCCAAAACCGATTTCGCGAGCTGGGCCTGAAGACTCTCGGGCTTCTTCTCGACGATGTCGCCCAGGAGCTGCTTCCACTCGTCGATGGCTCCGGCCTTGCGATAGATGCGCGCCAGCTTGAATCGCGTCGAGGCCCACTCGGGGTTGTCCACGTCGATGTAGCGGTCGTATTCCCTGGCCCACTTGAGGGCCTCCTCGTAGCGGCCTGACCGCTCGGTGGCGTAGATGGACATGAGCACGGCGTCCTTGATCTTCTCGGGGTCGCCACGGGTCTGCAAGAGCAGGGTCAGCGCCTCTTGAGCGTAGACGAAGACCCGGCGCAGATCCTGCTGCTCCATGGCCGATTTGGCCATGTAGTACATGGCGTAAGCGCGAAACGCCGGGTCCACCTTGACGTCCTTGGCCAGCTCGGCCCACATGGGCAGCGCCTTGGACGCATCGCCGAGATTCTGCAGCGACATGGCCTGGGCATACTCGAACTGGCGCAGCCGCTCGGGCGGCAGGGTCCAATTGGCCCGGGCCATCTCCACCACATCGGCGATCTCCTTCCAGGCCAGTTGGTCGAGGTAGATGTTCACGGCCAACCCCAGGGCCTCGTCGGACACGCCGGGCTTTTGCTCGGGCACCAGATAGGGCCTGATGAGTTCAAGGGCCTTTTCCGGCTTGCCTATTCGCCAGTAGCTCAGGGCCACCTGGATGATGATCGCATCGTCCACCTTGGTGTCTTCCTGCCCGATGAAATCATAGGTCTCCCAGTACCTGACGACCCGGCCGAAGCGCTCCTCGGCCACCATGCCGGGCACGGCCAGGGCAAAGACCGAATCGCCCAGGGTGCGCGCCCTGGCCACCAGCGGGCTGTGCGGATACTTCTCGATGAGGTCCTGGGCCGCGCCCAGGGCCTCGGGATACTGGCGGTTGAAGGCGTACCACATGGCCAGCTTGAGCTGGGCCACCGGGGCCAGCGGGCTGTCCGGGAACTGTTCCACGATCTGCTGGTATATCCGCTCGGGGCGCAGGTTGTAGGGCCGGTCAAAGACGCTGACCATGTCCATCATGGTCGGGTCGTCGTAGATGCCTTCCTCGGCCAGACGCATGCTGGCCACCAGCCCGCCTTCCTTGTTCGGATACTCCAGCACGGCCCGCTCGTAGATCTGCTTGGCCGCGTCCTTCTCCCCCTGATTCAGATAGATGTCGCCGATGCGCGCCAGGACCACGTCCGCGCCGTCGCTCTCGGGATTGAGGTTGTAGTAGGTGAAGAAGTGATTCTTGGCCTCGTTCCACTTGCCAAGGGCCATCTCCACGCCGCCTGCCAGACGCAGGAACTCCATGTTTTCCATGTAGTAGTCCGGCCAGCGTTTGTCGATGTAGTCCACGATCTGGTAGGCCTGCTCCACGAATCCGGTCTGGTTGAGGGAATCGGCAAGATAATAGGATGCGGGCTTGACCAGTTGGTGCTCGGGATAGGTCTGAATGAGGTACTGGAACTGGTCCGCGGCCTTGAGATGCTCGCCCCGGCGGTAATAGTATTCACCCCAGTAGTAGCTGATGGACGGGATATTGTCGTCGTCCGGGTAATTGTCCTGCAAGACCTTGAAATAGGCCTTGGCCTCGGGAAAATTGTTCACCTGGAGGTTGAGCAAACCGAGATTGAGCAGGGCGCTGGGCACCCGATTGGATTGAAGATTGGCGTTCATGGCCTCGATGAAGGCCTGGGCGATCTCGCCGAAATGCCCGGACAGGTCGTGTCCGTACAACTGCTTCTTGATGTCCGCCACCGCGTAGAGGGTCTCCTCGCGGACATCCAGCGGCACCTCGGGCTGCCGGAGTATGTCCTCGAAGAGCGGCAGCGCCTCGCCCAGCTTGCCGCTGAACATCAGGGACTGCGCATCCTGGACCTGCTCGGCCAACTCCCGCTCCCGCATGCTGGCCGGGGATTCAGGCTCGGGCTGCGGCTCCGGTTCCGGTGCCGGTTCGGCCGGGACCTCCGCCGGAACCTCAGCCAGGACGGGCACCGGGACAACCGGACCCTGGTCAGCCACCTGGGCCGCCTCTTCCGGGCTCAGGGCTGGCGGCGGCGCGCCCTGCACCACGGCGGGCGGCGCGGCCACGTCACCGACCACACTGCGGGCCACACGGTCCGGGGTCTGGTCCGGTCGCACTGCTTCCGACGCGGCAGGGGGTGCGCCAGGGGGCGGTGCCACATGACCACCCACCATCGAGCCATCTGAGCCGGGAATGGGCGCTGCGTCCACCACCTCGGCCCCGCCGGAAAACGGCCCGGCCAGTTCCGCGAACTTGACCTCGTCGGCGGTCCGGTTCTCGGCCCGGAATCGCAGAGCGCTCGATGCCGGATAGTCGCCGGTCTGCCCCGGCAAAGCCCCGACTGGAGGCGGAGCAACGGGCAGAGGCTGCGGCACTGGCTGTGACGGCGGCTGCTCCGCCGCAGGAGATGCGGCAGGATCGTCCGGCGCGGACACGCCCCCGGGCGGGGCCACCTCGGTACGCACCGAATAGGGCACGGCAAAAAACGGCCTGCGATCGGCAGGAACCCCGGACTCCGGCGGCAACTGGGTTTCGGCCGGGCTGGCCGCAGGGGTATCGGTTCCCTCTGTCGGCGCGGGGGCGGGTGTGGAGGCCGCTGCCTGGGCTGGAGCCGGAGCCGGGGCCGCCCCGGGCTCGGTCGGCGGCCGCCAGCGCGCCCCGATGGGATCGCGGAAAATCTGGAGGACGAACTCGGCCTTGCCCGGGGTGGGCAGGCTGATGAAGCCGAAGGCGTCGGTGCTAGTGGTGATCAGTATCCCCTCTTCGTCCGAGCGAATGGCCCCCACCAGCTTGCCCGGCGTATCCTTGGTCCCGGGCCTGGGCTCGGTGTCCCAGATGTTCGCAGGGAGCTGGACACGCAACTCGCGCGAGCCGATACGGCGAACTGCATTTTCTGGCAACGTGCCTGAATCGAAAGAAAAAGTGAGCCTGTCGGAATCGCCTTGCGAAGCAAAATTCACACGCAGGGCCGCCGCCGGATCAGGCAGGCACAACCAGGCGATGAGGGCCAGCGCAACGGGCCAGAGGGTGAATTTGGCTCTTTTCACAGTCACGTCGAGCAGTTATGCAATTGTCGTGCTACACGTCGCGCCGGAAGCTGTACGGCCGGTGACGGCGGGTCACAGCAGTTCCCGTTTTTTCAATTTCTCGATGAGGGTCGTGCGCTTGATGCCGACCATTTCGGCGGCCTTGTTCTTGACCCCGTCGCACTGGGCCAGCGCCTCCTCCAGCAGCCTTCCCTCTATGGTTTCGAGGAAATCCTTGAGCTTGAGGCCCTTGTCCTCCATGTCCTTGAGGGTGGGCCAGACAAACCCCGCAGGCCGCGCGGGCTCGACCTCGACCACCTTGCGCAGGGGTTTTTCGCCGATGTCGTGAAATATCTTCTCAGGCAGGTCCTCGGGTGCGACCTCGCCGGAATCGCAGAGAATGGAGAGCCGCTCCATGAAATTCTCAAGCTCGCGGACATTGCCCGGCCAGGAGTAGGTCAGGAGCATCTCCCTGGCGCGCTCCGTGAGGCACAGCGCCTTGCGCTCCTTGGTCCGGCAGTGGGAGGAGAGAAAATGCTCGGCCAGGAGCAGGATGTCGCTACCGCGCTCGCGCAGGGGTGGCAGATGCATGGGGATGACGTTGAGCCGGTAGAAGAGGTCCTCGCGAAACCGGCCCGCCCGCACCTCCTCCTCGAGATCGCGGTTGGTGGCAGCCACCACGCGGACATCCACCTTCTTGATGCAGGTGCCGCCCACCCGCTCGATCTCCTTCTCCTGCAAGGCGCGCAGAATCTTGACCTGAAGGCTCAGGTCCATCTCGCCTATCTCGTCGAGAAAGATGGTGCCGCCGTCGGCCAGCTCGAACCGGCCGGGCCGGGTGCGGATGGCGTGGGTGAAGGCGCCCTTCTCGTGACCGAACAGCTCGGATTCCAGCAGTTCCCGGGGAATGGCCCCGCAGTTGATGGGCACAAAGGCGTTGTCGCGCCGGGTGCTGTTGCGGTGCAGGGCGCGCACAAGCAGCTCCTTGCCCGTGCCGGATTCCCCGGAGACGAGCACGGTGCTGTCCGTGGGCGCGACCTTGGCAAGCACCTTGAACACTTGGACCAGGGCAGAGCTGCCGCCGATGATGCCATCCAGGTTGAGCATCATTACTCCTTACGTAATCACGTGGAAATGCAGCCAAAGGGAGGTGTCCCGCATGGCCCTCTCTAGCACCTGCACCATCACTGTCAACAAACTGACGGCGTGTCAACAGGTCCGGCCAACATTCGCCCATTCCGGGTCGATGCCGGGGCGCCCCCGGGCGGGCTTCAGTGATGCGGGAATGGCGGCCGTGTGTCAACGAGCCGCGTCGGCGGCGTCCATGGCCTCGATGGCCTGGTCGATGCGCGCGATGAAGCTGTCGGGCACGCCGCGGCTGAACATGAGATGGCGCACGTTGCCCAACGGGATGTCCGGCAGCGGCTTGCTGGCAAAGATGTCCGGGGGCAGCCCGTTGACACGGATCAGGGAGTCCTTCTCCTCCGGGGCGACAAGGATGCAGAGAAATCGCTCCATGGCCAGCATGCGGACCAGTTGGGCATAGTCGCCGTTGACGCGCCCCATGCCTGGCCGGGCCTTGGCGATGGCCTCGTCCACGGCCGTGCCCAGCGAGTAGCCCTCAAGCGCCCCCATGCTGATGAACGGATCGGCCAGGATGTCGGCCAGGGTATGCTTGTCCCGAAAGAAACCGGCGTTCCTGACAAGATGGAGCGCCACAAGGGGTTTATTCTGATATATGGGCCGGGAAAACTTGGCGAACTGCTCCCGCTGCGGAGTTCGGAACCAGCCGATGGAGCAGACCGGCTCATCAGAATGCATGACCTGGAGAATCCGCTTGGCAGGCATGGACTGGAACTCGGGTTTGATCCCGGCCAGCCGCATGATGTTTGCGGTCTTGCGCAGCAGGAACCCTTCCGGCTGGCCCGAGGAGGTGGTGTAGTAATAGGGCGGGAATTCGAGATGCACGACCAGAAGGGTGCTGCCGCCCGCCCCTGCCGGGGTTGCAAAGAGAGATGCCGAGATCAGGCACAGTACAAAGGCAAGCAGATGCAAGGCGATGCGCATATGGACCCCATGGACTGGTTGTGTCCCATTCTGCCACAGGCTAGCCCAAAGATCAGAAAATGAAAAGCCCGGACAAGCCGGGCTGTGTTTATAGTGGATGGCGACCGCTACCCCCGGCGCAGGATCTCCTTGGCCGGAACCAGGGCCGTGGCCGCCGCGCCCACGATGTTGCCGGCCACGCCGGGACCGTCTCCGGCCACAAACAGGCCGTCCACGGCGGTTTCCAGGTGCGCCCGGGTCTCCACCTGGGTGGCGAAGAACTTGATCTCAGGCGCGTAGAGCAGGGTCTCGTCGTTGGACACGCCGGGCACCACGTTGTTGAGCTTTTCCAGGCCGTCCATGAGGTTGGTCAGGATGCGCTCGGGCAGGGCCATGGCGATGTCGCCGGGGATGGCGTTCTTCATGGTCGGCTCGATGTAGCTGTGGCGGATGCGGTCCCAAGTGGAGCGGCGGCCGCGCCGCAGGTCGCCATAGCGTTGCAGGATAGGCTTGCCCCCGCCGATGAGGGTGGCCAGCCGCCCTATGGCCTCGCCGTAAGCCTGGTTGTCTTCCACCGGGTCGTTGAGCACCACCTTGGAAAGAAAGGCGAAGTTGGTGTTGTCGGACTTGGTGTTCATGAGCGCGTGCCCGTTGACACAGACGAAGTCCTGGTAGTTCTCCAGGGCCACGAACCCGCCGTAGTTGGTGCAGAAGGTGCGGGTCAGGTCATCGTACTTGGTGGTGCGCACGAAGAATGTCGGGTCGTAGATGATCGAGCAGATGTCCTGCATGATCTCGTTGTGGACCTCAACGCGCACGCCCACCTCGATGCCGCGCTGGGAGACCTCGATGCCGTGCTTGCGCACCAGGGTGCCCACCCACTCGGCCCCCACCCGGCCCGGGGCCAGGATGACGTTTCGCGCCGTGTACTCCTGGCGGTTGGTGATCACACCGGTGACGCGCCCTTCGCTCACCACCACGTCCTTGGCCGTCTCCGAGGTGTGGAAGGTCACGCCCCTGTCCTGGATGTATTCGGCCATGGCCGCGATGTGGCCGGGCAGGTTGTCGCTGCCCAGGTGCTTCTGCCTGATCACCAGCAGGTCGATGCCCACCTTGCGGGCCTGCTTGCGGATGTCCTCGGCCTTGGCCATGTCCGTGGGGAATATCTTGCCGTCCATGTTGAAGCGGTTGAAGATGGCCTCGGTCTCGTCGATGAGCGCCCTGGCCTCGGACACGCCCATGAACTGGGTCAGGTCGGTCTTGCCCAGCGTATGGATGAAGTTGAGCTTGCCGTCGGAAAAGAGCCCTGCCCCGCCGATGCCGCTCAAGATGTTGCAGGGGCGACACTTGATGCATTCCTGGTCGCCGGAGATGGGGCAGTTGCGGGCCAGGGGGCGCTTGCCCTTCTCGATGACCAGCACGTCGAGATCGCCGTGCTCGGCCAGATGATATGCGGCAAAGAGCCCTGCCGGGCCGCCGCCCACGATGATGACGTCGTAATCGGTCCTGACGGTCTTGTTCATGTCTTTCCTCTCGGGTTGAGCGCAAGTATGGCCCGTTCGCCGCGCCGGATTGCCGGGCGCGCAGACGGGCCATTATCGACCGTAAGACACGGAATGCGGAACTGTCAAGCCGGGATCAGACGATCAGGTTCAGCAGGTGGCCGGTCATCTCCTCGGAGGCGCGCACCACCGCCGTATTGGCGGAAAAGCCGTGGCCCGTGGTGATCATGCCCACCATCTCGGTGGCGATGTCGGTGTTGGACCCCTCCACCCCGCCGATGAAGGGCGCGGGCACGGAGCTTTCGCGGATGGCCGAGACGCGCACGCCCTGGTCGCCGGGGCCGGATTCGAGCGTCACCGAGCTGGACCGGAAGCCCTCGGTGTTCACATTGGCGATGTTGTTGGCCGAGACCTGCTGGACCGTGGAGAGCGCCGTGAGCGCGGAGAGACTGGTGTCGGACATGATGAGAGACCCCCTCGGTGGCTTCGGGGAAGCAGCCAGAATCAAACATACCCTGTCCCGGCGCGGGACGCAAGCCCGCCTAGAAGGTGACCGTGGCAGGCCAGGCGAGGATGAACACGTTGGCATCGCCGAAGAGACGCCTGACCAGCGCCTTGATCTGGGCGCTCAGGTCGCGGTCCGCGCCGATGAGGAAGGCGATGCTCTCCTCGTGGACCACGACGCCGGAATGTATCGCGCCGCCGCGCGAGGGACCAAGCTCGGTATATCCGCCAGCCAGCCGGGCCACCTCGGCCCGGAACTCCACCAGGGCCGGACCCGGGTCCGAGCCGTCAGGCATGACCGCCGGAACCACCGTGAAATGAACGTGGAAGGGTTTGCCCCCTTCGGCGCGCGCATCGGTTGCGCCAAGAGCAAAGGCACAGGACAGGAGAATCAGGGCAAGCATCGCACAGCGCTTCATGGTCGTCTCCTTCATTACAGGGTTTGTTCTCCAGCCCATACACCGATTCACCCCCCGCTTTCAATGACCGCGAAGGCCGAGTGGTGAATTGCACTCACCTCTTGAAGTCATAAATCAATTATATTA
>NZ_JASTWE010000066.1 GCF_030282845.1 Pseudodesulfovibrio pelocollis
TGGCGTTTGTCGCCGCTGGCGACCCGCTGACCGTCCCCGAGCTGATCAACACCCTCTGGGTGCAGCGCGTGGACCTGGAATTGATTTTTGACCATGAGGCCCGCCGGACCTATCCGGTGCGCAACCTGCTGTGCGGCTCCGCGACCATCGAAACGGACACCGGGCTGGCAGCGCAATCAACCCCCACCCAGGAGGGTGCCTAAATGACCACCGGACTTTCGGTCAATCGTGTCGTCAATGTGGCTGTCAACCTGCAGCCCCTGGCCGTGCCGAGGCGCAGCTTCGGCGTGCTGTGCATCGCCGGGGACACGCCCGTGATCGACGGTGTGGAGCGCATCCGCGCCTACACCAGCATCGACGCCGTGGGCGACGATTTTGGCTCCACGGATCCCGAGTACCTGACTGCGCAACTCTATTTCTCCCAGTCGCCCCGGCCGCGCGTGCTGGCCATCGGCCGGTACATCTCCACGGCCACGGTCGCCATCCTGCGGGGTGGATCTGCCGAGACCGACCTGGACGCCTGGACCGCCATTGCCGACGGTGCCATGGACATCGAGGTGGAAGGGGTCGAGACCAGCCTGACCGGGCTCGACTTCAGCGGCGCGACCACCATGCCCGGCGTGGCCGCCATCATCAGTGCGGCCCTGGCCGGTGCCGGGTCCGAAGGGGCCGCCTGCGCCTGGGACGGCTCCCGTTTCGTGATCACCACCGTGGCCACGGGTGCCACGGTGTTCATGGGCTACGCCACGGCCCCGGCCAGCGGCACGGACATCTCGGCCATGACCGGGCTGACCTCGGCACTGGCCTACGCGCCCGTGCCCGGATTCGACGCCGAGACGCCCGCCGAGTGCGCGGCTGCCTTGGCGGACGTGTCCGGCGAGTGGTACGGGCTCATGTTCGCCGCCGCCCTGACCGTGGACCAGCATGTGGCGGTGGCCGCCTTTATCGAGGCCACGGGCAAGAGCCGCGTCTACGGCGTGACCGACACGGACCCGCGCTGCCTCTCGGCCACCTACACCGCCGACATCGGCTCCCGCCTCAAGGCCCTGGACTATGACCGATCCTTTGTCCTGTACTGCGCGGGCAATGCTTACGCGGTGGCCAGCTTCTTTGGCCGGGCCTTTTCGGTCAACTTCTCGGCCAACCGCTCGACCATCACCCTCAAGTTCAAGCAGCTGCCCGGCGTGGTGGCCGAGACCCTGACCGAGACCCAGGCCACGGCGCTGGCCGCCAAGAGGGTCAACGTGTTCGTCTACTACGACAACGACACGGCCATCATCCAGGAAGGGACCATGGCCAGCGGCGCGTTCTTCGACGAGGTGCACGGCCTGGACTGGCTGCAAAACGCGGTGCAGACCGAGTGCTGGAACCTGCTCTACCAGAGCAAGACCAAGATCCCGCAAACCGAGAGCGGCATCAGCCAGATCAAGGCGCGGATATCCTCTGTCTTTGCCGAGGCCGTGGCCAACGGCCTGGTGGCTCCGGGCACCTGGAACGCGGACGGCTTCGGCCAGCTGGAGCAGGGCGACTACCTGCCCACCGGCTACTACATCTATTCCACCCCGCTGGTGGACCAGGCGCAGAGCGAGCGCGAGGAGCGCAAGGCCCCGCCCATCCAGTGCGCCGTGAAACTGGCTGGTGCCGTCCACTTCGTGGACGTGCAGATCGACGTTAACCGCTAGGAGGATCAACTATGTCCAGCTACAGCTTTGCGGATGTGACCGCTGTCATCGACGGCGAGGGCGGCAACTTCTCCATCAAGGAGGGCGCGGCCGACGAGGGCATCAGCATCGAGCCCGTGGGCGATCGCAACGTGATGACCCCCGGCGCGGACGGCGCGGTGATGCATTCGCTGGCGGCGTCCACCGCCAGTACCGTGACCCTGCGCCTGCTCAAGACCAGCCCGGTCAACCGCCAGCTCATGACCATGTACAACCACCAGACCGCCAGCGCGGCACGGCACGGGACCAACACCATCACGGTCTCGGACCCGGCGCGCGGCGACCTGGTCACTGTGAGCAAGGCGGCGTTCAAGAAGGTGCCGCCGCTGACCTACGCCAAGGAAGGCGGCACCGTGGAATGGGTGTTTGACGGCGGCGAAACCACCTACGTGCTCGGCTCCGGCGCGGCACAGGCCTAAGGGGGCGACATGACAGGCAACGAATTCGAGGCCAAGGGTCACACCTATCGGGTGGGCAGGATGGACGCCAAGCGGCAGTTCCACGTGCTCAGGCGCATGGGGCCGATCATGCCCGGCCTCATGGCCCTTGTCGGCACTGAGCCCGGCGTCAAGAAAACAGACGGCAAGGAGCTGGACGCGGAGGCGGGCGCGCAGGCCGCCCTGGGTGTGCTCGCCACCTCGCTGGCCGAGATCCCGGACGCGGACATGGACTACATCCTGGACAACTGCCTGGCCGTGGCCGAGCGCAAGCAGACAGCCGGAGGCTGGGCCAGGGTGGCGTCTGACGGCGCGCTGATGTTCGAGGACATCGACATGCCGGTCATGCTCCAGATCGCCTGGCAGGCGCTGCAGCACAACCTGTCGGGTTTTTTCGGCGGGAAGCTCCCGGATTTCAGCGCCGGGGGCCGGACGTAGATGTCGAGTGGGTAGGCATGCCCGGCGGCGAGGAGTGGCTGCTGCGCCCTGTGCTGGCCGGGTGCCTGCGCTACGAGAGCCTGCTCGACGGCACGGTGGATCTGGCGGACGTGGCAACGCTGAACGATGCGCTGGACGTGCGCGACGAAAACGAGCGGCGATACATAAAGGCCAAGGAAAAAGAACATGGGCGCTGAAGTGCTGAAGGAATTCCTGACACGGCTCGGGTTCGAGGTGGACGAGGCCGGGATGAAGAAGTTCAATTCGTCCCTGGCCTCGTCCACCACGCGGGCGCTGGCCTTTGGCGCGGCGGTCAAGGCCGCCGCCACCGGTATCTATTGGGGGCTGTACAAGATCGCCGAAGAGCAAGACGCCCTGCTCAAAATATCCGAGTCAACCGGCACCGCCGTCAGCTCATTGGAGGAGATGGGCTACGTCGCCGAGCAGACCGGAGCCAGTACCGACAAGCTGCACTCGTCCCTGGCCAACCTGCAGGCCAAGATGGCCGAGGCGACCCTGGGCCGGGGCGGCATCGAGTTTTTTCAGCGATTGGGCATCCGCGTCAAGGATACCAACGGGCAGCTGCGCGACACCATGGAGGTGCTCAGTGATGTCGGCGAACGGATCAAGGGCATGGACCGTGGCCGCCAGGAGATGTTCCTGAACCAGTTGGGTATCGACCGTGACCTTGTCTCCATGCTGACCAGCGATGTGGACGGCCTGCGCGAGGCATACCGGGAAATGTTCGCCGCATCCGGCATGGACGCCCAGAAATCCGCAGAAGCCAGCAGGGGCTTTGTGGCCGAGGTCAAGTCCATCAAGACCGTACTCATGATGTTGGCCAAGTCTGTCGGCCTGGGCGTCATCACCCGCATGCAGGCGGACATTGTCCGCTTCCGAAAGACCATCATCGAAAACTTCAAAAGGATCTCCATTACCTTTCAGAAGATTATCGCCCTCATCATGAACATATCCGGGGCGATCAGCACTCTGGTGATGCGCATCTTCGGATGGATCGGCGTGGTGGTGGGCTGGTTCAGTCGGCTGGACGATTCTGTCCAGAAGATCATCCTGGGCATCCTGGGCTTCGCCGCGGCCTGGAAATTCCTGAATTTGTCGTTCCTGGCCACACCGCTGGGCATGTTCATCGCCCTGGCCGCAGTTATCGTCGGGCTCATCGACGACTTTCAAACATGGCTTGAGGGCGGTGAGAGCCTGATCGACTGGGGCAACGGGTGGGGAATTACTCTGGGTGCGCTGGTAGCCGGACTGGCCGCGTTCAAGATGGCCCTGATCGCCATTCCCGCCGTCATGGGCGCGATCTCCACGGCGGGCACGGTAATGGCGGGCGTGATACGCGCCATCGGCATGGCCGCCGCCGCCAACCCCATCGGCATGATGGTCGCTGGCTTTGCTTTGGCAGCCACGCTGATCATCACCAATTGGGAAACGGTCAAGGCCTGGTTCGGCGCATTCGTGGATTGGCTGGGCGGCGCGTTCGATTGGGTTGGCCAGGTCGCGTCGGGCGTCGCCAGATTCTTCGGCGGCGGCGAGCAGGCGGGTGCGCCCCGCTCCGCCGCGCTCGCGCCGTCTCCGGCCCAGGCAGCCGCCGTGGGCAACAGCTCGGCCAGCATCAACGCCAGCACCGTGATCCATGTGGACGGCAGCGGCTCGCCCGAGGCCACGGCCAGGGCTGTGGGCCGCTCCCAGGCCGGAGTCAACGCCGACCTGGTGCGCCATGCGCGGGGGGCTGCGCGATGACCTACCTGTCGCAATCGCCCCAGCCGGTTTACGTGCGCCCGGTCCGCTCCATCGGCGGGCTGATCATGGACGTGACCATAGAGGAGACACACACCGACGAGCTGGAGATCACCGAGCATCCCGTGGAGCAGGGCGCGGCGGTCACGGACCATGCCTACCTCAAGCCCTGCACCGTGACCATCCGGGCCGGGGTGTCCGACTCCGGCGGCCAGACCGCTGGCGAGCGGCGCAGCGTGGAGGCATACGAGGCGCTGCTCAAGCTGCAGGGCAGCCGCGAGCCATTTGACCTGGTCACCGGCAAGCGCGTCTATGCCAACATGCTCATCCGCTCGCTGACCAGCACCACCGAGGAAGGCAGCGAGAACGCCCTCATCTTTACCGCCGAGCTGCGCCAGGTGCTGCTGGCCAATGTGGCCACCGTGGCGGTGCCGCGCTCGCGCCAGCGGTATGGTGCCAAGACCGGCGGAGTGGACCAGCAGGGACAGAAACAGGCCGAGCCGGTGAAAAAGTCGGCGCTGGGCCAACTCTTTGGGGGATGACCATGGCGGTGTACCGGATACCCACCACCTCGACGCCCCAGACATTCACCGTGTCTCTGGGCGGCACCGAGTATCAGTTGACCCTGCGCCACAGCGACGCCGAGGAGGCTGGCTGGGTGATGGACATTGACCTGCCCGACAACGGCGGGTCCGTGCTGGCCGGGCTGCCCCTGGTCACCGGCACGGATCTGCTCGGCCCGCACCGGCACCTCGGCTTCGGCGGAGGGCTGGCGGTCTGGTCTGACGACCACGACCGCGCGCCCCGTGAGGGCGACCTGGGCAACGGCGTGGCGCTGTATTTCGTGACCGACGACGAGGTGGACGCATGAGCGAGCTGACGGATCGTTTGTACCTGCGCAAGTGCAGCCTTGTGGTGGGCGGCGACGGCACCGGCCTTGAGCTGGGAGATCTGCGCATCTCGTTCGCCACCCAGCATGCGGATTTCGAGACGCCCAACCGCGCGGACATCCGCATCTACAACCTGTCCGAGGAGACGGCGCGGCGGGTGCAGAAGGAGTTCACCCGCGTGGTGCTGCAGGCGGGATACGAGGGCAACTTCGGTCTGGTGTTCGGCGGCAGCGTGCGCCAGGTGCGCCGGGGCCGCGAGGCCGGGACGGACACCTACCTGGACATTTTGGCCGCCGATGGCGACCGGGCCTACAACTACGCCGTGGTCAACGCCACCCTGGCCTCCGGGGCCACGGTGCGCGACCAGGCGGACGTGGCGCTCGGCTCCCTGGCCGACCACGGCGTGGCCACCGGGCACATCCCGGACCTGGGCGGCGAGGCCCTGCCGCGCGGCAAGGTCATGTATGGCATGGCCCGCAAGTACATGCGGGACGCTGCCGAGACCAGCGCCACCACCTGGTCCATCCAGAACGGCGCGGCCCAGATGATCCCGGTCCAGGGCTACAGCCCCGGCGAGGCCATCAGCCTCACGGCGCAGACCGGGCTCATCGGCCAGCCCGAGCAGACCAACGAGGGCATCCGCGTGCGCGCCCTGCTCAACCCGCGCTTTCGCGTGGGCGGGCGCATCAAGCTCGACAACGCGAGCATCCTGCGATTCAAGACAGAGCTGCGGTCCGGGGCATTCGACAAGGCTCCGCGCCTCGACGACGACGGGCTCTACCGCATCCTGGCCATAGACCTCAGGGGCGACACGCGCGGGCCGGACTGGTACGCGGACCTGATCTGCGTCGGCATAGACGACTCCGCGCCCGTCGGCTCCAAGCTCCGCGACACCAATGGAGGCAGATGATGGACCGCAGAGAGCGATTCGACGATCCGGTGGAGGCGACCCGCGCGGCCATGGACGGCCGCATGGCCGAGGTCTGGACCGCGCTGCCCGGCGTGGTGGTGGCCTTTGACCCGGCGGCCATGACCGTCAGCGTGCAGCCCTCCATCAAGGGCCGGGTGGAGCGGCCCGACGGCTCCGCCACCAGCGTGGCGCTGCCGGTGCTCGTGGACGTGCCTGTGGTCTTTCCCTCTGGCGGCGGGTTCACCATGACCTTTCCCATAGCGCCCGGCGACGACTGCCTGGTGGTCTTCGCCGCCCGGTGCATCGACGCCTGGTGGCAGTCCGGCGGCGTGCAGGAGCCCATGGAGCCGCGCATGCACGATCTCTCCGACGGGTTCGCCCTGGTCGGCCCGTTTTCGCAGCCGCGCACCCTGCCCGCCGTGAGTGCCCAGAACGTGCAACTGCGCACCAACGACGGCCTGGCCAGCGTGACCATCATGCCGGACTACACCATCACCGCATACAACCCCGCCGCGTCCATCACCCTTACCCCGGACGGCGAGATAAACGCCGAGGCCGACGCGCGGATCCTGCTGCGCGCCCCGCATCTGGAGATCGCCGCCAACGCCATCACCCTGGCCGGGCTGGACGGCTCCGGCGCGGCCGCCACCATCACCGGCGACATCACGCTGGACGGCAGCCTGACCAGCACCGGCGACCAGGTGGCCGAGGGCGTGAGCCAGGTCCACCATGTGCACACCGGGGTGCAGGCTGGCAGCGACACAACGGGAGAGCCCGCATGAGATACCGCAAGTGGCAAAATGGCACGGACATCCAATATGGCCACGGCCAGGCCGATTACTGGCAGGACAATCCGCGCGGCGTGGCCCAGGCCGTGGTGTCGCGGTTGCGGCTGCTCTCGGGCGAGTGGTTTCTCGACCTGGGCGAGGGCACCCCGTATGTGGGCGGCGTGTTCGGCAAGCACACGGCGCGAAGCTTCGACCCCGTGATCCGGGCGCGCATCCTGGACACCGAGGGCGTGACCGGCATCGCCAACTACGAATCCATTTTTGACGGCGAGACCCGCCGACTGACCATCAACGCCACCATCGACACCCGGTACGGGCAGGCGGCAATTCAGGAGGTTCTCTGATGGCGCTCGTGGGACACATTGACGAGACGGGCATTCACATCCCGACGTACCCGGCCCTGCTGGCCGAGCTGCAGGGCTTCTTCCGCGCCATATTCGGCGAGGACGTGTACCTGGATGCCGACAGCCAGGAGGGCCAGATGCTGGCCATGTTCGCCATGGCCCTGCACGACGCCAACCTGCTGGCCCAGTCCGTGTACAACGCGTTCAGCCCGCAGACAGCCCAGGGCGCTGGCCTTTCCCGCATGGTCCGGCTCAACGGCATCGCGCGGCTGCCTGCCAGCCGGTCTACCGTGGACCTGACCCTGACAGGCCAGCCCGGCACGGTGATCACGGGCGGCGTGGCCCAGGACGTGGCCGGGCAGAAGTGGCGACTGCCCGACACTGTGGTCATCCCCGTGGGCGGGGAGATCACGGTCACGGCCCAGGCAGCGGACCCCGGCGCGATCCAGGCGGCGGCGGGCGAGGTAAACGCCATTGCCACGCCCACCCGTGGGTGGCTGTCGGTGACCAATGCCCTGGCGGCCACGCCCGGAGTTGCGGCCGAGAGCGACGCTGCTTTGCGAACCCGCCAGCGGGTCAGCACTGCGCTGCCGTCGCAGACCGTGCTGGAGGGCATTGTGGGCGCGGTGGCCAACGTAAGCGGCGTGATCCGGCTCAAGATGTACGAGAACGACACGGACGAGCCGGACAGCAACGGCATTCCCTCTCACTCGCTGGCCCTGGTGGTGGAAGGGGGCGACGTCGCGGACATAGCCGGGGCCGTGGCTGGCAAGAAGACGCCTGGGTGCGGCACCTACGGAGACATCACGCTCACGGTGGCCGACCGCTACGGCATGCCCTCGGCGGTCCGGTTTTCCCGTCCCGTGGAGGTGCCCGTGGTGGTCGAGGTGACCATCGCGCCCAGGGCCGGATACGTCTCGCCCACCGGCGCGGCCATCCGCGAGAACCTGGCCGAGTATTTCAACGCCCTGAACATTGGCGAAGACGTGCTGCTCTCCAAGCTGTACACGCCGATCAACGCCGCCGAGCCCAGCGCGGGCAAGCGCAGCTTCGACGTGACCGGACTGGTCATTGCCCGCGGCATTGAGGCTCCGGCCACCGCCAATCTGTCCATCGCCTACAACGAGGTGGTTGTGGGCCTGGCCGACAACGTGACCGTGATCGTGGCAGAGGCATAGCTTATGACGCTCGACACCTACCTCTCGCTCATCACCTCGCTCTACCGGGATCAGCCCAAATTCATGGCGCTGTGCTCGGCTCTGGCGCAGCCCGTGGTGGACCAGCAGGCATTGCTTACGGCCATCCGCGACGGGCTCGACCTCGATGTCGGGATCGGCGCGCAGCTCGACCAGGTGGGCGAGTGGATAGGCCGCAGCCGCGCCCTGGAAACGCCGCTGGACGGCGTCTATTTCTCCTGGGGCATTGATGGCGTGGGTTGGCAGCAGGGCGCGTGGAAGGGGCCATACGACCCGGACACGGGCATGGTGGTCCTGCCCGACGAGGCATACCGGCTGCTGCTGCGCGCCAAGGTGGCGGCCAACGCCTGGGACGGCACCCTGCCCGGAGCCTACGCTATCTGGGAAGCGGTGTTCGCGGACACCGGCATGGTCGTGGTCATCCAGGACAACCAGGACATGAGCATGATCGTAGGCGTGGCCGGAGCCTACCCGGACGCGGTGACCAAGGCGCTGCTCTCCGGCGGATACATTCCGCTCAAGCCTGCCGGGGTCGAGATAGATCATTACGCGGTCGCGCCCCAGGGCGGTGCACTATTTGTATGGGGCGCGGAATCCGACACCTGTAACGGCTGGGGCATCGGTTCCTGGCCCGAAAACCTTATCCCATAGGGGGAA
>NZ_JASTWE010000067.1 GCF_030282845.1 Pseudodesulfovibrio pelocollis
CCCTCTCCCCTTCCCCCTGGCCGCCGGAGGCACCCCGCATCGCCTCTCCCGGGCGCGTCTTGACATGGGCGTGCTCCCGGCGTAGCCACGGGAATATCGGAGAACCAGACAGGAGGCTCGACATGACGACACGGCGAAACATGGTCACAATGACTCTGCTGCTGACCCTGGCCCTTTGCCTTGCCGGGCCGCACCCGGCAGATGCCGGGGACACCATCGTGTCCGAGGTCCGGGGCGGCGTCTACGCCCATGACATAAGCTTCTGGAGCTTCCACCGCGAAAACGGCGCGGACATCAACGGCGAGGTCCTCTTTGTCTCCCCCTCCTTCCTCGAAGCCGTCTGGTCCCCGCGCCCGCACCTGGGGGCCACGGTCAACACCAGCGGAAACACCTCCTTCCTCTACTCCGGCCTGACCTGGGAATATGACCTGCCCGCAGACTTCTTCGTGGATGCCAACCTCGGACTGGCCGCCCACAACGGTAAACTCGACACCGACAATCACAAACGCAAATCCCTCGGCTCGCCCGTGCTCTTCCGCCTGGGCGCTGCCCTGGGCTACAACATCACCGAAAAAGTCAATATCTCCATCCAGTTCGAACACATGTCCAACGCCTACATCGTTAGCCCCAACGAAGGCATGGACAATGTCGGCCTCCGCCTCGGCTACCGTTTTTGATTAGCGGGGATGGGTGTGGTTGTGTGGGTGAGAGATTCCGGGGGAAAACTTTTGAAAAAGTTTGCCCCCGGACCCCCCTTTCAAAACTTTTTGGGTCTACGCCGCCTGTGAGGGCAGGCGGGCAAGGCAGTGCCTGATGGCGGCGTAGAGGGCCGCCCGGCCACGCCAACGCGCCCCCCCCCTCTTTGAAAATCTTCCAAGAAGATGCCCGCCTCCCCGCTCATCTACCCCGTCTCCGCGCAGCGGAGCGCCAAAAAGTTTCGGAAGGGAGAGGGGATGGGGGGCCAGGAGGCATTCCCCCCCTCTACGCGTCGTCGAACAGGGCGCGGATTGCTTCCGGGTCGCGGGTTGTGCCCAGGGCGCAGATGAGTCGCAGCCGGGCCTTGGGTCCGCCCAGGCGGCCGCAGAGGATGATGCCGCGCTGGGCGAGATCGGCCCCGCCGCCGGGATAGCCGTAGATGGGCCAGACCCCGCCCTCGATGCAGCGGGTGGCGAGCACCACGGGGATGCCCTGGTCCAGGCACTCCACGAGGGCTGGAACAATGGCGGGCGGCACATTGCCAGCGCCGAATCCTTCAACGACAAGCCCTTGTATTCCCTTAATTCTGACATGATCGACAAGTGATCGGTCCATTCCCGTGAACGCGGTCAGCAGGGGCACGTTGGCAGCCATGTTTGCAGGCTGGAGCTTGCGGCGCGGGGTGTGTGCCAGGGCGCGGTCGGCCAGGATGACGGACTCGCCCGCCACATAGCCCACGATGCCGCCCTCGCGGGACTCGAAGGCGTCCACGTTGAGGGAGTTGACCTTGACCGCCTCGCGGGCGGCGAAGAGGCGGTCGGTCATGAGCACGCAGGCCCCGGTGCCGGGCGGCAGGGGGAGCAGGCAGGCGCGCACCGCGTTGATCAGGTTGCGGATGCCGTCGTAGCCCGATTCGGAGTAGTAGCGCATGCTGCCCGTGAGGATGACGGGCTTGTCCGAGTCGATGACCATGTCGCAGAGGTAGGCGGTTTCCACCAGCACGTCGGTGCCGTGCAGGATGACTGCGCCAAGGGTTTCGGGCCGGGCCAGGGCGGCTTCCACCTCGCGGGCCAGCCCGAGCATGTCGGCCGGGGTCATGTGCGGGCTGGGCTTGTCGGACCATGCCACCGGGCGCAGGGTCACGCCCGGCCGCTGCGGCGCCAGCTGGTTGAGCAGCTTGTGGAAGTTGCCGCCCGGGGCCACGCCGGGCATGCCCTCGGCCGGGGCCATGCCGATGGTTCCGCCGGTGAAGAAGACGGCGATCTCGCCTTGGGTGGTGGTCTGGATCATGGCAGTGGCTCCGCGTTGTGAAGGGCTTTCCTGGCCGGGCCGGGTGTCTTTCGCCCGGTGTTGCAGAGTTTGGCGCAAAGTGCAAGGCGGTCAGGCTTTGCGGGCCGCTGCGAGCAGGGCGCGGCGAAGGGCGTCGATGCGGTCCGGGTCGGTCAGCCTGTTGCCTGCCCGGTCGCGCACATGGAAGATGTCGGCGGCCCGCCCCTTGATGGTGGCGATCTTGGCCAGATGGATGGACAGGCCGTGTGCGGCCAGGGTGCGGGCCATGTCGTGCAGGAAGCCGATGCGGTCCGGGGCGGCCACCTCAATGACGGTGAAGGCGTCGCTGTCGCGGTTGTGCACCGTCACCAGGGGGCGCAGCCGGGGTGATGCGCCGTTGCGGGCCAGGGGCGAGTTGCGCCGCTCGCCCAGCCGGGTGTCGAGGTCGAGATGGCCGGTCAGGGCGTGGGCGATGGAGCGGCCGACCCGGGGCCAGACCTCGTCCACGAACAGGGTGTCGGGCGGCTGGGCCACGGTGAAGACGTCCACTGCCGTGCCGTCGGCCCAGGTGAAGAGGTCGGCGGCCAGGATGTTCAGGCCGTGCAGGGCCAGCGCCCCGGCCATGGTGGCGAAGAGCCCTGTCCGGTCCAGGGCCGCGATGGTCAGGCGGTACGTTCCCTCGGCCGGTCCTGGTTCGGCCTCCACGAGATTGACGCCTTCGCCGTTCACGCCCCTTGCTTTCGCGCCATTTGCGGCAGAGGCCGATGGCTTGCGCATCCGGTCTTCGGCCACGGCGTCCCACAGGCGGCACACCAGCCGGATGTGCTTGGTCAAGGTGTCCGCGTCCAGGGCGAGCAGGGCGCGCGGCGGCATGGCGCGCAAGGCGGCCTCGGCCGTTTCCTGCTCCGCCTCGGGGGTGGCGGCCAGCACGGCGGCCCGGGCGCGCTCCATGCGGCGCAGCACGTCAGGCTCGGCCGGGGGGCCGAGCAGCAACCGCTGCCTGATCTTGAAGAACAGTTCACCAAGGAGGGAGCGCGACCAGGTGTTCCAGGCGCGCGGGCCGGTGGCCATGGCGTCGGCCACGGCCAGGAGGTAGAGGGCATCAAGCCGCTGCGGGGTACGGACCAGTCCGGCCACCTCATTGATGACGCCATCGTCGGCCAGATCGCGCCGGGTGGCGGTGGTGGCCAGGAGCAGGTGGTGGCGCACCAGGAAGGCCACTTCGTCGATGGTCTCGGGATCGCGTCCGAAGCGGGCCAGGACATGGGCGGCGATGGACTCGCCCGCCTCGCAGTGGTCGGGCTCGTTCTTGCCCAGGTCATGGAAGAACCCGGCCAGCATCAGACGGTGGTAGTCCGGTATCCGGGCCGCGATCTCCCCGGCCCAGGGCGCGTCCGTGGCTGTGACGAGAGTCTTGCCCGGGGCCGGATCGGGCGAGGCGAACCCGGCCAGCCGGGTCAGGCAGGCCATGGTGTGTCGGCCCACGGGGTGGACGTGGTAGTCGTTGAACTGGATCAGGTGCTCCACCTGGGCGAATTCCGGGATCAGGGTCGGCAGGAGCCGGGTTTCGAGCAGTCCGTCGCAGGCCGGGCCGGAGCGCGGGGACGAGAAGATTTCCACCAGGGTGGAGAGGGTGGCCGGGCGGTCGGTCAGCCCCTCGGCGATGCGCGGCAGTTGGTCGCGGATGACCCGGCGGGTGTCCCAGGTCAGGGGCAGGCCGGAGCGCGCGGATTCGAGGAAGGCGTCGAGGACCGTGGCTGGCCCGGCCCTGCGTCGCGAGGTCAGGCGCACGCCGCGGGCGTCCATTTCCACGCCTTTGAGGGTGGCCTGCGGCGGGCGGCCCGGCACGGGGAACGCCTCCTGGAACACGGCCTCGCGCATGGCCTTGACCCGGGTCATGGCCTGATGCAGACGCGAGAGGAAAAACTCCACGGCCCGGCCCGTGGCCTCTGGCGCACTGTCTGGCGCGGGGTCGGGCGCGGGATTGAGCGCGCCACTGGGCGCGGCAAAACCCATGAGCCGGGCCGTGGGCGGCTGGAGGTCGAAGAAGAGGCGGTCGGTCTTGCGCCCGGCGCACAGGTGCAGGGCGGTGCGCACCCGGTTGAGAAAGGCCTGATCCTCGCGCAGCCGGGCCAGCTCCTCGGGCAGGAAGACCGGGTCTGCACCGATGGCGGCCATGACCCGTTCGAGCCAGAAGACCTGCTGGCCGTCGCGCAGGCCGCCCAGGCCGTTTTTCAGCTCGGGTTCGAGCATGGCGCTGGCGTCGCCGTACTGGGCGGCCCGGGTGGCGTTGTGGCGGCGCAGGCTCTGGACAAAGACGCGGCCGTGGCCGCGCAGCGCCTTGGATTCAAAGGCATCGCGCAGCTTCTGGAAGACCTCGGCGCTTCCGGCCAGGGGCCGGGCGTCCATGAGGGAGGCGAGCACCTGGAAGTCCTTGCCCGCCAGACTGATGCAGTCGGCCACGGTGCGCACGCCATGACCGAGGTCGAGGCCGAGATCCCACAGGGGAAAGAGCAGTGACTTGACGAAGGATTCCGCCGAGCCGGGAATGCGCCGGGCAAAGAGGAGCAGGATGTCCACATCCGATCCGGGGCAGAGTCTGCCGCGCCCGTAGCCGCCCACGGCCACCAGGGCGAAGTCCGGCGGATGCGCCCCGATCTCGGTCACCCGTTCCTCGAAATAGCGGTCCACAAGGTGGGTGCATTCCCAAGGAAAGCCAGCCACCGCGCCGCCCCTGGCCCTCTCGAACAGGGCGTCCCTGTCGGTCTTGAGGCGCTGGGCCGAGGGTGGGAGGCTGGGCGGGGTGTGCATGGCGTTTCCTAGACAGGCTGTTGAAAACGTCCGATTGCTGCGTTGCTTCAAAAAGGTCACAAATCCGCAGGACAGCGGATTTGGACGTCGGCTCCTGCCGACGCCCCGAAGGGGTGAGCCCCAGGACGGGGCGAATCAAATCCTCGCGTACCAGGAGTACGCTTCGGCCTTGACCTTTTTTCGCGCCTTGCACTCGAACATTTTTGAACAGCCTTCATTGTCGCTTATTACGACGGTAGACGGAGGGACAAGAATGGGCGGCGAGAGGGGGGATTCCCGCCGCCCTCGGGAATGGCCCCGTCCCGGGCCCTGGCCCGGGACGGGATGTGGTTGCCTGAATGTCTAGATGGCTTCCTCGCCGGTTTCGCCGGTGCGGATGCGGATGACCTCGTCCACGGTGGAGACGAAGATCTTGCCGTCGCCCACTTGGCCGGTATGGGCCGCCTTTCTGGCGGCCTCGACCACCTGGGCGGCGAAGTCGTCCTCCACGACCACGTCGATCTTGATCTTGGGGACGAAATCCACCTGGTATTCCGCGCCGCGATAGACTTCCTTGTGTCCGCCCTGGCGGCCGAAGCCCTTGACCTCGCCTACGGTCATGCCCTTGACGCCGATGCCAGCGAGGGCTGTCTTGACCTCGTCGAGCTTGAAGGTGCGGGTGATGATCTCGATTTTCTTCATGTGCGTATCTCCTTGGGGCTGGTTACCACTGATAGCCCGTCTCGCTGTGTTCGGCGATGTCCATGCCCTTGTCCTGGGCCGCGTCGTCCGCCTTGAGGCCGACGGTGGCGTCCACCACCTTGAAGATGACGTAGGTCATGGCAAAGCAGAAGCCCCACGTGGCGACCACGGAGACGAACTGTACCCAAAGCTGGTGGCCGTTGCCAAGGATCAATCCCTCGGCCCCGATGGTGGCGAGTACGCCGGTGGCCAGCGCGCCGTAGGTGCCGCCCACGCCGTGGATGCCGACCACGTCGAGGGCGTCGTCATAGCCGAGCTTGTTCTTGAGAATGATGGCGCCGTAGCAGATGACGCCCGCGCCGAGGCCCAGCACGATGGCGGCCATGGGCGAAACGAATCCGGCGGCCGGGGTGATGGCCACAAGGCCCGCCACGGCACCCGAGGCCGCGCCCAGGGTGGTGGGCTTGCCGCCGTGGACCCACTCGGCCACGATCCAGGACATGGCCGCGGCCGCGGTGGCCAGATGGGTGGCCACAAAGGCGCTGGCGGCCAGACCGTCGGCAGCCAGGGCGCTGCCCGCGTTGAAGCCGAACCAGCCGAACCACAGGATGCCCGCGCCGAGGATGGTCATGGGCAGGTTGTGGGGGATGAAGGCCTGGGAGCCGTATCCCTTGCGCTTGCCGATGAGGATGGCGCAGCACAGGGCGGCTGCGCCCGAGCTCATGTGGACCACGGCGCCGCCTGCGAAGTCCAGCGCACCCATCTCGCCGAGCCAGCCGCCGCCCCAGACCCAGTGGCACATGGGCGCGTAGACCAGGAGCAGCCACAGGGCCGAGAAGACCAGGAAGCCGGGGAATTTCATCCGTTCGGCAAAGGCGCCCGAGATGAGGGCGGGCGTGATGACCGCAAACATGCACTGGAAGATCATGAAGGTCAGGTGGGGCAGGTTCTCGGCCGGTGAACCCGCGTTGTCCATGCCCACCCCTTCGAGGAAGGCGAAGTCCAGCCCGCCGATGAGGCCGCCGATATCGGTGCCGAAGGCGAGGGTGTAGCCGACCACGGCCCAGAGCAGGGACACCAGTCCGAGCATGATGAAGGACTGCATGATGGTGGCGAGCACGTTCTTGGAGCGGACCAACCCGCCGTAGAACAGGGCCAGGCCCGGGGTCATGAACATGACCAGGGCCGCACAGATGAGAATGAAAGCGTTGTCGATGAAGTTCATTGTGGTACCTCCGGCGGCAGCCTTTGCAAAACCGGGGCCAAGATTCAAGGGGCGTATTTCCTTGGTTTCCACAATCTCGTGTGTTTTCGCCTTAACAAAAGTGGGAAAAATGGAAAAAATTTACCAAAGATGTAAATCGAGGCGCAATCAAAACTGTAGCCCGCCGGGTTGACCGGGTTCCGGCGGGGTCCTATGGTCGGGCAGTCTGGAGCCGTCTCCGGGCGCGAGGAGGTCCCGCATGACGCGAAGCCGCAGCGGTGTGATCGTCTTTGTCCTGCTGGCCTTGGCCGTGGGTGTGGCCCTGTCCCTGGACTACACCGACACCTATGTGGCCGACAGGTTTCGCAAGGCGCTGGCCGCCGGGCAGTATCGTCCGGGTGAGCCGTTTTCGCTGGATGCCTTTCTGGACTATCACGACTGGGACAGGATCTGTTTCGTGGCCCCGGGGCACGCGCCCGACCTGCGTAACCGGTTCGGGCTGGCCTATTCCCCGGCCATGCGGGAGGACGGGTGGAGCCTGGTATTCATCCGGGGGGATGCCGTGGTGGCCGAGGTGGCCCTGGCCGATGCGGAGCTGGCCCCGCCCCGGCCGCTGCCGGAAGAGTGCCTGGAGCGCTGGGCGACCTTTGTGAGCATCGAGGAAGACGGCCCGGCCCGCCGCCTGTCGGTCCTGGGCCACTGACCGCCCTTGGCCGCCGGATTTGGCGGGATTGTCAAAAACGTCGTTTCTTGTCTGCCCTTCCCTGAACACCCTTCGTACCACGGCCCGTCAGGGCCGTTTCCGTCTCTGCCGCACGAAGCCGCCTTACCCTTCTGCGGTTAGCGGACATCCCGATCGCGGACGCCTATGAGATAGAGGATGGAGTCGAGCCCGAGGTTGGAGATGGCCTGGCGCGCGCCCTTTTTGACCTTGGGCTTGGCGTGGAAGGCGATGCCCAGGCCCGCGAGGTTGAGCATGGGCAGGTCGTTGGCCCCGTCGCCCACGGCGATGACCTGTTGCAGGCTGATGCCTTCCTGGTCGGCGATGGCCTGAAGCAGCTCGGCCTTTCTTTCGGCGTCCACGATCTTGCCCAGGGCGCGGCCCGTGAGCTTGCCGTCCACTATCTCCAGCTCGTTGGCGTAGACATGGTCGATACCCAGCCGCTCCTTGAGGATGTTGCCGAAATAGGTGAACCCGCCCGAGAGGATGGCGATCTTGTAGCCCACGTTCTTGAGGGTGGAGATGAGCCGCTCGGCCCCTTCGGTCAGGGGCAGCCGCTCGGCCACCTGGCGCAGCACGGATTCGTCGAGGCCTTCGAGCAGGGAGAGACGCTTGCGCAGGCTCTGCTTGAAGTCGAGCTCGCCGCGCATGGCCGCCTCGGTGATGGCGGCCACCTGTTCGCCCACGCCCGCCTCCTTGGCCAGTTCGTCGATGACCTCGGCCTGGATCAGGGTGGAGTCCATGTCAAAGGCCACCAGCCGGCGGTTGCGGCGGAAGATGTTGTCTTCCTGGAAGGCGATGTCGGCCACCAGCTCGGCCGAGATGTCGAGGAATTTCGAGCGCAGGGCCGCGATGTCCGGGGGCGTGCCGCGCACGGTGAACTCCACGCAGGCGCGGGAGTTCTGGGCCGGTCGGCCGGTCAGGGGCACGCGGCCAGAGAGGCGGTGGATGGTGTCGATGTTCAGGCCCGAGTCGCTGACCACGGCGGTGATGGCCGCGATCTGCTCGGCCGAGATGGACCGCGCCAGCAGGGTGATTATGTGCCGCTGCTTGTCGGCCTCGCCCACCCAGGAGGCGTAGTCGGTCTCGGCCAGGGGGTGGAGCTTCATGGTCACGCCCAGTTCGTGGGCCTTGAAGAGCAGGTCCTTGAGCACGGGCTGGGAGTCGTGGGGCAGCCGCACGAGGATGCCCAGCGTCAGGAAGTTGTGGATGACCACCTGGCCGATGTCGAGGATGTCCACGTTGAATCCGGCCAGCACCCCGGAAAGCTCGGCAGTCAGCCCCGGCCTGTCGCCGCCGGTCACATGCACCAGTATGATCTTTTCCATGCGTCTCGCTCCCCTGCGCGGGTTTTGCGGACCTTGGCACAAATCGGGTCGGCAGTAAATGGCGCGGGGTGGGGCGGGCGGCGGGCGATGGAAAGGAGGGAGAG
>NZ_JASTWE010000068.1 GCF_030282845.1 Pseudodesulfovibrio pelocollis
GATTGAGCCCAAGCTGAGGTGCGATCACAGCAGCAAATCGAGTGCAGAGGGCAAGGTGCGGACGCAAAAAGGGGATGAGCAGAGGTCTCCTTTCATTCTTGACGATCCCTGCGTGGTACTGGGTGGTGCGGTAGCGCTGCACTTCTGCCGTACGGCCAGATGCAACTCCCTGGACGCATCGAAAAAGCCACCTTCATGATGAAGGTGGCTTCAATTATATCAGCTTTTCGCAGCTATTGTTTTTGGTTATCGAGATTGAATAGTCAACTCCATGTCAGGGTATAACTGTCTCGCGACACTTCGTCTGTGTTGCCGTAGTGAACGTCATTGCTGTCAGAACGCTCGTCGAACGGGCGTTTTGTCCGATGTTCCGAGTGCGGCCTACATCATGCCCTGCATCATGGTCATGGTCTTGTCCAGCTTGCCAAGCCCTTCTTCCAGCATGGGGATGCCCGCGTCCGGGTTCCGCTTGGTCATGCCCATGGCCTTCATGACGTCCATCATCTCGCTGTTGAGCCGCTTCATCGCATCTTGCAGGGCCGTGTCGCCCATGTTTCCGGCGTGGGCCTCCACGGCGGCCATGCCGTGGTGCATGTCGGTCATGTGCGTGTTCATGGCGGCCATGGCCTGATCGCGCATGGCCGGGGCCTTCATCATTTCGACATCCTTTTTCATCAGGTCCAGGTTGTCGGCCATGGTCTTCATGCCGCCTTCCAGGGTGCTGCCCGGCGCGGCCGCGTGCTGCCCGTGATCCGCAGCGTGACCGTGGCTGCCGTGGTCCATGCCGGAAGCGGCAACGGCAAGGCCCGAGACGAGCAGGGTCAGGGCTGCGACCGCGGCAAGGATGGTGATTCTTTTCATGCGTGTTCTCCTTTGGTTATGCAGTGGATGGCTCTGCCGGTCGGCAGCGCTCCTTGCGGTTGATCTTCATCTCCTCCACGAGACAATAGAGCGTGGGGACCACGAACACGGTCAGGATGGCGATGGTCATGCCGCCGAATGACGGGATGGCCATGGGCACCATGATGTCCGCGCCCCGGCCGGTGGAGGTCAGCACCGGGATGAGGGCCAGGATGGTGGTGGCTGAGGTCATGAGGGCGGGCCGGATGCGCCGCTGCGCCCCTTCGAGCACGGCATGCCGGATGGCCTGCACGCTGGTGGTGTCGCGGCTGTCCCGGCTCTCGTCCAGGTAGGTGGCCATGATCACGCCGTCGTCCGAGGCGATGCCGAACAGGGCGAGGAAGCCGACCCAGATGGCCACGCTCAGGTTGATGGTGTGCACCTGGAAGAGTTCGCGCATGGAGGTCCCGAAGACGCTGAAGTTCAGGAACCAGTCCTGCCCGTAGAGCCAGATCATCAAAAAGCCGCCGGACCAGGCTACCAGAATGCCCGAAAAGACCATCAGGGTCGTGGCCACGGACTTGAACTGGAGGTAGAGGATGATGACGATGACGAACAGGGCCAGCGGCAGGATGACGGCCAGTTTCTTCTGCGCCCGCACCTGATTTTCGTAGTTGCCCGCGAATTCGTAGGACACGCCGGGCGGGACCGGCAATTCGCCCGAGGCAATGCGGCTCTCGATGTACTGGCGGGCACTCTCCACCACGTCCACCTCGGCGAATCCCGGCCTGCCGTCGAAGAGCACATAGCCGACGAGGAAGGTGTCCTCGCTCTTGATGACCTGGGGGCCGCGCACGTAGCGCAGGTCCGCCAGCTGGCGCAGGGGAATCTGCTCGCCGGACGGCGCGGCCACGAGGATGTCGGCCAGGGCCTCGATGCTGTCGCGCAGCTCGCGCATGTAGCGCACGCGCACGGGGTAGCGCTCGCGCCCCTCCACGGTGGTGGACATGACCTTGCCGCCCACGGCCACCTCGATGACGTTCTGGACCCTGGCCAGCGAGATGCCGTAACGGGCGATGGCCTCGCGATCGATGACCAGCTCCAGATAGGGCTTGCCCACGATGCGGTCGGCCACCACGGCGGCGGGCTGGACCGACGGCACTTCCTTGAGCAGCCGTTCGATCCCGAGGCCGAAGGATTCGATGGTTTCCAGGTCCGGTCCCTTGAGCTTGATGCCCATGGGGGCGCGCATGCCGGACTGGAGCATGACGATGCGGGCCGCGATGGGTTGCAGCTTGGGCGCGGAGGTGGTCCCTGGAATCTCGGCTGCCCTGGTGATGTCGTTCCAGATGTCGTCCGGGCTGCGCACCCCCGGCCAGGCCGAGCGGCCCGGGTTCAGGGCCGGGTCGAGCGGGCTGCGCCACAGCCGGAACGGTCTGCCGTCCGGGTCGGGGATGAGCCTGCCATCCTCATCGCGGGGATAATATCCCTGCACGATGTAGGGCAGGCCGTCCCCGGCGGGCTGCGGCTCGCCTCCGGCGGAGCGGAAATAATCCTTCTGCCCGGCGTCGAAGCGGAAGCGCAGCCGGGTGCCGCCTGCGTTCACGAGAAATTCGGGCAGGTAGTTGATGACGGTCTCGATCATGGAGATCGGGGCCGGGTCCAGGGGCGTCTCGGCGCGACCGAGCTTGCCCACCGCGCTCTCCACCTCGGGGATGGCCAGGATGGACGCGCCCTGCTTGGAGAGGACGTCCTGCACCTCGCCTATGGAGGCATGGGGCATGGTGGTGGGCATGTAGAGGAACGACCCCTCGTCCAGCGGCGGCATGAACTCCTTGCCCAGGCCCGGAAAGGCGTGGATCACCGCCGTCACCGGCCGGGTGCCCCGGACCACGTCCGGGAGCCAGGCGGTCATGACGTTGCCGCCCAGCCAGATGAGTCCGCCAAACAGGATCAGTGCCGCCGGAAGGCACAGGAACGTGCCCTTGTGGTCGAGCACCCAGCGCAGCATGGCCGGATAGCCCCGCTGGAAGAGCTGGAAAAAGAGCATCAGCCCGCCGATGAGCACGGCCACGAAGAGGAAATTGCGCAGGTCGCCCTTTTCCGGCCCCAGCGGCAGCCAGTGGGTGGCGAGCACGATGGTCACCATGAGGACGACGCCGTAGTTCATGGCCCGGCCGAAGAGGGCGTTGAACTGCGGGGGGAGTGAGCTGGCGAAGAGTCGGTGAACGCCCGGTATGAGGATGAAGAGGCCCAGCCACCACGCCACGAAGACGGCCACGGCAAGGCCGACCGCGATGGTGGTGCCGCCGATGAGCAGGTCGGCGCGCCGCCTGGGGCATTGCAGATTGGCGCGGCGGTGGATGAGGTGGGCCACGGCGGGCAGGATGGTCAGGGCCACGATGATGGACGCGACCAGGGCAAAGGTCTTGGTGTAGGCCAGGGGCTTGAAGAGCTTGCCCTCCGGCCCCTCCATGGCAAAGACGGGCAGGAAGCTGACGATGGTCGTGGCCACGGCGGTCATGATGGCGCTGCCCACCTCGGACGCGCCCTGGAATACCTGCTGCAACCGGCTCAGGCCCGGCTCGTCCTGCTCCAGTTTTCTGAGGATGTTCTCGCAGATGATGATGCCCATGTCCACCATGGTGCCGATGGCGATGGCAATGCCCGACAGGGCGACGATGTTGGCGTCCACGCCAAAGACCTTCATGCCGATGAAGCAGAGCATCACGGCCATGGGCAGCAGCGAGGAGATGAGCAGGGAGCTTTTGAGGTGCATGACCGCGAGCAGGACCACGATGACCGTGATCAGGATTTCCTCGGTCAGGGCTGTCTGCAGGGTGCCCAGGGTCTCGTGGATGAGGCCGGAGCGGTCGTAGAAGGGAACGATGGTCACCTTGCTCACGGTCCCGTCCGGGAGCACCTTGCTGGGCAGGCCCGGGGAAATTTCGCGGATCTTCTCCTTGACGTTGCCGATGGCCTGCAAGGGGTTCTCGCCGTACCTGACCACCACGACCCCGCCCACGGCCTCGGCCCCGCCCTTGTCGAGCACGCCCCGGCGCAAGGCCGGGCCGAGGCTGACCCTGGCCACGTCGCTGACGCGGATGGGGATGTTGCCGACCACCTTGACCACCGACTGTTCTATGTCAGCAAGTTCCTTGACAAAGCCGATGCCGCGAATGAGGTACTCGACGCTGTTGATCTCGATGGTCCGGGCACCCACGTCGAGGTTGGACATCTTCACGGCCGTGAAGACATCCTCCAGGCTGACCCCTGTGGTGCGCAGGGCATCTGGATCGACATCAACCTGGTATTCCTTGACAAAGCCGCCGACCGAGGCTGTCTCGCTGACCCCCTCGGCCCCCAGCAGGGCGTAGCGCACATACCAGTCCTGGATGCTGCGCAGTTCGTCGAGGCCCCAGCCGCCCGCGGGGTTGCCCTTTTCGTCGCGGCCTTCAAGGGTGTACCAGAAGACCTGGCCCAGGGCGGTGGCGTCCGGCCCCAGCGTCGGCTTGGCGTCGGCTGGCAGCGTTCCCGGCGGCAGGCTGGAGAGTTTTTCCAGCAGTCGCGAGCGCGACCAGTAGAACTCCACGTCCTCGTTGAAGATGACGTAGATGGTCGAGAAGCCGAACATGGAGTAGCTGCGCACGGTCTTGACGCCGGGAATGCCGAGCAGGGACACGGTGAGAGGATAGGTGACCTGATCCTCCATGTCCTGGGGCGAGCGGCCCATCCACTCGGTGAACACGATCTGCTGGTTTTCCCCGATGTCCGGGATGGCGTCCACGGGCACCGGGTCGCGCGGCAACCCTGTCTGCCAGTCAAAGGGCGCGACCATCACGCCCCAGCCCAGGATCATGGCCATGAGCAGGAAGACCACCAGCTTGTTGGTCAGGCAGAAGCGGATGACCCTGTCTGTCGGGTTTTTCGCTTCAAGCGGCGTCGTGTCGCGGGTGGCCATGGGCATCGCTCCCGGCTATTGCTTGAGCTGCTGGTTGGTTTCGCCGCAAGTGGGCATGGCTTGGCCCATGTAGGGGTTGCGGATGCTCTCGTCGCGCTGGAGCCAGGTGGCACCGTCGTAGTCAAAGGCCATGGGGCAGAACAGCTCGAAGACCGGGCCTTCGGTCTGAACGCCCAGCTTGACGATGGCCTCGGCCAGCCCCACGGAGATGGGCTCAAGGCCGGTCCGCACCGCGACGATGTCCCCGGCCTCGCGGACCACGGCCAGGCCGTCGTTCATCCTGGCCAGCGCCGCCATCCACACATTGTGGGCCGGGCCGCCGAGCACGGCCATGTCCACCTTCCGCAGGGCCTCGGCCATGGCGTCGGCCGCTGCCTGGGCCCCGGCCATGTCGTCGGCGGCCAGGGCCTCGGACAAATGCTCGTACCGGGCGAAGACTGCACCCAACTGCCGCTGGAAGCTCTCGGGCGCGGCCAGCGCCTCTTCCGGGGCGTCCAGGTTGAAGGCGGCCCGGAACCCGGCGTAGTGGCCCTTCATTTCGGCGAAGACCTGGTGCAGGCGACGGGTATCCGGCACCTCGGCCCCGATGATGGCGTCGTTGCCAAGGAGCATGGCGTATTCGCGCCACAGGAGGGCGGCCCGCCTTTCCAGGCCCGTTCCGTCGATGAGGCGCAACTCCTTGTTGAACACCCCGAAGGCGAGGTGCGTCAGCGCCAAGTCGCCGGTGACCACGGCCCCCTCCAGCTCCCGGAAGGTGGCGTCGAGGAGCCGGGCCTTGGAGGCGAACAGGGGCGGCAGCTCGCGGCCGGGCGGAGAGTCGGCCGGGCTTGCCGTGGGCTGCCCCGTCCTTGGGCCGTGGTCATGTCCCCCGCCCTTGGATTCGGCACCCACCGGGCTCATCATGCTCGGCCTGGCGATGATCTGGACCGCGCTGTCGATCTTGAAATTGCCTCGGGTTACGACCCGTTCGCCCTCCTCCAGGCCGTTTTTGACGATGTAGTGGGCACCGGCCTTGGGGCCGAGCACGATCTCGCGGCCCTCGAAGCGGCCCGGATCCTGCGGGTCTTGCACATAGACCACGGCCCGCTTGCCGGTGATGAGCGGGGCCGTGGCCGGAATGACCAGCCTGGGCTCCGAGGTCCCGGCCGTGGCTCCGTCCCTGTGCCGGACGGCGCGCACGAGCATGCCGGGCTTGAGGCTGCGGTCACGGTTGGACACTTCAAGGCGCACCCTGACCGTGCGGGTTTTTTCGCTGACCACCGGGTCGATGTAGACCACCGTGCCCCCGAAGGTCTTGCCGGGATAGGCCTCGGTCTGGAACGCCACCTGCTGGCCGATTTCGACCCACGGGAGGTCGGACTCGTAGGCTTCAAGGATGACCCAGACCACCGAGAGGTCGGCGATGGAATAGATGGGGCTGCCGGTGGTCACGTACTGCCCCTCGTTGACGTTCTTGGTCAGGACCACGCCGCCCTGGGGCGCGTGGATGGTGATGTGGTCCGAGGGCCTGCCCTGGCGGACCACGGCCTCGATCTGGCTTTTTTGCAGACCGAGCAGGCGCAGCTTCTCCCCGGCGGCCTCGACCATGCGCTGGGCGGTGTTTCGGATCAGGGGGAGCTTGCTGTCCTTCAGGTCTTCCAGGGCCTTGTGGGCCTCGATCAGCTCGACCTGGGCCGTGAGCAGCTCGGGGCTGTAGATGGAGACCATGGCCTGGCCCTGCTTGACCTCCTTGCCGGTGTAATCCACGAACATCCTGTCCACCCGGCCGCCGGTCCAGGCCGTGATGGCCCGGACCCGCGTCTCGTCGTAATCGACCTTGCCCACCATGCGCCGCTCCACGTCCACGTCCAGGCGCTGCACGGGTTCGGTCTCGATGCCCGCCAGCAGGCGCGCCTCCTCGGAAATCTCGATGCCGCGCAGGCTGGTGGCGGTGGAGTCGTCCCCGCGCCGGATAGGGATGAGCTCCATGAAGCAGATGGGGCAGTTCCCCGGCTCAGGGAGCTGGATCTGCGGGTGCATGGAGCAGGTCCAGATGATGTTTCCACCCTCGTCCACCGAGGCTTCGAGGCCGTGTCCGGCGTGTTCGTCCAGCAGCGACGTGGCGGGCTGATGCCCCGTGCCCCTGACGATGTAGCCGACGGCAAAGGCCACCACGCTGGCCAGCAGGATGGTCAGGATCAGCCGGGTGTTGATGAGACGTTTCATGCTTCCCCCTGCTTCGTGTTCGACCGGACCGCAGGCATGGTCAGGGCTCCAGCCGTGTTGGCTCAAGGATCGAGCCATGGAACTCGCAGGGCAGCTCGCGGCCCACCAGGGTTTCGATCTCGGCCAGCCGCTGGGCCTGATCGGTCAGGGCGCGGGAGTAGTCGAGCTTGAGTTCCAGCAGGGTCCGCTCCGTGTCGATGAGGTCCAGTGAGGTGGCCGCGCTGCTGGTGAAGGCCTCCAGGGTCACGCCCAGCGCCTGCTCGGCCTTGGGCACCAGGGTTTCGCGGTAGAGATGGATTTTTCGCCCGGCGTCCCGGTACTTGTACAGGGCCAGCTCCAGGTCCGCCCGCAGCTTCTGCTCAAGGCCGGCTCGGCTCCGCTTGGCGGCCAGAATCCTGGCCTGGCTCTCGTCAACCGCAGCGCCCCGGGCCTCCTGCCAGATGGGAATGTTGAAGGACATGGAGGTCATGATCGGGTTGCGTCCGTCGCCGATGACGCCCGGAGTTCTCGCCTTGTCCACCTCCGTGACATCCACGCCAAAGGTGAAGTCCGGATAATAGGCGCGCTCGGCCAGATCCCTTCCGGCCTGTTCCATCCCGACCACCGCGTCCCAGTAAGCCAGTTGGGGATTGTTGGTCGGCAGTTCGGCGAAGAGGGTGCTGTCCGGCTCCGTGGCGACCATGACCGGGATGGAGGGCGGCGGCGGGATGGCCGTTTCTGCCGGACGGCCCAACAGGGCATTGAGCCGCGCGACCAGGGGCGCGCGCAGGTCCTTGAGCGAGTAGAGCCTGTCTTCAATCCTGCCCAGCTCCACCTGGGGCCTGATGATGTCCGCGTGGCTGGCCGAGCCGGTGGTGTAGCGGGCTGTGGCGATCCGCTCCAGGTAGCGCAGCAGTTCCATGCTTTCCGTGGTGATGTCGATGGCGCGCGCCAGATAGGCGTATTCGTAGTAGACCCGCTTCACCTCGTAAAAGGTCGAGAGCTTCAGCCCGTCCATCTGCGCCTTGACGCCGTCCGCCTCGCGCAGTGCCATCTGCTCCTTGAAGCCGAGCTTGCCGAAGAAGGGCAGGGACTGGGAGAGGCCGTACTTGTAGCGCGCCGGGCCGCCGCGTGTTTCAAGGGGTGTGGTGTAGTAGCCGAAGTTGAACATGGGGTCCGGCAGGACATCGGCCCGGGCGGCACGGCTGACCGAGGCCTCCCAGCGCCGATAGGCGGCGCGCAGTTCGTTGTTGCCTTCGGCGGCCTGTCTCAGGTATCCGGCGAGTTCGGCGAGTTCGGTGCAGTCGCCCAGGTATTGGCCCGGCGCGGCCGCCTCCTGCACTGTCTCCGCCGGGGCGCCCGGTCCATCGGCGGCCGCCGCCCGGGGCAGGACGGCGATCAGCGCCAGCAGGACCGCGCCCGTCATCATCGTCAGTCTCCTCATCCAGGCTCCGTATGCTTGACGTGGCGTAAACAAGGGATGTGCCATATTCGTTTTGTCCACCCATTTACTGGTCTTACAGGTTTTTCGCACAGGAATCCAGACTGTTTTTGTCAGGATTCGTGCCAACCCTTGCACCCCCGGTGCAGTGAGTGCAGAATAATGCTTGCACCATATCAATTTGCCATAGCTGAAGCATCTATGCAAGTATGAGTTTTATGAACCAAGCTCCGTTGGCATGCTCAGTGCTAGTGT
>NZ_JASTWE010000069.1 GCF_030282845.1 Pseudodesulfovibrio pelocollis
AGCCCTTGAGCCGTTGGCGAGTCTTCGAGCCTTACGGATCATGAGAGCAGAGATGTACTTCCTGTACGCAAGGATTTGAACTTTTGGAAGCAACGACGCAGATCGCCGTTTTTCAACGACGCAGATCGCCGTTTTTCAACAGCCTGTTAGAGCATGGTCATGAAGTTCATGAACAGGGTGGCGTTCATGGCGTGCATGAGCCAGAGCAGGCAGGCGGCCACAAAGGTCAGCCCCTTGAAGCGCAGCGGCGTCTGGCTGCGGGCCGTGACCAGCCAGAGGATGGCGCAGATCAGGCCCAGGCCGCAACCGGCCGCCCAGACCAGCCCCAGCGGGGTGCCGGTGGTCATGGTGGCCAAGGGCTCGGGCAGCACGGCCAGGAGCCAGCCCTGGCAGGCGAGGAAGCTGAGCATGGCCGCCACGGCCCAGCGCGAGGCCAAGTTGAGGGAAAAGCGGTAGTAGTCGCGGCCGAAGTCGTCGCGGTGGCGGCGCAGCACGAGGTAGACGCAGCTCAGACCGGCGGCTGCCGTCACGCAAAGGATGATGTGCATGGTCGCCATGGGCCAGAGCATGGAACCGGGGCCAAGTCCGGCCTGGACCGCCTCCGGGGGCAGCCCTGCCAGGAGCTTGGCCGGAACGGTCACGGCCACGCCCGTTGCCGCTGCCAGGGCGGCGCCAATGCCAAGGAGCATGTGGATGCCCCGTGATTCGCGAAGCTTTTTCCAGGTCAGGAAGTAGGCCGGGCCGAGAAGGGCGAATACCCCCAGGGCTGCCAGCGAAATGAGGAAAGGCGAGGCGGGGTCGAGGAGCCTGGAGGTGAGTTGCGGAAAGCGGACCGTGGCCAGCCCGATGGACCCGGCCAGGATGATGAGAAAGAGCGGGAACAGCACGGCTCCCATGGCCGCGACCTGCTGGCCGTATTTGTCCAGGAAGACTCGGCCCTTGAACCTGGCGGCGGCCTCGCTGGACACGGCCACGGCCGGGCAGCCCAGCGCGGCCATCCCGATGAGGCTGAAAAAGGCGGGTGCCAGCATTGTGGCGACGAGGATCAGGCTTTCTTGCATGCTCATGAGAACTCTCCGGCGGCTTGTCGGCCATGCGCCATGCGCGGGCCGCGTGGCATATTTGCCTGAAAATCATCGACTCCGCAAGCGGCGGGCTGCGCAACGATTCATGGCGGCGCAGGCACTTGTTGCAAAAAATGCTGTGATCGCCTATCTCTCATTGAACAATCGAACTTGCCAGACCGGAGAATTCCTCATGAAATACATCACGCTCGGCCTGCTCGCCGTCTTCAGCCTGCTGGCAGGCGGCTGCACCGCCGCCCGGCAGACCTCGGCCACCACCGAGGCGAGCACCGAATGGCGCATCAAGAGCCTTGAGGAAAGCTTTCTGAACTTTCGCGAGGAACAGCGCAGGCAGGCGGATGTGAACGACGAGACGGCCGAGACCATGGACCGGCGGCTGGCCGCCATCGAGGCGGACCTGGCCGTGCTCCGGGGCGGCGAGGTGGTTGTTCAGGCCCCGGGCGACAGAGCGCGCGGGGCGGTGATGGATTCCGGGGGGCAACTTCCCGAACCTGACGACCTCGCGCCCGAGGACGGGGGCTGGGTGGCTGGTGCGCCGTCGGCCGAGCCCGCCCCCATCGCCGAGAGCGGGGAGGAAAAACCCTGGGCCTCGGTGCCCGGCCCGCCCGCCGTCATTCCCGAACCCACGGTCATCAAGCGGCCCGCTCCGGCTGCCAGCTCTGCCCCGAGCCAGCCTGCGAGCCCGGCCAAGACCCCGGCCAAACCGACTCCTGCCAGCGGTGCCCAAGCCATGTACGACGCGGCCTTGACCAAGTACAACAGTGGCGATTTCGTGGGCGCGCGAGGTGCCTTTGACGAATTTCTCGGAAAGTACCCGAGCGACGGGCTGGCCCCCAACGCCCTGTATTGGAAGGGCGAGACCTACTATTCCCAAAAGGACTACGCCCAGGCCATCCTGACCTTCCGCGAGGTCACCAGCCGGTTCCCGAAACACGCCAAGGCGGCCTCGGCCCTGCTCAAGATCGGCATGTCCTATGATCGGGTGGGGGATCGGGACAACGCCGTGTTCTATCTGCGGGCCCTGGTCGAGGATTTCCCCGCATCCGAGCCCGCCGCGCTGGGCCGCAGGGAACTGAGCCGTCTGGGAGGCTGATCCGGGTTCATTTTCTTCATCCGGCCGGAGCGGTGCGCTGTCGCGCGGTTTGCGGCCTCGTCATTGCCGGAGTCACCCGCGACCATGGACCAGCACAAGGAATTCTTCGCCTGCCTCGCCTTGCGGCACACCCCGCGCCTTGGTCCCAAGGTCTGGAAATCGCTGTTCTCGCATTATTCTTCCGCCTTTGAGGCGGTGCAAGCGGCCGCGTCGTGGCCCGGACTGGAGCTCGCCGCCAAACCCCTGGCCCGGGCCTGCGCTGCCGAGGTCTGGCGTGCCGGGGCAGAGGAGGAATACCGGGCCGCCAAGCGCGCGGGCATGCGGGCGGTCACTTGGTTCGATTCCCTTTTCCCGGCCGCACTCAGGGAGATCGACGACCCGCCGTGCCTGCTCTACGTCAGCGGCGATGTCTCGCTCCTCGGCAACCCGGGAGTGGCCGTGGTGGGCGCGCGCGAATGCACGGCCATGGGCCTTGAGGCCACGCGGCGCATCAGCTCCCAACTCTCCCGCATCGGCATCACCATCATCTCCGGGCTGGCCCTTGGCATCGACAGGCAGGCGCACCTGGGCGGCCTGTCCGGCATCGGCGGCTCCATCGCCGTGCTCGGCTGCGGGCTGGACGTGGACTATCCCTATGACAACCTCGACGTCAGGCGCGCCCTTGACGAGAAGGGGCTGGTGGTCACCGAGTTCGGTCCGGGCGTCACCCCCCGGGCCGGGAATTTCCCCTTTCGCAACCGGATCATCAGCGCCCTGTCCCTGGGGGTGCTCGTGGCCGAGGCCGCCCACAACAGCGGCAGCCTGATCACCGCCCGGCTGGCCGGAGAGCAGGGACGCGAAGTCTTTGCCCTGCCCGGGCCCTTGGGCCAGCCCACCTTCACCGGCTGCCATCGGCTCATCAAGCAGGGCGCGGCCCTGGTGGAAAACGCCGAGGACATCGTCCATATCCTGCGTTTTGATTTCGCCCGGGAGCTGGCCCACATCCCGAACCCCGAGCCTGACGAATCGGCCGACGAGTCCGCTGTAGCCACCACCCCCACCTCCGTGGCCGCAGGGGCCAGGTCAGGGGGGGGCAAAAAGCGCAAGGACACGATGGCCCGGAAAAAGGGCGGGAAGGGGCAGGGCCCCAAGGACCGGGAGCTGTCTGGCGTCCGCAAGCGGACCGGACCGGACTGGCGGACCGACGCCACGCTGGGCGACGAGGAGCGCCAGCTCATGGAGGTGCTCGACGGCGGCGAGCGGATGCACATCGACACCCTGGGCCGGGCGCTTGGCTGGGAGTCGTCCCGGGTCAGCCGGGCGCTGCTCATGCTGGAGGTGCGCGGAGTGGTCCATCAGTTGCCCGGCATGTGGTATCTGGCCAGGGAAAGCGGGGCGACCGACGCTGTCGCAGCGCCGGTGGCCCGGAGCGAGGCGGATGGCGATGCCTGATTGTCTCCCGGCCTCTTTGGCGATTCATCCCGGCGCGGGCTTGAGGCCTTGGGCCGGGCCGTGTACACTGGGGTGTCCCGCAAGCTGGGCAACTCCACACACGAGGCTGTGATCCATGCAGAAAATCCCCATAGACCTGGCCCGCCCGGGCATGAAGCTGGCCCGTCCCGTGCTCAAGGACGGCGGCATGGTCATCATGGCCGAGGGCATGGAGCTGAGCGACAGCCTCATTGCCCGGCTCGCGGCCATGAAGATCGAGCGCATCACCGTGGAGGGCCATCCCGTGGACTTGGGCGGAGCGGGCGCTGGCACGCGGTACGCCGAGCGTGTGGAGCGGATCGAGGTGCTCTTCCGCGGCTATGGCGAGGACAAATGGATGGCCCGGGTCAAGGAGCGCATGGGTCAGTATTTCCGCATCAAGGCCGCTGCCCAGGAAGCGAAGATGAAGGCCGCGCAGGATGGTGCGGCAGCAACGGACAACGGCGCGGCCGGAGCCGGGGAGTGACCATGGACGACGATCTCAAGACCAGCGTCAAGGGCCGGATTCTCCAGGTGGCGGACCTGCCGACCCTGCCCGATGTCCTGGAGGAGGTGACCAGGCTCGTGGAGGACCCGGACGCCTCCACCGAGGCCATCGCCAAGGTCATCTCGCGCGACCAGGTCCTTTCGGCCAAGGTGCTCAAGATGGTCAACTCGCCCATCTACGGTTTCCCCGGCCGCATCAGCTCCATCCAGCACGCCCTGGTCCTGCTCGGCTTCAACGTCATCCGGGGCATCATCATCTCCACCTCGGTCTTTGACATGATGGTCCTGAACATGAAGGGGCTGTGGGAGCATAGCCTGGGCTGCGCCACTGCCTGCAACATCATCGCCCGCCGCGCCGGATTCGAGGACCCCGAGGAATACGCCGTGGCCGGGCTGCTTCACGACCTGGGCAAGGTGGTCACGGCGGTCCAGCTGCCGGACCTGCACGCCACCATCGTTGCCACGGTCCGCGACAAGGACTTGAGCTATTTCCAGGCCGAGAAAGAAGTCATGGGATTCGGCCACGACCGCATCAACGCATGGCTGGCCCGCCACTGGGGGCTGCCCCCCAACATCCGCGAGGCCATGGCCCGCCACCACGCGCCGCATCTGGCCGAGTTTTACAAGCCCATGGCCTGCGTGGTCCACCTGGGCGATTTCCTGGTGCGCCTCTTCGAGTTCGGCAACTCCGGCGACGACCAGACCGCCTACCTGCGGCCCGAGGCCCTGCTGGAACTGAAGTTCAAGATGTCCGACCTCGACAGGGTCATGGACGAGATGGCCGAGCAGTTCATCGAGGTCTCTGACGTGACCTTCTAGCACCGTCGAGGGTGTAGGGCGCGTGCGTCTTCCTTTGACGCGGCCTGTGACCGGTGCTAGGTTCGCCCCCATGAGCCAGACCCTGGAGAAATCCCTGTTCCAGCGCGGACAGACCGCCTTCCTGCTCTCGCCTGATGCGTCGCTGGCGGCCATGCTGCGCGCCCTGTGGTCGCCGGATGTGCTCAGTTTCACGGTCTTCGAGAAGGGCGGCAAGGCCATCGAGCATCTGTTCAACGATCCGCCGGACCTGCTCATCGTGGACAACCGGCTGGCCGACATCCCGGCCGTCGAGGTGGCCAATCTGGTCAAGAGCGAGAACGTCTACCGCCAGTTGCCCGTGGTCATGTGCGTGGACCCCGTGGACGTGGAGACACCCTGGAACTGGAACGTCATCGAGGTGGACGACTTCCTGGTGCGGCCCTTCAACCCCTCCGAGGTGCGCGACCGCATCAACCTGACCCTGTGCCGGGCCATGCGCGCCCTTGACGCCAATCCGCTCTCCAAGCTGCCGGGAAACACCTCCATCATCCAGCGCATCCAGCAGCTCATCGACGCCGGGGAGGATTTCGCCCTGGCCTACTGCGACCTCGACTATTTCAAGTCCTACAACGACAAGTACGGCTTCTCCCGAGGCGACGAGGTGCTGATGATGACCGCCCGGCTCATCGTCAACACCATCCGCAGCTACCACGGGATCATGAGCTTCGTGGGCCATGTGGGCGGCGACGACTTTGTCTTCATCCTGCCGCCGGACAAGGCCGAGGACGCCTGCCAGCGGATCATCGCCGCATTCGACGACATCGTCCCCCATTTCTACGACCCCGACGACCGCAAGCGGGGCAACATCACCTCGGTGGACCGCGAGGGCAAGACCAGGATATTTCCGCTCATGGCCGTGTCCATCGCCGTGGTGGTCAACACCGGGGGGCGCATCACCCATTACGGCGAGGTCTCGTCCATAGCCATGGAACTGAAAAAAAAGGCCAAGGAAAACCCGAGGAGCTGCTATGTCATCGACCAGCGGCAAGTCTAGCGGAGCCAGGGGAGGCGGCACCAGACCGGGCGGCGAGATGCTGCGCGGATTCCTGGCCCATCTGGCTGTGGAAAAGGGCTACTCCGAGGCCACCATCCGCTCCTATGGGACCGACCTTGAGCAGTTCGGCGAATTTCTGAAGCGTTCCAAGCGGTCCCTTGAGAAGCCGGAGCGCATCACCCGAGAACATGTGCGCTCCTTTCTGGCCGAGCTGCACCGGCTGCGCCTGACCAAGGCCACCATGGGCCGCAAGCTCTCCAGTCTGCGCGCCTATTTCCGCTACCTGATGCGCCACCGGATGATCAGTGTGGACCCCATGGCCACGGTGCGCAACCCCAAGCAGGAGAAGCGGCACCCGCAAGTCCTCAACGTGGATCAGGCCGTGGCCCTGATGGAGGCGGCCATCGAGCCCGACCCCGAGGGGCTGCGCGATCTGGCCCTGGCCGAGGTGCTCTACGGCTCGGGCCTGCGCATCAGCGAGGCCATCGGCCTTGATCTCAACGACGTGGATTCCGACGTCATCCGGGTCACGGGCAAGGGGTCCAAGGAGCGCATCGTGCCCTTGAGCGGCGCGGCGGTGAAGCGCATCAGGCGCTACCTTGAGCAGCGTCACGCCATGCTCGGAGACAATTATGCGGAACAGGCGCTTTTCCTGAGCGTGCGCCAGGGCAAGCGGCTCAACCGGCGGCAGGCCAACCGCATCGTGGCCCGCCTCGGCGCGCTGGCCGGGCTGCCCAAGGACGTGCATCCGCACATGCTCCGCCACAGCTTTGCCACCCACATGCTCGAAGCCGGGGCCGATCTGCGCAGCGTGCAGGAACTGCTCGGCCACGAGCGGTTGACCACCACCCAGCGCTATACGCATCTGGACATGCGCCACATCATGCAGGTATACGACCAGGCGCACCCTCGGGCCAAAGAGGACGGCAAGGGGAAGAAGTAGACACCACAGCACGGAGAAGACGATGGAAAACCCGATGGTCCTTCTGGAAACCCCGGAAGGCGAGATCCTGATAGAGTTGTATGCCGACAAGGCCCCCAAGGCCGTGGAGAACTTTCTCGCCTATGTGGACGAAAGGTTCTATGATGGCACCCTGTTTCACCGCGTGATCAAGGGATTCATGATCCAGACGGGCGGGATGACTTTTTCCATGGCCGATAAGCCCACGCGCGACCCGATTCCCAACGAGGCGACCAACGGCTTGAAGAACCTGGCCGGAACCGTGGCCGTGGCCCGCACGGCAGACCCGCACAGCGGCACCTCCCAGTTCTTCATCAACGTGGCCGACAATCCGGACCTGGACCACACCGGCACCGAGGACGAGAACTACGGCTACTGCGTGTTCGGCGAGGTGGTGGATGGCATGGACGTGGCCATGAAGATCAGCAAGGTCAGGACCAGGAGCTACCAGGGGTTCGACGACGTGCCCGTGGACCCGGTGTCCATCATCACGGCCCGCCGCTTCGAGTAGCCCGGGTCGCGACAGGAAAACAGCTTTCACAAGAAAAGACCTCCGCGAGGACAAGACGTTTTCCATAAATGTTGAAAAAAATAGCCCCGGATTTTTCGTCCGGGGCTATTCGTTTTGTATGGACAGAAACGGCCTGTGAGCTACTGCTTCAGCGAAGTGGCCGCCTGTTGGGTCAGGTCAGACACCTTTTTCTTCCATTCGGGTGCGTCTTTGATGCTGTGCATCCGACAATCCCGTAGTAGTTCTTTAAACCTTGGCAAAATCATCGAAACATCATCCATTGACGCATCCCACAACGCCTTAAAATCCTTCAAGGGCATAGGAACGATATGCAAGTCGATCTTTTGGTCGTTTTTCAGGTACCAGTTTCCAAGCCTGAAGGTGTCCGCAGTGTTGGTGTCAATGTTGATTGCCAGGAATAGGCCGAATACATCCTTTCCATTCTCTTCAGCATATTTGGCTACATGCCGTCTGACAGGTTCACCTTCCGCCGCTTCCTGTCTGGAGGAAGAAGTCAAAGTGACTTCGACAACCAGAATCATGTCTTCGAACTCAAATACAATATCCGGTCCATTCCCAGGCGCTGTCCCGATAGGCAAGAAGTCTTGATCCACTTTAAATCGGCGTGCATCCCATGGCTGGTTTGTCAGGGAGTTGATTGCAAGGAATGCTCGCCAAACAACCCATTCGAAATAGGCCGGCTTGAAGCCTTTAGGAATGTGTATCTCTTCGCCGTTTTTAAGCGTTGCCTCTTCTTTTCCCCTAATAAGCAAATCAAAAA
>NZ_JASTWE010000070.1 GCF_030282845.1 Pseudodesulfovibrio pelocollis
TTCTTTTATTCCGGTCATGCCATTCACGGGGATACTTAGTTTAATATGGGTGTCAAACCAGAGAGGCAGAAAGGTGTCCGCGTCGTAATGCCGGAAGGCCTTGATACTGGCCGTTCTATCCAGCCCGGGTACCGGGTTCTTCTGGTGAAGCACGCCGGTATCAACCGAGAGTACGATGGCATTTCTGTCGCCCAGACGCTGGATACCCTCCAAAACATACCCGACTCCATCAGGAATATCGAGTGTGGTATATATTTTCTCCATGTTGGGAGAGCTCAAGGGCATGACCACGTCTCCGCAACGGTAGCTGCCTGTCGGCAGCATGAAGTCACGTATCACGTGCTGGACTTTGGTCGGGACCTCCCGCGTAGGGTTGTAGGCCGATATTTCCGACAGAAGGTTGCCCCGGTTGTCCGTGGTGTATGCGAAACCGGAAGAATGCATGTCGATGCGGTTGCCCAAGACAGCCACGTTTGACATCGAGACATCCCACGCGAGGTTCTCTTCAGCTGTTGATGTAGAAACCGCCATTTCCAAACCTATGACAGGGACGAAGACCCCTTCGGCCTGAAAGCCGAACTGCGTCTCGTAGGTGGCGCTGCCCGGGGAATACTTGAATTCCAGCGGGCCTTCGAAAGGCTCAACCGGAGCCTGGGCGAGGAGGGTCTGGAGCGGGACCGAGGCCGCCTCTCCGGTCTCGTCTGGCGCGTCCTTGGTGATCATCCGGATTCTGAGGTCATAAGTGGTGATCATTCCGCTGGTCGGGTCAGTGGCACCGAGGGAGACATCCCAGGAAACCGGAAACATGTCCTTTGACAGCGTGGCTGTCGCAGTCGTGGTCGCAGGCATGCTGGTGCCGCCCATGACCAGGCTCGCCTTGTCGTCCTCAAAGGAAAAGGTGTAGCATTCCAAGCCGTCAACGGTCGTGGTGCCAGTGAATACGTAGGCGGGGGCAGGGTCGTGAAAGGATAAGACTGTATCCTTGTCGCCCTGCATTGTTCCCATATTGATTGGCACCGAGGCATCCCCCACCCTGAAGAACCCCTCCGGGAGCCCGATGTCCTCAAGGATCGCGGCACCGACACCGATAACGTCTTCGACTTCAGTCTCCCGGATCACAATGTCCGCCTTGTTGTTGCCCCAGCTGTCCGAGGTGAAGGTGACGGAATAGAACGGGCCGGGGTCAGGCGGGGCTCCGAAAACGGAGAGCTCGCGCAGGACCACATCCCAGGCGAGCCTGTCGCCGTGTGGCTCCACAGTGTACTCAACTTCATAGGAAATGGGCGGGATCGCCATGGCGGCTTCCTGACCGTTCATGCTGATAAACATGTTAAACTCGGCGCGCACGGCCCGGGAACCCGGGGCGTACTTGAACTCCACCGCGTCTGCGGCGCGGGGAGAGTGGAAGGTGCCAAAGGGATGCTTGCAGGCTGACAGCAGAAGGAGACAGAGCAGGAGGAGCAGGGGGAATCGTGTCGTCATTTCCGGTCCGGAGTTGCGGTGTGGTCGGGATGACAGGATGCCGGGCCCCTGAAAACGGGGTGTCATCCGTCAATGCATCAGAAAGTCGTTTCCCGGTATATCATTTTGACACGCTCTTCAACGATTGATTCGCCGGGATTTCTGCATCCGGCCAGTGCAAAAAAACCTCGCTTCTCCGCTCCCCTTCCCCCTGGCCGCCGGAGGCATTCCTCCCGCCTGCCCTTATCGGCCGGGGCAGGGGATGTGGTGGGAGAGGTAGATGGTTCCGAGATCGCGGATGAGTTGTTTGTTGTCAAAGACCTGGTGCACGGTTTGGCGGGCGGCGGGGATGATCCGGTCGCGGGTGGGCTGGTCGGTGAGCAGGCGGAGGATGATGTCGGCCAGGGCGTCGGGGTTGTCTGGCGGGCAGAGCAGTCCGGTCTGGTCGTGGGTGACGAGTTCCGGCAGGCCGGAGACGTTGGTGGCGGCCACGGGTACGCCGGTGGCCATGGCCTCGGCCACCACGTTGGGGATGCCGTCGCGGTCGCCGTCCTTGGCCTCGCGGCAGCCCAGGGTGAAGCAGTCGGCCTCGTGGAGCAGGCGGATGACCTCGTCGTGGGTCACGGTGCCGGGCATGGAGACCACGGCGTCGAGGCCGAGTTCGCGGATGAGGTCGCGGATGGCGCGCTTGTCCGCGCTTTTGCCGTCGCCCACCAGGGTGTAGCGCAGGGGCACGCCCTGGTCGCGCAGCCGGGCCAGGGCGCGCAGGATGGTATCGATGCCCTTCTTGGGCACGAACCGGGCCACGGTCAGGACATGGTAGGGCGGCGTGGTTTGGAGGGGCCGCCCGTTGAGGGAGAAGAGGTCGAGATTGATGCCGTGGTACACGCAGTGGATGGGTGTTTCGCCGTTGCAGACCGAGTTGAGGTATGTCTCGTTGTAGCGGGTGCAGGTGACGACGAACTCGGCCCGGGCCACCTTGTCGGCAAAGCGGCGCGGGTCCTGGGTGTAGATATCCTTGGCGTGGGCCGTGAAGCTGAAGGGCACGTCGGCCAGGAAGGCGGCGTACATGGTCACGGTGGTGGGGGTGTGGGCGAAGTGGCCGTGCAGATGGCCGAGGTCCACCCCGTGGTCGATGACCGATTTCTGGACGAGGTAGCCCGCCTGGAGCATGTGCTTGACCCAGGTATGCTTCTTGGGCGCGAGGGCAAAGCGCGAGGCCATGAGCCTCAGGCAGTCGAGATAGCGCCGGGGCATGCGCGCCGCAAGGCGCAGGTTGTGCCACAGCAGCGCGGGCAGGCCGAGGAGGAGCGACTCGGGCAGGTAGGTGACCCTGGCCCTGATCTCCTTGATGGACTCGTGGCTGAAATTCTCGCGCGGGGCGCGCATGGAATAGATGTGGATGCGAAAGCCCATGGCTTCGAGCAGCCTGATCTCGTTGGAGATGAAGGTCTCGGAGATGCGGGGATACCCTTTGAGCACCATGCCCAGGGTCTGCCCCTTGGCGGGTGGGGTCACGGGCAGTTCTCTCTGAAGTGGTCGAGGCGCTCGCGCATGACGTCGAGCCCGGTCATCTGGAAGTCCTCGAGATCGGCCACGCATTCGCCGGGGTTGTCGAGCAGGGCGTTGACCTTCTGGCGCAGCCGCTCGGGCGTGACATCGTCCCAGCGGATGTAGTCGCACAGGCCGCGTCCGCGGAAGACCTGGGCGCGCAGCAGCTGCTCCTGGCGTGGCTTGTCGCGCGGGATGACCAGGGCGGGCTTCTTGAGGGAGAGGATTTCGCACAGGGTATTGTAGCCGCCCATGGTGACCACGAGGTCGGCGTTGGCCATGCGCTTTTCGATGTTCTTGAAAAAGGGGCGGATCTGGACCTTGACTGCCCGGGCGCGGTCGGCCAGCTCGTCGAGCTTGGCGGGCGGCAGGAAGGGGCCGGTGATCATCAATGTCTTGAAGTCCACGGTGCCGTTGGTTTCGAGCATCTTCAGGTAGTTGTCGAGCACGATGTAGCCATCACCGCCGCCGCCGATGGTGACCACCACCTGCTTGTGCTTGCGCTTGAGCTTGCGCGCACCCGGCACCTTGCGCGGGATGTAGCCGGTGAACACGGTCTTGGCCGCGATGTCTTCGGGAAAGGCGTATTCGACGATGGGGTCGTAGAGCGCCTTTTCGCCGTAGACCCATATCTCGGAGTAGAGATCGCGCAGCAGGTCGAAGTATTTCTTCTTCTCCCATTCGGCCCGGGTGGAGGCCGCATCGTCCAGGATATCGCGCAGGCCGAGCACCACGCGGGTGCAGGGCAGATGGCCCCTGAGCCACTTGAGGGTAGGCAGCACCTCGCCCTTGAGGCCCGATGGCACCTTGTCCACGATGAGCAGGTCGGGCTTGAAGGCCTTGGTCGTGGAGAGGATGATATTCTTGCGGATGGCGATGGCGATCTTGGGATCGACCTTGATGGAATGGGGGACGTAGACCGTGTTGCTCTTCTTGATCATGCCGGGCATGCGCACGAAGTCCACGCCAAGGGGCATGGTGTAGCGGCCCACGATGGGCGACCCGGTGACGATGAGGATGTTGACGCCCGGCCGCACGAGGTTTCTCGCGATGGCCATGGTGCGCCGGATGTGTCCCAGACCGTAGGTGTCGTGGGAATACATCAGGATGTTGTACGAATTCGATTCCATAATCCGTTCGGGCAATGTCCTGCGCCGGTCAGCGTGCTCGCCAAGGTTCCCCGCTCGATACGGGGTTGCCGGGCTCCCGTCCAGGGGGCGCCGACCCGGACTTCATACCCGAGTTTGGCGTCCTCTGCCACCATTTACTTTTCGGCTGCCGGATTCACGTCCAGGCAGAGTTCGGGGTCGTGGTGACGGCCTCCGGCGCGGGCCATGTCGAGGTTTTCCCCATAGGCCGCCTTGTGAGGCCGGGCCTTGAGGGCGGCGGCGAACCGGCGCGCCGCACCGACCATGTCGCCCCGGCGCAGGGCGATGACGCCCAGGTTGTTCTCGGCGCACGGGTGGCCGGGCGCGAGGTCCAGGGCGCGGTCAAAGGCAGCGGCCGAGGCGTCGAGATCGCCCACCACGGCGAATTGCACGCCCTCCACGAGCTTGCGGCGGGCGTCGTCGAGCACCACATGGTCCAGCCCCCGGCACGGGCAGCGCGGCCGGGCGCAGGGCTGCGGCCCGTCCAGCAGGCGCACTTTGTCCAGCACATTGCCGAGCACGGTCTTGTCGCCAGGGCAGCGATAGACCGTGCCGTCCTCGTCCATGCGCAGGAGCGTGCGCCCGGCGTGGCAGGGCACGCCCTGGAAGTTGAAGGCCACCTTGCGCCCCTGCTCGGGGTGGTCGGCGAAGATGGCGCGCGCCCGGTCGCCATAGGCCTCGGGGTAGCGCCGCCCCTGGTGCTCGCCCCGGAAAGGACGCGGCGTGACAGGGATGCCGTGGGTGGCGAAAAACTCGCGGTCGGCCTGGAACCGCGCCTCAAGGTCCGGGTGGACCACGTAGTTGACGATGACCGTGAACCCGGAGTCGATCAGCAGTCGGGCGTTGTCGATGAAGGCGGCCACGCCCTTGACCCGCTCGCGCTCCTTGATGTGCAGGGCCACGTAAAGATCCTGCACCCGGGCCGGGTCGATGCGCCGGGCGAACTCGCGCACCTTGGAGGACACGGACAGGTTGGTGTCCACGCCGATGCGGTGGTCTTCGGTCAGGGCGACGCAGATGTCCACAAAGCCGGGATAGATGAAGGGCTCGCCCCCGGTCATGCCCACGGTCCATTCCCGGCCCGTGGCATCGAGAAAGGCGCGAATCCGGTCCACGGGCAGGGTCAGGGTGACCGGGGTGTTGTCGTGGGGGAAGTAGCAGTATTCGCAGCGGAAATTGCACTTCCGCGTCATGTTCCATATGATGTTGCTGGCAGGCTCGCGCATGACTTTGCTCCTCTGGTGCCCTTCCTGACACGGATCGGTTGAAAACGCCAGACCACGGCTTGCGGTCCCGGTGAAACGTCTGCTACAAGGGCTGTCACCGAGGAAACCATGGCCGCTGATTTGTTCGCTCCGCTGCTGAAAGAGTTGGACGTCTGGTCCCGCTGCGGGGCCGTGGCAAGGCTGTGGTGGCGCGACGACGACGCGGCCGCGCCGAGTGCCTCCCTTGAGCGGCTGACACGGCTGGGCGCGGACCACGGCGTGGCCTGCGGGCTGGCCGTCATCCCGGCCAGGACCGGGCCTGCCCTGCGCGACCATGTGCTGGCCGCGCCGGGCCTGCTGGTGCTCCAACACGGCTACGCCCACGCCAACCATGCGCCGCCGGGCAATGGGGCGTGGGAGCTTGGCCCGCACAGGCCCATGGGCGAGATTCTGGCCGAGCTGCGCGCGGGCATGGAAATCCTGCGCAGCCTCTTCGGGGAGCGATTCGTTCCGGCGGTGGTCCCGCCGTGGAACAGGATGGACCCGGCCCTGCTCCCGCAGCTGCCCGGGCTGGGCTTTCGCGGCGTATCGACCGAAGGCGGAAAGAACGCACCGCCTGGGATGCCCCAGGGAATGCGCCAGGCCGACGCCCACTGCGACCTGCTCTCATGGAAAGGCGGCCCCGCACGGTTCGCAGGCCCGGAAAAATGCGTGACCTCGATCACGGAACATCTTAAGGAAAAACGGTCCGGCCGCGTGAACCCGGACGAACCCACGGGCGTGCTCACCCACCACCTGGAGATGGACGAAGCCGCCTGGATTTTCATGGACGACCTGCTTTCGGCCACCCGCTCGCATCCCGCCGCCACCTGGACGAGCCCCGCCGACATCTGGCCTCCAGCCGAATAATCGAAAGGAAGACCGCATGACCGCCACTCTCCGCCGGGCCGAAACCCGGGACATCGACGCCATCTGCGCGCTGCTGCACACGCACATGAACCCCGATTTTTCCATCGAGCGGTGGAAGCGCCTCTTTGCCGCCCCCTGGTGCGCGGACAACCCGGACATGGGCATCGTGGCCGAGGACGCGGGCCGCATCGTGGGCTTTCACGGCCATGTCTGCTCCAACCGGCCCATCGGCACCCGGCGCGAGCGGTTTCTCAACTTCACCTCCTGGTACATCCTCAAGGAGTACCGGGGCCTGGGCCTGGGCCGGGCCATGATCGAGATGGCCACAGCCGACCCGGACACCACCTACACGGTCATCTCCCTCTCGTCCAAACGCGTTGATTTCTTCAAGAAGATGGGGCTGGACGTGCTCGACACCGAGCGGCTGCTCTGGCGCAGGGACGGCCACGAGTTCGAGAACCTCGAACTCATCCGCGACCCCGAGGTCATGGCCGCCAGGGCCAACCCCGACGAGGTCAAGGTGCTCAAGGACCACCTGGGCCTGGCCGTGACCCCGGTGCTCGTCTCCACCCGCTGCACCCAGTGTCTGCTGCTGCTCTCCATCTCCACCAAGGGCAACAACGTCACCTATTACGACGTGCTCTACCGCAGCAACCCCGGCCTGTTCACCGACCGCGCCCCGGACATCGCCCAGGCCCTGCTCCCCGAGGGCGACTGCGTGCTGGCCGCCGACCGCCGCTTCGTGGAGAAAGTCGGCGACGGCGCCGAGGTGGAGACCATCCCCTCGCCGCGCTTCTGGAAATCCTCCCGGATCAAGCCGCGCAACGTTGACCTCGCCTACTCGGAAATCGCCCTGCTCGACCTGAAGCTGGACTGACCCCGGTCACGACCTGGCCCCTGTCCCGGCCTGACCCCCCGGCTTGCCCAAAATCCCCCGGCAAGGTATGAGCGGGCATGAGTGAAGACAACAAGGACTATCCCACGGCAGTGGCCGCGCCGGACGGCGACATCGTCCCCCTGACCCTGACCATGGTCGGCAACCTGCTGGCCGCGTCGCGCGAGAGCCCGCGCAAGCGGATGCTCCAGCGGCTGCACAAGTCGCACGACGCGACCACGCACCGCATGTTCAACGCGCTCCAGCCCGGCACCTACATCACCCCGCACCGCCACCTGCATCCGACCAAGTGCGAGACCATCATGGTCATCTCCGGCTCGGTGCTCTTCGTGCGCTTCACCGAGGACGGCGAGATCGCGGACCACACCCTGCTCCAGCCCGGCACCGAGACCTTTGGCGTGGACGTGGCCCCCCACGTCTATCACACCTATGTGGCGCTGAAGCCCGACACCCTGATCTTCGAGGTCAAGGACGGCCCGTACGCCCCGGCCACGGACAAGGACATCCCGGCCTGGGCCCCGGCCGAGGGCGAGGAAGGGGCCGAGGCGTACATGCTGGACATGCTCAAGGGTCTGGCCGAGCGGGCCGCGGCCCAGGCCGATGCGGCCAAGGCGCAGGACAAGGGCGCGGACGAGCAGTAGTCAGAGGGTGGGAAGAGCCGTCGCTGTCGCTCCTCCAAGTTTTTGGATGCCCTCCCGGCGGGGTGACTTTCTTTTGCTGGCCCAAAAGAAAGTCACCAAAGAAAAGGGCCTTGCTAGCTTGGCCGCCTGCACTCCCCGGCCAAGAATCTGATCAAATCGCGCTGCTCCCGAATCAAGTCGCCGAAGCGGCTCCGTGATTCGAAAGAGCCGCAGCTTGCGATTTGTCAGCTTCTAGGCCTTAGGAGGCTTAATGGCTGGGGCGTTCGGGA
>NZ_JASTWE010000071.1 GCF_030282845.1 Pseudodesulfovibrio pelocollis
GGTTTCCCTCTCCCCTTCCCCCTGGCCGCCGGAGGCATCCACCCCTTACTCTCCCCCTGTCTGCTGGCGCAGGGCGTCGCCGTTTTGCCAGGCTTCGACGTCTTTCCAGAATTCGCGGCCGGGGTGGACCTGCCAGCCGTTGCCAAGGCGCATGTTGACCACCGAGTCGCGGGTGATGACGCCGAGGTTGACGGCGGTGGTGCCGGGGTAGCGCTTGAGGATGGCCTTGAGGGCGTCGAGGTGCGGGGTCACGGCGTTGCGCTCGCCGATCCACAGGGACACGGGCTGGTCCGAGCCCTGGACCGCGTCGGCCAGGAAGATGACCTTGTCGGCCAGGATCTTGGCGGCCTTTGGGGCTTCCTCGTGGCCGGGTTCCTCGCGCAGGTCGATCTTGCCCTGGACGAGCAGGGGGCGGTCGGCGTCGAGCTTTTCGCGCGCCTCGGCAAAGACGTTGGGCAGCAGGGTGATCTCGCCCGAGCCGGTCAGGTCTTCGGCGGAGCAGAAGGCCATGGGGTCGCCCTTTCTGGTGACGAAGCGCTTGTAGTCCGGGATGATGACGGCCACGCGCACCTCGGTGCCGTTGGGCATGGCCTTGCAGTCTTCCAGGGTGGCGGTGCGCAGCCGGGCCAGCTCGTGGCGGTAGGCCAGGAGCGGGTGGCCGGAGAGGAAGAAGCCGAGCACTTCCTTTTCCATCTGGAGTTTTTCGCGGTCGTCGAACTCTTCGCAGGCCGAGCAGGTGGGGGTGTGGGCGGTCTGGGCGCTGGTGGTGCCGAGCATGTCGAGCATGCTGAGCATGCCTGATTCCTTTTCCTTGGCCTTTTTCTGGCCGTAGGCCACGGCCTTTTCCAGGTCTTCGAGCAGGGCGGCGCGCGAGCAGTGGAAGCAGTCCAGCGCGCCCGCCTTGATCAGGGATTCGAGGACGCGCTTGGTGACGCGGCGCAGGTTGATGCGCTCGCAGAAATCGAAGATGTCGTGGAAGGGTCCGCCGGATTCGCGCTCGGCCACGATCTCGTTGATGGCTTCCTCGCCCACGTTCTTGATGGCGGCCATGGCGAAGAGGATGTCGCCGTCGAGCACGGAGAAGCGCGCCTGGCCCGCGTTGATGTCGGGCTGTTTGACCGTGATGTCCATGTCGCGGCAGGCGTTGATGTACATGACGATCTTGTCGGTGTTGTTCATTTCCGTGCTCATGAGCGCGGCCATGAACTCCACCGGGAAGTGGGCCTTGAGATAGGCGGTGTGGTAGGAGATGAGCGCGTAGGCGGCCGAGTGGGACTTGTTGAAGCCGTAGGCCGCGAACTTCTCCATGGTGTCGAAGATGTGGTCGGCCACGGTCTTGTCGATCTTGTTTTCCCGCGCGCCCTCGAGGAAGCGGGCGCGCTGCTTGGCCATCTCCTCGGCGATCTTCTTGCCCATGGCCCGGCGCAGCAGGTCGCCCTCGCCAAGGGAGTAGTTGGCGATGATCATGGCCGTGGCCATGACCTGCTCCTGGTAGACCATGACGCCGTAGGTGGGCTTCAGGGTGTCTTCGAGGGACGGGTGGGGGTAGGAGACGGCCACTTCGCCGTGCTTGCGCTTGATGAACTCGTCCACCATGCCCATGCCCAGGGGGCCGGGCCGGTACAGGGCGAGCATGGCGATGATGTCCTCGAAGCAGTTGGGCCGGAGCATGCGCAGGTATTTTCGCATGCCCGAGGACTCCACCTGGAAGATGCCGTCGGTGTCGCCCCGGGCGAAGATCTCGTAGGTGGCCGGGTCGTCCAGGGGCAGGGAGTCGAGGTCCGGGGCACCCTTGCCCTGCTCGCGGATGATGTCCAGGCAGTCCTCGATGACGGTCATGGTGCGCAGGCCCAGGAAGTCGAATTTGATCAGGCCGACCTTCTCGACCTTCTTCATGTCGTACTGGGTGACTATTTCCCCTTTCTTGCCCTTGTAGAGCGGCAGGAACTCGGTCATGGGCCGATCCGAGATGACCACGCCCGCCGCGTGGGTGGAGGCGTGTCGGCACAGCCCTTCGAGGCGGGTGGAGATGTCGATGAGCTTGGCCACCTTGGGGTCGGTGGCCACCATGTCGTCCAGCTCGACCACGGCCTTGACCGCGTTGGGCACGCTGATGCCGGCCTTGTCCACGCCGAGCAGCTTGGCCATGACCCCGGGGTCTTCGGGGATGAGCTTGGCGATGCGGTCGGTCTCGCCAAAGGTCATGCCCAGGGCGCGACCCACGTCCTTGATGACCGCCTTGGTCTTCATGGTGCCAAAGGTGGTGATCTGGGCCACGCGGTCGTGGCCGTACTTGTCGGCGCAGTACTTGACCACCTCCAGGCGGCGACGCTCGCAGAAATCCACGTCGATATCCGGCATGGATACGCGCTCGACATTGAGGAAACGCTCGAAGAGCAGATCGTAGGGCAGGGGGTCGATGTTGGTGATGCGCAGGGCCCAGGCCACGATGGAGCCCGCAGCCGAGCCTCGGCCCGGCCCCACCGGGATGCGGTTGTCCTTGGCCCAGTTGATGAAGTCCTGAACGATGAGGAAGTAGGCCGGGAAGCCCATCTCGATGATGACACCAAGCTCGTAGTCGAGCCGCTTCCAGTAGACGGCCTCGTCCACGGGGTAGGGGATGGTTTCGAGGCGCTTGCGCAAGCCCTCTCGGGAGAGCTTCTCGAACTCCTCGTTGATGTCGGCCACGCCCTCGGAGAGTTCATAGTGGGGGAAGAAGTAGCTGCCAAGCTCGATTTCGAGGTTGCACCGCTCGGCGATGCGCTGGGTGTTGGCAATGGCCTCGGGCACATGGGCGAAGGCCTGCTCCATCTCCTCGGGCGTCTTGAAGTACAGCTCGCGGGTGTCCATGCGGAAGCGCTTTTCAGCGTCCACGGTGGTCTGGGTCTGGATGCACAGCAGGGTGTCGTGGGCCTCGTAGTCCTCGGCGGTCAGGTAGTGGCAGTCGTTGGTGGCCACCAGGGGCAGGCCGGTTTTTTCGGCGCACTTGATGAGCAGCTCGTTGAGCCGGTTCTGATCGCCGATGCCGTTGTCCTGGAGTTCGAGGTAGAAATTGCCGGGAAAGATGGCCTCGTATTGCCGGGCCATGGCCGCGCCCGCTTCGAGCCCCTCGTTCATGAGCATGCGCGGCACCTCGCCCGCCAGGCAGGCGGACAGGGCGATGAGGCCGTCGGAGTATTGGCTGAGCAGGTGCTTGCTGACGCGCGGCTTGTAGTAGAACCCTTCGAGATACCCGATGGAGACGAGCTTGATCAGGTTCATGTAGCCGGTGCGGTTCTTGGCCAGCAGCACGAGGTGGTAGCCGCCGCTCTTGTCCTTGCTCTCGTGGGCGCGCTCGTCGTCCACGTCGCCCGGGGCCACGTAGACCTCGCAGCCGATGATGGGCTTGATGCCCATGGCCAGGGCCTCGGTGTAGAAGGTCACGGCCCCGAACATGGAGCCGTGGTCGGTGATGGCCACGGCGGGCATGCCCAGGTCCTTGGCCCTGGCCAGCAGGTCCTTGATGCGGATGGCGCCGTCGAGCAGGCTGTACTCGCTGTGGACGTGAAGATGGACGAATTCGGCCACGGGACTCCTCGATGAACAGGGGGGGATGAATGGGCAGGGCAAAGCATACTGGATAACGCCGGGCAAGGGAAGGCGCGCAGGGCGTCCCGGGTGTCTTTCTGTGGCAACCATCCGGGATCAAAGGACAATATGTCAGGTGGCGAGTGCTTTCGCCTTGTGGGGGCACTGACCGCGCGTTGACAAGGGGGATGGAAAAGGATTCATTATCCAGACCATTTGGGAAACCACCACACGGAGGGGCGCGTGGACGCATCCGCTGATTTCGCGGCATATGCCTGGAGCAGGCTGCCGCTTGTTCTTCTCTTCGCGGGCGGCTACCTGGTCTACCAGCTCATGGCGGCCACGCGGCTGACCGACGCCTTTGTGACCTGGGCGCTGCTCCGCTCTGGCGGTCGTGCGCCAGCCATCTTATTGTATGTAATAGGTGTGGCCGCGGTCCTGTCCTCGTTCATTCCCAACGCCATCACCGTGCTCGCCCTGCTGCCCGTGCTCAAGCGGCTGGACGAGGACTTCGCCCGCCAGGGGGCGCGCGGCATGACCACGGTGCTCATGTGCTCGGCCATTTATGGCGCGTCCATCGGGGGCATGGGGTCCATGATCGGCTCGCCCGCCAACGCGGTGCTCGTTGGGGCGCTCGATCTCTTCAAAGTGCCGGGCCGAGAGAGCATCACCTTCTTCAATTGGTTCCTGTGGTCCGTGCCCCTGGTGGTCATGCTGGTGGCTGCGGCCTGGGCCGTGGCCGCCGGGCTGGGCCTGCCAGCCACGGCCAGGGGCGTGGTCGTGCGCCTTGCGTGCGTGGGCGAGGAGTGTGCGGCCACGGCGCGCCAGCGCTACGGGGGCACGCTCTTCTGGCTCTACATGGGGTTCTGGGTGCTGGAGTCCGTGGCCCACGAGGTGGTGCCCGGGTTTGCCGGGGCGGCCCCGTGGGTCTGCCTGGCCTTCACGGCCCTGTTCATCCACCTGCTCTTCGTGCGCCCGGCACCGGCTTCGGCTGCGGGCCAGGGGCCGCTCTTGCGGCCGCGCGACCTGCTCTCGGCCGTGCCCCGGCGCGGGCTGCTCTTCATCCTGGTTCTGACCGCGCTCTTCGCCGTGGTCCGCTGGCTCGGCTGGGACCAGTGGCTGGTAGTGGCGGCCGGTCGGCTGGCCGTGGGCGACATGCCCACGGAGCTGATCTTCCTGCTCATGATTCTGGCCGTCGTCTTCCTGACCGAGGTGCTGTCCAACACCGCCGTGGTGGCCGCGTTCTTCGCCATCGCCCATTTCGCTGCCTCAGGCCACGGCATGGACCCGCTGATCTTGATGGTCGGGGTCAGCGTGGCCTCCACCTGCGCCTTCATGACGCCCATTGCCACGCCCACCAACGCCCTGGCCTTCGGCGAGATGCGTGGGGCGTCCCTGTGGGTCATGTTCGGGCTCGGGCTGGTCCTCAACCTCGTGGCCGCCGTGGTGCTGGCTGGCTGGCTGGGCTGGGTGCTGCCGCTGATCTATTGACCGGCCCGTCCTGCCTCAAGAAGCGCCCGGCCACCGGCGTCAGGAGGTCTGCCCGTCCAGACTGACCCCAAGGTGGTGTCCCACGGCTTCGCGCAGGGCGGCCTTGGTCACTGGTTTGGCCAGGAAGCCGGTGCAGCCGTGCATGCGGCTCTTGACCTCGACCTCGGTCAGGGCGTGGGCCGTGACCGCCACGATGGGCACCTCGGCCAGCCCGGCCTCCCGCTCGCGGGCGCGGATGGCCTGGGTGGTCTGGTAGCCGTCCATGCCCGCCATCTCGATGTCCATGAGGATCAGGTCGTAGGGGGCTGCGAAGTGCTTGCGCAGGGCCTCCTCGCCGTTTTCCGCAGTGTCGAGGGTGTGCGGGATGTCCTTGAGGAAGAGGGTGAAAAGGAGCCGGTTGCGCTCGTCGTCCTCCACCAGAAGGATGCGTCTTGGCCTGCTGTCGGCGCAGGCCGGGCACGGGGCGGAGGGCGCTTCGCGGACGCCGCCGTCCGGGTCCAGAGCCAGCCGGGCGGTGAAGGTCATGGCCGTGCCCGCATCCGGGGTGCTGCGCAGGGAGATTTCGCCGCCCATGTGCTGGACCAGCGTGCGGCAGATGGCCAGCCCCAGGCCTGTGCCGCCGTACTTGCGCGAGGTGGAGCCGTCGGCCTGGGAGAAGCGCTCGAAGACCAGGGTCTGCTTGTCGCCCGGGATGCCGATGCCGGTGTCGCTGACGGTGAATTCGAGAACCACGGTTTCGCTTGGACCGTCCCCGGCCATTGGGTCATCGATGCGGCGTGCCGCCAGGGTCACAGAGCCTTGCCGGGTGAATTTGACGGCGTTGCTCATGAGATTGACCAGTACCTGCCTGAGGGCCGTGGGGTCGCCCACGAGGTGTTCCGGGGTATCCGGCTCAAGGGCGCAGTGCAGGTCGAGGCCCTTGTTCTTCGCCTCCAGGGTGAAGAGGGCGCAGGTCTTGTCAATGGTCGAGAGCAGGTTGAAGGGCGTGCTCTCCAGCCGGAACCGGCCGGACTCGAAGCGCGACAGGTCGAGCACATCCCGGACCAACTCGCGCAGGTGCTCACCCGCGCTCTGGTAGATGGTCACGTAGCGCCGCTGGTCGCCGTTGAGCGCGGTTTCGGCCAGCAGCTCGCCCGCGCCGAGCATGGCGTTCATGGGGGTGCGGATTTCATGGCTCATGCGGGCCAGGAACTGGCTCTTGGCCTCGTCCGCTCCCTCGGCCATCTCCCTGGCCCGGCTGAGCTTGTTGGCCACCAGCAACCCCATGGCCAGGGCGATGATCACCGCCACCAGGGCGATGAAGATGTTCTGGGTGCTGTTGGTCTTGATGGCCCCGAGGTAGTCGTCTTCGGGCATGTAGATGGCGATGACCCAGGGCCACTCGGAGCCGGAAAAGGGCGCAAACATGGCGTTGTAGCGCTCGCCGTCCAGGGTGAAGGAGGTGAAGACCGGCTCCTCCAGGTGCAGGTTGTCGTGGGGCAGCCCCAGAGACAGGAACGCCTCGCGGCCCACCGCGTCGTCCAGCTCGGTGATGCGGGCCAGGCGGCTCCGGTCCGCGCCATCGGCCCGGCGCAGCTTCTCCATGTCCGGGTAGGCGATGATGTCGCCTGCGCGGCTCATGATGAAGGCGAGGCCGTTTTCGCTGACATTGAGCTTTGAGATAAAGGTGGAAAGCTCCTCGATGCCGATGTCCACGCCGATGATGCCCACGAACTCGCCGTTGCCGTCGTAGACCGGGTTGGCCGTGGTGATGCCGGGCTTTTGCGAGGTGAAGAAGATGTAGGGATCGGTCCAGGTCAGGGCGTTGGCCTTGTGGGCGCGGGTGTACCAGGGCCGGGTGCGCGGGTCGTAGGTGTCGGCCGGGTCGAACTGGCGGCGGATCAGGGAGCCGTCGGCCGCCTTGAATATCTGCTCCACGGTCCGCCTTGGGCCGTCGATGCGGATGATCTTGGTATAGTACCCGTCCGGGGTGAGCTGGTTGTAGCGCGAGGCCATGATGAACTCGCCGTTCTTGCTGCCGAAGTAGATGCCTGAAAACTGGGGGTGCAGGTAAAGTTGTTCATAGAAGTAGGCCACCATGGATTCGATGTCGCGGCTGCTGACGATGTTGGTCCGGGAGAGGCCGCGCGTCAGCCGGGCCGCCTGGCGCGCCGGGATGAGATGGCTCTGGGCCTTGTCTATGGTGTAGGAGGCGATGTTCTCCATGATGGTCCGGGCGTGGCGGCTGAGGACCGTGCGCGAGGTCAGGGACGAGGAAAGGATGATCAGCGCGGCGAGGACCACGACAAGGCCCGCGAAGACTGAAGTGATGGCGAGTCGCGAGGGTATGCGCATGGCTGGACGCTCCGGGCGTGTTGAGTTCTCGAAGGGCCTTCCATACCACGCCCGGCCGCGACAGGCGAGGGCCTTGTGCGTGCCCTCCGCTGACAGGCACAAGGCTGACGGGTCTCCTTCGGCCACAGGCAGCAAAAAATAGACGTTTTATTGCAGTGCGTTGTAGACAAAAACAAGGGGCGCCGAAAAAACCGCTTGACCTGAATGGGGGTTTCCCCTAGAACTCCACTTCGCCGCACGGGAGAGCCCGGAAGGACGCCTGAGGCGGCTTGTTCTTTCTCAAACATATTGAATGGTTGACGCCTGGAAACTCGGCTCGAAAAAAGTTGAAAAAGGTGTTGACGGGAGCAAGCCAAGCAACTAGGTTGCCCTTCCTGCCTGACGGCGGGGTCCGCGCCGGACTCGACGAAAAAAAAGTTGAAAAAGGTGTTGACGGGGGCGAGTGAAAAGCTCTAAGTTCCCCTTCCTGCCTGACGGCGGGGTCGACGCCGGACTCGATGGAAAAGTTGAAAAAGGTGTTGACGAGGGTGAGCCAAATCAGTAGCTTCCCCTTCCTGCCTGACGGCGGGACGTTCTTTGAGAGACATTC
>NZ_JASTWE010000072.1 GCF_030282845.1 Pseudodesulfovibrio pelocollis
AGCCGGTCTTGCAATTTGGCTTGCAGCTTTTTGAAACGATAGCGCACCGATGGACCTGTCTTCAATGTGTCGGTGATTTCTTGAATTTCTTCGCAGATTTCTTCCCACCCCATCCCGTAAATTGCTTTCAACCTAAAAATTTCAATGTCTTCCTCAGCTTCGCCAGCAAATAGCTTTTCAAGTTCGGTTTTCCAGAGATGAGGATCTTCTACCGAGGTTTCGCTTGAGTTATTTCCGAACCCCAAATTAGATTCGTCGACGGAGAAATTCTCGTAGTCTCTCTCAAATCTCGAATCAGCAAATTCCTTGGTATGGTTGTGGACGGCCCTTTCCCTATCATACCCGTGTTTCTTCATCTCTTCAAAAACAGTTTTGATGTCGATGCCCATAATGCAGTTGTCCAAAAAATAGGTGTACATCCGTTCGTGGTCTATCGCGTAAGCAGGCCGATATGTTTCTAGCAGCCCTGGCACTCTCTCCTGCCCTGCTGGTTTATGACCTTGGATAAACCTGTCGACCTTCTGACGGACCAAAGTAAGGCATTCCTGATATTTCTGTTGTTGCTGCCTGGAAAGGAACTTTTGGATATCGGGGAATATCTCTACAAAATATTGGTATCTGGGTTTTATCTGTCGGAGCACATTCACATCGTGAAACTTGGTCGGGCAGCGATATTCCGGTCCCCTAAAATATTGCTTCCAGTGCTGTTTGCGCATGTTGATGGAATACAACAGCATATTTGCCAAGCTTTGCGACCAACTCAACCGGAAAAACCATTCAACGCTTGTCTCCGGCTTTCGGATTGTGGTGAGAAACAGCGCAAGATCGTTTCCGCTCAGATAAATGGACCGTCCCGAGCGATATGCCTTGAGCACAGAAGTACCTGACCGCACATCTCGAAGGATCGCTCGGTATTCAGCATCGGACAGGTGAGGCTTCACGTCACCCAACCTGATCATATCCAGATCAAAATTTTGTATAGGCTGCGCCACTCGTCCCCCCCGGTCCTCGTCGCTTTATACTGTCCACCGCCACGAAGAAAAATATTAAATGCTAATCACTTATTATGCACTTTTTGTCTTCTTATATTGCCTTCTTTCCAAAATAAAACCCTGCCGGGTGCTAATGTCTCACTCTCGCTACAGCATTTGAATGAGTGTTTCAAGAGCCCACAGGCCGTAGATGGCAAGGGGAAATCTTTGGAAAACTGGTGGGAAAGAGGAGGGGTGGAAAATTTTTTGCCTTGATTCTCTAGGCAAAAATGAGCTTATGTGAAAAAATTCTCGTTTTATAGAAGAAATTTAGACTTTGGTTGGCATTTCACGTCCGTGTTCTTGGAACTCGCTTCTTCTTAATATTTCAGAAAAGCACTATATATAGGGGCGTTATGCTAATTTTCTAATGTCCTTTTTTTGTACACTCAATTCTTTTTTTACGCCCCATAAAAATTTATGGATTTTTCTCCTTTTTTTGGAAAAACCTCTTCCAAGGCTTCTCTAATATTAAAATCACTTTAACCCGAGCAGTTTTTCAAGCTCAGGAGAAAGAACCTCGGCTGAATTCCCATACGATTTGAATAGATACCGTTCTTCACAATCAGGCCAGTAGAGCAAAAAACGAGTTTGCCCCTTCGGCAGCCTCTTGAAACGGAACCGACCATTTTTGATCATGTATCTCAAGGAGGGAATGGCGATGCCCGTTCTCTCCGAAACCTCCTTGACCGTAAGATACTTGTCCCTGGTGACTTCTCCCTCCATGTAGTCAATGACATCCTGCCTTCGGAACCTAAGAGAATTGCCAACAGGGTAGGTGCGAAGAGTGCCCTCAGCCTTGAGCCTTCTCACATGCCGCTGCGTGCAATCCAAGATCAGCGCAACGTCTCTTTCTTTTAATCCTTCCATTTCTTTCCAGTAATACGCCTATGACTGCCGGTCAAATTTTCTCGGCCAGGGTTGTGTTCCTGTTCGACGAGTCGTTTTTCCAGACGGCCAGACCAAGCGCCTTCCGTTCTCCTATTAAAAGGCAGAACTTCTTGGCTCTAGTGATCCCGGTATACAAAATATTCCGGTTGAGCATCATGCTCTGGCTTATCGAAACAAACTGTATGACCGCAGAAGATTCCATGCCCTGAGCCTTATGGACGGTTATACAGTACGCCCAGGTTATTTCTGATAGTGCTTCCAGCTCATAGTCCACACGCCTTCCCTCGAACTCGATGCGGACCGTTTGTCCTTCTGAATCAAAACTTTGAATGTACCCCTGGTCTCCGTTGAAGACATCCTTCTCATAATTGTTCTTCGTCTGCATGACCCTATCCCCAACTCGAAAGGGAGTATTGCCTACAGGACAACCCGTTGAGTTCAGAAGGCCTTGCATGAGTTGATTGATCGACTCAACACCCACCCTCCCCTTCTTTGCAGGAGATAGGACCATAATATCCTTGGGCTCATATCCCTTCACCAACAACCGCATGACCGCGTTTATCAGTAAACGGCGGGCAATTTCGGCTCGTTCTTCGGTTTCGAGTTCTCGTTTGACTCCTTGTTCCTCAACGCTCATCGGGACCGGCATGTAGAACGAATCGTCGTTGGCTGAATCATCTCCAACTTCCTTGAGCTTCAAGGCCCGGGCCTTACCTGCCAGAACCGCTTGCGCGTTGTCAGGGATGAATGAATTGTCACTCTGCCGATACACTTTGGTCAAATACACGACCGGGATTTTCCGGCTCGTGATAATGTCTTTGAGTACGTTCCCTGCACGAACCGGAGGAAGCTGATCAATATCCCCCACCAAGACCACGCGGGTGGCATCCGGCAATGCGCAAAACAAAGACTTCCCAAGGTAAACATCAACCATGGAGGATTCATCACAAATCAGCATGGCCGCTTTGATCAGATTCTTTTCGTTGTGCAAAACCCCGCCCTGGCCAGCTCCCAGAAGCCGATGAATGGTCGAGGCTTCCTTCCCACAGCTTTCACGCATCCGCTGGGCGGCCTTTCCGGTGGGCGCCACCAGCCTCACGGTCCCAACCTCCAGCCTTTCGCATACGAAGAGGATACACTTGATGATGGTCGTCTTGCCGGTGCCCGGGCCACCTGTGATGACGGCAACCTTCTGCAAGACAGCGGTCTTGACCGCCTCCCTCTGATTTTCATGAAGCGAGAAACCATTTTTCTTCTCGAAGTCAGTTATGGCCACATCCGCTTTCGAACTGTCGATGGATATGTGAAAGTCCCGGAGTCTCCGCAAATCCACGGCCAGCTTTTTTTCCGTGGCATGAATCGGCTTGAGAAAGACCCTGATCCCTTCGATTACGAGTTTTTGTTGGATGGCTAATAATTCTATGGACTCGTTGATGCTGTCGAAAGTGATCTGGGAATGAGCGTTTTTCAATAGCGGCTTGAGGAAATCGGCCGTGCGCTCGATGAGCTCCTCGCGCGGGAGGTAGCAATGCCCTTGATTAAGGGCGGCCATGTCCAGAGTATACCCAATAGCAGCTTCGATTCTCTTTTTGGAATCTTCGGGAATTCCCATCGAATACGCGATCTTATCGGCCAACGCAAAGCCGACCCCTCTGATCTCCCAGGCCAAGATATACGGATTGTCTTTGACCGTCTGGATAGCATCCCTGACATTTGGCCACCGTTCCAGAATCTTGCTGATGGTCCTCGGTCGCACATTCCATTTGGAGAAGAAAGATAGGGCTTCACGCCGGCTACGGGTTTCGGTCCAGCTCCTCTTAATGTCCTCGATCTTCTTTTCCCCAATTCCGCTCACTTCCAAAAGTCGCCGCGGATCGTTGTCGAGTATGTCTATAATGTCAGGGCCGAAGGCCTCGTAAATTCGTTTTCCTAAGGCAGGGCCGATTCCCTTGAGGAACCCGGCTTGCAGAAAGACATCGACCCCGCCCTGCTTGAAATCGGGGAGTTCTATGGCTGTGACCTCAAAAGCGCGCCCGAACTTCGGATGTAGTTCTCCCCAGGCTCCGGTCAGAACCACGCGCTCGTCCTCGTGCAGACGCCCCATATTTCCTTTGACCGTGAACCAATCCCGAGAAGGATCAGTGCTCCCTTCCGGGAAAACGCGAGCAATCGTGAAGGCGTTGTCCGGATTGTGAAAGACCACCTTCCGGACAACGACATCACACTTTTCGAGAGGAGCTTCAGACATGTTTAAGCAGCCGCCTTGCGCCACCAGTACGGATCGCCGTCACGGAATTGAAACCCAGCTTCAATCAACGCTTTCAGGTTGTTCTGGATATTGCCGTCAGCCTTGAGGTACGTGCCGTTCGTTTCATTCTCGACAGTGAAGAATACACCGTCCAGTTTGGGCAGGAAAGGATATGCCTGCATGATAAGAGTCTGATCGGGGATTATGCTCTGGGTCGGCTGCTGGGTGCGCCCCTGGACGCCCTGCTGCCCCTGCTGCCCCTGCTGAGTGCTGCCATGGGCTTGTTGGTTGTTCTGATTGGCTTCACGACGCCGCTGATGCATGGAGGCCATCTTCTTCCTGATGATGTGCATCGGCCCGGCAGACTGGAATTCGAATTCGAGTTGGCGAGCCTGCTCTGCGAAGTAGTCGCAATACCACGCCACTGCCTTAGCCTCTGCCACGTTCAGGAGAATCGGGATATCCTTGTAGGTTTTGTCGTCTTTCCCCTGCGCGTTCATGAGATTCCCTCGCGAAAAGGTCAGGCTCACACTCACGCTGTTCTCCTCGATCACGCTGTAGATGGCAAAGTATTTCCCTTTGCGCTCTTCTGTGTCGTTTGCCTTGGTCGCGGCCTTGGAGCTGTCTGCCCAATTCTTGTACATTTTGCTCTGCGGGATTCGCCCGATGGCAGCAAAATTCAAAGCCTCCGCAAGTTGCTTGAGCTTGGGGATTTCCAGCATGAAGGTGATGTGCTGGTCCTTGATGTATGTGTTATTACCCTTGGGCCAGACGGAGAAAAATCCGAAGACCGGCGATTTGTAGTCCTTAGGCCGTTCCTGGAACACCACACTCAATTTGAGCAGGTGAGCGAAGGCCAGGTCTTTCCAACAAAGTTTGATGGAATTGCCTTCGTAATTATTTTGGTTTTGACTGCACTCGTTTCCATAGTTATGGTCCTGCTGTCCAAATGCCATATTAAACCTCGCTTTTTTGTGTTTAACAGGTGTAATTATAGCATGGGTAAAGGGACTGGATAATAAAAAATCACATTAATTGAATTCTCTGAGGATAATTTGTGAGAGATTCAGAGCGGTATTATAAAATCAAGCTTCAAATTGAAGCAGTCGACAAAGAGATTGCGTTTTGCGGACGCCAGCTCATAAAACTGCATTCGTATTTTACGAAAGTATTCCCTTTGGTTTTTGGAAAAAGGGGATGGTGGCTCAACCTTCAAAAGTGTTCCGGCGAAAAAGCCAAAACATGCAGGAACTGCCCTCACAACCTAGTCTGGGTCTTTTACCGCTACATTCCGGTCGATAAGATAAACACGGCCAAAGTAACCAAGACAAACAAACAGCTCTACAAGCTGCTTTGGGAACCTGATTCCAGATCAGAAAAATTGCCGTGGGACTACTTTATCACTGTCTACGGGAAGAAGATCAATGTCGGTTTCAGAAGGCGATCTCCAGAAATGAGAGAGATTGGCCGAAAGGTCCAAAAGATCAGGGACAGAATCATGGCCAGACGCACATCGCTTATGGAGCTGAGGCAGATATACGAAAGCAAACTTCAGGAACTCACAAAAACCTCCGATAAGTTCAAAAACGATATGCGCGCGGAATTCAATGAACTGGATACGTTGTCCAGAACTTACCGTAGGAAGCGTGGGGAAGACGTTTAGATGTCCTGGGCCGACCTATGTGACCAACATCTATACCTTCACATGGCTTAATGGCCACCGTAGACCTTTCTGCGGTGGCCGACACGGAGAATCAGGATCAAGACTATATCGTCCTGAATGTCGGCCACAATGCGATAGTCCCCTACCCGGTACTTCCAGAGGCCTGCTAGATTCTTGCGAAGCGGCTCGCCATAGTCTCGCGGATTGTTGGGAGCGATCCGCTCCCGGAGGTATTTCAGAAGAAGCCTTTGGGCCTGCTTGTCGAGCAGGCGGCGTCCAGATCGCGCAGCGTCTGCTGAAGCGTGTCGGCCGGGGCTTCGTAGAGCCATGGAAAGGGATCGCGCTTCCAATGGGTGAGGAACGAGGACATCTCAACGTAGAAGATCGGCTTCTGACATTCTTCGGCGGCTCTCTTTTGCAAAGCCAGCGCCTGATTCCAGACAAAGCGGTTGCTACCGGCTATACGCCGGTAGCAACTCCGCCTGTTCGGTGCTGGGCTTGAGCCGAAAAACGTGTCCTCGTTGCTGTTCCATTGGAATATTATACCACAATTTTTCTGTGCGACGTAGAAATGTCCGGCGCTACATCCCCCATCTGAAGGAAGGGGTTTTGCGCCGAAGAGAGATAATGGTTGCGCTAGCAGTCGGTGAACCCATACTACTCCCCCTTTTTTTTGAAGATTTGCTTTTCTTCGTAGCCCAGATTGTCCACAAGATGATCTTGGAGCGAATCGATCATCCCGATCACTCCATCCAACAGTTCAGAATCATCCTTGGAAGAACTCTCGTCGGCCAGTCGGAGCAGAAGCAACTTCTGCGCGGCGAGAAGGTCCATATCCAGATCAAGGGGGATATTTTCAGACACCTTCACCCCCACAACGGCATCAACGGCCACCTTGACGCGAGCCTCGACCAGGGCCGCAACCTCCGGGTCAATAACCAGAGCATCAGGCAGACCGGACCCTTCGCACTTGAGGGACTGTTCGATGATTTTTTCGAGGGGAAGGCCGTCACGCTGGGCGGCTTCAAGCTCTGACCGGGAAACAACTGCTTCGCCGGAGTCTTGAATTGCACCACTGGAATAGAGCACCCCTCCCTCTCCCTCTTCAGGGAAGAACGCATTGGTTTCCGGCCTGTACTCGTATTTGCCGTTGCTGTGACGCCGAAAGGCGATGCCATGCTTCTGGCAAGCCGCTTCCGTGTATTCGAACGCTCCATACCGAGCTTCAGGATCGTCAAATACGTATGCCTTGCCGTTGGCTGCGGCGGCGAGAAGAGCAAGGGAATGGTTTTCGTCGAAGGGACTTTCGTTTTCAAGACCATCTACCAGAGCATCAAACGCCTCCAGGGTTTTTATCTGTCCAGAAAGTTCCATTTGCGCCCACATACAATCTGCCATTTGGATACTCCTTGTTTTTAAATGGGTTTTGACCTGTTGCGGATGTCTAAATACGGCCCCACTCCATTATACCATAAAACGTATTATCAGCCAAAAAAAAAGAGGCTTAACAGCCTCTTTGCATAGATTTTGTGTGTGATCGGACCTTTTCTAAAATGGGCATTCCTTCCATTCTGAAACTCACGGGCGTCAGCCGAATGTGAAGCAAGGTGATAGCACCGGTCTAACACAGTCTTCCTGGATTTCTTCCGACGCCTTTCTCCCCAACTCTTCAAGCATCAAAAAAAGATTCACCCGCCGAAGGCTTTTATCAATTCTTTTCTTTGATTTGGATTTCATTGAAAGACATATTTAGGGGTCTGTTTTTAGCAATTAATTTAAGCGACTTAGGTAGACTTTCTCCGAGAAAAATGACCACGCAACTATGAGAGATTGGTGAGCAACTATGAGAAATCTATGACTAAGTATGAGAATAATGACCACTAAGTATGAGGAATTTGACCACTCAACTATGAGGGATTTGACCACGGATTCATAGTTCC
>NZ_JASTWE010000073.1 GCF_030282845.1 Pseudodesulfovibrio pelocollis
AGTTCAAGGCCGAAGCGTACTTCTTGTACGCGAGGGTTTGAACTTTTTGAAGCAACGACGCAGATCGCCGTTTTTCAACAGCCTCCTAGAAATCGGCCACGCTGTTGCCGAATCCCTGGGCGCGGGTGCCGCCGCCCTTGGTCTGGCCCGAGAGCTTGAGTTCTTCCTGCTGGGCCTTGAGCAACTGGTCGTTGAGCTGCATGAGCTGGGCCTGCTTGGCCTGGATCTGCTGCTGCTTCTGCTTTTCGGGCAGGTCCGACTTCTCAAGGTCGTCGATTTCCTTTTCAAGCTGCTTGATCTGCTTCTCAAGAGAGCTGATGAGCTGCTCCTGCGGGGAGGATTCGTCGCTTTCGCCTTTGGCCAGGCCGGATTCCTCGCCCTTGGCAGCGGCGGCCAGGGCGCGCGCCTCCTGGGAGAGGGTCAGGGTGTCGCCCTGCTGCTCCGGGGTCTTGGCTGCCCTGGATTCTTCATCCGAGGTTTTTTCCAGGGCGGGCGCGGTGCGGATGTCCAGGGCCTCGGCCAGTTGTGCCGGGTTCTGCATCATGCCCAGTTCGATTCCCATGGCTGTCTCCTTTGCGTGAAAGCTGGTTCTTCAATGGGTCTTATCGGCGGCCTTGCGGCGTTTCTTTAGGGCGACAAGGCGGCACAAGGCGGTTGCGCCACAGGGACAAAACAAGGTAGCGTGGCCAATACCCAGCGCATTGCATCCACGCGAGGAGCCACATGAGCGTCATCAACCTGGAATATCTCTTCAAGCCGAGGTCCGTGGCGGTCATCGGCGCCACCAACGAGCCGCGCAACCCGGGCAACATCGTCATGCGCAACCTCATGGCGGGCGGATTCCTGGGGCCGGTCATGCCCGTGTCGGACACGGCCGAGGCCATCGCGGGCGTGCTCACCTACCCTTCGGTCAAGGCCCTGCCCAAGGTGCCGGACCTGGCCGTGGTCTGCTCGCCGCTCGACGAGGTGCCCGAGATCATCCATTCCCTCAGGCAGGGCGGCACCCGGGGCGCGGTGCTCATGGGCTCGGGGTTCTCGGGCATGAGCGCCGAGGAGCGCCAGGACATCAAGGCCACCATCCTCAAGATCGCCAGCCCGCCGGACATCCGCATCCTCGGGCCGAAATCGCTCGGCTTCATGGTCCCCTCCCTCAATCTCAACGCCTCCCTGGCCCATATCGGGGCCGCGCCGGGCAAGGTGGCCTTTGTCTCCCAGTCCGACTCGCTCTTTGCCACGGTCCTGGACTGGGCTCAGGCCAAGGGTGTGGGCTTCTCGCACATGGTCGCCCTGGGCAGCCGCATCGACGTCTCCTTTGCCGACATCCTCGACTACCTGGCCTCGGACCCGCAGACCCGTTCCATCATGCTCTATGTGGAGTCCCTCAAGGACGCGCGCGAGTTCATGTCCGCAGCCCGGGCCGCCTCGCGCAACAAGCCGGTGCTGGTGGTGCGGCCGGGGCAGGCGCTGGACGTGGTGCACGACGAGCACCGGCACCAGGAGGACGGCGGGCACCGGCTCTGCGACGCGGTCTACGACGTGGCCTTCCGGCGCGCGGGCATGCTGCGCGTGGAGAACATCGACGGCCTGTTCGACGCGGCCCAGACCCTGGGCACCCTGCGGCACGTCTACGGCCGCAAGCTGGCCATCCTGACCAACGGCACCAGCGCGGGCATCCTGGCCGCGGACAGGCTGCTGGCGGGCGGGGGCGAGCTGGCCCCGCTGGCCGACGAGACCGTGACCGCCATCGACGCCCTGCTGGGCGAGGAGAACTGGTCGCGCTCAAACCCGGTGGGCATCCCCTTCAACGCCGACGGCAAGGCCTATGCCGAGGTGGTCAAGCTGCTGCTCAAGGACAAGGGGTCCAACGGCATCCTGGTCATGCATGTGCCCTGGACGGCCGTGCCGGACCTGGATGTGGCCACCGCCCTGTGCGAGGCGCTCAAGCGGGCGCAGCGCATGGTGCTCACGGCCTGGCTCGGCTCGGGCACGGCCATCCAGTCGCGCGAGATTTTCACCCGGGCGGGCATCCCCACCTACGAGACGCCCACCCACGCCGTGCGCGCCTTCCTGTACATGGCCGAGTACCAGCGCAACCAGGAGATGCTCATCGAGACGCCCGATTCCCTGCCCACGGACTTCTTTCCGGACACCAGCCGGGCCAGGGAGATCGTGCGCAAGGCCCTTGACGCCGGGCGGACCAGCCTGACCGAGCCCGAGGCCAAGGACATCCTGGCCGCCTATGGCATCCCGGTGGTGGAGACGCGCATCGCGCTCTCGGCCAAGGAGGCGGTCATCGCGGCCGACGAACTGGGCTATCCCGTGGCCATCAAGCTCAGAAGCCCGCAGATTCCCCAGCCCTTCGACATGGGCGGCGTGCTGCTGGACCTGGAGACCCCGGAGCGGGTCTGGGAGGGCGCGGCGTCCATCCTGGCCCGGGCCACCCGCGAGCGGCCCGATGCCTACATCGAGGGCTTCACGGTCCAGAAGATGGGGCGCAGGCCCGGTGCCCACGAGCTGGCCATCTCGGCCGATGTGGACCCTGTCTTCGGCCCGGTGCTGCATTTCGGCCACGGCGGCATGGCCCGCGAGATGATCCAGGACTCGGCCCTGGCCCTGCCGCCGCTGTCCATGAGCCTGGCCCGCGAGCTGATCGGCCGCACCCGCATCTCGACCCTGCTGGGGGGCTCGCCCTCGCACCCGCCCGCAGACATCGACGATCTCTCCCTGACATTGATCCAGATATCCCAGCTCATCGTGGACGTGCCCCAGATCGCGTCCATCGACATCAACCCTCTGTACGCCGACAACGAGGGAGTTCTCGCCCTGGGCGGCAAGATCACCATCGCGCCCTTTGAGGGCGAGGGCGAACGGCGGCTGGCCATCCGGCCCTATCCCCGGGAGCTTGAGGAGTGCGTCACCCTCAAGGGCGGCCGCCACGTCACCATCCGGCCCATCCGGCCCGAGGACGAAGGCACCCACCGCGCCTTCCTGGCCAAGCTCACGGACGAGGACCTGCGGCTGCGTTTCTTCGGCGTGGTCCAGCGCGACTTCGGCCACAAGGACATCGCCCGCTTCACCCAGATCGACTACGACCGCGAGATGGCCTTCATCGCCACGGCCCACGACGAGCACGGCGAGCCCGAGACCCTGGGCGTCATGCGTACGAACACCAAGCCCGACAACTCCGAGGCCGAGTTCGCTATCGTGGTCCGCTCGGATCAGAAGGGGGAGGGCCTGGGCAGCCTGCTTTTTCACAAGGGCATCCGCTATACCCGCGACCGGGGCACCCGCCGCCTCACAGGCCAGACCATGATCGAGAACAAGGCCATGCAGGGGTTGTCCCGCAAGTTCGGCTTTGTCGTCACCCCAGACCCGCACGACGGGGATCTGGTGGACATGGTCCTTGATCTGGAGACGGTCAAGGAGTAGCGCGTGGGCCGTTCGACCGAATCCCCGGCCGTGGTCCACCACACGGGCCTTGAGTGGACCGGCGGCGCCACGCGCGTGGCCCGGCTCCTGGCCGGGGGCATGGCCGTGTCGGGCCTGCCCGTGCGGCTGACCTGCGAGGTGGCCGAGTCAGGAGTGCATCGCGAAGAATCGCCCCATGCCTTTGCCTCCTCGGTGGTCACCCCGGACGGTTTCGGCCCGGCACTGGCCCCGGGGGAGACGGCCCACATCCACTGCACCGGGGACTGGCCCGGCCTGCTCGGGGCCATCCCGCAACGGACTCAGATGGTCATGACCCTGCACGACTGCGAGCTCTTCACCGGCGGCTGCCCCTATCCCCTCGACTGCCAGGGCTTGGAGGCGCAGTGCGTCGCCCCCTGTCCCCGCGCCTTTGCCGACAGCGACCGGGTGCGCCATCGCAAGTACCAGTCGCTGCACCGGTTGGACCCGGTCCTCATCGTCCCGTCGCGCTGGCTGGCCCGGCTGGCCAAATCCCACCTGCACCGGCCCGTGACGGTCATCCCCAACGGCATCCCCTGGCCCGACCACCCCATGTCCCGCCACGAGGCGCGCGCCCGGCTGGGCATCCTGCCGGCGGCCCGGGTGGCCGTGTTCGCGGCCCATGGCGGCCTGGGCGCGGCCTACAAGTCCGGGGGCGACTGGCGCGGCCTGTGGGGGGCCATCAAGGCGCGCGTGCCCGGCGCGCTGTGCTTTGCCGTGGGCGGCGATACCGAGGGGCGCGAAGGCGATCTGGTCATCTGGCCCTATGTGGAGCGCGAGCGCCTGGCCCTGCTCATGGCTGCGGCCGACGCGCTCCTTTACCCCACCCTGGCCGACAACCACTCCCTGGTCATCCTCGAAGCCATGGCCCAGGGGCTGGCCGTGGTGGCCCACGCCGTGGGCGGGGTGCCGGAGCAGGTGGGCCACGACGAGACCGGCCTGCTGGTGGAGCCGGGCGACAGGGCAGCCTTCATCGAGGCCGCTGCCGCGCTCCTGGCCGACCCGGCCCGCTGCCGCCAGTTGGGGACCAACGCCTTTGTCTCGGGCCGCAGGCGGTTCACGGCGCAGCGCATGATCGCCGACTATCGCAAGGTCTATCGTCAGCTCGGGAAGCCGCGCCCGGCCCAGGGGGAGCCATGAGCCGCGCCGCCATCCTCGCCCTGGCCTATCTGCCGTACTATCTCAATGATTTCGTCAACATCACCGTCACCGACTACACGGCCTGGGTACTCATCGACTATGCCATGCGGTTTGGCATCATCGTCTTTCTCCTGGTCATGCTCAGGCGCGGGGCGCTGGACCGCGCCTCCCTCGGCCTGACCTGGCCGCCGGTCACGGACCTGATCCTGTGGACCGTGGCCACCTCGGCAGCGGCCATGGCCTACCTCTGGCTCTCGGAGTTCGTCCTTGCCCCGCATTTCCCCACCTGGGCGCTGGGCGGGGTGCCGCTGGACACGGCCTCGCCCCTGTTCCGCTTCGACGCCACGGCCGGGCTGGTCCTCGTGGCCGTGAGCGAGGAGCTGGTCTGCCGGGGGCTGGCCCTGTCCGTGCTGCGGCCGCGTCTGTCCGTCCCGGCCCTGTATGTGGTCTCGGCCCTGCTCTTCTCGCTCATGCACTGGTCCCTCTCGGCCCACACCCTGACCGACGCCTTCATCTACGGCCTCATCCTGACCCCGGCTGTCCTGGCCACCGGCTCCATCTGGCCCTCCACCATCGTCCATTTCCTAATCAACTTCGTCCTCTATCATATGTAGGGCCGACCCCTCTTCCGGTTCAGCCTGTCCAAAGGAAAAGGCCCGGGGCGCAATGCTCCGGGCCTTCCAATGGCGGGATGATGGACGAAAAAAGTCAGTTCCTGCGGATGCGCTCCACGAGACTCGTGGTCGAATAGCCGGGCAGGAGCGGCAGGCTGTGCACCGCGCCGCCAGCCTGCTCGACCACGTCGCGGCCCACGATGGTCTCAGTGGCCCAGTCGCCGCCCTTGACCAGCACCTGGGGCCGGACCGCCTTGATCAGCTCAAGGGGCGTGGACTCGTGAAAGACGATGATGAAGTCCACGCAGGCCAGCCCGGCCAGGACAAAGGCGCGGTCGTCCTGGGGGTTGAGGGGCCGGTCGCCGCCCTTGCCGAGCATCTGCACCGATTCGTCGGAGTTGAGGCCCAGCACCAGGGAGTCGCCCAGGGCGCGGGCGCGGGTCAGCAGGTCCACATGGCCAGGGTGCAGGATGTCGTAGCAGCCGTTGGTGAAGACCAGCCTGTGGCCGGGCGGCAACTCCGCCTTTCTCTTGAGAAAGGTGCGGATGGACATGAGCTTGGGGTTGGCGGGCAGGGCCATGGACTATCTCCTGGGCTTGAGGTTCGGGGAGGCGTGGAAGAGCATCAGTTCAAGCCAGTCCATGGCGAATTCCAGGGCCGCTTCCTCGTCTTCCAGCACTGCCTTGCGGCGGGCTTCGTCCATGTCCAACCGGGCGAAAAGCCGGGTCTGGACGATGAAGCGCTGGAACTCGTCGAGCTTGTACAGGGCCAGGGTGGCCATGTGGCCCATCTTCTCGGGCACGGGCGCGCCAGCCTGGCGGATGCGGGCCAGCAGGGTCATGTAGCGGTCGTTGCTGGCCGTGTAGGCCATGAACCCCTGGTCCTGCTTCCAGGAATCCCCGGTCCATTCGTCAGGTTCATCGAAGCCCAGGCAGTGGTCCTCGCGCACGATGAAGAAATGCTCGCGCACCCCGCCCTGGCCATCGGGCCGGGTGGCCCTGCCCAGGGGGTACATGCGGCAGGCGCCGGGCCTGTCCGGGTAGACCGAGCAGCCCGCATCGCGGACAAAGGGACAGCTGCGGGCCTGATTGTCGATCATGCGCAGCCGGAATTCGGGAAACCCGGTGTCCGGCACCGTGTGCATGGTGGTGTGGGCGCGCAGGAACTCGACGCTGCCAAGGCCCAGGGAGCGGCGCAGGCGCAGGACGTCATAGGGCGTGAGCACCAGGTTCAGGTCGCTGCAACAGGCGTTGAAGCAGGCGACGGCCGGGTGACATTTGAAATGGTAGGTCTTGTCCGCCTCCAGTTCGGGGAGGCTGTCCAGGAATTCCCGGGTCTGGTCGTCGTGCATGGGGTCTCCGGTCTTGACTGTGGCGGGCGGGTCGGTTCCCGCCCCGGCACGAGGTGTCCTAGCACGGCCCGGGACCGATGGCAAAGCCCGGCAAGGCGGCCACGGCAGCCTTTGCAATCCCGAAGCTCTCTGATAGGACGGGAGACAAAGGAGGGCGCATGCCGAAGCTGAAGCTTGTGAGCATGGTCAAAGCGGCCGGCTGAGCCGCCAAGATCGCTCCGGGGGACCTGGAGCAGGCACTTTCGGGCATGTATGTCCGCACGGATGACCGCGTGTTGGCCGGAGGCCCCGGCGACAACGAGGACGCCGTGGTGTTGTCTTTTCCCCCGGGCAAGGCGCTGGTCCAGACCGTGGATTTCTTCACCCCGGTGGTCAATGATCCCTACCGCTTCGGCCGCATCGCCGCGGCCAACGCCCTCTCCGATGTCTACGCCATGGGCGGCGAGCCCTTCTCGACCATGAACATCGTCTGCTATCCCATGAAGAAGCTCTCGGGCGCGGTGCTGCGCGAGGTGCTGCGCGGCGGCCGCGACGCGGTGGAGGAGGCCGGGGCCGTGCCTTCGGGCGGTCACAGCGTGGAGGACGATGAGATCAAGTACGGCCTGGCCGTGTCCGGCACGGTCGATCCGGCCCGGTTCGCGTCCAACCGGGGTGTGCGCCCGGGCGATACCCTGCTTCTGACCAAGCCCATCGGCACCGGGGTGCTGGCCACGGCCATCAAGGGCGAGATGCCGGGCAGCGAGGCCATGGAAGACACCCTCTTCGAGGTGTGCGGGCGGCTCAACAGGGCGGGCGGCCGCGTCATCGCCGAGCTGGGGTTGACCGGGGCCACGGACATCACCGGCTTTGGCCTGGGCGGGCATCTCATCGAGCTGGCCGACGCCAGCCGCGTGACCATCGACCTGCGCATGGACGCGGTGCCGCTCATCCCGGGCGCGCTGGAGCTGGCGGCCATGGGCATGCTCCCGGCCGGGTCCATCTGCAACCGGACCCACTACCTGCGACGCACCCGGGTGGCTCCGGGCCTGGACCCCATCACCCTGGACATGATGTTCGACGCCCAGACCTCGGGCGGGCTGGTCCTGGCCGTGCCGCCGGACAAGCTCGACCGGGCCGTGGACATGCTCGAAGCGGCCGGCGACCTTGCCGCGCCCATCGGCACGGCCCGAACCAGGGACCACGACACCCCCCTGACCATCCTCTGACCAGAG
>NZ_JASTWE010000074.1 GCF_030282845.1 Pseudodesulfovibrio pelocollis
TGATCCCCACTGTTATAATCTAGAGAGACGGGCGATATAAATCGGGACTATCGGGGATGATCCGATACTTGGTGGGACGGGACTTTTGAAACGATGTTTCAGAATGCGAAACAGGTTTATCCGTCCAACAGGCTGAATTGCTTCTGCCGCCGTGCTGCTCTCTCGCGGGCGATGATCCTATAAATTTGCTGGACTGACAAGTCGAATTCGGCGGCCAGCTCGGAAGCGTTCTCGCCTCTGAACCGGGTGTATATTTCGGCATCGCGCCTGGCGAGCTTGCCGGTTTTGTCTTTGGGGATGTAGAGGATCTGCCCGCCCCAGCTATCGGCGATGGCCGCTGATGCCTCCTGGCCAAACTTATCGGCCTGGTCCTTGGGTATGCCAAGGGTGCCCTGGGCCAGCTCCGCGATGATCTCGGCCAGTTCCATCAGGAACTCCGTCCCAACGGTGCGGGGATTGTCCATGTACATACTCCTTATACTACCGGCTGATCAGCTCGGGCCAGCCATTGCTTGAGGGACTCGATGACGCTTGAGGCCTGGGGCGAGGACAGCCATGCGAGGGACTCGACGCCGGTCTGGCGCTTGACGTAGGCGGCAATGGCGGCCTCGCTGGGATCGCGCACCAGCCCGGCCTCGTGCAGTTGTAGCCACAGGGAGCGGATCAGGCGCGACTGCGGGTCGCGGATCTGCTGCGACTTGGGAGCCTGCTTGCTGGTGAACTGCGCTCCCAGAGCCTCCATGTGGGCCACGAGATCAACCAGTTCCCGATAGGAGAGCTTGGCGGCGGAATCCTTGTCGTACCTATCCGCGAGCATGTCGCGGTAGGCGTCGTCCGTCATGCCGAGCTGCTTCTGCCCTATCTTGATCTTGGCGATCATCCCGCGCCGGGCCTGGGGGCTCATTCCTGGTTTCCTCATGGTGTGCTCCTTCTTTGCAGTCGCAGGGTGGGTCGTAAATCATCGAAGCGCCGCACCGCTTGCATCGGTAGTGGTCGCTCATAATGGTTACTTCGATACTCTCCAGAGGGTACACAGCCCGCAAAGGGAACACAGAATGGCAACCACCCCCACCGTCAGCATCGGGAGTGTGTCCAGCTCTTTCGCCCACCTGAGACAAACGCCGCCACAGAACGCAGCCGACATTGCCATCGCTCTTTGCCACATGTTCATTTTGTATTTCTCCCTCTCGATCTGTACTTCTCGGTTGTCTCATTCAGCGCCTTGACGCAGACGCTGGCCATGTTGAGCGGGGCGTCGGGCTTACGGTCATTGGGCAGGAAGGCGATGACGGCGCGGCCTCCGCGCTCGTTGTCCCTGATGACCAGGTGGCCTTCGTCCCTGCCGACACTGAACCGGTCGCTCATGCCCGCCCCTGCGGAAAAAGCGTGGCCTGGCGCGGGGCCTTGAGCTGCCGCTTGAGCCGCGCGATTTCCTCGCGCGCTTCGGCCAGGTCGTACTTGGCGGCCTTGGCTTCCTTCTCGGCCCAGGCCGCTCTGCTCTGTGCGTGGCGCAGCGCCACCTCCAGCTTGTCGGCCTTGTCTTTGTAAGACGTGCGGGGCAGGTTGTGCATGTGCGTCTCCCTTGGCTGCTCATCAGGCCGAGGCCGCCACGCCCCGGCGACCGCCCCGTAGGGCGGTTTCGCTTATTGCGTGGAGAGGTGGTTTTCAACCCACCCCTTGAATTGCTCCAGCGCCTCGGCTGCATCGTCATCGGTGTCAGCCATGCGGAGCTCCCCGACGATGAGCAGGCCCTTCTGCCACGAATGCGTGGCATAGGTGGATATGGCATCATCCAACGCAGCCTTGTCGGGGTGTTGCGCTATGGGGAGTGTGCCCTCGGGCAACCCACCGTCAGTCACGCCGATCTCGCCGGTGCGGTAGCAGTATGCGGTGAACATTACTTCACCGCCTCCTTGAGCGCCTTGCCCGGCTTGAACTTGATCTTCTTGCCAGCCGGGATCTGCACGGGCTCGCCGTTGTGCGGGTTGCGACCGAGGCGGGGGGCGGTCGCCATGACCTCGAAAGAGCCGAAGCCGGTAATGACCACCTTGTCGCCCTTGGCCAGCTGCTCGGCAATGATGTCCAGCGCGTCGTTGACGGCCTTTTCAACGTGGACCTTCGAGAACCCTGTCGTGCGCCGCGCGTACACGGCATCCATCAGTTCGCTCTTGTTCATCTCGTTCTCCTTGTTTTTCACCCCAGCGGGGCGAAGTTGATTGATTGCATGTCCACCCCGGCCCATCTGCCGCCGCCATCGTAGGGGCAAAAGCTCATGGCCCGGCTGGATACCTTGGGCTGACTGCTGGACCTGTGTTCCGCCGCCAGTTTCTTCGGCCTGGGCTGCGGCTCAGGCTGCGGCTCGGGCTGCGGTGCCTGGCTGTATATCCTGGCCGTCCGGCAGTCCTGGCAGGCGATGCACCGGTATCCGCGTGGAGTGTAGAACGCCTCCTTGGGGCGCATGGTCTTGCACTGCGGGCACTTGGGCATGATGGGTCTCCTTGACGCTTGCGGGTCCGGCCCTAGCCGAGCCAGCCCCTCTCGTTGCGAATCAGCCACCGGGGGATCTCCACCTCCAGCGTGTCGCCGAAGTGGACTTCCTCCGGGAGCGTGACCTGGCTCCTGGGCAGCCAGGTCACGATGCCCAGGGCGGGGATCAGGACGAGCACGGCCAGCCCCGTGTCGGCCCTGACCCGGACCGTGTAGGCGCACGTGTCAGCCACGGGCCACCCCCGACTCCGGGTGGAGGGTGTCGGCCTCGTCCAGCAGGCCGGTCATCACCAGCTCGTTGCGCGCCACCAGACGGTCCATGGCCTGGCACTGGGCGCTGGTCATGCCGCCGTCCTCGCGCACGCTCCTGAGCAGCCGGAGCAGATTCCGGATGGTCTTGCCGTGGCGGATGGTCTGGGCCTCCGCCGCATGCAGTGCGCGGCGCAATCCGGCATCGCTCATTGGTCGGCCCCCAGGGTGTCCTCGTGAATCTCGATGTAGAACTCGTCCTTGGAGACGCGCTTCATACCCACGCCTTCCAGCCGGGAATCCGGCCAGTCCGCAAGGACAGTCTTGTCCACGGACTCTTTCGTTCTGATGGCTTCTCTGATACCCAGTTCGCGGAGTCGCTCCAGGACATCGGCGAGAGTCACCTTGCTTGCGGTGAGGAGTCTGGTCGCCTTGCGCCAGCCAAAGACGCCAAACGGAGTCTCCAGGCTCTTGCGCTCCTTGAACAACTTGCCCTTGTTCAAGGTGGCGTATGTGCACAAAGCGTCTTCCAGTTCCTTCTTGCGAACCTGGAGCGGCTCCATCTCCGCCACCGCATTGGCCTTGATCAGGTCGATGTTTTCCTGGGCGTCGAGTTCGATGGCCGTGATGTCCCTGCCCAGGCCGCCCAGCTCCATCATGGCCGCCTCGGCCTGCGCCTTGTCTGCAATGACCGTGGTCTTGGGCTTGAGCCTAGCCATGCGCACCTCCGAATGCCGCCACCGTCTCCAGCCCCTCGACCCGCTCGGCCTCGGCAATGATGTCGTCGCACAGCCGGTTGGCATCGGTGACGGTGACGCTGGCCATGTCGCGCTGGATCAGGCCCTTGAGGTCCAGGGCCAGCCGCGCGATCCGGCGACCGATGTTGCCCTCGGCGTTGAGCGGCCACGCCTGGTTGCCGGTCTGACGGCGGGTGTCGCTGCCGGTGATGGGGGTGATTTCCATGTGATCCTCCTTGTCTTGGTTGTGGGTTACACCTGGGCGATGATGCCGGGGTCCACCAGCGGCGCGCCGACATCGGCGGCCAGGTTCATGGCGGCGGCCATGACATTGCCGACCACCAGCGGGTAGCAGAGCGAGATCCGGCTGTGCGCGCCCTTCAGCGCGTTCCCGGTCAGCCTGCTGCGCAGGGCCTCAATGCCGTCCTCTGTGATGATCTGGGTGACATCCGCCCCGGCGCGCTCGAACTTGAAGCGCAGGTATCCGTCCAGGTCGTTGTCCAGCGCGCGCAGGGTCACGATCTCGCACCGCTGCGTCACCTCGCGCACCGCGTAATTGCTGGCCGACAGCCGCTCCATCAGCTCGGGCTGGCCAATGAGCAGTACAGAGAGCAGCTTGCCAAAGCCGTCCTTGGTATCCAGGTCCAGGAACCGCTTGAGCTGTTTCAGCGTGGCCACAGGCAGCGAATGCGCCTCCTCAATGATCAGCACATGCCGGAACCCGGCGCGTGCTGAGTCCCGAAGGATGCCGTGCATCTGCCGGAACCGCGCCTCGGGACTGGACACGGGACGCTCCAGCGGCGCGATGGTGGCCATGACCGCCTCCACGATGTGCTGGCTCTTGAGGGTCTTGCCCTTCTTGTCGTTGTCCTCCATGGCCAGGACGTAGGGCTCGATAATGTGCACGGGCCGGTCGCTCTTGGCCACGCGGGCCTTGAAGTCGCGCACCAGCGTGGTCTTGCCGCTGCCGCTCTCGCCCACGATTGCCATCATGCCCTCGCTGTGGAACCAGATGGCCTCGCGGACCATGCGGATGTCGCCGGACAGGAACACGTCGTCGGGCGAGCGCAGCTCGTTGTGAAACGGGTCGGTCATGAGCTTGAAGTGCTTGCGCGTGCTCGGCAGCAGCGCCTGACATCTGATCAGCATGGGTTTCGTCTCCTCCTTTGCTTGGGTCTCGGTATCGGATTCAATCTCCAAAAACGCCTCGTTGATGGCGGCCAGGTCCGCGCCCGCGTCGGCCAGAAAGCGGACCATGCCAGTGCGGAGCTCCTCCCGGCTCCGCCGTTTCGGCCATCGGTTGTGCAGAAGTATCTCGGTCATGGTCGCTGGGCTGATGCCCACGGCGCGGGCCATGGCGCTTTGCGATTGCCGTGCGTCGGCAAGCAGTTGCTGGATGATGCGCATCTAGAGTCCCTCCACGAGTCGCAGCGGCACGTTGATCTTCCTGGGGCCGGTGAGCCGGGCCGCGATGTCTTCCAGCTCAGCCTCGGGTACCCCTTGCGGATAATGCTGTGTGAGCCATGCGTAGGACTCCTTGCCCCAGGCATCATCGCCCACCATATCCTTGAGCCGCATGGCGGCCTCCACCACCTCCAGCGGCTTTATCTCCCGCCGCCCGGCGTCCAGCCCCAGGTCGCGGCCACGGCGCGGCATGTACTCGGGCGCGGGCCGGATATCGGCCATGGGGTTCACATACTGGGGCGGCGCGGCATGCTTGGGATCAGGCCCCGCCATCGCGTCAAATTCCTTGAGCGCCTTGTCCGCCTTGGTGTCGGCCTGGGATTTGTACTCCTGGCCGATGATGGCCGCGCCCTCCCAAAATCCGGCCTCGTCCTTCTTGACCGGCTCAATGGTCCAGACCGTTTCGTCGCCGGTGAGCAAGTCGGCCACGGTCACGTCCACCGCCGGGGCGCGGTAGGGGTTGACCACCACGCTCACCTGCATCTGCGGCATGACGCCGCTGATCAGACGCAGGTCGTAGTCGTTGCGGCCGTAGCCCTTGATGGCGTGGGAGATGGAGAGATCGGGCCGCACCGTGGCCTTCCTGGGCCGGGTGGCGACCAGCTCGCGGCACAGCTCCAGCGGCGGGGCCAGCCGTAGCTGATCCTCGGCAATGGTCATCCAGACATCGTTGCGGCTCTTGCCGGTGCGGGTGTGGATGACGTGCGCGTTGTAGTGCTGCCGCCAATTGTCGGCCAGGGCCTGGAGATCCTCCACGCTGCGGACTTTCTGAAAGATCAGGGTGGATTCGAAGTCCGTCTCCACGATGTTCTGGGCGCACTCCACCTGTCCTGTGGCGCGCGGGTTGCCCGCCGCGTGGGCCGCCCACTCGACCCCCAGCCGGTCGAGCAGGTTGGTGAACAGGTGGCTGGTGTTGGCGCTGCCCTTGTCCATGTAGAGCATCGTGGGCACCCCGTGCATGGGGTCGCGCCGGCCACGATCCGAGATGGCGTCCAGGAACACGTCCACCAGCCCCTGGGCCGACTCGCCCGCAGCCTGCACGTATCTGACATAGATGGTGCCGCTGTAGTGGTCGGTGATGACGTAACGCCACACGCGCTCTTTCTCCGCCTTGAGGATGTTGTGCGGCTTGTTCTTGTAGAGCGCCTTATCGTCCACGATCTTCACCTTGCCCTTGGGCAGGTAGAAGAGGACGCACAGGGACGGATCGACCTGCCAGCAGTGGTTGGGGTGCAGGCTGCGCATATGGGTGTGCGGCTTGCCCTGCCTGAGCATGCTCGGATGGCAGCCATAGGCGCGCATGGCCCGGCTCAGGGTGGATGGCGCGGGCATGGACACCTCGCCCGTCTCCCAGTCGACCCCGCCCTGGCCGGACTCGTGCATAATCTTGCGGACCTTGGATATGGTCATCCGCCGCTTGCCTGTGGCGCTGGTCGCCTTGGTCAGCATGTACGCGGCCTTTTTGGCCGTCTCCTCGTCCAGCCAGAGCCTGCCCCGGTCACTGCGCCGCTTGCGGCCAGATGTCCAGCCGATCTCCTTGAGCTTGCGGTAGACCGTCTGCACCGAGCAGTTGAGCAGCGACGCCACTCCCTCCACCAGGGGCTGGCGCTCACCGTGCCCGGCCTCGTCCAGGCGCACGGCCAGGCTGCGCAGGGTATCTGTTTCGACGTGGCTGACCATGGCTACCAGCTCCCGTGCGCGCCGCCCGGTTCCTCGGTGTTCCCGGCCTCGATGTCGGCTCGGGCCGTGCCGCGCGCCCACTCGGGGTAGACGATGTCCGTGAAGTCGACCGGGATGGAGCAATCCAGCAGGAACTGGTTGATGCTCTCGCACACCTGACGCACCTCGAACACCGCGTGCTCCTTGGTGTGCGCCGAGACATGCTCGTCGCCCAGTATCTCGGACACCGCCTGGAAGAACGGCTTGATCGACGCGAGGATGGTCACGTGCTCCCGGTGCAGCCGCTCCACCGCCTCCTCCTCCCGCGCCAGCTTGAGCTCCAGGTTGGCGTCCGGCGGCAGGCTCTTGAGCTTGTACAGCTCCTCCTCGGTGGTCTGCAGCCGCTTGGCCTTGTCCTCCAGCAGTTTGCTGCGCGCCTCCAGGTCGGCGGTCAGCCCCTCGCGCTCCTTTTTGGCGGCCTCCTTCTCGCTCTGATGCCGGGCGGCCAGGTCTTGCAGGATGTCCAGCACCTCGTCCTTGCTCTCGCTCTCCAGCGCCTGCTTGACCACGGCCTGCTCCTCGGCGGGCAGCGCCTTGAGGGCGCGGTAATCGCGGGACTTGAAACCGATGTTTTCGGCTGCCTCGTAAAGGCCGGAGCCGAGAAGGTGGAGGTTCTGGGCGAG
>NZ_JASTWE010000075.1 GCF_030282845.1 Pseudodesulfovibrio pelocollis
TTTCCAAATTTGGAGGAGCGCCAGCGACGGCTCTTCCCTCTTCACCCACTTCCCCCAGATGAACATCAACCCACCCTCGCCCCCTCGCTGCATGAAATTCTCCTGCACCCCCGCATCCGCGTATGTTTCGTCGCGCCTTGGGCCGTCTGGACATTGGGTTCGTCCCGTTATATGAACGGGGACATTTTCCGAACGCCAAGGGGAAATTCCCTTTTCCGTCAAATTCATTGAAGGACACGAGCCATGAATACGCCCAATTTTGCGCCCTTGAAACTCTTCATCACCGGCCCGACGTATATTCGGGACGACGTCAAACAGGCCGCGCTGCTGCCCGAATTCGGGCATCGCGACACCGAGAACGACCTGCGGTTCGGCCCCATTCGTGAGAACCTGCGGATACTGGCCGGGGCGGGCGATGCCTATGAGCCGGTCCTGTTCCTGGGGTCCGGCTCCACGGCCATGGAGGCGTCCATCCGCTCCCTGGTGGCCGAGAACGAGACCCTGCTCAACGTCTCGGTGGGTGCCTTTGGCGACCATTACTACAATATCGCGGTGGCCAACGGCAAAAAGGCCGAGAACCTCAAGTTCGACTACGGCCAGGCCATCGACATGGCCGTGCTTGAGGCGAAACTGCGTGAGATCAAGCCCGCCGTGGTCTCCTTCACCCACAACGAGACCTCCACCGGCGTGACCAACGACATGAAGGCGGTCTGCGCCCTGATCCGCAAACACGGGGCCATGCCCCTGGTGGACGGCGTGTCCATCTTCGGCGGGGCGGACCTGGACCTGATCAACTCCGGGGCGGCCATGTACTCCACGGCCACCCAGAAATCCCTGGCCCTGCCTGCCGGATTCGGCATTGGCTTCATCAGCCGCGAGGCCGAGGAAAAGGCCAGGACCGTGACCTGCAAGGGCCACACCACGGACATCACCAAGCAGCTTGAGCGCGCCCGCAAGAACCAGACCCTGACCACCCCCAACTGCACCCTGGCCAACCAGATGTTCGTGCAGCTTGAGCGCATCGTCAAGGAAGAGGGCGTGGCCGCGCGCTTTGCCCGGCATATCGAGATGCGGGGCATGGTCGAGGCGTGGGCGGCCCGGCTCGACGGGTTCGAGATGTTCGCGCCCAAGGGCTATCGCTCGCCCACGGTTTCCGCCGTGCTCTGCCCGGCCGGAGTGACCGCTGCCCAGCTCAAGAAGGGCGTCAAGGAAGGGCTGCGCGAGCAGGGCTACCTGATGGACCCCGGCTACGGCAAGCTCAACGCCGCCCTGGAGGCCGAGGGCCGCAGGCTGGTCATCCGCATCGGCCACATGGGCGACATCATGCCCGACATGCTGACCGAATATCTCGGCAAGCTCGAAGCCGAACTGAAGAAACTCTAGGAATCGGGAGGGGGTAAGGCATATGCGCATACTGGCCAATGACGGATTGGTGGACGAAGCTGTCAAGTACCTGAAAAAGGAAAGATTCACCATCGAGACCGAGAAGCGCGACGAGGACGACCTCATCAGCGAGATCGGCTCTTTTGACGCGCTCCTGGTGCGCTCGGCCACCAAGGTCACCCGCGCGGTGCTGGAGGCGGGCGTGCGCGACGGCGGGCGGCTCAAGATCGTGGGCCGCGGCGGCGTGGGCACGGACAATATCGACCTGGATGCGGCCAAGGAGCTTGGCGTCATCGTCAAGTTCGCGCCCAACGGCAACACCAACGCCACGGCCGAGCACGCCCTGGGGCTGATGTTCGCCATCGCCCGGCGCGTGCCCTTTGCCCATCACACCCTGATGAACGGGGTCTGGCACAAGAAGCGGTTCAGCGGCGTGGAGCTGTTCGGCAAGACCCTGGGCATCATCGGCTGCGGCCGCATCGGCCAGGCCCTGGCTGGCAAGGCTGGCGCGCTGGGCATGAAGGTCATCGGGTACGACATGTACCGCTCCATCGACGCTCCCCTTGAGTATGTTGACACCGTCCCCGAACTGCTTGAGCGCTCGGATTTCGTCAGCCTGCATTGCGGCGGTGCCGATCCAGTCATCAAAGAGGAAGAATTGAAGATCATGAAGGACACCGCCTTCCTGATCAATGCCTCGCGTGGCAAGAACGTGAGCGAGGACGCCCTGTACAACGCCCTCAAGACCGGTGTCATCGCCGGAGCCGCGCTGGACTGCTACGAATCAGAGCCCAAGCGTGAAGGCATGCCCTTTGAATGCAAGCTGCGCGAACTGGACAACATCGTGCTCTCCGCACACCTGGGCGCGTCCACCCGCAACGCGGGCATCCGCACCGGCCTGGAGATCGCCGAGGTGGTCACCGGCTATCTGCGGCGCGGCGAGTTCAACAACTCGGTCAACGTGGGCCAGACCGTGGAGGACGAGGGCGCAGACGTCTACACCATCTTCATCACCCACGAGGACACGCCGGGCATGTTCGGCAAGTTCGGCACGGTCATGGGCGAGTTGGGCGTCAACATCCGCGAGAACAACTCCCGCCGCCTGGGCGACCATGTGCAGACCGTGTACATCGTCCACACCCAGCCGGGCGAGGCCGTGCGCGAGGCCCTGACCGCCATCGACGGCGTCAGCAGAGTCTCCTTCTAGCCTACCTGGAGGTTCATTCGTGCTCTGAGGGCCGGGACGCGAGTTCCGGCCCTTTTTTCGTGGCGCGATTTCGGGGGCGTGGTTTCGGGGGAGCGGCGGCTATCCGTCCAACTGCATCCGGCGCTGGCCCCAGACAGCCTGCCCGAGGGAGATGCAGCCGTCGTTGGGCGGCAGGTGGCGGTGAACCAGGGGAATGAGCCCGACCTGTTCCAGGGCGCGCGGCAGTTCGGCGGCCAGGGTCAGGTTCTGCATCACCCCGCCGGACAGGGCCACGTGGTGGATGTCGAGCAGGGTGGAGAAGGCAAAGGCCATCTCGGTCAGCCCTTTGATCAGCCCCAGGTGGAAGCGCCGGGCCACCTTGCCAACCGGCTCGCCCCGGCGCAGGTCGCCCAGGGCCGCAGCCACCAGATCCAGGGTGCCCAGCGAGACCGGGTCGGAGGACTTGAGGGGGCAGGGATACGCCCCGGTCTCGGTCATGTCCTGGGCCTTTTCGAGGAGGATGGCGGCTTGGCCTTCGTAGGAGATGGTCGCGCACAGCCCGCACAGTGCGGCCACGGCGTCGAAGAGGCGGCCGCAACTGCTGGTGTGTGGCGAGTTGATGCCCCGGGTCAGCATCCGTGGCAGAAAGGCGCTCTCCTGTTCGAAACGGTCGAGCCAGGGCCAGCGATGTTTGCCCGTCTCGGTCACGCCAAGCTCCCACAGGGCTGCCTGGGCGATGCGCCAGGGCTCACGCACCGCAGCCTCGCCACCGGGCAACCGGATGTGCGCGAAGTGGGCCAGCCGCTGGTGCTCCAGGCTCTGCGGATCGACCAGCAGACATTCCCCGCCCCAGATGGTTCCGTCCTCGCCAAGGCCGGTGCCGTCCAGGGCCAGCCCGATGGCCGGGCCGTCGAACCGGTTCTCTGCCAGCACCGCGTGGATGTGGGCCACATGGTGCTGGAGCGTGAGGACCGGGATGCCCAGCCGCTGGCCCAGTTCGTCGGCCAGGGTGCTGGTCATGTAGTCCGGGTGCAGGTCGCGCACGATGAGCTTTGGCGTGACGCGCAGGATGTCCTGCATGTGGTCGAGGATTTCACGATAAAAGTCGAGGGTTTCGAGGTTGGCCATGTTGCCGATGTGCTGGCTGGGGAAGGCCTGGTCCCCCTTGGTCAGGGTCAGGGTGCATTTGAGTTCCGGCCCGGTGCCGAGCACCGTGGGGCCTGACCGGGGCAGGAACACCGGCTCGGGCGCAAAGCCTCGCGCACGGCGCAGCAGCACCGGTTCGTGCGTGACCGGATTGACCCGCACCACCGAGTCGTCGGTGCGGATGAGGATGTCGCGATTGTGCAGGAGAAAGACATCGGCCAGCCCGCCCAGCCGGGCCAGGGCCTCGCGGTTGCCCAGGGCGATGGGCTCGGACGAGAGGTTGCCCGAGGTCATGACCAGGGCCGGAACCTCGCGTCCGCTCGCCTGGGCAAAAGTGTCGAGCAGGATGTGATGCAGGGGTGTGTAGGGGAGCATCACCCCGAGATAATTGGTGTTCGGCGCGATCAGGGGCGACACGGCCAGCGGTTCCCGCTTGGCGGCCAGGACGATGGGACGGCGGATGCCGGTCAGCCACTGCTCCTCGGCGGGGAGCACGTCGGCCAGCTGTCGGGCCGCATCCAGGTCGGCCGCCATGACGGCCAGCGGCTTGTCCGGCCGGTGCTTGCGATGGCGCAGCTCGGCCACGGCCTCGTCCGAGGCCGCGTCGCAGACCAGATGGAAGCCGCCCAGTCCCTTGACCGCCGTGATGCGTCCCCGGGCCAGGGCCTCGGCCAGTTGACGGATGGCCTCGTCGCCCTGGGCCAGGGTGGTCCCGGCCGGGTCGGTCAGCCACACCTCGGGGCCGCAGACCGGGCAGGCGTTTGGCTGGGCATGAAAGCGGCGGTCGAGCGGATCGTCGTACTCGGCTTGGCACTCCGGGCACTGGAGGAAGCAGGCCATGGAGGTCATGGGCCGGTCATAGGGGATGGACCGGGTGATGGTGTAGCGCGGCCCGCAGTTGGTGCAGTTGGTGAAGGGGTAGCGGTGGCGGCGGTTGCCGGGTGTGGCGATGTCGGCCATGCAGTCCGGGCAGGTGGCCACGTCCGCGCTGATGAGTACCGAGTGGCCCGCCCCGCCCGTGGACTTGAGGATGGTGAAGTCCGCCTCGTCCGCCACTGGTTCCACCGGCTCGCTGCGTAGATCGACCACGCGGGCCAGGGGCGGCAGCTTGCCGGTCAGGTCAAGGCCGAAGGCCTCCACCTGCTCCGCTGTCCCCTGCACCTCGATGATCACGCCCTGGCTGGAATTGTTGACCGTGCCCGTGACCGCATTGGCCGTGGCGATGCGGTAGACAAAGGGCCGGAATCCGACCCCCTGCACCTGCCCGGTGACGATGAAGCGGTGACGCAGCAGCATGGACATGCCTCACCGTATCGCCCCGCGCGGGCGAGTGCAAGGGGAATCAGGATTTCGTGAAGTGTTTCAACAGGCTGCGCACCCGCCCTTGGAGCAGGCGCACAGGCTCGAACTTCAGGGCGCGCTCGGGGGCCATGACGAACCCGGTCGGGTCGAAGAGGTCAGGCGTGTCCAGGGGATAGGTGACTTCGCGCGGATCGGCCCCGGCCATGTCGCGGGCAATGGCCTCCTGCCACAGGGGCACTTGGTCTGGCTTCAGGCCGAGCACGGAATAGGCGGCGGTGTCCAGGGCCACGCCGTTGTCTGCGGCGGCCAGCAGCCCGAGGCGGAAGGGGTCGCCCCCGGTGGGGCCGTCGCGATGCAGGGCCTCCACGCCGTCCATCAGGTGGTGGGTCCGGGGCAGGGCCGCATACACGTCCATGAGCATGGCGGTGAAGACCTCGCGGTTGTCGCCCAGGGTGTGGTGGGCCACGGCCTTGCGAAAGCCGACCACGCAGCCGAAGAGGTTCTTGACCGCGCCGGACATGACCATCTGGCAGTGGACCTTGAGCTTGGGCAGGTTGACGATGGCGTCGGCCTCCAGGGCGTCGCGCGAGATGCCGATGCTGCCGCCGCGCGACAGGGCCAGCGGCACCGGCCTGGCCATGCCCGACACCTCAAGGCCCAGCCCGGCCAGGGCATCGGCCAGCCCCGAGGCTCGGGCCACCTGGGCGGCCGGGCCAAAGGCCGGGGAATCGGCCACCGTCACCCTGGCCCCGTGGTCGAGCAGATACGCGCAGACCGCCCGGACCACCTCGGGATGGGTGGTGCTGTGGCGGGCGTTCCGGGCGGCCACGAGGTTGGGCTTGACCAGCACGCGCGTGCCCGGTGCAAGGCTCAGGCCGCTCGTTTCGAGCAGCCGGGCCACGCCCTGGTCAAGCCGGGCCGGAGTGTAGTCCGGCACACGGGTCATGGAGACGATGGGTTCGGGGACATTCGCGCTCATGGCCGTAGCATAGGCCGGAACCCACCGGTCCTTCAAGGCAAAAGGGTTGCCAACCAGGGAGCGAAAAGGGACAATGGTGCCATGCATCATTGCGGGCACTGTCTTATCGAACTTCATGACGTCACGGTCACGCGCGGCCCGGCCCGGCTGCTCGGCCCCATTTCCTGGCGTCTGTTGCGCGGCCGCCATGGTGCGGTGATCGGCGAAAACGGCTCGGGCAAGACCACGCTGCTCAAGCTCCTGCGCGGTGACATGGCGCCCGATCAGATGACTGGTCAGGCACCTGGTCAATCCCGCACCTTTGACTTCGGCCCCGGGCCGCAATCCTCGCCCATAGGCCTGCGCCAGCGCATCGGGCTGGTCTCGGCGGACATGCAGGATTTCTATTTTCTCCACTCCCGCCGCGCCACGGGCCGGTCCGTGATCCTGGCCGGATTTTTCGACACCCCGCTGCTCTACGACGAGCCGACCGATGCCCAGCGAGCCACGGTCGAGGCACTCATCGACGAACTCTCCATCTGCCATCTGGCGGACCGGGAGATGGGCGCGCTCTCCACCGGGCAGGCGCGCATGGTCCTCATCGCCCGCGCCCTGGCCTGTGGACCGGACGTGCTCCTGCTCGACGAATGCCTGGAGGGGCTGGACGCGCCCACGCGGCGCGGGGCGCTGGCCCTGCTCGACGCGGCCTCGGCCCGGGCCACCCTGGTCTGCGTGGCCCACCGGGCGGGCGATGTGCCGGAGTGCGTCGAACAGTTCACGATCCTTGAAGGCGGGCTGGTCAGGGTCGAGGGCGACCGCGAGGCGGCCCTGCGCGCCCTGGCCGACGACTGCGCCGGGCTGGCCACCTGCGCTCTGCCGACGGTGGAGGACGATGGGCCGGAGCGCGCCGGGTATCCCTTTCTGGTGCGCATGGACAATGTCAGCGTGGTCATCGGCGGCACGCGCGTCCTGCATTCCATTGACTGGCAGGTGCTGCCCGGCGAGTGCTGGGCCGTGGTCGGTCCCAACGGGGCGGGCAAATCGAGCCTGCTGCGGCTGATCACCTCGGAGCTGGCCCCTTAT
>NZ_JASTWE010000076.1 GCF_030282845.1 Pseudodesulfovibrio pelocollis
AATAAAAAAGGCGGCCCGGGAGTGGTTCCCGGGCCGCCCTGATGGTGGTTACTCGTCGTCTTCTTCAGCGGGCTTGAGGTGATCGGGCACGATGGCCATTTCGATCAGCAGCGGCTTGAGGAAGGACCACTTGATGCCGATCTCGAATTCCTCTTCGAGGTCGCGGATGGCATCCCAGCAGTTGTGGCAGGGGGCGATGACCAGTTCCGCGCCGGTGGCCAGAATCTGATCGCGCTTCTTTTCCAGGGCCACGTTGCGCTGCTTGCGGTACTTGCCTATGCCGTTGAACCCGCCGCCGCCGCCGCAGCAGTAGTTGTGCTCGCGGTTGGGGCTCATCTCGTGGAAGTATTCGGGCTCCACGATGTAGGACATGATCTCCCGGGTGATGCTGGCCAGTCCGTGGTTGCGCACGTAGTTGCAGGAATCCTGCAACGTAACGGGCTTCTTGAGCTTCTTGGCCGGGTCGATCTTGAGGCGGCCGGTGCGCAGCACCTCGGCCACCCACTCCACATAGTGGATGTAGGGCCGGGGCGGCAGACCATCTGGACGGCCGACCCAGTAGGGGCCTTCGATGACCGATGCGCGGTGGGCGTGGCCGCATTCGGTGCCCACCACCCGTTTGGGCCGCAGCCGCTCGATGGCGTCGTAGACGGTCTTGACCTGCATGGTGCAGGCCTCCCAGTCGCCGGCGAACATGGAGAGCGAGGTCTGCTCCCAGCCTTCACTGGGCATGGTCCAGTTCTCACCGGTAAGGTGGAAGAGGATGGCCGCCTCGGCGATGTCCTCGGGGTAGTGCTTGGCCTCGCGGGCGTTGAGGGTGTACATGATGTCCGCATCTTCGACATCCATGGGAATGGTCAGACCCGGCCACTCCTCCTCGGTCTCCTCGGCCATCCACTCGCAGGTCTCCACCCAGTCCTCGGTGGTGACGTTCATCTGGGCGCGGTAGACGCGGTGCATGCCCGCGCCGATCTTCAGCTCCCAGGGCACGAAGCCCTGCGAGTAGAGCAGGCCACGCAGGTAGCCGAACATGACGCCCATGTCGATGCCATGCGGGCAGTAGTGGCCGCAGCGGTTGCAGCAGGTGCACTGGGACCAGGCCACGTCCATGCAGTGACGCAGGAACTCGTTGGTGACGTTGCCGTTCTTCTTGACGATCTCGCCCAGGGTGGACTGGATCTTGTAGGCCGGAACCTGCTTGGGATCGCGGTCGTTGACGTCGTAGAGGAAGCAGGCGTCGGCGCACAGGCCGCAGTGGGCACACATCTCGAGCCAGGTCTTGAACCGGGACTTGAGGGTTGCCTTGAGCGACGCCTGGAGCTTCTCGACATCAACGTCGAGTTCTTCCATTTCCTTGTAGTATTGCTTGCCGCCGGTATCGCCGAGCACCTCCTGGAGGTACTCCTCGGTGTTGATCGGCTTTCTGTTACACAGCTTTCCTTCGGGCATTGTTGCTTCTCCTTGTTTGGCCTGCGACTTACCAGTCGAAGCTCTTGTACTTCATGCCGCCGCGCTTGATGCCGAAGTCCATGCCCAGTTGGGCGCGGGACCAGAAGAAGCCGACAACATGGAACAGCTTGGTGAAGGGCAAAAGCGCGATCCAGGCCAGACCGCTGATAATGTGCGCCAGCAGCCAGAAGTCGTAGTCGCCCACACCCTGCACGACCATCAGGCCGGTCACGAAGGGGGCGATGGAAACCGCCAGGACAAACCAGTCCCTGGCGTCTGTGACGATGCGCACCTCGGGCAGCAGCATGCGGCGCACGGCGATGCCCAGCGCGGCAACCAGCGTGGCGATGGTCAGGAAGTCCGCCGTGGCCATGGACATGGTGGGCCAGGCGATGCCGAAGCGCTCCATGAGAATGACGGCGTGGCCCTCAAGGAAGAGGGGCACACCCAGCAGCCCGATGTGGAAGGTGAAGAACATGACCGTGAAGCCAGGCTTCGCCCGCCAGCTGTGGTTGGCAAAGGGGATCAGGAAGGCCAGGATCGAGCGGATGGCTCCCTTGGCCGCAGCGGCGGGATGCGCGGTGTAGGCCACGCGGTCCAGCCTCCAGTTCAACCCCTGGATATAGAATACGGTGCGGACGGCAAGCCCGATGACGGCGATGGCAAATGCCAGCCACAGGGCGGGGCCCGTTAACAATTCGTACATTGTATACTCCTCGTCTCTTATGACCTGTTAATCTTTGTCCCTGCTGAAGAGGAACTTCCAGTAGGCCAGGAAAACCACAAGGGACGCTCCCATGAGGATGTATGCCCACCCCTTGGTGTAGAGCAGGAAATCCTGAAGAGTGTAGAATCCATGTTCCATTTCCGTCCTCCCGGGTCTAGTGCTCATCCTTGTACTCGGGATGCTCGTGGAAGATGGGCATCCGGGTCACGATGAACTTGAAGGTTACGACGAGCATGGTGCACACGAACAGGGTGACACCGAATTCCTGCCAGCTCGGGAAGTAGCGCATCTCGGAAGGCAGATGGTAGTTGTAGGCGATGAGCGAGACGTTGAGCCGGTTGAGTATGATGCCCAGCACGGTCAGCAGCGCGGTCCAGCGAATGAGCTTGAGGTTCTTCTCGCGCACGCCGATGGCGTACAGCAGCGAGGGCAGGAGCGCGAAGCCAAGCAGCTCGAAGAGGAACCACTGGCCCCAGCCCGTGGCGAGCAGGTGCCAGTTGTCGTCCACGGCCACGCCGATGACCTTGATGAAGACATACCCCAGCAGGACCCAGGAAGCGCCCTTGGCAAAGGAGTAGTACAGGTCGTCGTGCTGGCTCAGGTAGTCCTTGCTCATCTTGTTGTGGAACGCCTTGTGGGAGACCCAGCCCTCGAAGAGGACCATGGACATGCCGGCCGCTGCCGACGAGACGAAGAAGAACGTCGGCAGATAGGTCGAGTACCACAGCGGATGCAGCTTGCTTGGCGCGATGAGGTAGAGAGCGCCCAGGGAGGATTGGTGCAGGGTGGAGAGAATCACGCCGAAGATGGTCAGCGCGATGGTGCACCGGTGGATCATGTTGCGCAGCCGCTTGTAGCCCAGCCACTCCAGGGCGGCGGGCGAGTATTCGAGGAACAGGACAGTCAGGTAAAGGGCCACGCACAGACCCACCTCGAAGAGCATGGAGGTGGTGCCGGACTGGACCACGAAGGGATAGGCCAGACGCCAGGGGCGGCCCAGGTCGTACTGGAGCGCGATGACCACGAAGAGATAGCCGAGGAACGCGGTCAGGATGGCCGGACGCACGGCGGCGTGGTGCTTCTTCATGCCGAAGAGATAGACCGCGGACGAGGTGACATAGCCACCGGCGGCCAGGGCGACACCGCAGAGCAGGTCGAACCCGATCCAGATGCCCCAGGGGTTGTTATGGTCAAGGTTGGTCACCGGGCCAAGGCCCCAGCCGAAACGCCATACCGTGAGGAAGGCGCCCATGATCAGGATCATGCCGGTGATGACGTTGAATGGAGTGAACAGTGTCTTCTTGGAGACGGCTTCGGTGGTCATTTACGCGCCCTCCTCTTCCTTTTCGCCCTGCTCGGCGGCCTTGGCCGCCTCCTCAAGCGCTTTGGCGACTTCACGCTTGACCGTGGCTTCCTTGTCCGCCTGTGCGCGCTCCATGGCGGCCTTGAGGTCGGCCTGGGCCTTTTCCTGCGTGGCGGAGATGGCCTCGGCCACGGCCTCGGCTTTTTCCTTCTTGTTGATCTTCTCGGAGCGCTTGGTCACGCCGTAGAGGCCCGCCAGGAGCAGGGGCCACAGGGCCGGAACCATGGCTACCACCGACAACGCGCCGCTGGTCAGCTCGGGGCCGGACTTGACGCCCAGATCCTCGCGCATGCCGATCTGCGAGAAGGACACCCCCGCGAGATTGAGCCAGCTGGTGCCGCCCATCTCGTGCTCGCCGTAGATGTGGTCCATGTACTTGTCCGGAGCGGCCGCGATGCGGTTGCGGGCGATCTTGATCAGCTCCTTGCGCTCGCCGTAGACCAGGGCCTCCTTGGGGCACTTGGCCACGCACCCGGGGATGGTGATCCTGCCCGCCTGGATGTTGGCCTCGCACAGGTCGCACTTGACCACCTTGGGCGTGATGGGATCGTCATAGGTAAAGGTGGGGATCTCGAAGGGACAGGCCACCATGCAGTAGCGACAGCCGACACAGACCGACTCGTCGTAGGTCACGGCGCCCGAGGGCTGCTTCTTGAAGGCGGCCACGAAGCAGGCCGAGGCGCAGGAAGGCTCCAGGCAATGCATGCACTGGATCTTGCTGAACACGGACGGACCGCCATCGGGCTGGTATTTGTTGACCACGGTGAACGCCTCGTTCTGCGTCCGCCGACGGGTGTCGAGCACTGTCAGATCGTCAAAGGGCTTTTCCGGGGCAGGCAGGTTGTTGACCGTGTTGCAGCCCTCTTCGCACTTGCGGCAGCCGATGCAGCGGACCGCGTCGAAGAGCACGCCCTTGCTCCCCGGATATCCTTCAAAGTGTACGTTTCCAGCGGCTTGAGCCTTGGTGGCGAACGCGGCGGAAACACCCGCCGCTCCCATCAGGCCGAGGAAGTTTCTTCGTTTCATGGATGACTCCTAGTGTATTTTCACCGGGTTCGGATTATTTCACCTTGTGACAGCCGTCTGCATCGCCGCAGCCCGTATTGGAGGGCTTCTCAAGCTGCATGGCGGTATGGCAGCTCATGCACTGCCCATGATAGGCGGCCATGAGGCCCGGTTTGCCCGGGGTGGCCGGGTCAAAGGGCGCGCTGTGGCAGCTGGCGCACTTGGGCGGGGTCTTGGAGGCCGGGCTGTTGTGATGGCAGCCCTGGCACATGAGCACGTCCTGCCCATGGAAGTGACCCGCCATGGTGTCGCCCTGCATGTCCTTGATCAGCCGCTTGACGATCTTGCGATGCGGCAGCTTGCTGGGCTCGTAGGTGTTGGACAACGAACCGATGATCACGATCTCGGGGATCTCCTCGTCGGCGATGGTGGCCACGGTCAGGTCGCGCGCGGCAACGGCCTCGGCGGCCCGTGCGGCAGCGGTTTCCTTGGCCGGAATCGCGCCATCGGCGTAGAGGTCCTTGAGGGAGTCGTCATGGCACTTGACGCAGGAGGTCTGCGACGGGGCCTTGTTCACGGCCATCATGTCGTGGCAGCCGGCGCAGACGGCCTTTTCCTGCTGCTTGGCATCGTGGCAGCCGATGCAGCCCTGCATGTTGGAACGCAGGTGCATGTCGCCAGCCAGCTCGAAGAACTTGCCGTCCATGGTGCCTTCGCCCACATGGCAGGAGCGGCAGTCGCCCACCGTGCTCTCGTGCTTCTCGTGGTTGAAGGCCACAGGGCCCATGCTGACCTTGGGCTTTTCGCCGTCCATGGTCACCAGCAGGGCGGCGTTGGGCTGGCCGCGCTTGAGCCGGGGAATCTCGCTGAGAACCTTGTATTTGGCCTGCGCCTCGGTGGAGTGGCAGCCCGCACAGGAGATGGGGCCGGTGTCCTTCTTCTGCGCCGCGAAGTCCTGGTGACAGGCAACGCAGGCGGAGTGAGCGGACTGGGCGAAGGAGGAGATCAGCAGGCCCGTCTCATCGCGGAAGGGCTCTTCCTGATGGCAGTTGCGGCAGCTTTCTTCCTTGCCCTTGACCTCCACGGTCTTCTTCTGGGCCTCGTCGTAGCGGTGGTGGCAGGTGCCGCACTTCTCGTCGCCGCCGGTGGCGACAACGTGGCGGGCGTGCAGGGAAAGGTCCATGGCAATGGGCTGCCACGCGGTGTCGGCGCTCCTGTCCACATGGCAGGAACGGCACTGACCATCCAGGGGACCGGTCTTCTGGCCCGCGCCAGACATCTCCTGGTGGCAGCCGATACATTGATTGTGATAGATCAGCTTGAGTTCGGCGGCATCCCCGTCCTCAAGACGCATGAACATGGTGGACAGTTTTCCATCGGCGTCCTTCTTGTGACAGCTGGCACAGTCCTTGCCCTGCTTGGCCAGGGCGTCGGTGTGCTGGTCATGATAGAAGGTCACCACGGGCAGTTCGAGCTTTCCGTAACTCGCCAGCGTGTCGATGATCACTCCGTCCACCCGGGGGGTTGCGTTGGCATTGGCCTGCGCATCCAGCCCTCGGGCTTCAAGAAAGACAATCGACGTCGCGGCGAACACGAAGAGGATTCCAGCCCAAAACAGCAGTCTTCTTCCTTTCTCCATAACGCATTCCTTGATAAGTTTTTGGAATACTGTGCACCTTCTCCAACCGAACGCGCCCTGCCTACCGCGCGCCCGAAAGCGACGCGAATGCGGCCTTTGACCGACACGGCGACAATACGCCGTAGCGGCCCGGGAACGTCTCACGGGTTGCAGCAATACGCGGAAAGCGTCAGTGCAACGAGCCCCTCAAATCCCTGGTTGCCCCCTGGCGCACACGTCCCCGGTCCGCCAGCGGCGCACCGGGCGTATCCGCCCTGCGGAAAGCACCCCTTTTCCGAATTCATGCCCTTGCAGGTAGGAAATACCCCCTGCCCTGGCCATGTGCGCATTCCCGCCCCGGCTTACCGCCCGCACCCCTGCGAAACGACCACCAAAGCTGGGTTTTTGCGCCCGGACTTAAGAGCGTATCTCTCGATTCACTCTTGCCCCAAGTCCGCATCCATACCGAGTCAGTATAGATTGTTTCAGGTGTTGGTATATAACCAGCAAAATCGCGTCAAGCTATTTGACGAGATTAAAACCAAGCTCATCAAAATACCGGAATGTAAACGGCATGTTGGAATTATCGCCTGTTTTTGATCCAAGGCACCGTCTCGGCGCGCAAAATTCTCCTATGGAATGGTATGAAATAGCTCGCCTG
>NZ_JASTWE010000077.1 GCF_030282845.1 Pseudodesulfovibrio pelocollis
CGCCTGGTCTGTGCGTCTGGTCGGCGCGTCTGGCTTCTGCCCTCCCCTCCCTGTGGCCGATGGGCCGAAAGTGGGATAGGACCATGCAACGGACCAACCAAAACGCGATGCCCGGTCAGGCCCGGGCAATTCATGGAGGACCAATGCCCCACGTCAACATACGCATCACCAGGGAAGGCGCCACCGCCGAGCAGAAGCGGCGGCTGATCAAGGGCGTGACCGATCTGCTGGCCGAGGTGCTGGGCAAGAACCCGGCCACCACCTTTGTCATCATCGACGAGGTGGAGACCGACAATTGGGGCATCGGCGGCGAATCCGTCACCGAATTGAGGAAAAAATGACCCGCCCGGCCCGACGCCCGGATAGTCCCGACTAGTCCCGGCTCTCCCTGAGGTGCAGGGTCAGACGCACGTCGGCCACCAGGACGCGTTCGTGGTTGATGAGCACGGGGTTGAACTCCGCCTCCCACACCTGGGGCAGGTCCCGGGCCAGCTGGGCCATGATCAGGATGATCTCCTCCAGGGCGGCGGTGTTGACCGGCGGATCGCCGCGCAGCCCCTTGAGCAGCATGTACGACTTGATCTCGCGCACGATCTCGAAGGCGTCCTGGCGCGACATTGGCGCGAGCCTGAAGGAGATGTCCTTCATGATCTCCACGAAGATGCCGCCCAGGCCGAACATGAGCATCGGCCCGAACTGCTCGTCGCGCTTGAAACCGATGATCACCTCCTTGACCCCGGGCGGGCCCATTTCCTGGACCAGACAGCCCGCGATGTAGGCATCGGGGCGCATGCGCTGCGCCCTGGCCGTGATCTCCCGGAAGCCCCGCATGACCTCGCCCGCGTCACGCAGGTTGAGCACCACCCCGCCCACGTCTGACTTGTGCGAGATGTGCGGCGAGGCGATCTTGAGGACCACGGGGTAGCCCATCTCCTCGGCCGCGGCCACGGCCTCGTCGCTGGAGCGGGCCAGCACGGTCTTTGGCGTGGGCAGCCCGTAGGCGCGCAGAACCTCCTGGGCCTGGAACTCCACGATCTCGGGTTCGCGCCGCTCCTCGTGCTCGCGGATCACCGCAAGGGCCATCTCTCGGTCACAGGGAAATTCCGCGTAGATCGGCTCGGGTCGGTGCTTCCACAAATAATATTCATACATGCTCTCGATGGAGCGGACCGCGGCCTCGGGGAAGGCGTAGCACGGAATCCCGGCCTCCATGAGCATGGTCCTGGCGCGGGCCACCCGCGTCTTGCCCATGAAGCAGGCGAACACGGGCTTGCCGCACTTGCGCGCGGTGTGGATGACCGCCTCGGCGGTCTTCTCGATCTGCACCGAGGCCGTGGGCGTGAGCAGGACGAGGAGCGAATGGACCAGCGGATCGTCGGCCACCACGTCCAGGGCCTTGCGATACCGCTTGGCGTCGGCATCGCCCACGATGTCCACCGGATTGTAGAAGGCGGCGTAGCTGGGCAGAAACTCCTGGAGCCGCTCGATGGTGCGCTGGGACAGTTCGGCCACGGTCAGTCGCGAGCGGTCGGCGATGTCGGCCGTGAGGATGCCCGGCCCGCCGGAGTTCGTGACCACCGCCAGATTCGGCCCCCGGGGCAGCGGCTGGGTGGAAAAGGCCTGGGCGAGGTTGAAGAGCGAGGCCACGTCCGCCACCCGGATCACCCCGGACTGATGAAAGGCGGCCGAGTAGGCCTGATCCGACCCGGCGATGGCCCCGGTGTGCGACGACGCGGCCTTGGCACCGGCCGTGGTGGTGCCGGACTTGATCATGATCACCGGCTTGTTGCGGCACACGGCCCGGGCCTGTCGCAGGAAGGCCTCGCCGTGCTCCACGTTCTCGATGTAGCCCAGGACGACCCGGGTCTCCCGGTCGCCGTCGAGGTAGCCGAGCATGTCCGCCTCGTCCATCACCGCCTTGTTGCCCAGGCTGATGAACTTGGAAAATCCGATGTTCTCGCCCAGCGCCCAGTCGAGGATGGCCACGCACAGCGCGCCCGACTGCGAAAAGAAGGCGATGGACCCGGCCCGGGGCTGGCCCGCCGCAAAGGAGGCGTTGACTCCGTGGGCGGGGTTCATCATGCCCAGACAGTTGGGGCCGAGCATGGCGATGGAGTGTGCCTCGCACAGGGCCTTGAGCTCCTGCTCCAGGTGGTAGCCCTCCTTGCCCACCTCCTTGAACCCGGCGGTGATGACAATGACCGACTTGGCCCCGATCCCGGCCAGGGCCACGATGGACGGGACCACATGGTCGCGCGGCACGGCGATGACCGCCAGATCGAGCCCGCGCGGCAGGTCCGCTATGTCGCGCACCGCGGTGATGCCCTCGATGACGCCCCCCCTGGGATTGACCGGGAAGAGCTTCCCCCGGAATCCGGCCCCGAGCATGTTGACCATGACGGTGTGCCCGATCTTGCCGGGCGAGGCGGACGCGCCGATGATGGCCACGGTCTCGGGATGAAAGAAGGCGTGCAGGGTTTCCTTGGCGATCAACGGAGGCTCCTGAAGCGATTGAGGTTGCGCGACGCAAGGGCAACCTAACCCGAAACACGGCCCTGAACAAGCTCTCTGGGCCGTGCCCGGCCATCGTGACACATCCGATGCCCCACGGCTCCCTCCCGCACCGGCGAAGGCTCAGACCTCGAACTCCGCCCTGTTGCCGGGCCGCTCGTAACGGAAGATGCGCGATCCCCCCGGCCTGGCCTCGAAATCGGCCAGGAACGCGGTGTCGCCAAAGGTGTGCATGGGCACGAAGACCCGCGCGCCAGCCATGCGGCAGGCTGTTTCCCCGCCAGCCCGGTTTGCCAGCCGTGGATCAGTGTTGGAAAAGGCCACATGGGGCCGGAACTCGCGCGCCCGCTCCATGGCCGCCCGGAAGAAGGTCCGGGTGAACTCCGCCTCGCGGGCCTGCGCGCCCGGCCATATCCACTCGGCCAGATCGCCGCCGTAGTAGAATCGAAGCCCCCTGTCCTCCACCAGATAGGCCACGCCCAGGTCATTGCTGGCCAGGGTGCGCACGTCCATGGCGTCAAAGGAATACCGCTCGTCCGGCTCGACCACGAGCACCTCGCCCCGGGTGGGCACGGCCTCGGGCCGCAGCTCTGTCACATCGTCAGAGAGCACGGTCCGCACCGAGGCAGCCTCGGCGGTGACCGCGTCCATGTTCTCGTTTAGATGATCCTCGTGGCCGTGGGAGATGAACACGACCAGATCGCGCCCGTCCACGGCCCGCCGCACCATATCCGCTGCCCCGGGCGGCAGATGGGCGTCGCCCGGGTAGTCGAAGAGGTAGGTCCGGCCCGGCGCGTCGAGCACGAAGCTGTTATGATGTATATAGGTGATGGCGATGTGCATGGTCCGCTCCGGCCCGAGCATAGCCCTGCCGCTACTCCGGCGCAAGGGATCGAGCACGGACGACAGGGCGATCCGCCCATCTCAGGGCCGGAATTCGCCGTCCTCGACGAGCCGCCCTCCCCTGTGGGGATAGAAATATATCCAGGCGCGCACGATGCGTCCGTCGTCAAGGAGCACGTCGATCTGCTCGCGCCGGTAGAGGACAGGATGGTCTTCCAGAGCGTCAAGCCGGGCCAGCATGGCGTCGTCCACCGCATACACCTCGCCCTGCACCCTACTCACCGGCTCGTCCGGGAACACGCCAGGGTACTCGTCCACATACAGGGCATACCGCTCCGCCGTCCTGCCAGCCCCCACACGGGATGCCCGCCTGAGGAGGAAATGATTGGGAAAGCCCTGCTTCAGGGTGCCATACACAAAAACGAGGTGCCTGTGGCCCTGCTTGCGCCCACTTGCCTGCGCCACATCCACTCCTCTCCGGTCTCGCCGGATTGACGTTTTGCGCATCCCGCCGCCCCAACCTCTACAATTATGTCACACCACGCCCCCCCAAACAAGGCGATGATTGACAAAAACTAAACAAATACAGCAATATCTAGCCACCCTCTTCCCGCTCTCCCCATCCTGATTCAAAGACCGAGCCAAAGCCCAAACTCCCCATGTTTTTCCCTTGACCCCGCGCCCGCCCCTGGTTTAAAAATCGTCTCCCCTTTCGCCAGAATAGCTCAGATGGTAGAGCAACTGATTCGTAATCAGTAGGTCCGGGGTTCAATTCCCCGTTCTGGCTCCAAGGAAATCAAGGGCTGACAAGGGTTTCTACCCAAGTCAGCCCTTTTTCATACTGTCGAAAATTGCCGAAAATTGGCGACCGAGGGACCCGCACAAGGGTCCCTCGGTCCTGTTTTTGGGTCCCTAACGGGTCCCTCAAAAATCACTTCTTGTCGGTGGTCAGGTCGAGCGGACCCAGGCGCACGAGATTGACGGCGAGCTGCAGGGCATCATCCGTGACATCCGCGTATGTGTCGGCGGTCACCCTGAACTCGGAGTGGCCGAGGAGTTTTTGCAGGGCCTTCATCCCTCCGCCGGACTCCAGCATGCCCACGGCGAGGTCGAGCACCAGGAGCTTCAGGATCTGCTCTGGGAAACGGCCCAGCCGATGCTGGGAGACAATGGCGCTGACTCGGCGTTCTCGACTCGCGACGCGCGGGACTGCGCCCTGCTGACAGGCTCGCACAACCTGATCCCCGCGCTGCACAAGGCGGCTGAAGCCGCCAGAACGCAGCATGGAGCCATGGCCAGGATCTGCGCTTACAGCGGCAAGGGCAGCCGGGAGATGGCCCTGCGGTGCGCCTGGAAGCAAGGCAGCCCGATATCGTTCGGCGGGGCGTTCGGAGCCACATCCAAGCACGTCCTGACAGCCGTAGAGGCCGAGGTGTGGCAGGTCGCCTACACCATCGCCGATGAGTTGCTCACGCTCATCGAGTCCGAAGGCATGAAGATCACGGCCAAGGAGATGGAGGGCTTCCTCCTGGAAGCCCTGGCGTCAGCGGCAGCGGACATCGCGCACGAGGTCGTGCACAAGGGCGCGCGCAGGGTGATCGAGGCGGTGATGGCCGCACGGACATACGATGAGGCGCAACGGTTGGCGAAGAACGCCGCGCAGGGCTTCTTCAGGGACGCTTGCGCCAGGCCGGACCTGTACGAGCAATTGGCGATCGGCAGGACCACGCTCGCGGTCGCCTGCTACGACTTTGAGGACCACGACACCTTCGCCACATGCCACGCCCTGCACTATCTGCACGAAGGGAGCTTCCACAAGGTCCACCCGCTGCGTCCAAAGGCGGACGAGATCGCGAAGAGGGTCGCCCTGGACGCCAGGAAGCAGCTTTGCCTTGAGCAGATGGCCGATGCCGCTGCCGGAAGCTACGCCGGGGAGCGTGAGACACAAGCCCAGGCGAAGGTGTTGGCCCAGCTCCTGGCCGAAGATCAATAGCGCACGATGTTCGGATACTTCGCGGCCATCTTCGGCCAGAACGTCTTGGCGTCTCAAGTGATAGACATGAGATATTGGATAGGGTATTTGGGTTGCCGTGACTCGTTCAAGAAAATTTACTTATTCATTGAACAAACTAGGAGCGGGTTTTGGGGTGCAAACCTTCCATCTGGGGCGCAAATTTGAATTTTGACACTCTATTTCGCTTGTCCTATCGTTGCTGCATGCTTGAAGCACTTAAAAAGACACTTCCTATGGGACTTGGCTGTTCCATCGTCGCTGCAGGGTATGCGATATTCATGCATCATACTTTTGAAGAGAACTGGGCAGCATCGCTATCATCAGTCATTGGTACTTTCGTCATTGGTACGCTTTTTTGGCATTGGCTTGAACCTGCAAAAAAACGATTTGCGATATTTCGAGGGCTTATTATCGGTCTTGGCACTGGGTGGATATCCTTGTACCTTGGAGTCGTGGGCGGCTATGCCGCCACCGCTTTATCGGAATGGCCTTCTCTAGCGGTTTTTTTGCAAGGAATTATCGGTTCAGTTGTAGTTACTCCTATTCTCATTGTAGCCAATGGTTGGATTAGCATATCATGTTGCGGGCTGATTGGAGTAGCCCTGACTCTTTACGCCAAAAAGCGGTGATGCCGTTTGGCATCACCGCGGATTATTTTACGAAGTACCCAACACATTATTCAGTAACAGAAGGCCCTTTGAGTATCCACTTCAGCCCAGAAGGAATTGCCCTCTTGGCTTTCTCCGGCAGATCTTTCGCCGTTTCGAATGCTTCTCGCAATGCATCCTTTGAAAGGAGCAAGTCCCCCCGATCAACAGCTGTTATGATTTTGTCGATGTCTTCCTGCGGCAAATCGGCCAATCCAGCCTCAAGATACGCTTCCGAGTGCGAATCATACGCCTTCTCTTTCAACTCCTCGGGTTTTGATTCATCCCACGTACCGCTTCGCAGGCCAGCTTCCATCTTGAACTGTAACCGGTCCTTGGTCCGTTCCATCCACTCTTGTCCTTCTTTGGACAGTTCCGGTTTCAGCTTGTCGAATCGTTTGACGTATTTGTCACCGTATTCCCGATAGTAGTCCGGAGCCTTCTTGCCCGTG
>NZ_JASTWE010000078.1 GCF_030282845.1 Pseudodesulfovibrio pelocollis
CGAATTGGATAACGAAATATTGACTGACAACTGGTCATCCGCACGACACGCATGAAAAAGGCGCGCCTCCCCGGGGAGGCGCGCCTTTTTCATGTCCTGTGACGGGGCGCGGCTATTTTGCGGCCACGTCGGCGGCCACCTGCATGCGGATGATGCGGTCCGGGTTGCGGACCATGCCGCTTGAGCCCTGGCCCTTGCTGATTCTGTCCACGAATTCCATGCCCGAAGTGACCTTGCCCCAGACTGTGTACTGGCCGTCAAGGTAAGAGGCCGGGGCAAAGCAGATGAAGAACTGGCTGTCGCCGCTGTGCTCGCTCTGGGAGCGGGCCATGCCCACCGTGCCGCGCACGAAGGGCTCGCGGGAGAACTCGGCGCGCAGGGTTTGGCCGGAGCCGCCCCGGCCGGTGCCGGTGGGGTCGCCGGTCTGGGCCATGAAGCCCTCGATGACGCGGTGGAAGACGACGCCGTCGTAGAAGCCAGCGCGCACCAGTTCCTTGATCCGGGCCACATGGGCCGGGGCGAGGTCGGGCCGCGTCTCGATGACCACGCGGCCGGAGTCGAGGTCGAGGTACAGGGTGTTTTCGGGGTCGGCGGCGTGGCCGGGCGCGGTCAGGAGCAGGAGCAGGAGCAGGGCGGCGGTCAGGGTCTTGGCGGTGTGGGTCATGGTCATTGTCCGTGGTTTGTGGGGTTGCGGCGGCTGTGCAGTCGGTGCTCGGGGCAGATCGTCAGTTTACGACCCTCTTGTCAAGGGGGGCGAAGCGGGCCGGTCCGTCCTTGGCCGCCTGGGTCAGCAGGCTCAGGTGGGCGGGCAGGCATTTGCTCAGGCAGTAGCGGTCCAGGATGGTGCGGCGGGCTCCGGCGCGCAGCGGCAGCAGCTCCTGCTGGCGCACCAGAGCCTCGATCACTGTCTCGGCGATGCGCGTTGGCGAGCGAAAATCCGTGAGCAGGCCGTTCTCGCCGTGGCGCAGCACCTCGCGCACCGGCTCGGTATCCGAGCCGACCACCAGGGCACCGCAGGACATGGCTTCCAGGAATGACCAGGAGAGGACAAAGGGCCAGGTCAGGTAGACGTGGGCCGACGAGGCCTGGAGCACCCGCTTGTACCAGCCGTAGGGCAGGGGGCCGGTGAAGTGGACCCGGCTCTCGTCCACGGCCACCTTCTCGCGCATGAGCGACTTGTAAGACTGCCCCTCGGGGAGCCTCGGGCTGTAGCAGATGCGGTCCTCGCCCACGATGAGCACATGGCAGCCGGGCCGCGCATCGAGGATGGCGGGCAGGGCCTCGTAGAACTGGGGAAAGCCGCGATAGGGTTCGAGCCCCCGCGAGCAGTAGGTGACCAGTTCGGTGGCCCCGGTCAGGTTCGTGCCGGGCAGGTCGAGCTGGTCGATGGGCAGCAGCCCGTTGTCGGCTGGTGAGAAGTACACGGTGTTGATGCCGTCGTGGGCCTGGATGATCTTGGATTGGAACTCGGCCGGGAACTGCGAGCGCTGCCAGGCCGTGGGAGCCACCCCGGCGCGACAGGAGGCCAGATCGTGCAGGATGGCCGTGTTGCGCAGGCGGATGGCCGCCAGCTCGGCCTCGTTGCGGGGCCGGGCGTCAAAGGTGGTCTCCGGGCTGTCGGCCCGGTAATACCACTCGAAGTAGCCGATGAACGGGGTATCGGGGTAGGCGTCGCGCAGGAACATGGTCTGTCCCCAGCCAGAATGACCGAGGATGACGTCGGGCACGAACCCCTGCTTCTTGAGGCCGATGCAGAGCTGGAGCAGCCCGGCGCCGTGGCGCACCGCGTCGTCGAACCCGCCCGCCAGGGGATGGGTCTTGGACGGCTCGCCCACCGGGGTGAAGACCGCCTTGGTCACGCCGGGAATGGTCCATTCCTTGCGCGGGGTCTTGGTGGCAAAGACGATGGTGTTGCCGGGAACCCGGCCCAGGTGCTCGGCGATGTGCCTGAACTGGGCCGGGAAATTGTTGTGGGTGATGAGGATGCGCATTTCGTCAGGAAGTGGATATGCCTCTGGTGTTGGCGGCCGCTCTGGCTGGCTTGCCCAGGCAGCGGTTGATGTAGCACTGCAACTCGCTGCGGTCCAGGGGTTTGGCCAGGAACAGGGTGGCCCCCAGCTTGAGCAGGCCGGATATCTCGGTCATGCCCACCACCGCAGACATGATGATGATAGGCAGGTTCGCGAACTGCTGGTCGCCGCGCAGGGTCATGATCAGTTGCTGGCCGTCCATCTCGGGCATCATGATGTCCGTGAGCAGCAGGTCGAAATCGTTGCATGCGGTCAGGGACTCATAGGCGTGCTTGCCGTGCGGGCTGACAAACGCGGTGTGCCCGAGGTCCTCGACGATCCTGACCGCCAGCTTCTGGGAAATCCTGTCGTCTTCGGCGACGAGTATTTTGGCCATGGTCCCCCTCCCTGCAAGGAACACCTTCCCCCACGCCCGGCGAGGGAGTGGGACCTCCATGAGTATCAAGCTGGCGGAAAAAGTAAAGGCAATAATCCCTGACCACGGCCTGACACCGGGGCGCGACACTGGGGCGCGCCGGTGTGCGCAATGGTGTCGCGGGCGTTCTTTCGACAGGGTGCCTCCGCTGCCCGGTCGCGACGCGCCCTGTCGGGGCTGGCGCGTCGCAGCCCGGGCCTGGGTCAGACCCGCTCGATCTTCATCGCGTTGCCGAATTCACAGGACAGCCGGTAGGTGTTGCCCCCGGCCTCGAACACGTGCTCGTTGCCGGGAAACAGTGTCGCCGCCGGAGAGAATCCGTCGTTGATCATGATGTCCTTGGCCTCGCCGCTCGACTCGAAGCGGACAGACGTGCCGTCAGCCAGGGTGACGATTTCGCCGTCGTTGAGTTCCAGGGGCAGATCGGTTTCGGTGAACGAAGACATGGCGCTCCTCCTGTGTGCTGTTGTGAACAGAACGGTCCTCCACGTTTCTCCCATACACCCTTGCGCACAAAATGGACAGCCCAAACTGGACATCCGGCATTGGGACGATGCGCGGCCTGATGCCGAACACTCTTGGGGCTGGTGATAATCGCACAAGTGATGTATGGGGTTTTTCAGGAGAATCGCCTGTGAGCCCGATATTTCTCGTCGCCGAGAGCGATCACGAGACGCGCAGCCTCGTCGCAGACACCCTGGCAGCCAGGGGGTATCGCGCGGAGTGCGCCGGAACCATGGCCGAGGCGCGCGCCCTGATGGCGCGTCTTGAGCCGGACATGATCCTGGCCGCCCTGGATCTGGACGGCGGGCACGGCTACGAACTGCTGCGCATGGCCCGGGACAACGGCTGCGACGCGCCCCTGGTCCTGCTGGTGGACCGGGATATGGACGACCCCGGCGGGGTGGTGGTCCGGTACGGGGCCATGACCTATTTGCGCAGGCCGGTGGAGAAACACCGCCTGTCCATGCTCGCCTGCCAGGGGCTGGAGCTCAAGGCGGCCATGGTCAGGGAGCGCGAGATGGTTGCGAGGCTGGCCCGCGCGTCCGGCTTTATCGGCTCCCTACTCGATGCGGCGGGTGAAGCCGTCTTCCTGCTCGACGACACCGGCACGGTGACGGCCGTGGGCGAAGGCGGCGCGGCCATGCTCGGCCGACTTGGCGAGGACTTGACGGGCGCGCCCTATCTCTCTCTGCTGCCCGCAGACGCGGCGCGCTTCCATGGCGAGGCCCTGGCCCGGGCCCGGACCACCCGGCTGCCGCAGCGCCTTGAGGAGTGCCGGGACGATCTGGCGCTTGATGTCCTGTTTCGGCCCGTGTTCGATGGTGACGCGCCTGCCGGGTCCGTGGTCCTGTGGCGCGACACGGCCCCAGCCAGGCGCAAGGAGGCCGATCTGATCGAGAGCCGGTTGCGCTATGGCGGGGTCCGCGACGCCGTGCGCGACGCGGTCCTGGTCTTTGACTGCGCCGACGGCGTTATCCTCGACTGCAACGAGGCGGCTGAGCGGTTCTACGGCCACCCCCGCCAGACCTTGGTCGGCATGGCCGTGGCCGGGCTGCTGGCCGAGCCGGAGCCAGTCATGGAGGCGATCCGCTCGGGCGTGGCCAGGATGTCCCTGACCAGCCACCGGCGCAAGGACGGCACGGTCTTTCCGGCCGAGATGTCCCTGGCCCGTTTCCACCATGGCGGGCGCGACGTCTGCACCGCCTGCGTGACCGATGTCTCCCGCCGCCGGGCCGTGGAGGAGGCGCTGCGAGAGGGCGCACGCCTCTATCGCGCCGTTGTAGAGGACCAGACAGAGCTGATCTGCCGCTACACGCCCGATGGAGCCCTCTCCTTTGTCAACGAGGCCTATGCCAAGTTCTTCGGCGTGGACGGCGACGAGGTGGTGGGCCGCGAGTTCTTCCCGGCCCTGGCCGGTGACGAGCGGCGCGACGTGCGCGCCTGGCTGCGCGAGGCCGGGCCGGAGAGGCCCGTGTTCGACCGCGAGCAGCGAGTGGTCCGCCACGACGGAGCCGAGCGGTGGGTTCTCTGGACCAACCGGGCGGTCCTCGACCACCGGGGCGCGGTCATCGAGATCCAGGCCGTGGGCCGCGACATCACCGAGCGCAAGGAGGCGGAACACGCCCTGACTCTGGCCATGGCCGAGAAGGAGCAGTACCGCCTCAACCTGGAAGCCACCTTCCGCAGCATCCCGGACGCCATCATCACCGTGGACAGCGAGCTTCGGGTTATCGCCACCAACAGCGCGGCCGCCACGCTCCTGGGAATCGACCGCGAACACGCCCGGGGCAGGCACTTCTCCGAGCTGCTGCCCGTGCCGGGCAATGCCTGCCAGAGCGTGCTCTCCCAGGTGCTGCGCACCAGCCGGTCCGTGCACGGCTACGAGGCGGAGTTTGCGGTGCCGGGCCTTGGGGTGCGCACGGCCGAACTCAACTGCACCCCGCTCATCGACCAGGACAAGCGCCACGCGGGCGCGGTGCTCGTGGTGCGCGACATCTCGCGCATCGCCGACCTCGAAAAGCGGCTCCACGAGCGCCAGGGGTTCCGGGGCATCATCGGCCGCAGCTCGGCCATGCAGGACATGTACAGGCTGCTTGAGCAGCTCTCGTCGCTCGATTCCACGGTCATCATCCTCGGCGAGTCGGGCACGGGCAAGGAGTTGGTGGCCGAGGCGCTGCACTATGGCGGCTCGCGGGCCGGGCACCCCATGGTCAAGGTCAACTGCTCGGCCCTGACCGAGAGCCTGCTTGAAAGCGAACTGTTCGGCCATGTGCGCGGGGCCTTCACCGGGGCCATCCGCGACAAGGTGGGGCGCATCCAGGCGGCCGAGGGCGGCACCCTGTTCCTGGACGAGATCGGCGACATCTCGCCGCTGATCCAGCTCAAACTGCTGCGTTTTCTGGAACAAAAGGAATACGAGCGGGTGGGCGAGTCGCGCACATGCACGGCGGACGTGCGCATCATCGTCGCCACCAACGCGGACCTGCGCCACGCCGTGCGCCAGGGCATCTTCCGCGAGGATCTCTATTACCGGCTCAACGTCATGCCCGTGGCCCTGCCGCCGCTTCGGGACAGACAGTCGGACATCCCGCTGCTGATGGACCATTTCCTCGAACTCTTTTCAAACCAGTTCGGCAAGGCCTTTGACGGCGTGTCGGGCGAGGTCATGGACCTGTTCATGAGCTACGGCTGGCCGGGCAACATCCGCGAGCTGCGCCACGCCCTGGAGCATGCCTGCATCCTCTCTCCGGGCGGCGAGATCACGCTGCGGCACATGCGCCGCGACTTCGTGGACCAGATGTTCGGCGGGACGCAGGCCGGGCCTTGGGCCGCATCTGCCCCTGTCGCGGCCACGGATATGTCCATGGCGAGGGGTACGCCCCAAGGCGGCGGGGATTGGCCGGCGGCCCGCGCCGGAAGGGCGGACAAGCGGGCCGTGCTGGAAGTGCTGGAGCGGTGCGGCGGGAACAAGGCCCGGGCCGCAAGGCAGCTCGGCATCCACCGGGCCACCCTCTATCGCAGGCTCAAGGCCTGGGGGCTGGCCG
>NZ_JASTWE010000079.1 GCF_030282845.1 Pseudodesulfovibrio pelocollis
ACCCCTGTTAACGGCGTGAAAGGGTATATTGAAACCCACGGGAGGCCGCTTACCTACGTGATTTCAGCCAGTTGCAAACGACACCAACGCCACGGAAAGCACGTTTGACACGCATGGAGCCACGGACGAGCCACGGAGGATTATCGTTGTTGGTGACGTATTTGCCAGAAGTTTTTCAGCGATTGACACATTGAGCGATGATGGGTGAGCCTCGCCAAATTTTTGCACGGCCAGGAAGACGTCTCGTCACACGGAATGCAGATACCCTGTTTTAAGCATCAGGCGGCAATCCATGCGTATTACCTTCAGATGAAAAACGTTTGCTTTACAGGCCAGACAGTAATGTGCCACCAATGGAGCATATGGAGAAAAGCTGCGCCATATCTCGTTTCTTGAACAAATCAGGCTGGCTGAAGCTGACTGGACCACAGAATGTGTCTTTTCTGGCTGCTGGTGAATACAATGAAAACCACCTGATACGCGCCGCCGAAGGATGCTTCGTCTTGCGCATCAATCACGGCTCCCAGCTCGGCCTGGGGCCGGAGCAGATCGAATACGAATTCCGGGTGCTGCAGGCGCTTTCCGGCAGCGGAGTCACCCCCAAGCCCCTTCGGGTGCTGCGGGACGCCCCCGGTCTCGGGCCGGTGCTGCTCATGGACTATCTGCCCGGCGAAGCGCTGGACTACGAACGCGATCTGGAGCTGGCCGCACGCATCCTCGCGGCTGTACATGCTCAACCCGTGTCTGATGACGGTCTGCTCATCCAGGCGGAGCCTCTGCTCGAAATCGCCCGGGAATCGCTGACACTCATCGCCCGCTTTGACGACCACCCCCTGACCCGGACTCGTGATCGGCTGCTCCGTGCCAGCGACGAAGTCATGAAGCTCCACTTGGCCCACCAGGACGAATTTGCCGACGAACCCATGTGCTTGGTCAACACTGAGGTCAATTCCGGCAACTTCATCGTGGACCGGAGCGCAGGCCAAGGCTGGCTGGTGGATTGGGAGAAGGCGGTCATCTCCTGTCGCTATCAGGATCTGGGGCATTTTCTGGCACCCACCACCACCCTCTGGAAAACCGAACAACGGATCGGACCCGATGACAGACAGCGGTTCCTCGGCGCCTATCGCGAGGCGGCGGGACTCGGAATACCCCTTGAGACCATCGGCCACCGCACGGCCATTCTTGAGCGGGCGGTGCTTCTTCGCGCCTTGTCCTGGTGCTTCATGGCCTATTACGAATACACCTGCCAGGACCGCGTCCTGACCAGCCAAACAACCCTCAAGCGCATTGGGCGTTACCTGGAGAACATGGAATGTTTCTTGCCCTAGAAGGCGTGTGCCGACGCCGCGGCCGCACCCAGGTGCTTGAGGACATCACCTTTGGCGTGGACCAGGGACAGATCGTTTCCATCATCGGCCCATCCGGAGTGGGCAAAACCACCTTGCTCGAAATCATCGCCGGACTTGATGCGCCAGACAAGGGAGGCCTGACTTTCGGCACCCCACCGAGCAGGGAACACCCGGTCATCCTCGTGCATCAGGATTTCATGCTTTTTCCCAACCTGACGGTGTACGGGAACACGGCCTTTGGCCTGACAGCCCGGCGCACGCCAAAAGCCGAGGTCCACCGGCGGGTGATGGCCATGCTGGAGTATTTCCACATGGCTGACCGTGGCGACAGCTATCCGCACCAGCTCTCGGCCGGGCAAAAGCAGCGTGTGGCCATCGCCCGGGCCATGGTTGTCGAGCCCATGCTGCTTCTGCTCGACGAGCCGTTCGCCAACCTCGATCGCAACCTGAAGATGTCCACGGCAGAGTTCCTGCGCCAGACACAGCGGAACTTTGGCGTAACCACCATCGCGGCCACGCACGACCTGGAAGAGGCGCTCGCCATGAGCGACCGCATCGGACTTTTGCTTGACGGTCGACTTGCGCAGTACGCGCCCGCGCACGAAATCTATCATTACCCTGCCAATCGCGAGGCAGGCGAGTTCCTTGGGCCTGTAAACGAGATCGGCCCCGGCGTTTTCCACTTGCTGGACCTGCCAGAAAACACGCAACCTGACCAAGCGCTTCTCGTACGTCCCGAATGTATCGAACTCGCTGCCGCCCCAGACGGGCCTGGTCTGATAACCGATGTCGCCTTCATCGGACATTACACCAAATACCGCCTCGAACTGGACGGGACCACGCTGCAGGCCTATGGGCAATTTGGCTCCATCACAGCCGGGCAACGGGTGAGCATTCGCATCCGACCTTGCCCAGGACACCGGGAGGTTCCATGAAAAGACTGCTGCCTTTGTTATTCCTTTTTTTCTTCCTGGCCGCCTGTGCCGACAACGAAACCGAGCGATCCGGGGCCGAGAAGCCCCGGGGCGCGGTCGCATTCGATCCGGCTGCCGCCGACTGGGGACAGCTGGTGGAGGCGGCCAGAGGCACCACTGTTCGCTTTTACATGTACGGGGGATTCGCCCATACAAACCGGTGGATCGACGGCTGGGTTGCGCCCCGGGTCAGCGAACGCTTCGGCATCACCCTGGTGCGCGAGCCCATGGACGCCCCGGTGTTCGTCAACAAACTCGTCACCGAGCGCCAAGCCGGGCGCACATCGGGGTCCATCGACCTGTTGTGGGTCAATGGCGAGAACTTCAAATCCCTCAAGGAGGCCGACGCGCTCCACGGCCCTTTTGCCCAGCGGCTCCCCAACGTCATGACCTGGGTGAACCCGGAACACGCGGCCACGGACTTCGGCACCCCCGTGGAAGGCTATGAGGCCCCCTTCGGTCAAGCCCAGTTCGTGTTCGAGTACGATTCCGCGCGCACCGACCCTCCGGGCAACTACCGCGAGCTTCTTGAGTGGGTCCGGGACAATCCTGGGCAGTTCACCTACCCACAGCCGCCGGACTTTACCGGCTCGGCCTTCATCCGTCAGGCCTTCTATGCCGTTACCGGCGGGCATGAGCAATACCTCGACGGATTTGATCCGGCCCTGTTTGCCCGGAACGCCCCCCTGCTGTGGGCCTACCTCAACGAGCTGAACCCTCACCTGTGGCAGCAAGGGAAGACATACCCCAAGAGTTCTGCGGAACTGGACACCCTGCTGGCGCGGGGCGAGGTGGGCATGGGCATGAGCTACCACCCGCTGCATGCGCAAAGCATGATCCTTGACGGCAGCTATCCGCCGACGATACGGACCTTTCTCATGGATGAGGGCACCATTTTCAATCTGCATTTCACGGCCATCCCCTTCAATGCCGGGAACGTGGCCGGGGCCATGGTCCTGGCAGACTTCCTGCTCTCACCCGAGGCTCAGCTCTCTAAATTCCGGCCGGAAAACTGGGGCGACTTCCCGGCCATTGACCTGACCCGGCTCGCCCCGGCTACACGGGCCGAATTCGAGGCGGTTAACCTTGGCGCGGCCTCGTTGTCGCCATCGGTGCTCACCGGCTCGGCTGTCCCAGAAGTCGACGTGGCCTATCTTGAAGCCCTGGAGCGGGGGTGGGAGGAGCATGTGCTCAGAGCCAAGCCTTAGCCCGGACTGCCACGGCTGGAGGCGGCCAGGCCGGACACTGCTGCCCCTTTCGCCCTTGATTCTGCCCATGGGGCTGCTCTTTCTGGGGGGGTTGGCCCTGGCTCTGGCCCAGTCGCTGGGCTTCTGGCTGCCTGTATCGCACCAGGGCGAACTGCTCGACGCCTACAAGGCTGCACTGGCCCCCCATTACCTGGCCTCCATGGCCTTTTCGCTGACCATTGCCTTCGTTTCCGCCGGATTGTCCGTCGCTTTCGGAACGTTGGGCGCATGGGCGATGTGGAACATGCCTCCCCTCCTGCAGCGGGCCAGCATGATCTACAAGATGGGTCTCATTCTGCCACACATGGCCGTGGCCTTTGTGGTCCTCATCCTCTGGTCGCGCACCGGATTCATCTCCGCAATCGCGTTTCACATGGGCCTTGTCGATGACCCTGGCCAATTCCCGGCCATTTTGCACTCCGGCAACGGAGCCGGCATGATCATCGCCTTCGTCGCCAAGGAGACCCCCTTCGCCATGCTCCTGGCCCTGGCTGTCCTGGCTCGCACGGACAGGCGGCTGGTTCAGGTCGCACGCATGCTTGGAGCCGGTCCGGTAAGAATATTCGTTTCCGTTGTTCTGCCGCGCCTGACCCCGGCCCTGCATACGGCCTTCATCATTCTCTTCCTCTATACCCTGGGAGCCTTTGACATCCCGTTTCTGCTCGCAGAAAGCAGGCCCGGCATGCTGTCCATAGAAATATACAACCTCTATTTCAAACGCGAACTGACCGACCGGCCGACCGCCATGGCGCTGCTCGTCGTCTTGTTCGTTTTCTCCGTGGCGTTCATCATGGTCTACTCACATGTGGCCTCAAGACTGGAAGACCGGGTGCGGAAACTATGAAAAGCTGGGGCTGGTTCGGAATCATCGCCATGGCCGCAGCCTTGCCGCTCCTGGTGCTGACCGGTTACGCCCTTGCCCCAGGCTGGAGCTGGCCCGAGGTTGTCCCGACCCGACTGAGTGCCAGAACCCTGGATTTCTTGGCTGGGCAGCATGCGCAGATCGGCCGGTCCATCATCTCTTCCTTCGCCTACTCCGTGTGCACGGTGGCGCTGACTCTGGCGCTTTGCCTTGCTCCCGCCCGCCACCTTGCCTTTGCCCAATTCCCGGGCAAAAGGCTGGTGGAGGGGCTGCTGTTAGCCCCCGCCCTGGTGCCGCCCATGACGTTTTCCATGGGCGTTCATGTGGCCTTCATTCACCTGGGGCTGGTGGACACCATGGCCGGGGTGGTGCTGGTGCTGTCCACCTTCAGCTACCCGTACATGCTGCGGGCATTGGTGGCGGGCTACCAGTCCTTTGGGACGCAATACGCCCGGTGTGCGGCCAACCTGGGAGCCGGGCGGATGCGAATATTGTGGCAGGTGGAACTGCCGCTGCTGACCCCGGCCATCATTGCCGGGGGCTCGGTGGTCTTTCTGGTGGCGTTTTCCGAGTATTTCCTGGTGTTCTTGATTGGCGGCGGGCGGGTTCCCTCCTTTACGGGCTATCTCTTCCCTTTTCTCACATCCTCGGACCGCTCCACAGGTGCGGCTCTGACACTGATCTTTCTGCTGGTGCCACTGGCGCTCTTCGGGCTGGTGGATTTATTGGTCGCTCGTCGCGCCAGGCTCCGGGGCATGGGGTAGCAATAGCTGCCGAGCGGCAGGATGCCAGCCCGGCATGACCACGGCGTATTCGGGTCTCAAGTGGCACGTGGTATGCCGAAGAGGCGAAGTGAGGCGGCTTTGCCCTTGAGGGGCTGTTCGCCATAGTCGGTCCACTGTTCGGCCTCTTCCCTTTGCAGATCGTTCATGACAGCCCCGGAAACCAGAATAGAGGCACCCAAAGGGCGAGTCATTGATTCAATGCGCGCTGCCGTATTGACCACCTCGCCGATGACCGTGAACTCGAATCGGGCGGGCGAACCGACGATACCGGCCAGCACCTCCCAATGGCAACTTTGCAACAATCCGGGGGAGGAACAGCCAGCGAACACCCATGAGGGCTGTGAGTGTTGTCGCTACAAGCACTCCCCATTGATGGAGAGTCAAGGTGTCAATGAGAGGGCAGACCTTGCCTCCGTAAAACATCAAAAGAGCAATGGCGGCAAGGAAATGAAACGTTGTCCGCACTTGTTACCCCTCTTCAAATCTTCACGGTGAAGAAAGGAATACATCCAAAAATGCCACAAGCCATACGAGAAAAAATAATACACCAGGCATTCGGCTCTCATGGTTGTCTTCAATGCTTTATCGTCGATTTCATGATC
>NZ_JASTWE010000080.1 GCF_030282845.1 Pseudodesulfovibrio pelocollis
GCGTTCGCCATTTTCTTGTATCCCGCGCCTGCGGCCACCACGGCGTTTTGGGCAAAGGCCGCTTCGGAAGTCAGGAATCCCACCGAAAAAACAACAAACGACATCACTTTCAACAGTTTCGGAATGTTCATGAAGACCTCACTGGGGCATGGCGACTGAGCCCTGTCGGGTATTGTTGAGGGAGCATGCACTGCCGGTGTAGCCAGTCTGGCGCGGCCTGCCCGTTTTCCACGGCCATGATGGTATCCCCGAGAAAGACGGCCTCCTCCAGGTCGTGGGTGACATGCAGGACGGGGATGTTGAGTTCACCCTTCAATTCCTTGAGGTTGGCTCGCAGGTTCCTGCGGGTGGCCACGTCCAGGGCCGAGAAGGGCTCGTCGAGCAGCAGCAGCACCGGATCTCGGGCCAGGGCCTGACAAAACGCGGCCCTCTGCCGTTCCCCGCCCGATATGGCGGCGGGTTTGCTTGATGCCAGGTGTCGAATGCCAAACATATCCATGAGCGTGTCAACCCGGTCCATGTCCGTGGCGGCAAAGGCCACGTTCTTGCGGATATTGAGATGGGGGAACAGGGTATAGTCCTGAAACACGAGGCTCAGGCCCCGCTTGCGGGCCGGGACAAAGACGCCGGATTCCGGTTCGGCCCAGATCTGGCCGCCAAAGGCAATGGTCCCGGAGTCCGGACGCTCCAGCCCGGCCAGCAGACGGATCATCGTGGTCTTCCCCGCCCCGGACGGCCCGACCACGGCCGTGATCGCGCCGGGCGCGCAGGAGAAGCGCAGTTCAAGGTCGAAATGCTTGAGCCGCTTGGTCATGTCAGCACAGAGCATCATGGCCGCCTTGCGTTGAGTTTGTTGATGATCATGAGGACCGCGAAGCTGACAGGAATGAGCGTCGCGGACATGAGGAAGGCATCGTTGAAGCGCATGGCCTCCACCGCCTCGAAGATGGCGATGGACGCCACCTGGGTCTTGCCTGGGATGCTCCCGCCGACCATGAGGATGACGCCGAACTCGCCCAGGCTGTGGGCGAACACGAGGATGGACGATGCGGCCAGCCCGCCGATGCAGTTAGGCAGGATGATCCGGAAAAAGGCCGCCGCTGGCGAGAGGCCGAGAATGGCGGCACTTTCAAGAAGGCGCGAGTCCATCTTCTCAAAGGAGGCGCGTAGCGGCTGGACAGCAAAAGGCAGGTTGAAGATCAGCGAAGCGATCAGGATGCCCGCAAAGCTGAAGACCAGCCTGCCGCCGGTCAGTTCCTCCCAGGCCGCTCCGGCCACCCCGCGCGGCCCCATGACCATGAGCAGTCCAAAACCCAGGACCGTGGGCGGCAGGACCATGGGCAGGGCGACGATGGCATCAAGGACGCTCTTGCCCCGGAACCTGCCAAACGCAAGCAGATAGGCCAGTGGAGCGGCCGCTATAGGAATGAGTGCCATGGCCCAGAATGCCAGCTTGGCCGAGAGGAGGAGCGGTGTCCAATCCATGGGCTATTTGTATCCGTACTTCAGCTTCATGGCCTGGACTTCGGGCGAGACCAGGAACTCGGCGAATCGCGCCGCCGCATCGGGATTGGGCGCGTTCTTGAGAATGCAGCCCGACTGCACCACCGGGGGGGCCTCATCCACGACCACGAAGCACCCCTTTTTGCCCTCTTCCGTAAAAACCGAGGAATAGGCGATGAAGCCCACGTCCGCTGCGCCGGTAAAGGCGAACTGGAATGCCTGGGTGATGGACTGCCCGAATACGAGCCTGGGCTGTGCCGCCTCCCACATCCCGGTGGCCTGTAGGGCCTGCATGGCCGAGGTGCCGTAGGGGGCGGTCTCGGTATTGGCGATGGAGATCTTCTTCACCCCCGGGTCCTGCACTGCGGACTTCCAGCCCTTGGAGCACAGTTTCTTGTCGAGGGACCACAGCACCACCTGGCCGGTGGCATAGACAAAGGGGGTGTGTGCCAGGCCGTCGGCATGGAGCTTTTCCGGGCGGCTTTCGTCTGCGGCGAGCAGCATGTCAAAGGGAGCGCCGCTGACGATCTGCCCGTACAGCTTGCCGGTGGAGGCGTAAGTGGCCTGGACGGTGAGGCCCGTGGCCTTTTCAAAGGCCGGGATAATCTCCTCCTGCATGATTGTCGTGTAGTTGGCGGCCTGGGCGATGAGCAGGTCGGCGGCCATTGCGCCCGAAGGCAGCAGCAGGGCGAGGGCTAACACGAATGCGGCTATCCGTTTCATGATCCAATCCTTGGGGTTGAGGGTTGCTTTACTTTGATCGGCTCCTGTGCAAATTTCGATCACATATATGAATGCCTCAACATGTAACGCAACCCTGTCACGCTATGGGGAAAAAACGTGACCACTCACGGACACCTATGCCAAAAGCCAAAACGCCCCCCCGCCATTGCCAGCGCGAACTGTTCAACGTCTCGAACGCGGTCAATCATCTCGACGCACAACAGCTCCACCAGCTCACCAATGCCTTTGCCGCATGGCGAAGCAGTGCCAGACGGCCCGACAGCGTCCGGGCACGGGAGCGCATCGGGCTGACTTTTCTCCTGCTCAGGCATTCGGGCGCCCGGTTGGGCGAGGTGCTGGGGATTGACGACCGCACCGCCTTTGATATGCAGCGCTGCGTGGTGCATCTCGGCCAGGGGGATGGCATACGGGAGGTTCCCCTGCCCGACGACTTTTGCGCCGAGCTGGAACAGACACTGGAAAGCCCCATGGCTTGCGGGCTCAGGGGGCAGTTCTTTCATCTTGACGCAGGATACCTGCGGCGCATCTGCTACGCGCGCGGCAAGGAATGCGGGCTGCCCAGGGATCTGGCAAACCCCCGCGTGCTGCGCAATTCCCGCGTGGTGGAAATGCTGCGCGCAGGCGTGCCGCTGGCCGTAATCAAATCCGTCCTCGGCCACTCGTCGCTTGATTTCGCTTCCGACCTGCAGCAGTTCACCCGAAAGGACGTGACCGCCATAGTCCGGCTCGCCCAGGCGGAGATGCGCACCCGCAGCAGCGCCCGCAACTCGTTCATAGGGCATGTAACCGCCCTGCTGGCAGACGCGGTCATGGCCGAGGTGAGCATGGAGAGCCGCTCCGGCGTCGCCATCCACGCGGTGATCACCGCAGACAGCATGCGCACCATGCGGCTTGAGGTCGGCACCCCCATCGTGGCCACGATCAAGGCCCCGCTGGTCAATGTCATTCGCGACGGACAGGCGGTGTCGGGAAGCGCCAGGAACCGCCTGCCAGCCATGGTGCTGCGCGTCCTGGATTCCCCGGTCATTGCGGAGATCACCGGACGCCTCAAGGACGGAACCGAAGTCTGCGCCCTGGTTTCAGGCCAGAGCGCACGGGACATGGACCTGCAACCGGGAGACGAGGTGGAGTTCTGGTTCAAGAGCCTCTCGGTGGTGCTCAACTCCATCCGGTAGGTTCACCGCTCCGCTACATGATGAAATCCGTGGACAGGAAGTTGGAGCTGTGCTCGCGGGTGATGGCCGCCAGCAGCTCCTTGTTGCGCCCGGTCCCCTTGGCCGCGACAAGGGTACGGATGGAAAAGCAGCGCAGGGCGTCGCCCACCGACAGGGTTCCCTCGGCCGAGTCCTTGCGTCCGGTAAAGGGGAAGGTGTCGGGGCCGCGCTGGCACAGGCAGTTTATGTTTACCCGGCAGACCTGGTTGACCAGCGGATCGATGAGGTGCGCCACCTCCTGCGGATCGTCACTGAAGATGCTCAACTGCTGGCCAAAGGGCGACTCGACCATGGAGTTCACCGGGGTGGCCATGTCGCGAAACGGCACGATGGGGACCACCGGCCCGAACTGCTCCTCGTGATAGACACGCATCCCGGCATTGACAGGAGACAGCACCGCAGGATGGAAAAGGCTCTTTGCGGACCGGCCGCCGCCCGCATTGACCACTTTCGCACCGTGCGCCACGGCATCGGCCACCAGTTCGCTCAGATACTCGCATTTGCCCGGCTCGGGCAGCGGGGTGATGCGCACCCCCTGTGTCCAGGGCATGCCGATGGGCATGGCCGCCACAGCCTCTGTGAACCGCTCGATGAACTCCTCCAGCCTGTCTTCATGGACGAAGAGGATTTTCAATGCCGTGCACCGCTGGCCGCTGAAGGAAAGACTGCCCGCCGCGCACTCGGCCACGGCCAGCTCCATGTCCGCCGATTTCATGACAATGGCCGGATTTTTGGCCCCAAGGCCCAGGATGCAGCGCAAACGGTTGGGATTGGGGTGGCTTGTGCGCATGGCGCTAGCCGCCGCGCTTGAACCGATGAAGGCGAGCACGCTGATGGCACCCGATTCCAGGATCGGCCCGATCAACGTGCGGTCTCCGAAAACGACGTTGACCACACCTGAGGGAAAGCAGTCGCGAAACGCCTCCATGAGCGGAGCATACAAGAGCCTGCCCAGGCGGGGCGGCTTGAGGATCACCGGGTTACCCATAAGCAGGGCCGGAAGCAGCGTGGCAAAGGTCTCGTTGAGGGGATAGTTGTACGGCCCCATGCACAGGGTTGGCCCAAGCGGGGCGCGCCTGATCTGCGCATAAATGCCCTTCTCGATGACAAAGCGCGATGAGGCCCGGTCAAGGTCCTTGAGCGCGTCCACTGTGTCGCGGATGTATTCCACCGTGCGGTCGAACTCGACCCGGCACTCGGCCAGAGGCTTGCATATTTCCCACATCATGAGCCGGACGATGGTGTCGCGCTCCTCGATCATGCGGCCCGTGAACGCCTCGACACGGCTGATGCGCCCGGCCACGCTCATGGTCGGCCACAACCCCATGCCGTTGTCCCACGCCTGACGGACAGCCTCCACCGCAGCAATTCCGGCCTGGGCATCAAGCTGCGGGCACGAGCCGAGGTGCACCGGCTCTGGGGGACCGCCCCGGCGGACTTCAATGGGCGAATCCACGCGCTGCATGGGTCCGGCCCATTCGACGATCCGCCCTCCGACCAGGTACCCCCGCAACTCGACCGGTTTGAGAATTCTGAGCGCTTCAGGCACATCCTGTGCATCGGTAAACAGTTTCAACATATCAACATTCGTGGGCATCTGGTCTCCATGTGGTCCGTCATATTATGTCTGAACGGGCACAATAGCGGCAGCCCTGGCGCAAGACAACCTGTTTCTGGGAGTCCACTTGCGCGCAAATTCGCCCGCCCTCCCGGAACACTGGCTGAGGCTTGACGGCTTGGCAGTTTCGCCCGTCTCTCCTCAACGCCAATCCTATCGGATCTTTTCGCTTTCACATGTGTGTCATCGTCGACAGCCTATATCGACGACCTCATTTAACAGCTCCCACTTTAAAAAATCAATATAATAAATAA
>NZ_JASTWE010000081.1:2500-5144 GCF_030282845.1 Pseudodesulfovibrio pelocollis
GGGAGTGAAATAGAACCTGAAACCTTGTGCCTACAAGCTGTGGGAGCGGACTTGTTCCGTGACCGCGTGCTTTTTGCATAACGGGCCAGCGAGTTACTCTGTAGTGCGAGGTTAAGCGTAAGTGTAGCCGTAGCGAAAGCGAGTCTGAATAGGGCGTCAAGTACTGCGGAGTAGACCCGAAGCCGGGTGATCTATCCATGAGCAGGTTGAAGCTTGAGTAAAATCAAGTGGAGGACCGAACCAGTATCGGTTGAAAACGATTTGGATGACTTGTGGATAGGGGTGAAAGGCCAATCAAACCCGGTGATAGCTGGTTCTCCCCGAAATATATTGAGGTATAGCGTGTGATTAGTCTTGCGGAGGTAGAGCACTGACAGGGCTAGGGGCCCCACCAGGTTACCAACCCCTATCAAACTCCGAATGCCGTAAGATGATGTCATGCAGTCAGGCTATGGGTGCGAAGGTCCATGGCCGAAAGGGAAACAGCCCAGACCAACAGCTAAGGTCTCGAAATCAATGCTAAGTGGGAAAGGTGGTGGAGTTGCTGATACATCCAGGAGGTTGGCTTAGAAGCAGCCATCCTTTAAAGAAAGCGTAATAGCTCACTGGCCTAGCGATTCTGCGCCGAAAATGTAACGGGGCTAAGCATTGTACCGAAGCTTTGGGTTCATAGTTTACTATGAGCGGTAGGGGAGCGTTCTCAGATGGGATGAAGGTGAACCGTGAGGTTTGCTGGACTAATGAGAAGTGATTATGCTGGCATGAGTAACGATAAAATATGTGAGAAACATATTCGCCGTAAACCTAAGGTTTCCTGGGTAAAGTTAATCTTCCCAGGGTAAGTCGGCCCCTAAGGCGAGGCAGAAATGCGTAGTCGATGGGAAACAGGTTAATATTCCTGTACATGCATATGTGTGCGATGGAGGGACGCAGAAGGATAGACGGTCCGGGTGTTGGAAGTCCCGGTGCAAGCGAGTAGGCTTGAGGAGTAGGCAAATCCGCTCTTCTTTAAGGCCGAGACGTGATGCCGTGTCATTAAACCGACTGAAGCCGTTGATTCCATGCTGCCAAGAAAAGCTTCTAAGTTTAGCATATGCGTACCGTACCGCAAACCAACACAGGTAGGTGGGTCGAGCAGACCAAGGCGCTTGAGAGAACTCTGGTTAAGGAACTCGGCAAAATGACCCCGTACGTTCGCAATAAGGGGTTCTCGGAACCGTGATTTTATTTACTGAATGAGCGGATTCGAGACGCAGATAATCGGGGGGGGCGACTGTTTACTAAAAACACAGGTCTCTGCTAAGTCGTAAGACGATGTATAGGGACTGACGCCTGCCCGGTGCCGGAAGGTTAAGAGGTGGGGTTAGACTTCGGTCGAAGCTCTAAATCGAAGCCCCGGTAAACGGCGGCCGTAACTATAACGGTCCTAAGGTAGCGAAATTCCTTGTCGGGTAAGTTCCGACCTGCACGAATGGCGTAACGATCTCCCCACTGTCTCAACCAGAGACTCAGTGAAATTGAATTCCCAGTGAAAATGCTGGGTACCCGCGGAAGGACGGAAAGACCCTGTGCACCTTTACTGCAGCTTGACATTGGTATTTGATTAATCATGTGTAGGATAGGTGGGAGACTTTGAAGCGTGCTCGCCAGAGTGCGTGGAGTCACCCTTGAAATACCACCCTTGGTTACTTAGGTATCTAATCCAATGCCGTCATCCGGCTTGGAGACAGTGTCTGGTGGGTAGTTTGACTGGGGCGGTCGCCTCCCAAATAGTAACGGAGGCTTGCAAAGGTTCCCTCAGGCTGATTGGAAACCAGCCGTTGAGTGCAAAGGCATAAGGGAGCTTGACTGTGAGACAGACATGTCGAGCAGGAACGAAAGTTGGTCTTAGTGATCCGGTGGTTCCGCATGGAAGGGCCATCGCTCATAGGATAAAAGGTACGCCGGGGATAACAGGCTGATCGCGTCCAAGAGTTCACATCGACGACGCGGTTTGGCACCTCGATGTCGGCTCATCACATCCTGGGGCTGAAGCAGGTCCCAAGGGTACGGCTGTTCGCCGTTTAAAGTGGTACGCGAGCTGGGTTTAAAACGTCGTGAGACAGTTTGGTCCCTATCCTCCGTGGGCGTAGGAGAATTGAAGAGGGTCTGCCCCTAGTACGAGAGGACCGGGGTGGACGAACCTATGGTGTTCCTGTTGTCACGCCAGTGGCACTGCAGGGTAGCTATGTTCGGCACGGATAACCGCTGAAAGCATCTAAGCGGGAAGCCATCCTCAAGATAAGTTCTCCCTGGACATTAGTCCCTGAAGATCCCTTGAAGACTACAAGGTTGATAGGCCGGAGGTGTAAGCAGCGCGAGTTGTTCAGCTGACCGGTACTAATAGATCGTGCGGCTTATTTGACATTAAAAAGGAATTCTCTCTTCTCCCTATTGACTTATATATTAAGCAATATGCTTATCTCTTTTTCTTGGTGACCAAGGAGGAGGGGGTACACCCGGTCCCATTCCGAACCCGGTAGTTAAGCCCTCCATCGCCGATGATACTGCATGGTAGCGTGTGGGAAAGTAGGTCGTTGCCAAGAAATCTTTCCAAAGCCCCGATTCAATAGAATCGGGGCTTTGCTGTTTTCAGGGCTTGGGC
>NZ_JASTWE010000082.1 GCF_030282845.1 Pseudodesulfovibrio pelocollis
TAAATATTTCAAGAAAAAAACGCCCTCATTCAGTACCTGAGGTCATCCCCCGGCAGCGCGGAACAAACTGGCCTGGGTGCAGCAGCCGCTGAAGCCAAGGGCCTTGTATATCTTCTCCATGCACACCGCCTGACGAACCACGCCCGCCAGATGGTCCAGGGCGTCCTCCAGGTCGAAGCGCACCTGCACGCCCAGCGGGGCCAGCCCCCTGTCCGCGCGCAACTGGTCGATGAACCAGCGCCGGAACTCGTCGGCGTCGAACAGGCCGTGCAGGTAGGTGCCCCACACCCGGCCATCGGCCCGGGCAAATCCCAGGGGCTGGCCCGCGTTGTCGCGCAGGGCCACGCGCAGGGAGTCGGCCAGGGGCTTGGTCAGGCCGTGGTGAATCTCGTAGCCGTGGACCGGCAGGCCAGACCGGGCGTGGGTGCCCCAGGTGCGGGTCAGGGTCTTCTCCGGCACCAGGGTGGTCTGCACCGGCAGCAAGCCGAAGCCGTCCATGCGGATGGTCTCCGACTCCAGGCCGAAGGGGTCGTCCACCACCTCGCCGAGCATCTGGAAGCCGCCGCAGATGCCGATGATGCGGGTGCGGCACCCCTCCCCTGCCAGGGCGCGCAGGGCCGCAGCCATGCCCGCTCCGCGCAGGGCCTTCATGTCCGGCACAGTGGACTTGGAGCCCGGGATGATCACCGCGTCGGGCGTGCCCAGGGCGTGGGCGTCCGAGACCACGCGCACGCGCACGTCCGGCTCGGCGTGGAGCGGATCGATATCGTTGAAATTGGAGATGCGCGGCAGGTCGATGACCGCGATGTCCACGCACTGGTCGGGCGCGAGCTTGCGCGCCTCGGGCCGGAAACCCTCCTTGAAGGACACCGAGTCCTCCTCGGGCAGCCCCAGGGAGTGGATGTAGGGGATAGTGCCCAGCACCGGCCTGCCCGTGTGCTCGAACATGTGCCCATAGGCGGGTTCCAGAAGCGTCTCGTCGCCCCGGAAGCGGTTGATGAGGAATCCCTCGACCATGTCGCGCTCGGCCGGGGTGAGCAGATGCATGGTCCCGACCATGGAGGCGAAGACGCCGCCCCGGTCGATGTCGCCCGCCAGGAGCACCCGGGCGTCGGCGTGGCGGGCCATGGCCATGTTGACGATGTCGTGGTGCTTGAGGTTGACCTCGGCCGGACTGCCCGCGCCCTCGATGACCATGATGTCGTGCTCGTTGGCCAGGGAGTCGTAGGCGACCTTGACCGCCTCCCAGGCGCGCGGCTTGTAGCGCACGTATTCGCCCACGCTCATGCTGCCCACCGGGCGGCCCATGACGATGACCTGGGAGCCGGTGTCCGACCCGGGCTTGAGCAGCACCGGATTCATGCGCACGTCGGGCCGCTGGCGGCAGGCCATGGCCTGGGTCACCTGGGCGCGGCCCATCTCGCACCCCTCGTCGGTGACAAAGGAGTTGAGGGACATGTTCTGGGCCTTGAACGGGGCCACGGAGTAGCCGTCCTGCAAAAAGATGCGGCAAAAGGCGGCGGCCAGCACGGACTTGCCCGCATTGGAGCTGGTGCCCTGAAGCATCAGGGCCGGGGTGCGCTTGGTGCGCCGGACCACCGGGCCGCGCCCGGTGCCGCTGACCGCCTCCATGGCCCGGATCAGCCGCTCGTTGTCCTCGCCGCTGCGCACGGCCACGCGAAACCAGTTGTTGTCCAGCCCTTCGTAGTTGCCGCACAGGCGGATGGCGATGCGATGCTCGACGAGCAGCCTGTCCCGCAGGGGCACCGCGTCCTGGCCCACGCGCTCCACCCGGCACAGCAGATAGTTGGCCGTGCCCGGCAGCACCCTGATGCCCGGCACATGGCGCAGGCCCGAGGCCAGGTTCTCGCGCAGCAGCGCGGTCTGCTCGCGGGTGCGCGCCGCATAGGCCGTGTCGCGCAGGCAGCGCGCGCCCACCTTCTGGGCCAGGGTGTTGACCGACCACGCGGGCATGGCCTGCTTGAGGCGCAGGATCACCTCGGGATCGGCAAAGGCCAGCCCGAGCCGGATGCCGGGGATGGCGAAGAACTTGGTCATGGAGAGCACGGTGATGACGTTGGACGGCCTGTCGCGCACGAGGCGGTCAGCCCCCTCGGGCAGGAACTCGGCAAAGGACTCGTCCACCACGAAGCGCGAGCGGGGGAACATGGCCGCCACCTCGCGCAGGTCGGCCGGGGAAAAGAGCGTGCCCGTGGGATTGTTGGGATTGCACAGGAAGACCAGCGAGGGCGTGGTCAACAGGCGCCCCATGGCCGGAAAGTTGACGCGCAGGTCGTCGCCAAGGGGCACCTCGACCACCTTGAGTCGGTGCGCCTTGCAGGCGCGGGCGTAGTCCACATAGGTGGGCGAGGGAATGACCGCCTGACCGAACCCTCCCAGGGAGGCCACGGCAAAGAGCAACTCGGACGCCCCGTTGCCCGCGATGACCTGGGTGGGCCAGACCTTGTACGCCTCGGCCGCGGCCATGAGCAGGTCGTGGCAGTCCGGGTCCGGGTAGGCGTCCACGGACTGGAGCGCCTGCCCCACCACCTGACCCAGCCAGGGGGGCGGCCCCAGCGGATTGACGTTGGCCGAAAAATCGAGAATCTCCTCGGCCCGACAGCCTGCCTGCTCGGCCAGACGGCGCAGGTTGCCTCCGTGGGCGAACCGCTGTTCGTCCAGCACATCGGGGATTCCCGCCAGAACGCGCTGCTTCACCGTGCCTCCACCTTGCCTTCACCGTGCCTTCACCGCGCGGGCCGGACGCCGTCCGGCCCGAAGTCTAGATTTTATCGAGACTTCACGAAATTCTACGCTGAAAGCGGCCGCGAGACAAGGGTGAAGTGGGCGAGCGACAGGGCTGGCGGGGAAATTCCGGGGCGCAAAGGGCCGGAGCGGCCCTGCCCGCACACAGGCCAAGGCCCCTGCCGGGGGCGGTGGCAGGGGCCTTGCGCGGAGTGAGGTGGCCCGGCCGGGGTGGTTCCCGGCCGGGCCTGCGGTGTACGGGTTATTTGACGGGCGTTGCGGCCACCCTTTCCTCCTGGGTCATGGCGGCCAGCTTCTTGACCTTGGCAAGGTCGAGGCCCAGGCCCTTGGCAACGCGGGTGCCGTAGTCCTCGTCGGCCTTGAAGAACAGGGCGCACTGGCGCAGTTGGATGGGCTTGGGCGTCTGGCCCAGGCTGCCCAGGATGTTGCTGACCAGATTGGCCCGGTCCTGCTCGGTCATGACGTGGCGGTACAGGTTGCCCGGCTGCACGAAGTCGTCGTTCTTGTGGGTGAACTCGTGGCGGCCGCCCTGGCCGTCCAGGGGGATGGGCGGCTCGATGGAGGCATTGTCCGGGGCCGGGCCGCCGAAGCTGTTGGGCCAGTAGTTGGGGCCGCCTCCGCCGTTGTTGTCCGTGCGCATGGCGCCATCGCGCTGGTAGCTCTTCTCGGGCGCGTTCTTGGGCTGGTTGACCGGAATCAGGTGATAGTTGGGCCCCAGCCGGTGCAGGTGGGTATCGTGGTAGGAGAACAGACGGCCCTGGAGCATTTTGTCGGGCGAGACGCCGATGCCGGGCACCAGATTGCTCGGGTTGAAGGCGGCCTGCTCCACCTCGGCGAAGTAGTTCTCGGGGTTGCGGTTGAGCACCAGCTTGCCCACCGTGATGGGCGGCACTTCCTTGTGGGGCCAGACCTTGGTGATGTCGAAGATGTCCCAGCCGAACTTCTCGGCCTGCTTGGGGGTGAGGATCTGCATCTCCAGGGTCCAGGACGGATAGTCGCCGCGCGCGATGGCGTCGTGAAGATCGCGGGTGGCGTGGTCCGGGTCCTTGCCGCACATGGCGGCCGCCTCGGGACCGGTCAGGTTCTTGATCCCCTGGTCGGTCTTGAAGTGATACTGGACCCAGAAATAGTCGCCCTTGGCATTATACCATTTATAGGTGTGGCTCGAATAGCCGTTCATGTTGCGGAAGGTGGCCGGGGTGCCGCGATCCGAGAAGAGGATGGTCACCTGGTGCATGGACTCGGGTGTCAGCGACCAGAAATCCCAGGCCATGGTCGGGCTCTTGAGGTTGGTGGCCGGGTCGCGCTTCTGGGTGTGGATGAAATCCGGAAACTTGAGGGGATCGCGGATGAAGAAGACCGGGGTGTTGTTGCCGGTCATGTCGTAATTGCCGTCCTCGGTGTAGAACTTGAGGGCGAACCCGCGCGGATCGCGCTCGGCATCGGCGCTGCCCTTTTCGCCGCCCACGGTGGAAAACCGGGCGAACACGTCTGTCTTCTTGCCCACCTGGGAGAGGAAGGCGGCCCGGGTGTACTTGGTCACGTCTGCCGTGACCTCGAAATAGCCGTAGGCGCCCGCGCCCTTTGCGTGGACCACCCGCTCCGGGATGCGCTCGCGATCAAAATGGGAGAGCTTTTCGAGCAGGTGCACGTCCTGCATCAACACCGGCCCGCGAGACCCGGCGGTAACGGAATTGAGATCATTTCCCACGGGATGACCAAAGGCGGTGGTCATCGTCTCTTTTTTCTTTGCCATGTCGTTTCCTCCATACATTTTAGGCTTATGGCTCCAGCTTGTCGCCGCCACCAGCGTGTTTTGCTTCCACTTGAATCCAGCCATAGCACAGCCAACTAGTAATGGCTACCATTTTCGATTTGCTTTGATCATAGCCCATTCTCGTGGCGGGAGGAAGCGATGGATGTGAAAAATCATGAGCCGCGTGCCAGAGGACGTGCTGGCCCATGGCGGGGCAAAACAGGAGCGGCATCAGCCGGAAACCACGACGGCTGACTGGCCGTTGAAAAGGCCCAAAAATGCAGGCTGTTCACAAAAAAGATG
>NZ_JASTWE010000083.1 GCF_030282845.1 Pseudodesulfovibrio pelocollis
AATGGGTTTTGCTGGTTGAAATGTATCCCTGTCTACGGCAACGCTCTTGTCCATGTATGATCCCCGCCTTTTATCTCGTCACACGTATGCTCATGTCATGGACAAGAAGTCAATCAAATGTTCAACACCCCTAAATCACTCAAAAATGTACCTCGTCGCCTGAAGTGGAGTCAACCACTCAATCAAGGAAACGTTAGTACAAAATGTCTTCCACTTTTACCGGCCCGTCGGCCAGTCCAAGCCGCATGGCCGGGGTCTCCTTGTTCTTCCCTACCTGAACATAGTTGTAGTAGAAGCGGAGGATATCCAGGCTTTTCCCGATCATCCTTGGGTCATACGGGGCGTATCCGTGCCACACCCCGCCGCTTCGGCTGGAGGTGTGAATACCGCGTTCCAAGTAGGAACTCCTACGCCTAGCCTGCATGAAAAAGCGGTCGATCCCAGCCAGAGAGGCCCGCATGTACATGTCGGCCTTCAAATCCTCGTCATAGTCGCCCAGGTCGGTCTGGAAGCTGACCATCTTCTCTGGTTCGTCCTTGCTGGGGTAAGGGTGTTCCAGCCAGAGATCCTTGTACTGTCCAATCTGCTTCAGGGACTTCATATTTTGCTTCACCATCATCTTGACCACTTCCCGGTCGGGAAGGCCTGGGAAACGATCTTTAAACTGCTTGAAGCACTTCCTGCTGGCCTTGACGCACTGCTCCCGCTCGTCGTTGGTCATGTCCTTATTGATCGAGACGTAGAAGGCGTCGCAAGTCCTTTTCTTCACCCGTTTCATGAACGCTGAAAGGCAAGCCGCCCTGATCCCCGATTCCTGGTCCATGTAGAAGCGTATCCTGCCGACATTGCGGAGCAGGTGGGCCAGATAGAAGAAATGGCCGTACATGGTGTAGTCGGCCCTGACCTGGACCCCGTGTTCAGGAAGTTGCATGTAGCCGGTCACGGCTTCAAGATCTTCGACGTCTGGCCGATTGCCCGTCTTCTCGTAGGTCTCCATGACCTTTGCCAACAGGGTGTCGTCCACGATGGCCTTCTTGTAGCGGATAGCCGACCGGTACATCGCCTTGAGATAGTCCTGCCCAAGCCAAAGCCGTGCGTGCTGCCTGAACGGCACGGACAAGTGAAGATCCCCGCAATCGCGGGCATCCTTCTCCACGATTTCATGGGTTAAGGCTGGATCATAGTTCATGTGGCTGGCGAACACGTACCCGGTGATGTTGTCGGCCGTCCCTATGGCCTGAAATACGATATTCTTCTTGATACCGCGATCCAGCCAGTTCGCGAAATGGTCCTGACGGTCCACGCTCAAGTGCAGCCGCTTGGGGTGGACACTGGTCAAAAGCTTCCTTTCGCGGCCAGCCAGGAAACGGACGCATTGCCCGTGAAGGAAATCCAGCTTTTGGTATACGTATTTCGCCTGGAGGTCGGCGACCTCGCACATACGACGTATAGGGGTCTTGTTTACGGCCAGCATGAAGATCAGCCGGTTCTTTTCCGACTTCCTATGCCGCCGGGACGCTGACCCCACGGAAAAAGTCTTCCCGCACGCCTTGCACCTGTATCTCGGGTCACCCGAGGCGGTGGTGCCGAACTTCTGGTATCGCTTCCTGGCCCGCAGGGACACGCCGAAGTTCTCGCAATCGAGATTTTTGCAACCATCATCAGTTTCAGCGAGCAGGGATTTGAAGCGGGCAAGCTCTTGGGCGATGCCCAGATTGCTTTTCATGGGCGGGCTTTCGCCGCATTCCTTGCAATGCAACACGGGCGCGTCCCGTCCACTGGCGGCAACCCTGTAGCCATCCTGCTTCCGCTTCTGTCCGGCAGCGACTCGGCCGCGGGACACTTCCGGCTTCGCTGGATGGCCAAAGTTCTTGCATTGCGGATTCTTGCAGTAGTTGACCTGGATTCCATCAACCGGGACTGGGATGCGCGGTTTGGCAACCGGGGAAAATATTTTACCCAAAAGGATAACCCCCTATTCGCGTTAGCTTACAGGGGGTTATATAACATTTTTGGCGTTTTTGTCAACATTTATGGAAAACGTCTTGCCGCGAGGAGGTCTTTTCTTGTTGTCTGATGTCGGTTGGGTCTACTTGCGGAACCGCTCGAACTCGTCCTTGAGGGAGTTCATGAGTTCCCTGACCGAGACGATCTTGTCTACGAGGTAGGCGTTGGCCCCGGCAAAGGCGAAGCCGTTCTTGAGCTTGCCCTTGTATGCGTTGACCAAGGCCTGGGCGATGCAGTAGGGGGATTGGTCCTCGGCGCAGCTGTGCAGGCATTTGTGGACGCACTTCTTGGGGTGCTTGAGCCCGGTGGCCACGGCATCGAGGAAGCTGTTCTTCAGGGCGCGGCCGGGCATGCCCACCGGGCTTTTGATGATGGTCACGTCCTCTTTCTTGGCGTCGATGTAGGCGCGTTTGAAGCGTTCGTCCGCGTCGCACTCGTGGGTGGCCACGAACCGGGTGCCCATCTGGACACCGGATGCGCCCATTTCCAGGAAGCGGGCGATATCCTCGCCAGTGTAAACGCCGCCTGCGGCGATGACCGGAATGTCTTTCTGGTGCTGCTCGCGAAAGGGGGTGATCGCCTCGATGACCTCGGTGACGAGTATCTCGAGTTGGTAGTCGGGGTCGTCTATCTGCTCGGCCTTGAAGCCGAGGTGGCCGCCCGCCTTGGGCCCTTCCACCACGAATCCATCGGGCAGGTAGCCGAACTTGTTGAACCACTTGCGGCACAGGATGCCGGCAGCGCGGCCCGAGGAGACGATGGGCACCAGTTTGGTGCGCATCTCTTCCCGAAGCTCATCCGACACGTCGCGCAGGTAGCCGGGCAGGTCAAGGGGCAGGCCCGCGCCCGAGATGATGACGTCCACCCGTTCGCGGATGGAGGTGCGGACCATGTCGCCGTAGTTGGTCAGGGCGCACATGATGTTCACGCCCAGCAGGCCGTCGGTCATCTTGGCCCTGGCCTTGCGGATCTCGTCGATGAGGCCGCGCCGGTCGGCTGCCTCGGGGTCCTTGGCGCGATGAGGATCGCGCATGCCGATCATGGATGTGGCGATGACGCCGACACCGCCCTCGTTGGCCACGGCGCTGGCCAGGCCGGAGAGGGAGATGCCGACCCCCATGCCGCCCTGAATGATGGGCAGCTTGGCGGTCAACTCACCGAATTTCAGATTCGGAAGTGCCATTATGAATACCTCGTAAGTCTCGTGTAAAGGGAAGAACGGTTAATTATGTGCATGTTTCACCGTGCAAGTCAAGAAGACTCGAGCCTCACGCCGCGACGTGCTCCCGGACCACCAGTTCGGCAAAGCGCATGGCGCTGGTAAAGGCCGGGGAGATGGCGTTGAGGATGTGCAGGGTGTCGCCGTGGCGCTTGATAATGAAGTCCATGACCAGTTCACTGGTCTCCATGTCCACCAGCTGCGGGCGGATGCCCACCTTGGGGCTGGACTGAAAGTCGTTTGGCGCGATGTGTCGGACCAGCCTCGCGGCGTCGCGGTAGAAGTGGCCGAAGAAGTATTTGCGCGGCTCTTCCAGGGCCACGGCCCGGAATTTCTCGTTGTCGAGGAACATGCGCAGGTCGCGCAGAAGGATGGCCACGAACTCGCCGTCGATGCCCCGGAGCACGCCGTAGTTTTCGCGGCCAAAGGCGGGAATGGCCGTGGGGCCGACATACACGTCGCCGTGGACGTTGCGGGTGAAGTGGACGCCGAGAAAGGGATTTCTGATGTTGGGCACCGGGTAGATGGAGCCGTGAATCTTGTCTGCCGCAGGCTTCTTGAGGGTGCGGTAGATGCCCTTGAAGGGGAGCAGGCGGTAGTTCCTGGCGATGCCGAAGGCGTGGGCCACCTTGTCGCTGTAGGCCCCGGCCGCGTTGATGAACAGCCCGTAGGCGATGTCGCCCTGGCTGGTGCGCACCGCGCCAGGCCGGGGGGCGAGGAAGCGGGTGTCGAAGAAGAAGCGGACCCTGCCGCTTCGCTCCAGCTCGTCGCGAAGTGCCGTGAGGATCGCCCCGGGATCGACCACGGCGGTCAGGGGCGAGTACAGGGCGCGGCCCACGGTCCGGGCGTTGGGCTCGATCTCGGCCAGCCCGGCCTCATCCAGCATCTCCACCTCGGCCCCGTTGGCCTCGGCGCGCCGTTTCAGTTCATCCAGAGTGGCCAGTTCGCCTTCCTCGCGGGCCACGATGACCTTGCCCGACTTGAAGAGCGGCAGCCCGTGTTCCTCGCAGTAGGCCTGCATGCGCCGGTTGCCCTCAAGACACATGCGGGCCTTCATGGTGCCCGGGTCGTAATAGATGCCCGCGTGGAGCACCCCACTGTTGCGGCCTGAGGCGTGGCGGCCCGGCCTGTCCTCCTTGTCGAAGACGATAATGTCGCGGAACCCTGCCGCCACCAGTTCCCGGGCGATGGTCAGGCCGAGGATTCCGGCTCCGCAGATGACCGCGTCTGCTGAATACATGGGCATGGGGCCTATTCCTTGGCGAGCAGGGCGAGGCCGCTCTTGGGGTCTTTGCGTCGGAGCATGTCCGTGCCGGTGATCTCGATGATGACCACCTCGCCCACCAGCCAGACGTCGAGGCCGGGCCGGATGCAACCGGTGGCGGTGTGGTG
>NZ_JASTWE010000084.1 GCF_030282845.1 Pseudodesulfovibrio pelocollis
CTGATCAAGCGAACGACAGAGCGCATTTTCAATTGCGAAAGAAGGGGTTTTCCCCCTTGGCATAGGCGTTTCGCAGTGCTGCCAGATCGTGCCCAAGCCATGCCGCAATCAGAATGGCCTGATTGATGAGTGTCGTGCGCAGGGCCCCATGCTGCATCCACCGCCTGCCGGAGGTCATCAGTTCGGCATCGGCGCAACGGATGCGTCCGCGCCTCCCCGCCTCCCTGACCAAGTAAAGGTCTTCGAGAATGGGCAGTGCCGGGAACCCCCCCAGCGCCTCGAATTCCGCACGATGGAGAAACAGCCCCTGGTCGCCGTAGGGCCTTTTCAGAAGACGGGATCTCACCTTGGTGCCGATTTCGATCAATCGCTTACCCGGAAAGGACTCCTTGATCGCGAAACCGAAATGGCCAAGCGCTGTTCCAGGCTGCCTCAAGACGCGGCGGACATGCCGGTCCCAGTCCTGAGGAAGCTCTGAATCCGCGTGGAGGAACAGGAGGATGCCGCCGGTGGCCTCGCGGGCTCCGCAATTCATTTGCGAAGCCCTGCCTGGCTCGGCAATGATCGTGCTGGCCCCGCTTTTTTTCGCAATTTCGACAGTGTGGTCACGGCTTCCGCCGTCAACCACGATCGCCTCGGTGTCGAACCCTTCCCGGACGGCCGCCACGGTAGCGCCGATGACACCCTCTTCATTCAAGGTGGGGATGATGACAGAAATCCGTGGAGGGATATCCCGGGGTTCGTCCACATCATCCAGGACGGGCAACAGACTATACTTGCCCAATTTCTCGATAGTTTGTCTGAACACCCTCCCGGTTCCCCAGTCGATGTCCCGAAACAGTTCCGGGCGTGGTTCACTCAGGCCGATCAGGTAGTACCCGCCGTCCGATGCAGGCCCGATGACGCAGGGGGTGTTGTCCAGCTTCCGCACTGCTTCAAGAATGTTCGCGGCCCGATTGTCAGGGCAGTCGCACCCGATGGCCAGCACCTTGCCAGCGCCACCGGCAAAGGCGTGGGCAAATGCGCGCGACATGCGTTCGCCAAGATCACCCGAGCCTTGCGGGATGCAGCGCCCTTCGGATTCGAGCCATTCCCCCACTTGCCTGTCCGTCCCGCCGTCATGCCGGATTTGCATGGGTATGCCCGTGCGGCGAACATGCCTGACCATGAACTCGGTCATGCGCCGCTGCAGGTCGGCCGCTCCGTCCGCACCGAGAAATGGAATCAAGCGGGTTTTCACCTCGCCCGGAACAGGAAACCTCGTGAAAAGGACAATCAATGCCTTGGCAAAGTCAGGATTTTTGCGCGTCATCGTTGTATTTTCAGCCACCATTTCAAGGTCTTAGAAAGCAGAGGAGTCAGCCTGGATTTGTTGTAGAGCCCTGCGACCCGCCGGATGGCGTCCGCCTGGGTCGGGTAGGGATGGATGACCTTGGCCAATTGCCCAAGCCCAGCCCCAGAGACCATGGCCGTGGTGATCTCGCTGATCATCTCTCCCGCGTGAGTCGAGACAATGGTTGCGCCGAGGATGCGTCCCGTGCCTTTTCTGACCATTACCTTGACAAATCCTTGGCCCTCCCCGTCGGTCAAGGCACGATCTATCTCATCCATGTTGACCTTGAAGACATCCACCGCCAGCCCCATTGACCGCGCTTCCCCCTCGTACATGCCGACATGGGCGATCTCCGGGGAGGTGTAGGTACACCAGGGCATGGTGAGTGAGCTGAGCTTTTTGCGTCCCTTGAACAGCGCGTTTTGCACGACGATTTGCGCGGCAGCGTCGGCGGCGTGGGTAAACTTCCACCCCATGCAGCAGTCGCCTGCGGCATAAATGTTCCTGTTTGTGGTTTGCAGGTGGTCGTTGACGCTGACGCCCTTTCTGGCGTCGTACTCGACGCCGGCGGCCTCTAGCCCAAGGCCTTGAACATTGGGCGCACGGCCGGCACCGACCAGTATTTCGTCAGTCTCGACCACCATTGTCTCTCCATCGTGATCCAGGACGACCCTCTTGCGCCCGGATTCGCCGTGCTCGAAGCCAAGGGGTTTGGTGTGCAGAAGCACGCGGATGCCTTCGTGCTGGAAGACCTCGGCGAGAATGGCAGAGGCGTCTTCATCCTCGCGCGGGAGGAAGTGGGAACTCTGGACGATGGTGACTTCAGCGCCAACTCTTCGAAACGCCTGGGCGAGTTCACAGCCGATGGGGCCGCCGCCGATCACCAGGAGATGGTTCGGCAGTTTGGTAAGGTTGAAGACCGTTTCGTTCGTAAGGAACCCAACCCCTTCAAGTCCGGGGATATCCGGGCGCACGGCACGCGCGCCAGTGGCCACGACCGCCTTGCGGAACCGCAATTCGGCTCCGCCCACCGCCACCGTGCCAGGGCCTGTGAACACCCCCTCTCCCAAAAACACATGCACGCCCGCCCCGGCGTATCGCTGAACAGAATCATTCTTGCTGACCTCGACGCGAATCCTCCGCATCCGTTCCATGATCTGCGGGAAGTCCTCTCTGCCGACAGGAGCCGGCGTGAGTCCGAAAGAGGCCGCATCGCGCATTTCCGCCGCCAACCGGGCTGCGCGGATGAGGCTCTTCGACGGAACGCAGCCGACGTTGAGGCAGTCGCCCCCCATCGACTGGCGCTCGATGAGAGCGACCTTTCCGCCAAGGGTGGCGGTGGCGATGGCAGAGATCAGGCCAGCGGTCCCTGCGCCCACGACGACAAGATTGTACATGGGTTCAGGAGTCGGATTCACCCAGTCTGCGGGGAAAATGTTGGAAACCAGTTTCTGGTCGTGAATGTTGCCGGGAAGAAACGGACTCATGGACATCGAGACTACTCCTTCAATGCACTTTTCGCCTTGCGCACGACCAACGTGAGTATGACCGCGATGAGCGCCACCACGGCAACAAGGCTTACCGGAATCTGACCATCGCGCATGGCGGTCGCGATGGCATCGGTTCCGACCACATAGAGAATTGTTCCTGGCAACATGCACAGCGCTGACCAAAGGACATAGGTCCGGAACGGCACCTTGGTCAGCCCAAAACCGTAATTCAACAGATTGAAGGGAAAAAGCGGTACCAGCCTGGTGATGGCCACAATGATGGCGCCATTTTTTTCTGTGAGATCATCAAGCCTCCTAAATTTTTCATTTTTATTGAGCAGGAAGGTGATGGATTCGCGGGCCAAGTATCGGGATATCAGAAAGCACAGCGAGGCCCCGACGGTGGCCCCGACAATGGCCGTGAGCACGCCGACGACTGAACCGAAAACAGCCCCGGCCATGATGGTGAGCAAAACTCCGGGCAATGCGAGCACGGTAGCCACGGCATAGACCCCGGCGAAAATGACCGGGCCCATCACGCCCTGACTCCCAACCCACTCCTTGAATGAGCCGAGAATCTGGTCGAGTTCCAGCGCCCGGGCCACCATGATCAACATCGCAATCGCGACAAGGCCCAGTATTGGTTTAATCAGCTTTCTTAGCACTATTTGTTTCTACTACGGGCGAGCACTTTTCGCGACTAAAAAAATGAAAGACGCGGAAAAATGGGAAAAGAATGTCCGTGAAGCCTTGGAGTTCGCGGATGCGGAAAATCGAAAGGACACGCACAATGTGGGGCGGGAAGTGTTGGCCGGGGATTGGGCGAATGCCTACATGGACTACGCCACGGCCACATGGTCGAAGGGAAGTTGCTCGGACAAGCGCCTTGCCTTTCGACGTTTGTTCGAAATGACGGCGCGACCGAAGCAGTTGGTTCATGAAATCAGCCCGGTAGTGGCCCTGAACCATCTGAGCCGACTCAAGAAGCAGACCACGGGGAACACGGCCAACCGTGATCGAAAACAGCTTGCCGCCGCTTGGAAATGGGGTGCGCGGTATCTGGGCATGGACAAGACGAATCCGTTCCGATCCGTGGACAAGTTCCCCGAGCAACGCCACCCGAGGTGGGTTCCGCCCCTTGAGGACTTCCGCATGGTCGTGGACGCGGCGACGCCCTTGCAGCGGCAGCTGCTTTTGCTGGCGTTTCACACGGCTGCCCGCCGGGGCGAACTGTGGAAGCTCAAGTGGTCGGAAGTCAATCTGGCCACGGGCATGATCGGATTCTGGACCAACAAGCGCAGAAGCGGGAATGCCGAGTTCGACGAACTGCCCATGTCCGGCATGCTCAGGGCGCACCTGGCGGAATGGAAGCTGATGTCCAGTGACGAAGAACTGGTGTTCGGAAGCCGGTTCAAAGGCCTTCTGGACCCGAACAATCGGTGGCTGAAGCGGTTGTGCGCCGACATCGGGGTGAAGCAATTCGGGTTCCATGGCATCCGCCACCTGTCCGCCAGCATCGCGATCCACAACGGGGCGACCATCGTGGAAGTGCAGCAGCTGCTTCGTCACAAGTCCATTGCGACGACCCAACGGTG
>NZ_JASTWE010000085.1 GCF_030282845.1 Pseudodesulfovibrio pelocollis
ACACTAGCGGTGGCATTTCGCGCCCGGCACGTCTGGCCGGGATTGCGGATTGTTGACAGACGCGGCCACACGGTTGTGGCACCATCCACCAAGGCGCCGGGCCTTATGCCCGGCTGTCAACCAGCAGGGACCATGAAAGACATCCATCTTCTTGATCTCATCCAGGGAGCGTCCGGCGCGCTGGACTATGTCAGCTCCACGGTCACGGGCCACCACCGCCGGGTGGGGGTCGGGGTTTCCGCCATCGGCGGGGCCATGGGCCTTGGCCAGCGCGATGCCACGGATCTCGTGGCGGCGGCCCTGCTCCATGACATCGGCGCCTTTTCCCTGGACCTGCGCCTGGACGGGCTCGACTTCGAGGCCGACCACGGGGACCACGCCCGGGCCGGATTCCGGCTGCTCTCCATCCACCCCATGCTCTCGCGCGTGGCGGCCCTGGTCCTGCACCACCACACCCCGTGGCACCGGCTGCCGTCTGCCGCCAGCTCCGCCTCGGACCATGACCCGCTGGCCGGGCTGCTGGCCAACATCATCAATCTCGCCGACCGGGTAGACGTGCTCGACAGTATAGGCACCCGCCGCGTCGGCAGGGAGCGCATCCGTCAGGCCATTCGGCACAACGCGGGCACCGTGTTCGCGCCCGAGGCGGTCGAGGCCTTTCTCGACATCTCGGCCGGGCCCGAGTTCTGGGACCGTTTGTCCGCCGATTGGACCCAGGCGCGCGATGCCATTGGCACGCCCCTGGCCGACGATGTCATCCCCCACGACCAGTTGCTGCAATTCTCCCGCTTTTTCGCCCTGATCATCGACTTTCGCAGCCGCCACACCGCCACCCATTCCCTGGGCGTGGCCGAAACCTCGGCCCGGCTGGCCGCCCTTTCCGGCATGACGACCCCAAGCCAGGACCGCCTCCGGCTCGCGGGCAACCTGCACGACATCGGCAAGCTGGCCGTGCCCGTGACCATCCTCGACAAGCCCGGCCCCCTGACCCGGCAGGAGTTCGACACCGTGCGCCACCACGCCACCACGTCGGAAACCATCCTGCGTTCCGTGCCAGGGCTCGACGACATCGCCGACTGGGCCAGCCAGCACCACGAGCGGCCCGACGGCTCGGGCTATCCCCACGGCCTCAAGGGCCGGGAACTCTCGCTGGGCAGCCGCATCGTGGGCGTGTGCGACGTGTTCACCGCCATCACCGAGGACCGCCCCTACCGGCCGGGCATGACCCCGGACCAGTCGGCCCGGGTGCTTCTGGACATGGCCAGGGGCGGGTCCCTGGATGCCGACCTGGTGGCCCTGCTCCTGGACAACCACACCGAGGTGGCCGAGGCTCGCATCCTGGCCCAGGCCCGGGCCCACGAGGAGTTCGAGCGGTTCCGGTCGCTCCAGGTTGACAAAACTCCCTATGTTGCTTAACAAAATCGGATCGGAAAGTACCCGACAAGAGTTCGATCATTCTTTTGTCCTGGTGCAGGACGTGGCTCCATCCTCCTCCGCTTTCCATCATGGCCCGCCTTCACTTTGGCGGCGAGTCGTCGCGCGTCTCGGCCATGCTCCGGCGTGGCCCAGGGCTGCCGTCTTTTCGATACTCCAGTCACGAAAATAATGGACGGCACGCCAGACACTGTTCATGGAATCGACAGGTCCGATATAAAGGGTCGAATTTCCGAGGGGCGCCCCGCGCCTCCCGCAACACTTTGAGGGGGAAGTCATGCGTTGGAAGGACTGCAAACTCTGCGTCAAGTTCGGTGTCGGGTTCGGCACGATTCTCTTGCTGGTTATCGCCCTGGGAGGCTGGGCCGCGTTTGGCATCAACAGCATCGTGAGCGACGCCGAGGAGGTCATCGGCGGCAACGAGCTGCGCGGCAACTTCACCCAGAAGGTGGTGGACCATCTCAAATGGGCCGAGCAGGTCAACGAACTGCTGACAAATACCTCGGTCCACACCCTCAACGTCCAGACCGACCCGCGCCAGTGCGCCTTTGGCAAATGGTACTACAGCGATGCCCGGGTCCGGGCCGAGCATATGGTGCCCGCCATCAAGCCCCTCATGGCCCAGATCGAGGCGCACCACAACGCGCTCCACGCCTCGGCCATCGAGATCGGCCGCAAGTACGCCCCGGCCGATGTGGCCCTGGGCTCCTACCTGCGTGAGAAGAAACTCGACCACCTCGTCTGGATGAGCGCCATCCGCGACACCATGCTCAACCCGAGCGCCCGGGGTGCCAACGTGCAGACCGATCCGCACGCCTGCAACCTGGGCGTGTGGCTCTACGCGCCCGATACCCAGCGCCTGATGCGCGAGGACCAGGCGCTCGGCGACCGGGTGCGCGCCATCCTCGCCCCCCATGTGGCCCTGCACGAGTCCGCCATCGAGATCAACGCCATGCTCGCCGAGGGCGAACGCAACGCGGCCCTGCGCTATTTCAGCAACACCACCGCCCCCCTGGCCGAGGAGACCCTGGCCGCCATCGACCACCTCATCGGCCTGCTCGACAGCCGCCAGCAGGGCTTTGACGAGGCCCGGGAAGTCTACGCCAGCGTGACCATGCCCGAGCTCAACCAGGTGCAGCGGCTGCTCAACGAGAGCATGGAGGTCATCGCCCGGGACATCATGACCGACGAGGTCATGATCGCGCAGGCCAGCGAGACCCAGGCCGGAGTCGTGATCTTCAACGTGGTGGCCGTGGTCCTGGGCGTGCTCCTGGCCTGGATCATCGCCCGGGGCATCATCGGCCCGCTGAGCAAGGGTGTGGAATTCGTCCAGACCGTGGCCACCGGCGACCTGCGCGCCACGGTGAACCTCAGCCAGGACGACGAGGTGGGCCAGCTCGCCGGGTCCCTGACCGACATGGCCGGACACCTCAACCGGGTGGTGGGCGAGGTCAACTCCGTGGCCGACGGCGTGTCCGCCGGCAGCGAGGAGCTCTCGGCCGCAGCCCAGTCCCTGTCCCAGTCCGTCACCGAGCAGGCCGCGTCCATCGAGGAAATATCCGCCTCCATGGAGGAGATGAGCGCGGGCGTGCGCTCCAATACCGAGAACGCCCGCCAGACCGAGGCCATCGCCAACACGGCCGCCCAGGGCGCCACCGAAAGCGGCAAGGCGGTCAATGAGGCCGTGGGCGCCCTCAAGAGCATCGCCGAACGCATCACCATCATCCAGGAGATCGCCCGCCAGACCAACCTGCTGGCCCTGAACGCCGCCATCGAGGCTGCCCGGGCCGGAGAACACGGCAAGGGCTTTGCCGTGGTCGCGGCCGAAGTGCGCCAACTGGCCGAACGCAGCGGACACGCGGCCGAGGAGATCGGCGAACTCTCCGGCACCTCCATGCAGGTGGCTGACAAGGCCGGGCGCATGCTCGAAGAACTGGTGCCACAGATCGGCAAGACCGCTGAACTCATTCAGGAAATCACGGCCAGCTGCGTGGAGCAGGACAAGGGCGTCAGCGAAATCAGCACCGCCATCACCCAGCTCGACAAGGTCATCCAGGGCAATGCCTCGGCCTCCGAAGAGATGGCCTCCACCTCCGAGGAACTCTCGGCCCAGGCCCAGGCCCTGGCCCACGCCATGACCTTCTTCAAGGTCGATCAGTCCGCCTACAAACGGCAGAAGACCACGGTCGTCACCAGCCGCAACCAGCGCGCCGCACTGCCCCAGGGCCAGCAACCCAAACCCGGGGCCGCCAAAAAAACGGCCAAACCAGCCCTCGCGCCCGGCGTTGACCTGAACATGGACAACGACGAATACGAACGCTTCTAGGCGCCGTGGATGGGGATGGGGATGGGGTGGAAGATTCCGGGGGGGGGGGGGGGGGGGGGGG
>NZ_JASTWE010000086.1 GCF_030282845.1 Pseudodesulfovibrio pelocollis
GGGGGAAAACTTTTTCCCAAAAGTTTTCCCCCCGGAACCTCTCACCCCACCCCTTCCTGCCCCAAGCGCGCCTGTGTGGACGGGCGGAGGGGATTCGCGTATTTGGGAGCGGAGGCATCATGAGCAAGACCACTTCACACAACGAAACCGGGCGAAAGGTCCGGGCGGATGCCGGGGGCAGGGCTTCGGGCGGCAAGGCTGGCGTGGGGGCGCGGAAGCGGCCTGTCGGCACTGGCGAGTCTGTCCGCGACCGTGAGTCCGAGCGCTTTGTGCGCAAGATGGTTTGGGTGTGTGTGATCTGCGGGTTGTTCGTGGCCGGTCAGGCGGTGCGGTATGGGTTGCATTATGGCCAGTTGCGCGAGATTCGGGAGCAGACGGACACCTTGTATGTGTCGGCGATGGGGCCGGACATTGGCCAGTCGCCCTTTGGGCGGTTGCAGTTCGAGCATGGCAAGCTGGCGGCTGGTCGGCGCATTGGCCTTGATCCTTTGAGCGTGCTGGCGGCCTTGAGCCGTCCGGCGGTGGAGAGCCTGCGGCTTGAGGGCTTGTCGGTGACGGGCCGGACCGGGCACGTGCGCGGATTCTTCGGCCCGGGTGTGGACGGTTTCGACCAGTACATCAAAGACTTGTCTGGCGACGAGCGGTTTCATTTCTCCCTTGAGAAGCGCGAGGACGTGTTTGGCGGCATCGAGTTCAGCCTGACGGTGGAGCCCATATGACCGGGCGCGGCTATTTCTGGAGCGACTGGCCCGAGATGTCGCGACAGCGGCTGTTCCGGGTGGCCCCCAGGGCGGCGGTGGTGGTGGGTCTGTGCGTGTTCATCGGCCTGCGCCTGTTCACCGGCACGGTGGTGGTGCAGATCGAGGAGAGCAAGGCGCAGTATGCCCGGGTGGTGCCGCTGGTGGAGGAGATCCACGCCCTGCGCGCCATGCAGGGCGATCTGCTCCATCTGCCCATTGAGGAGGCGGTGTGGCGGATCATCGACGATCTGGCCATCGAGCAAAACCTGATGTCCCTGCGGGAAACCCCCGGCCGGGACACCGGAGCCGGGCCGGGCGACACGGCCTTGCAGGTCACGCTGACCGGCCTGCCTCTGAACACCATGGCCCGGCTGCTGGCCGGTCTGCGCGACCGGGCCGGACTCCAGGCGCGCGACTGCGCCCTGACCCGAAACCCGGATGATCCGCGCCTGAGCGACGCGCATCTCGTGCTGGTCAGGTAGGGAGAGCCGTGGCAACCGCACGCAAACACCCCTCCTCGCTGCCCGGCCGCATCCTGGCCCGGATTTTTCTATTGGCCCTTGGTTTTCTTGTGGGCGTGGCCCTGTTCATGCCTTGGAACAAGCTGTGGACCAGCCTACTGGTGGGGCTTGACGAGCGGATGCCCACCATGCGCCTGCGCTGGGAGAGCATCGACCGCGACGGGCCGCTCGGATTCCGCGTCAACGGGCTGCGCGTGGCCCTGGCCGACACGCCGGGCAGCTTCGCCTTCAGGCGCGCCTCTGTGCGCATGGGCTTCTCGCCCCTGGCCCGGGTGCGGCTGGATACCGGCGGTTCGCAGTGCGAGCTGGAACTGTACCGGGACGGCACCCTGGAGATCGAAGGCGACTTCAACCTGACCTCGCTGCTGGGCGACACGGATTTCAAGGGTGCCATTCATGTGGCGGGCAGCCTGTTCCTGCCCGCCGGGGCCGCCCTGCCCCAGGGCGGGTGGCTCGACATCCGCTCCCAGCAACTGGTGCTGCCCGACGGCAAGACCGTCGGCGACCTCGCCTTCACCGCCGAAATCCACGACCGCGACATGGTCGTGCGCGACTTCTCCATGGGCAGCCCACTGGCAATCCGCACCGCAGGGCGCGCAATCATCGACCCCCTGGACGTCTACCGGACCACCTTCGACCTCTCGGGCGAACTGACCCTGGGCAAGCGCAGCATCCCCTACGCCCTCAAGGGCACCCTGGCCGACGCCATCCGCTAGACCCGGTCGTCCTTGATAAATCCCCTGATTTTTCTTACATCGTGAGCATCCCAACACGAAAAAGGTGGCAGGCATGAAGATACTGGTGGTCGGAGGCGGCGGGCGCGAGCACGCCATCTGCTGGAAGCTTTCCCAAAATCCCAAGGTGACCGCGATCCTGTGCGCGCCCGGCAACGGCGGCACGGCACGGCTGGGCGAAAACGTGCCCATCAAGGACGACGACATCCCCGGCCTCATCGCCCTGGCCCGCGACCGCGAGGTGGATCTGGTGGTGGCCGGGCCTGAACTGCCCCTGGTCCTCGGGCTGGTCAACGCCCTGGACCGCGAGGGCATCCCCTGCTTCGGTCCCTGCGCCTATGCCGCCAACCTCGAAGGCTCCAAGGCCTTCTCCAAGAATCTCATGCACGAGGCGGGTGTGCCCACCGCCCCCTTCCGCGTCTTTGACGAATACGACGAGGCCGTGGCCTTTGTGCGCAAGAAGGGCGCGCCCATCGTGGTCAAGGCCGATGGCCTGGCCGCGGGCAAGGGCGTGGTCGTGGCCGCCACTGTGGACGAGGCCGTGGACGCCCTGACCGACATGATGGTCAAGGGCAGCTTTGGCACGGCCGGGGCGCGGGTGGTGGTGGAGGAAACCCTCAAGGGCGAAGAAGCCTCGTTTCTCGCCTTTTGCGATGGCACCAACTACGCCCTGCTGCCCTCCAGCCAGGACCACAAGGCCGTGGGCGAGGGCGACACCGGCCCCAACACCGGCGGCATGGGCGCCTACTCCCCGGCACCGGTCCTGCCCGAGGAAAAATACGCCGAAACCGCCGAGATGTGCATCAAGCCCATCCTCAAACATCTGGCCGCCAAGGGCGAACCCTTCAAGGGCATCCTCTACGCCGGGCTCATGTACACCGAAAACGGCCCGTCCGTGCTCGAATACAACGTCCGCTTCGGCGATCCCGAATGCCAGCCCCTGCTCATGCGCCTGGAAACCGACCTGCTGACCATCATGTTCGCCTGCATCGACGGCAAGCTCGACACCATCGAGGTGCGCTCCACCCCGCAGACCGCCTGCGGCGTGGTCATGGCCGCCAAGGGCTACCCCGGCACCTACCCCAAGGGCATGGAAATCACCGGCCTCGACGAGGCCGACGCCATGGACGGGGTCAAGGTCTTCCAGGCCGGAACCCGGCTCGAAAACGGCAAGACCGTGACCAGCGGCGGCCGCGTGCTCTGCGTCACCGCCCTGGGCGACACCCTGGCCGAAGCCAAACAACGCGCCTACCAGGCAGTGGAAAAAATCCACTTCGACAACAGCTACTTCCGGCGCGACATCGCCGACAAGGGCCTGAAACGGCTGGGCTGACGGGGGGAAGGAATGCCTCCGGCGGCCAGAGGGGGAAACCTCTTGAAAGAGGTTTCCCCCTCTGGACTCCCCCTTCCAGAACTTTTTGGGTCTCCGCCGCAAGGCGGAACCTGACGAGCCAGAAGCCGGACAGCGGCGGAGGGGGCCGCACGAAAGCACACGTTGCCCCTCTTTTTGAAATATACCCTTGGATTGCCTTTGGCGCTCCCCCAGCCCCCAACCAAAAAGTTTGGGAAGGGAGAGGGGATGGGGGTCCAGGGGGAAGGGGAGAGGGAGAACCCTTTTCAAAGGGTTTC
>NZ_JASTWE010000087.1 GCF_030282845.1 Pseudodesulfovibrio pelocollis
CTCTGTCTTGTTGGTCATCGCTCTGCCTCTCAAAAGTTTACGCCTGTTCAAAGTGCATACACTGACCAGCGTGCTGACATGCCTCCGACCCTTCGTGCAGGACGAGAGGCATAAACTTCCCTCTTATCATGACTCCGAGTTCGGCCTTGGCGTCTTTGCCGTTTTTCCGAATCTCAAAACCAACAGGGAAGTCCAGCTGATAGCAGTCCGGTATTTCTTCGATCATCTGGATCAATTCTTTTTTGGTCATGTCGTGCTACTCCTGGTTTCCCGCCCTGCGCGGCCCCTCGATGTCCTTGTCCGTTGGCTGTTTCTCTCGTGATCCTTGTTAATCAACCAGATATTCATCCGTGTTGAACCGACATTGCCCCTCAAGCACCTCAGCGCTAGCACTGGTGACAATAGCCAAGGTATGCGGGTGGTGGTTTTCGGCCATATACTTGAGGAGCGGGCGCGCCGCCTTTTTGAATGCCGTTTCACTCATGTCAACGGCTTCGTAGGTGGCCTCAAAAACGTCCGGTTTGCATGGGTAGAGCTCTCCTTTGATTCCCTTGATGATGTAGTCTCCCTCACCCCCTGTCATTGTCCCTTCAAGGGTTTCGATGTGAACCCCTCTCTCGTCAAAAGACAGAGCCTTTTCCCAGTTCGGTCCAGCCATGGACAAGATGTCCTCTGCTGTTTGGGGGGCGAAGTTGAACTGAATTGCCTCGATCTCAACGGATAGCTTGCGATAAATACCCATGCCCATGTCTCCTTTTGCGCGCGTGCGCGTCTGTTAAATATACCCCAAATGCACTTTCTTCCCGCCGCTTTCCCTATGGTCGCCTCGGCCCTTCAACGACCCGGTCGGTGCGGATGCCGAGACGGCGCAGGATCGGGTTGAGATTGATGCGCCAGATCACTTCACACATGAATTGCATGATTATTGCCCTCCGACATTTGACGTGGCGGCCCGCTCGGCTTTGAATCGCTCAAGGGCGGCGCGGGCCTCTTGCTCGGTGTCACACACAGCGAGTTTTTTGCAGGCCCCTTGCGCCATTTCTGTCTTGATGCTGCAATCGTTGCAGATGCGGTCGGGGTGGCTGCACAGCCTGACAACGTGACCGAATTCCCCCCCCCCTCGACAAACGTGCCGAAATTGATTCTCCACTGCATTTGGGGCCTCACTTGTATTCCGACGGGTGACCGACGGGTTGGTTGTAGTCGGCGAAATAGGGATAGTTGGAGGGGATGAGGTGTTTCCCGCCCTTGCCTGTCTCTATCCACTGCGGGTTGTAGCCGCGCTCGACGGCCCGGAGGAGCCAGCGGGCCGAAATGCCGTTGGTCCGGATGTCTGACGGGTGGACACGGGCCACATTCAACACGGCGGCCAGTTCCACATGGTCGCGCACGCCCATGGCCTCGCAGAGGCGGTACAGGCGGTCATCCATGTTCCACCTAGCCATGGAGGAAGCTCCCGGAGTTGCGGGGGCTTTGACGCGGAGAGAGTTCGGCCAGGAGGACCGGCTTTTGCACAAAGGCGACCCAGACGCGCCACTCGCCGCGCTGGTCGCGGAAGGGAGCGGTGCGGGTGAAGGTATCGGTGGGCAGGATCTGACCATGGGGCCAATACCTGACCGGAGACTTGGGGCACAGGTCAGGGGTCAGTCCTGGGCCGAGGACGGCAACGCCGAGACCGGCGGCCAGATGATCCAGGACAATCGAGGCTATCCCCTCGACGGTGAAGAAGCTGACACTCTCATCGTCGCGGGTGAGCCACTTGTCGCCGACCATGACACGCCACGTTCCGGGCCTGCCGCCGTGTTTTTCATCCCACAGTTCGGCAGGGTAGAAGGACAGTTTTGGCGTGCCTGAATCCCCCTTGAACTTGGGGAGGACAGCGCACGGCTTGTGTTCGCATGTCGGCATACTGGCTCCGTTGGTCTCTCTCCGCCCCCTGCGGGCCGGGGCTGTCGCCTGCCCCGGCCCTGTCGAGGGGAGGAGGTTGCCCGATCTTGCGGGCTGGGTTGATGGTTTACCGGGGTTCTGGTATCGGTTTTGAAAAATCACGCCTTGCACCGATGCCGGAGGACTCCCCATGCGAAAATTCATTCTGGCCTTGACCCTGTGCCTGCTCGCCGGATGCGCGAGCCGGGCGGACAAATACATTGCGAGCCTGGACACGGATGCGGACAGAGTCCGTATCTGCACGGTGATGGCGGACACAAGCACCAACCCAAACGCGCTCATCAAGGGAACCGATGAGGACAGGGCTATGGCCCTTGATCTCTGCAAGGCTGCCGCGAAACAGGTGCCGAACAGTCCAATCCCATGGTCCCGGATAGGCGAACTGCTCATGTTTCGAGGCGACACAAAGGGCGCATGCAAGGCACTCATGGAAGCGAAGCGGCGCGGACACCCCATGGCCGTTGACGCGTATTGCCCGGGTGAGTGAGGCTGTCGGTGAGCGGGCTTGTCTTGTTGCTGGCGGCTATCGCTGTCGTTCTTTTTTTCGGATTCACTTCGTCCCGCAAGCGCTCCACGGGACAGCCGCACAATACGGTTCACAAGCAATCGCCTCGCAACAGCTATCGTCAGCCATCCCCAAGCCCCAGGCAGCCCAGACTTGAGGACATCAATCCGTCCAAATGCGCCCCGACAAGCAATCCCCTGGAGATCGACGTGCCGCGAGCACTGGACGACAGCGCCGTGTACTGGGAAAACGACGAGGTGGGATATTTGCCTAGAGGGCATGCACTGGACGACGATAGCGGTCATCCGACTACGACTCATTCAGGCATCCCGTCAGTCTTAATTGAGATGCCACCGTATGAGCCGGAGAAGTGGTCTGCCTCTGAATACAGGCGGTGGACGGACTTTTGCATCAAGCACGGACTCAATGTCCCACATCGCGTCTTTAAAGAGTTTGATGAAGGCGAAAAGCCAACAGCAAACCCATTGGACAGATACCTGGACTGATCCCTATATTTCAAAGAGCAATTGACGCGGTTGCGTCCTATCGTGTTGCCCAACCCTCCTCCCGTGGCGTGACCGTGCGTCCTTTCGGCGGCCTTGCTGTTGCGGGGCTTGCGGCGTGCGCCCTATCCGGATTTCCCTACTTTCTGGCCGTGGCTCAGGTTGCTTCGGGCTTTCCGTGTGCTGGCAATTGCAGAGTATGCTGAACAGAATATTCAGTCAAGAAAATAATTCTGATTAGAATTAATTATGACGAGTTGGTGGGCCTGATGAGAGGAGAACAACAAGACCCGGGCTATGGCGGAGGCTATTGTGGCGGAGGGAGAAGTCTGATCTTTAAATTTT
>NZ_JASTWE010000088.1 GCF_030282845.1 Pseudodesulfovibrio pelocollis
AAATCAATCATTGAACACCGCCCTCAGTTGGCGAAACAGTGTCAGCAGGAGTGCGTCGGGCGCATCGTTGCCGTCGATGTTCAGGCGGATGATCTCGGTCACGGTATTGCCGCTCGGGGTCACGGTCCTGCGGGCAACGAGCACGATATTCTGCACGCGCCCGCGCGGCTTGTCCTCGGTGCGGACAACGAGCACCCAGTGGCCGTCCTGACGCCGCCAGGACGTCCCGACATCCATGGACTCCGACATCTTGCGTTCAATGAGCCGGACGAAATCTTCTAGGGAAAACGGCCTGCCACCCTTCCCCTGAACCCCCAGATACTCGCCCTCAGAGCGGATCACCAGCGGACTGGACAGGAACTCTGCCGGAGGAAAATCTATGCCGCCAGCAGAGGTGCGAGACGCCATGCGGCGACGCAACTCGGCAATCTCCGCCTCCAGGGCCGACACCTTGGTCGAGTACTCCCGCTCCACCTCGCGGCGATCCCGCCGCAGGGTATCCACCTCGTCCCGCAGCGATCGGATCTCGCTCCTAAACAGCGCCTGATTCTCCAGCGCGTCGGCGATTTTTTCGAGCACACCGCCAACCTCCCGGGAGCCCGCCCCCGGAACGCCATACCCGGCCGCGGCAGACCGCGCACATGGCTGGCGACCAGACTGATCATTTGATCGATCATTTGACTGATCATTCAACTGATCAAAGCACTGATCTCCAAGCAGGCTGCCAAACCTCAAGCTCAACTCTCGCTCGATTTGATCAACCGACCAATTGTCTGCAAACATTTCACGAATCCTCCTGAATATCTCGACAACCTCCGCCGGATACCGACGACGACGCCCATCGCTCCCGACAGAGGGGATGTAACGATGGAATTTGTCTTTGTAATACACGATAGTAGACGGCGGTATTCCCAACTGCCGCCCTACCTCGCGCAAACTGACAAACCTCTTGCTCATAGCAGACACATCCTACTGTTCACTGATCGTCAAAAAACCAATATGCCGAGAATCAAGCCGTGTCAACGATTTTTTGATCAACATTGATCACTCACCCAACAATAAGGGCGCGCCGACAATGTCGGCGCGCCCAAAACAGACCATGGTCTGGAAGGTTACTGTTCCAAATCAGCCCTGAGGGTCTGCAGTTCCTTGAGGACCCCCCGCATGACCGTACGCTGGGATTCGGAGTCGAGGGTCTCCCCCAGGTAGGCTGCCTTCATGGCCATCTCGTTGATCATGTCGTGGGCGATCATGCGCTTGACCTGCACGGGTATGTCCGACTGCATCTGGACCACCCGCTGGTCAAGGCTGGCCACATCCTCGCGGAGCGCGCCAAGGTGCTTCACCTCGTCGGAGAGCCCGGCAATGTTGCGATTCATGCCAAAAAAGAAAATCACGAGCAGCAGCACGGCCAAAAGCGACACGATCATCGCCACCTTGCTCATGTCCCTGTGTGCCTCGACCGAACCGGCGCGAACATCCTCGCCAGTGTCGGGGGTCTCTTCGTTTTTTACCCTTTCCAACTTGTGTACCTTGCCGTTTTCCAGCCCCATGAGTTTCTCCGTTGCAGTATGATGTCTGTCCGCGTTGGCCTTGGGAAAACAGACACTCCCAAGCAGGCGCGCAACCCCGGACCGCGCACGACTGTACGGCTCCACAAGGCCGCAGCGCGCGTGCCCAAGGGTTATTTGCTCCTCACCCCCTGCATACGTCAGCCGGGGCACCATGGCAAGCGGTGCGTCGTGAACAAGGAAAAGGAAACACCGCCATTGGAGAGGTGTTGTTGTAGCGAATCGTTTTACACCATGCGTTTGTGAAATCAATGTTGACAGACACAACGTTAATCGTGCTATAGATGGGCAAGGCGGTTGATGATCACCTTACTGACGTTGGTCATCTCCAAAGAACAATGGACGGCACACGCAGTGGGTTGCACCGAGTGCAAAGCCAAGCGGACGTCATGCCGAAAACCATGAATCTACCACAGAGAAAGGAGTCGGAACAATGGACGACCATTTGAAAGAAGCGCTGGAGATCGTCAAGGCACAGGCGGGCGTCAGGACCATGACCGAGGAAGAGATCACCTCAATGGTTCAGAAACTCGCGGCAGGCATCAAGGCCATCGCGGAAGACGGAAGCATCGAAATAGAGCCGGATGCCTCCCTGGACCCCAAAAAAGCGATTCGTGAAAAGACCATCCTCTGTTGCGTCTGCGGAAAGTCTTTCAAAATCCTCACCAAAAAGCATCTGTCCAGCCACGACCTCACCCCCGAGGAGTACCGTGAGAAGTTCGGCTACAAGAAGAAGCTCCCCCTGGTCTGCAAGTCCCTGCAGCGGGAGCGCCGCAAGAAGATGAAGGAGATGAAGCTCTGGACCAAGCGCGGCAAATAGCGACCACACAAACAGACTCCCCACGAAGCCCGGCTCAGTCCGGGCTTCGTCTTATCTGCCCGAGCACTCCTTCCATGATCTGGTCCACGGTCCGCTCTATCCGCTCCCAACCCTGTTCGGATTGTAGGTCCACGCCCCCAAGGGCGCTGTAGAACCTGGAGCGGACCGCAAGAAAGTTCATGGCCCCGGCCATGATGATGACAAGCGCCGTGACATCCACATCCTCCGGCGGATCCGCTCCCATCAGCTCGAAAAACTCCAACGCGCTCCTGGCCCGCACATCCTCCAGCGGTCTGGTCAACTCATTGCGCTCGACCCCCTCCCAGGCCAATATCTCAAGGGTCTGGGGACGCCGCAAGATGGCCTGCGCGTATCGCTTGAAAAAGAGGCTCATGAGCCGGTGCGGCGGCATGTCCCCCGCCCTGTCGCGGTTCTCTCCTATCAGTTCATCGGCACTGGGCCAGAAATGAACCGTCTCTCCATATGCTGCGATCAACCCGGGCAGACCGCCGAAATACCGGTAGATGAGCTTCTTGTCCACGCCAGCCTCACGGGCCACCTGATTGACCCCGAGATGCCGAAATCCCTCCTTGGCCAGTACCTTGCCCACCGCGTCGATCAACCGCTGCCGCGTGATCGTCCTGCTCCTGATGGGGACGACCTTTGGAACGAGGGTCAATGCCATGTCTTCACCTCCAGGCAGGAAGGGGTTAAAACACAATGTCTCATGAACCTGCCCGGCCGACAATGATTGAATCCGTCTGTGCCGATGCTGCTCGATGACAGTTCGCCAACAGCAGTTGCACTTGATGCCAACAGAAAACGCGAGGCAAGAGGGGACGCGGTGGCAGAGCTGATGAAGAT
>NZ_JASTWE010000089.1 GCF_030282845.1 Pseudodesulfovibrio pelocollis
CAGGGCGGACATGAAAAGCGGCGGCACCTACGGGTGTCGCCGCTTTTGTGTGGATGCGGGGCAGGATATCAGGCTTGGTCGGTGATCACGCAGTGGTTGCCGGTGGTCTTGGCCCGGTACATGGCCTCGTCCGCCCGCTGGGTCAGGGCGTTGAGGTCGTCGCCCTCCTCGAACTGGGCGATGCCGTAGCTGAAGGAGAGGGGCTCGCCCGAGGGCGCGGCCGGCATGAAGGCGCGGATGCGCTCGGCCACCACGCCTGCCGCATCGGCAGTGCCCTCCATGAGGATGATGAATTCGTCGCCACCCCAGCGGACCAGGAGGTCTGTGGGACGCAGGGTGCGGGTGATGGCCGAGGCCACGGCCTTGAGCACGGTGTCGCCCTCGATGTGGCCCAGGGTGTCGTTGATGGCCTTGAACCCGTCGAGGTCGATGACAATGGCCGAGAAGGGCGTGTGGTTGCGTCCTGCCGTGTAATGGGCCAGTTCGAACCGCTCTTGCAGGGCGCGGCGGTTGGCTGCGCCGGTCAGGGGGTCGGTCTTGGCCATGCGCTCCAGCCGGGCCTGGAAGTGGTTGACCGTGAGCACGCACAGGAAAATGATGAGCAGGGATGCGCCAAGGCCCACGGACAGAGTGCGGATGAGGTTGTGCCGGGCCGTGGCCAGGGCCGCGCCCTCGTCCTGCTCCACGATGAGATGCCACTGGAATTCGGGCAGGTAGCGGGCCGAGAGCAGGATGTGGTCGCTGGCGAGGTCGTACTCGAAGGTGCGCGCGTCCTCGTGGGGTTCGAGGATGGCCGGGGCCACGGCGGCGATGCCAGGGGTCTCGGTGATGTACATGCGCTGGATGCGCGTTCTGTCGGTATGCACCTGGACAAGGCCGTCCTGATCCGTGAGGAAGACGTTGCGGCCGTAGTCCCGGCGGGCGTCCTCGAGCAGGGTGATGGCGTTGTCCATGCTCACGCCCACGCCGGTGACGCCCAGCAGGCGGCCCTGGGCATCCTCCAGCCGGAAGTTGACGAAGATGGTCAGCTTGTTCTCCTCGGCCTGGTTCGTGTCAACGACCAGGTCGTATTCCTTGCCCGAGCCGACAAAGGCGTAATACCAGACATCGTGGGAATCGCGCGGGCTGATGCGTTTGAGTATTCCCCGATTGTAATAATACTTGTCTGACGCGGCCGAGACGAAGAAGGCGGTGAGGAAGCCATGCTTTGACCGCAACTCCTCAAGATATATGACGATATCCAGAGGATCGCGCTTGCCGTCCACGACCCAGCTCTTGAGGAAGGTGTCGTTGGCCATGGACGAGGAGATGAGGATGGGCCGCATCATGGCCGAGTGGATTTCGGAATAGATGTTCTTGCCCGTCAGCGGCAGGGAGGAATTGATCAGTTCCTCGCGGATGGAATCGCGCGTGACCGTGTAGTTGATGACACTGGTGGCGGCAAATGACGCCAGCAGGATGATTGACAGGGCGATGAGCAGCTTGGTCTTGACCGACATGCGGCCTATATATGGTAGCGGGAGTCGCATGACAATGGGTTAGAGCAGGTCCGAGTCGAGGGTGATGGTCACGGGGCCCCAGTTGGTCAGGCGGATGCGCATGTCTGCCCCGAACTCGCCGCAGGCCACCGGGCCGGGGGCGCAGGCCCGGGCGTCGGCCACCAAGCGGTCGAAGAGGGCGGTGGCCACCTCGGGCGCGCAGGCGTCGGTGAAGGACGGGCGGCGGCCCTTGCGGCAGTCTGCATACAGGGTGAACTGCGGGACCAGGAGCAGCCCGCCTTCGATGTCTGCCAGGGAGCGGTTGAACCGGCCCTGGTCATCGGGAAATATGCGCAGCCCGATGAGCTTGTCGAGGAGCTTGCGCCAGACAGGCGAGCCGGGCAGGGCCAATGTATCGGCATGGCCGAACCCCACCAGCACGACGAGGCCGGTGGCGATCTCGCCGACCGTGGCATTGTCCACCTGGACCGCCGCCTCGGTGACTCGCTGGATGATCAGGCGCACGGCTGCTCTCCGCCGATGCTCTTGTGTCTGCCGGACATCAGTCTTCCCAGTAGGTGGCCTTGGACGAGTCCTTTTCGGACACCGAGACCTCGGCCAGCCGGACGTGCTTCGGCAGGGAATCCTTGAGCTCGCGGTAGATGAACATGGCCAGGTTTTCGGAAGAGGGGTTCAGCTCGGTGAAGCATTCGACCTCGTTGAGGTGCTTGTGGTCGAGACGATCGAGCACGGCCGAGGTCAGCCCCTTGAGTTCCTTGAAGTCCATCAGGTAGTGGACGTTGTCGTCGAGCCTGTCGCCCTCAACCACCACCTCGACCCCGAAGTTGTGGCCGTGCATGTGCTCGCACTTGCCGCCGTAGTTGCGCAGCTGGTGCGAGGCGGAAAAATCCCGGGTGATGGTCAGACGCCACTTGCCAGCCATTTTCATCTCTCCTTGTCCTGGTCCGGGCGGCGATACGCGCCCCGGAATGCGTCCCTTGGATACTTGCGGTCGTTGTCGTCGCATTTTTCGTGGGCGACGGCAACCAGATCGATGCCCAGCTCGTCGGCCATGCGGGTCAGATAGATGAGCACATCCGCCATCTCCATGGCCACGGCGTGTTTCGTGTCCCCGCCGATTTCCCGGCTCTCGGCCTCGCCCAGCCACTGAAAATGCTCCACCAACTCGCCCACCTCGGCTGTCAGGGCCATGACCAGATTCTTGGGCGACTGATGGCGCTGCCAGTCGCGTTCCTCGACGAATCGGCGGAGCCGAGCGGTTAGTTGTTTGAGCGAATCCATGTAGTTCATTGTGCTGAAAGAGTTGAAAGCAAACTAATAATCACTGCTCGACCAAGAATGACTGTTCCAGCAAATACGCAACCTGCTCCAATTATGACTATAATGCGAGAGCGGGATTGCCATGTAATGTATTCGCGTGTTTTTGTAGTTCCGCCAGCATTGATAGCTCCACTAGAAAAGTAAGGATCACCTTTGAATGGGAAGATGTGTTGATAGGTTGCGAGTATTAAACCGAAGACGTTTAGGAGAAAACCAATAAAATCGATCATGTTTGTTCTCCATATTGAGTTCTAGTGT
>NZ_JASTWE010000090.1 GCF_030282845.1 Pseudodesulfovibrio pelocollis
AACCCATTTTAAAATGGGCAGGCGGGAAGTCACAGATGCTGGACATTCTTGTCCCGCTTGTTCCCCCTGCATACGGGAAATATATCGAGCCGTTTATCGGTGGTGGTGCCTTGTTTTTCGCAACGGCTCCGGCCAATGCGGTGATCGCCGACTCCAACCCCGAGCTGGCCAACTTGTATAGCGTTGTGGCCAGCCAGGTGAACGAGCTGATTTTGGCCTTGCGCCCGTTCAAGAACGACAAGGATCTGTTTTATGAAGTTCGTGCGCAGGACTGGCATTCGCTTACCCCCGTGCAAGCGGCCGCACGGACGATTTTCTTAAACCGCACTTGTTTCAACGGACTTTACCGGGTCAACAAGAAGGGCGGTTTCAATGTCCCCTTTGGTTTCTACACAAATCCGACCATTTGCGATGAAGCCAACCTTCGCCAAGCATCCCTGGCCTTGCACGGGAAATCGATCATATGCGGGGACTACAAAGATGTATTGCGGGAGCATGCGAAAAAGGGAGATTTTATCTTTCTGGATCCGCCCTATCTTCCTATCTCCGAATATAGCGATTTCAAGCGATACACCAAGGAACAGTTCTACGAAGAGGACCACCAAGGGTTGGCCGATGAGGTAAAACGTCTATGTGGCTTGGGTTGTCATGTCGTCTTGACCAACTCAAATCATCCGTTAGTTCATGAACTGTATGGACAGTTCAAAATCGACGTATACCAGACCAAGCGAAATATCAGTAGCAAAGGCAAAAAACGTACTGGTGAGGATGTGGTGGTGACGGTGAAGCCCCGCAAGAGCTTTACCCTGCGCCCCATCCCCAAGCCTCTTTCCGGGCAAATCAAGAAGTACCCATCCACCCGCTATATGGGGTCCAAGGCCAAGCTTTTGCCTCACATCCGGGACATTATTCGCCAGTTTGATTGCAATACTGTTCTGGACCTTTTTTCAGGGTCCGGTATTGTCAGCTACATGCTGAAAACAGAAGGCAAACAGGTGGTCAGCAACGATTACATGGCGTTGTGTTCGACCTACGCCAAGGCATTGATCGAGAACAATACGGTGACGCTGCCCATGGACATGGCAAAGTCGCTTCTGGGCCCCTCGGACGATAGCGACAAATTCGTCCAGAAAACATTCCGGGGACTGTACTTCACCGATGAGGAGAATGTCCTCATCGACAATCTCCGGGCGAACATAAAAGCCCTACGAAATCCTTATCAACGGGCTATTGCCACCGCATCCCTGTGCCGGGCATGCTTTAAAAAGCGTCCTCGCGGCATTTTTACCTACGTTGGCTACAGGCATGACGATGGCAGGAAAGATCTTCGGATGAGTTTCGGAAAGCAGTTCTTGGAAGCGGTCCAGATCAACAACGAAGCAGTTTTCGACAACGGACAGCAGAACATAGTCCGCCGAGGTGATGCTATGTTGATCAGGAACAGTTCTGATCTGGTCTACATGGATCCGCCATATTTCAGCCAGCATTCTGACAACGAGTACGTGAGGCGATACCATTTTGCGGAAGGCATCGCATGTGATTGGCAGGACGTGGAAATGCAATGGCATACCAAAACGAAGAAGTTTAAAAACTACCCCACCCCGTTTTCGACCAAGAACGGGGCGTATGACGCTTTTGACCGGCTTTTTAGAAAGTTCAGGGAGAGCGTCCAGGTTGTGTCCTATTCATCGAACTCCTTGCCCACCTTGGACGAGATGGTCGAGCTTATGTCCAAATATAAGCAACACGTTGAAGTCATTGCGGTGGATTACAAATATTCGTTTGGCACGCAGAACCACAAGGTCGGAGACAACAACAACACCGTAAAAGAATATATCTTCGTAGGCTATTAAGGGCAACAAAGCATGGCACAAAAACAACCCATATGGCTTTTCGGCAACACCACTGTTCGTAGCCCGTTTCGGTTGCGGGACTGTTTAATCCTTCTTTCGCGTTCTTCCATGGAAGGTAACTTGTACGGTGAACGGGAAGAGGTAGCTTTTCGCGAGTTCCTCGGTGAGCATGGTATAGTTTCATTGGCAGAACCCCAAAAAGGGAAAAAGCCAACTGGAGATTTGGGTAGAAAATGGCGACATGCCATGACCAAGCTTGGATTCTTGTATCCGAAAGCCCCGAAAATGGCATTGCTGGAAAAATGGCAACAGGAAATCGGCAATCCAAGTGAAATATCGCCACATGGTTGGCATCTGATAGAAGCAGAAACTGTTTCTGGTTGGCAAGAGTGCTTTTTACGTTCTTTGGTTGGGCTTTACCTGCCGATGGAGAAGCATCACCATTCTGCGAATGGGCTTTTCCACCCTCTACGCCATATATTGACCCTAATGAAGAATCTTGAACAGATGACTGGTGAATGTCGATTAAATCCTGTCGAAATGGCTTTGGTTGCCCAGTTGTCAGAGAATATGACTTCATCTGACATTGTAACAAAAGAGGTTATTTCTTTTCGAGAACAAAGGGACAAGGCAAAGAATAAAAAAGCCTTTGACAATGAATACACCCAGTTATTGGCGAAAAAGTATAGCAAGGAAGCTGGTACTTTCGGGGATTATGCAGATATGAATTTGCGACACCTGAAAGCAACCGGCTTGGTTCATAATCAGGGTAGGAGTATCGTCTTTGTCCCTGAAAAAAGGTTCCTGATTGACAAGTTGATAGACGGGATCCCACACCCCGTCGACGACATTGCCCAATGGAAGAGCATTTGTAATGGGACTCCACTTCCCACCGACGAAAAAGGCAATGCCCTGGTTGTGTTGCAATCATTGGCTGAACAGTTGGAACTACGTGGATACAAATGCGATTTGAAGTCAAGAAAGCTTGACACCCCACAAGAAATATCCCTTGTCCGCTACGAGCTGGAAGATTTGTTCCAGCAACTGAAAGAGCTTGAATATGCGGCTCAACAACGTTCTATGGCCGAGGAAATATCAGCATTTTTTGAT
>NZ_JASTWE010000091.1 GCF_030282845.1 Pseudodesulfovibrio pelocollis
AAGCAGCCCGACGGCAGGTGGTTCGCCAGGCTCAACCGCCACGGCGTGGATGTGGCCGAGTACACCGTCAGCTGCGAGCCCGGCATAGCCCGGCCCGCCAAGTACTGGTAGGCGGCCATGCCTAGGCGAAGTGCAGTGCAGACCCTGCCCAAGAGCGTCAAGCAGTGGCTGGACCGCGCTCTGGCCGAGAACGGCTTTGCTGGCTACCAGCTGCTGGCCGACGATCTGAAGGCGCGCGGATACGACATTTCCAAGAGCGCCGTCCACCGCTACGGCCAGAAGTTCGAGGAGCGGCTGGCCAACCTCAAGCTGGCCAGCGAGCAGGCCCGCGCCATAGTAGACGCCGCGCCGGACGACGAGAACACCATGAACGACGCGCTCATGCGCCTTGTTCAGGAGCGGCTGTTCGGCGTGCTTCAGGACATCGAGATCGACCCGAGAAAGATCAACATCGGCTCCCTGGCCAAGTCCATCGCCGAGCTGGGCCGGGCCAGCGTGACCCAGAAAAAGTGGATGGCCGAGGCGCGCGAGCAGGCCAGGCGCGAGGCACGGGAGGAAATGATCAAGAGGATCGCGGACCTTGGCACAGCCGCCGACCTCAAGAGCCTCAGCGACGAGGAGCTGGACCAGCGTATCGCCGCCCTGGCCGGGGAGTGACATGGACAAGTCCCACCACGAGGAACTGGCTCCGCTGCTCAAGGAGCGCGAGCTGCGCACGCTCCGGGCCGAACAGGCCCGGCGCAACATGGCGGCGTTCGTGTCGTTCACCAAAGAGGACTACATCCACAATCCGTTTTCCACGGCCGTATGCGAAGCTCTGGATGTCTTTTTGGAGGATGTCTTTGCCGGGCTCAGGCCGGTCCTTGTGCTGCAGGCCCCGCCACAGCACGGCAAGTCGGAGCTGGTTTCGCGGCGTTTCCCGCCGTATGCCCTTGGCCGCTATCCCAACCTGCGCATCGCGGCCGCTTCCTATGGGGCCGACCTTGCCAGAGACATGAACCGCGACGTGCAGCGGATCATGATGGAAGACGCCTACCGGACCGTGTTTCCTGAATCCGCCCTGAACCCCAGGCGGACGGTGACCATCGAAGGGCAGGCCCTGCGCAACGCCGAGCGGTTCGATATCTTGGGGCATCGCGGATATTACGTCTGCACCGGCGTAGGAGGACCGCTGACGGGTAAATCCGTGGACGTCGGTGTCATCGACGACCCGATCAAGAACCAGGAGGAGGCCCGCTCGGACACCATCAAGCGCGCTATCCTCAGTTGGTACAACACGGTATTCCTGACGCGCCTCTCCAAATTGAGCGGGCATATCATCATGGCCACATCCTGGGCCGTGGATGACCTCTCGGCCACGGTGATCAAGAAAAACCCCAAGGCGCGGCACCTCAAATTTCCCGCCATCGACCAAGACGGCAAGGCCCTGGTTCCCGAGCTGCACCCCATCGACAAGCTCCTGGAGACCAAGGCCTCGCTGACTCCCTCCGAATGGAGCGCCCTGTACATGCAGAGCCCGGTCCGCGAGGGCGGCAACATCTTTCAGGAGGAATGGATCAAGCGCTGGGACAAGTCCACGCTGCCCCCCTATTTCGACGAGGTCATCCAGTCCTGGGATATGACATTCAAGGCCACGGACGGGTCCGACTACGTCGTCGGCCAGGTCTGGGGCCGCAAGGGGGTCAACTACTTTTTGTTGCACCAGGTGCGCGCCCGGATGGGATTTACCAGATCCAAGGAGGCGGTAAAAACGGTGTCGGTCCAGTTCCCGCAATACACTGGGGTGCTCATCGAGGACAAGGCCAACGGCCCGGCCGTTATGGACGCCCTCAAGGAAGATATCCCGGGACTCATACCCGTCGAACCGGATGGGTCCAAGGTGGCCCGCGCCCACGCGGTTACATCTCTATGGGCCGGTGGCAACGTGTTCATTCCGGAGGACGATGCGTTCCCGTGGGTGGCCGACTTCGTTGCCGAACTCGTGAGTTTCCCCGCTGGCGGGCACGATGATCAGGTTGACAGCATGACACAGGCCCTGCGGCACTTGAAATCGCACGGGCTGAGCATATGGGAGGCATTGGCCAATGGGTAGACGCCGGGACCACAAAGGCAAGCGCATCGAGACGCAGGCCGCAGCGCGGACCACGGACGGATTCGACAATTTCGCGGCCAGGCTTGGCCTGGGGCAGGACAACCTGCTGGCCAAGGGACGGTACAGCGGCCGGTCATCGCTGACGCGCGACCGCGTGTCGCTGGAGTCCATGTACCGCACCAGCTGGATCGTCGGGCGCATGGTGGACGTGGTGGCCGAGGACATGGTGCGCGGCGGCATCGACATCCGCGCCGAGCTGCCGCCCGGCAAGGTGGACGAGATGATCCGGGCCATGCGCCGGATGGGCGTCAACAGCCGGTTGTCCGAGGCCATCAAGTGGGGCCGCCTGTACGGCGGGGCGCTGGCCGTGATCCTCATCGACGGGGCGGACATGGTCACACCGCTGGATGTGTCGCAGGTTGGCCAGGGCGACTTCCGCGGGCTGTATGTGCTCTCGCGCCATCAGGTCACGCCGTCAACGCAGCGGATAGACGAGCTGGGGCCGATGCTCGGCTATCCCGAGCACTACCGGATCGAGGCCGCCGCCGGGGTGGAGGCCATGCGCATCCACCACAGCCGGGTGATCCGGTTCGTGGGCGTGGAGCTGCCCTATGACGAGCGCGAGGCGGAGCAGGGCTGGGGCGCGAGCGTGGTGGAGCGGGCGTTCGACCGCATCCTGGCGCTGGACAGCGCCACCTACGGCTCGGCCAACATGATGCTCAAGAGCCACCTGCGGGTGGTGGGCATCAACAAGCTGCGCGAGATCCTCGCGGCGGGCGG
>NZ_JASTWE010000092.1 GCF_030282845.1 Pseudodesulfovibrio pelocollis
ATGTTTTGACTTATCTAACGGTCAGCTAGCGCTGACGATTTTCCCTGGACAACAGGGCAGTGAAAGCGGCGGGCGGATGTCTGCCGCTTTTTTTCGCCTGTCGGCCCGGCTCCCGGCCCTCTCCCGGCGCTTTCCCGGCCAGAACCGACCCGAATCGACTGGACCGCCCGCCTTGCCCCTGCCGTTCACCGGGCGGATTCGGACCGTTCACCTAAAATCGGTCACGGTTGCCCGCCGGGTCCGATACATGGTAGCGCACAGACGTGACACCACGGCCAGCGGACCGCCCCGGCCGTCATCTTTCGCCGGAGTTCAACGGACAGTCAGGAGAAGCACATGAGCGATGAGAAGAAAATCGAGAGTTTGCAGAAGGAAGGACAGATTTTCCACCCCGACCCGGCCATGCAGTCCCAGGCCTGGATCAAGAACATGGACGACTATCGGGCCGCCCACGAGCGCGCCCTGAACGACCCCGAGGGATACTGGGGCGAGCGGGCGAAAGAGCTGATCACCTGGTTTTCCGATTTCGACACCGTGCTTGAGACCGACTATGACACCCCGGAGTTCAAATGGTTCTCCGGCGGCCGGACCAATGTCTCGTACAACTGCCTGGACCGCCACCTGACCGACGGCCGCCGCAACAAGGCCGCCATCATCTGGCAGGGCGAGCCCGAGGCCGACGTCAAGGTCTACACCTACCAGATGCTGCACACCGAGGTCTGCCGCTTCGCCAACGTGCTCAAGAAAAAGGGCGTCAGGCGCGGCGACCGCGTGGCCCTGTACATGCCCATGATCCCGGAGCTGGCCATCGCCATGCTCGCCTGCACCCGGCTGGGCGCGGTCCACTCCATCGTCTTTGCCGGATTCTCGGCCGTGGCCCTGCAATCGCGCATCGACGACAGCGAGGCCAAGGTGCTGATCACGGCCGACGCCGTGCTGCGCGCTGGCAAGACCATCCCCCTCAAGCCCAATGCGGATGAAGCCCTCAAGGGCTGCCCGAGCGTGGAGCAGTGCATCGTGGTCCGGCGCGGCGGCAATGAAATCTCCATGGTCGAGGGCCGCGACTCCTGGTGGCACGACGAGGTCGGCGCGGACGACATCACCGCCGACTGCCCCCATGAGGAGATGGAAGCCGAAGATCCGCTGTTCATCCTCTACACCTCCGGCTCCACGGGCAAGCCCAAGGGCGTGCTGCACACCACCGGCGGCTACCTGACCTATACGGCCCACACCACGCAGTACGTCTTCGACGTCAAGGACGACGACGTCTACTGGTGCACCGCCGATGTCGGCTGGATCACCGGCCACTCCTACATCGTCTACGGCCCGCTGGCCCTGGGCGCCACCTCGGTCATGTTCGAGGGCGTGCCGAGCTATCCCAAGCCCGACCGCTTCTGGCGCATCGTGGACAAGTTCAAGGTCAACATCTTCTACACCGCGCCCACGGTCATCCGCTCCCTGATGCGCGAGGGCGACCAGTGGACCAAGCACTACGACCTCTCCTCCCTGCGCCTGCTCGGCAGCGTGGGCGAGCCCATCAACCCCGAGGCGTGGCTGTGGTATCACTCGGCCATCGGCGGCAGCAGGCTGCCCATCGTCGATACCTGGTGGCAGACCGAGACCGGCGGCATCATGATCTCGGCCATGCCCTTTGCCACGCCCCTCAAGCCCGGCTCGGCCACCCTGCCCCTGCCCGGCATCTCGGCCAAGATCGTGCGCCGCGACGGCACCCCGGCCGAGCCCAACGAGGGCGGGCACCTGATCATCGACAAGCCCTGGCCCGGCATGCTGCGCAGCGTCTACGGCGACCCGGGCCGCTACAAGACCACCTATTTCGCCGGATTCCCCGGTGCCTACGAGGCGGGCGACGGCGCGCGCGTGGACACCGACGGCTACTTCTGGATCATGGGCCGCCTGGACGACGTCATCAACGTCTCGGGCCACCGCATGGGCACGGCCGAGATCGAATCCGCCCTGGTGGCCCACCCGGACGTGACCGAGGCCGCCGTGGTCGGCATGCCCCACGAGATCAAGGGCGAGACCATCTACGCCTATGTCACCCTCAAATCAGGCATCGAGCCGTCCGACGAGATCATGAAGGACCTCAAGGTGTGGGTGCGCAAGGAGATCGGCCCCATCGCCACGCCCGAGTTCATCCAGTTTGCCGACGGCCTGCCCAAGACCCGCTCGGGCAAGATCATGCGCCGCGTGCTGCGCAAGATCGTCGAGGGCTCCAGCGATTTTGGCGACACCTCCACCCTGGCCGATCCGGGCGTGGTCACCGACCTCGTGGAAGGCAACCGCGACCTGCGCGGCTGATTCACCAGCGCTACGACCTGAAAATCACACCGGCCCGCCATCCCTCGAGGGATGGCGGGCCGGGTTTTTTGAGGTGGGAGAACATCCTTGCGATACATGCCTTTTTTAAGATAACATTTCTTCGTGAAGGTACTTTTTCCCTCAAGGCACTCGGCTTCTTTGCCTTATCTTCCAAAGTG
>NZ_JASTWE010000093.1 GCF_030282845.1 Pseudodesulfovibrio pelocollis
TTAAGCACGCCGCAATGGTTGACGCGGTGGCAATCTGCGTCAAGGCCGGGGAGCCAATCGAATACTGGAAGTCTGCGCCTTACCTGATCAACTTTCTGAAGCATTATGAGCTGCGGCATAAGCTGGATGCCCAGTTGAATGCCCCTTCAGATGCTCTTCGCGGAACTCTTTCGTCGGCAAATGGGCAGTTGCTGACGAAGGAAAAATTTGAAGGCTATCAGGCTCTCGATCCTGCCAATCCGAGGATGCGCGTACTTTTTGAAGACACGATTGATAAGGGCATGTGGCAGCTTTTATGGGTGCCGCCTTCCATGCCGTATATCGAGCCTGGCGGCGCATACCAGGACAAGGATGGCTTGACCAAGGCCCTTGTGTTTTCCTCTTGGAGTGCTGTTCCGGACGCGATTGCGTCGATCTGCTCCTACGAAGCCGAACGGAAGATGATCGCCGGAACCTCGGTTTCCCACAGCGAACTCTATGACAAGATTAAGCCATTGCTGCGGTTTGCGGTGGCCTCAAATGATAATCGCCTGACTGGTATGCCGGTTATTGCTTGGTTGCTGCCGTCCCCAACCCTTGCCACCAAAATTGACCCGCTTGAGATTGCTCTGGGCCGTGGAAGCGGACCACTGGACGTCCAAGAGCTGATGGACGAGGTCAAGGCTATTTGCCGCAGTCTGGTGGAAACTCTGCCTGATGCCGGGAAAGGGATGCGGGCTGATAAGCGATGGTATTGGGCGGCTCCCATTCTTCTCGATTCCCATAACGGGTTGTTGGACTGGTGTAAGAGCCATTCGGGATGGAGATCCGCTACGCAGGACCATGAATCAGGCACCCGTTTCAAAGATCACATCGACCTGCTGGTCAGCATGGCGGAGGGCAACATTCCTCTCGGCCCTCAGCCGGATGATCTGGTCGATGTGCTTTGCGATCTGGCTCTTGCCGGTCCTGGCGTGTGTGCCTTGCGAGCACTTCGCCGTATCGGTGCCGGGCTCGATGCGGGCGATCCAAACCTTCTGTCGGCCGCAGCCAGAATCGCATCCGGCTTCCGATCTCTTTTCAATATGCCGGAGACGATCGCCATGCTGCGAGGCTCCGGCGAGGACACTTATTGGCGGTTGACGCTTCAGTACGGTATCGACGGCAATCTCCAATCGGTGCTAGACGAATATGTGCATGTCCTTCGAGAGTCTTTGGGTCTCCAAGAGCACTCACCGGAAGGACAGGTGGCTGGCATAGCCGAGTGCATCCACTCGGTGTTGTCACTGCGAACCGCTCAGATTCGAATCGACGAAATAAAGATATCGGGCGACGGCTTTGCTCTTGATGATTTCAGCACCCGCTGTCGTTTCGCGCTCCGGTTCGGGGATATTCGAGACGACAATAACCAGGCTCTCGTTCGCGCAGACTCGGTACGGGACGCCTTCAACTCTCCGTTTCGTCCCTTCGTTCTGGCGTCGACCTCAATTGGTCAGGAAGGGTTGGACTTCCACACTTGGTGCCATGCCGTGGTCCATTGGAACCTGCCTTCCAATCCCGTTGATCTTGAACAACGCGAAGGCCGGGTTCATCGGTATAAAGGCCATGCGGTCAGAAAGAATGTTGCGGAACGGTATGGTCTGACTGCTCTCTCCATGGCGCATGAGGGAGGCGATCCGTGGCAGACCCTTTTTCAGATCGCGGCCCAAGGCAAATCCAATGGGCATTCCGATCTCATCCCGTATTGGATCTTCGAGGATGGTTTCGCCCGGGTGGAACGCCGCATTCCTCTGCTCCCGTACAGCAAGGAGGTTGGGAAACTCAAACGGCTAAAGCAAGGGTTGGCCCTCTATCGGATGGTTTTCGGTCAACCCCGCCAGGAAGATCTGCTGTTCAGCCTTAGCCAAAACGGTAACCATGAGTCAGCAGATTTGGCCGACTGGCTAATTTCGTTGGAGCCACCGAAGACAAGTCCGCTATCGGAACTGGAAGATGCGTTGAAGTTGGCCGTGCAATTTACTTCAGCAGAAACCAAGTAAACAGGAGGCGACCATGCCAAAGAACCCAGGATCACATCATGTTGTGCCCAACGCAGACGGCGGTTGGGATGTCAAAAAAGATGGAGCGACCCGTAGCAGCGGCCACTTCGATAAGAAGCAGGAAGCCGTCAATGCCGGGCGTAAGATCAGCCAGAACCAAGGCACCGAGTTCTACATCCATGGCAAGGACGGGAAGATCCAGAACAAGGACAGCCACGGCAACGACCCGTATCCGCCGAGGGGGTGATGCCCAGCCCAATTCGATTCCCGTTTTGGGAACCGAACCTGCGTCCGAAAACCGGATTCGAAGTTGTTGCGGCTGAACGCCAAGTATCCGGTTTTGCTGCAAGCCCGTCACCCTCGTACGGTGCCGGGAAATAAGGGGAGAAATTCGTTTCTCTGGTCGGGTTGGTGGGAAGTGGTTGTGTGAGATGACTTCGGCGTTTATTATCAAAGAA
>NZ_JASTWE010000094.1 GCF_030282845.1 Pseudodesulfovibrio pelocollis
AACCCTTTCCCCTTCCCCCCTGGCCGCCGGAGGCACCACACACGATGAAGGCACTACGAGTATACGCGCGGGTGGCGGGCATGGGTTTGGGGGCTGTCTGGTCCTTCAAGCTGCGTTCGTTTTTCGTGGTTGTGGGTGTGGCTTTCGGGATTGCGAGTCTGACCCTGATCGTCACGGCGGTGGACGGTGCCAACCGCAAGGCCGTGGAGATAGTGGATATGTTCGGCCCGGACGCGGCGTTGGTCTTTGGCGGCAACGTGATGATGCGGGCGGTGGGCATGCGCACCATGACCCTGAGCCGCGACGATGTCCGCCAGGTGCGCGACTCGTTGCCGGGGGTCAAGGCGGTGCTGCCCATGCGGTCGCAGGGCGGGCAGACGGTCAAGGCGGGCAGCCGAAACGTGCAGGACGTGCAGGTGGTCGGCACCACCGAGGATTACGCCCTGGCCTGGGACTGGCCGCTGGCCGAGGGCCGCGACATCACGGTAGATGACGAGACGGGCGGGGCCAAGGTGGCGCTCCTTGGCGACAAGCCTGCCAGGGAGTTGTTTGGGGACGAGTCGCCGGTGGGCCGGGTGGTGTTCATCAACAACATCCCGTATCAGGTGGTGGGCAGGCTGGCCTATCGGGGCATGACCACGGGCGGCGGCAGCGACATTGACAATCGCGTGGTCATTCCGCTGAACACCATGATGCAGCGGTACAATCTGGACAGGAACTATTTTCGCGCCCTGCGGGTGAAGTTCTACGAGCCCGAGCACATGGAGGCGCATGTGGAGAATCTGCGCTCGCTCCTGCGCGCGCTGCACCACCTGGAGCCGGGCGCGGACGACGACTTCACCATATTGACGGCAGACGAGATTCTGAAATTTCTGAGCATGTTCAAGGGCGGGCTGTCCATCTTCCTGGGGGTGACGGCCACCATCGCCATGCTGGTGGGCGGTTTCGTGCTGGCCAATCTGTTTTCCATCAGCGTCAGCGAGCGGGCCGAGGAGATCGGGCTAAAAAAGGCGCTTGGCGCGCGCGGCTCGGCCATCATGTGGCAGTTTCTGGTGGAGGCGTGCGCCCTGACGCTGCTGGGCGGGGTGCTTGGGCTGTTCCTGGGCCTGGGGCTCGGCCAGTTCCTGTCGCGCCTGGACATCCTGACCATCCAGTTTTCGTGGAAGGCGTTCTTCATGGCCCTGGCCGGTTCCCAGGCCGTGGGCCTGATCTTCGGCCTCAAGCCCGCCCGCCAGGCCGCCGGGCTCGACCCCATCCAGGCCATGCGCGGCGAGGGGTAGCAGGCGCTTCCTTTCAAGAGCGATTCACGGGCAGCCTCCCTCAACTGCCGTCAGTGAGCATGACCGTCGGCGCTTTGTCGGGGCATATCTGCTTGGCGGCCGCAAAGGCTCCCTCTTTCGTTTTTCTGCTTATGATCGCCAGTTCGCCCCTGAAGGTGTCCGAGGTCGGCGAGTCGCTCGGCACGAGTTGCCCGTTGGCAAGTATCTGTATGTGTTTGGCGCGGACACGGCAGTCATCGACCATGAACAGGGCCTCCGGGGTCGATTCGAGAATCTCGGCCATTCGCTCCTGGGCATTTTTTGTCAAGAAAACCACGACGACATAGCTATACCCGTCTTTCGACGGGCAGTGCCACATCTCACCGCGCAGCCGCCACGCCTCGATTTTGGCGACATCGGGGCAGGAGAGAGCCAGAGTGGATTGTGCCAAGGTGTTCAAGGGGGTGAACAATGCAATGGCCAGGAGCAATGCCGCAATCTTCACGTCATCCTCGGATGAAATACAACAGGGTTGAATTGTCACCCGCCTTGTACACAATGTGAATCCTCCAAGGCAAGGGAATTTCTCCAAATTTGGTAAAGACTACAGTCGCAGAACGACCAGGAATGATCGTTCCTGTTTGTTTCCACTCGTCGTTATCGGCCTGAATATTGGCACCTGCGGCAAAAGCCCCAATGTTTCTGACTTCAACCGTGATTTTTTGGCCCGCCGAGAAAGAATGTGTATCGTGGGCCTCGTATCCTTTCAGTAATCCCATGATGTTGACACCGATAGGATGCTTCCGGATCTCACACTTGCAATTTGGGTGAGGCCTTTGTGGTAGTTGCGGAAATTTCCACGCCGACATTGCCTTGCATCTGTCACAAGCATTGGGCTTGGGATGGAAAGTCCAATAGTATCCCTTTGTCTCCTCATTGTTTCGCGAGGCTTCCCCGGCGATCCCGACCATCCGCTTGGGCATCCCGTAGACCAGTTGATCGTCACCGATGTGTTGCCCCTGTTCTTCGCTCATGGGTTGTCTCCTTTCCCTTGTGTTGTCTTGGCCCGCGTTGAGCA
>NZ_JASTWE010000095.1 GCF_030282845.1 Pseudodesulfovibrio pelocollis
GAGATTTTTTCCGCTGACAAGAGAGATTCGGGCTACGCCCGGCCGCCGGAGGCATCAATCGATGTATGACGACAAGGAACTGAAGGAATATCGCGACCTGATGAAACCCCCGGACAAGTTCGAGGAGGGTTTCGATTGGAAGACCGTGGTCGGCGCGGTGTTCATCGGGTTTCTGATGATGCCCGGATCCATGTATCTGCAACTGGTGATCGGGCAGGGCATTGGACCGGCGGCGCGGTGGGTGACGATCATCCTGTTTGCGGAGATCGCCAAGCGGTCGTACACGCATCTGAAGCAGCAGGAGATATTCCTGTTGTACTACATGGCGGGGGCGGCCCTGGCCTCGCCGTTTCAGGGGTTGCTCTGGAGCCAGTACCTGGTCCAGTCGGACGCGGCGAGGATGCTGGGGCTGACCGAGTTCATCCCGCAGTGGGTGGCCCCGGCGCTGGGGTCGGGGTCGTATCTTGAGCGCACCTTCATGCATCGGGACTGGCTGGTGCCGATCATGCTGCTGGTTGGGGCGCAGCTGGTGCAGCGCATCGACCATTTCGGGCTGGGGTATTCGCTGTATCGCATCACCTCGGACGTGGAGAAGCTGCCGTTTCCCATGGCTCCGGTGGGTGCGCTGGGCACCATGGCCCTGGCCGAGTCCACCGAGGACCGCAAGACAGGCTGGAAGTGGCGGGTCTTCTCCATCGGCGGGGTCATCGGGCTGGGGTTCGGGTTTTTCTATGTGCTGCTTCCGGCGCTCTCCGGGCTGCTGTTCACCGAGCCCATCCGGCTGATACCCATCCCGTGGATCGAGCTGACCCAGTACACCGAGGGGGTGCTGCCCGCCGTGGCCACCGGGTTGCAGTTCGACCTGGGGTTGGTCTTTGTCGGCATGGTGCTGCCGTTCTGGGCGGTCATGGGCGGGTTGCTCGGGCTGATCGTCACCATTGTGGGCAACCCCATTTTGTATTCCCATGGCGTGCTGCACCGCTGGCACCCGGGCATGGCCACGGTGGAGACCGTGTTTGCCAACAATTTCGATTTCTACATGAGTTTCGGCATCGGGCTGGGTTTGGCCATCGGCGCAGTGGGCGTGTATTACGTGGTCAATTCCTTCAGTCGCAAGGACGGCAAGGGGCTTGATTTCTCGGCCCTGTTCAATCCGCCGCAGGGGAGGGGCGACATCAATTTCTGGGTGTCCATCGGCATCTATGTTTTCTCCACCCTGTGCTACATCGCCTTTTGCGTCTGGCTGGTGCCGTCGTTTCCCTGGATATTCTTCGTGATTTACGGGTTCGTGTACACGCCGGTGATCTCGTACATCACGGCGCGCATGGAGGGCGTGGCCGGGCAGTTCATCGCCCTGCCCATGGTCCGCGAGTTCTCGTTCATCGCCGGGGCCAAGTTCTTCGGCTACCAGGGGCTTGAGATCTGGTACGCGCCCATTCCCATCCACAACTACGGCGAGGCCACGGTCCAGTTCCGGCAGATCGAGCTGACGGGCACGAGCCTTAGGGGCATCATCAAGGCCGAGATCGTGGTCTTTCCCATCGTCATGGTTTCGTCGCTACTCTTCTCGCAATTTCTGTGGCAGCTGGCGCCCATTCCCTCGCCGGAATATCCCTTTGCCCAGGAACTGTGGCACTTGCAGGCGCTGAACACGCTGCTCATGCAGACCTCGACCCTGGAGGGCAACTCGCTCTTCTTCGAGGCGCTGTCCGGGCCGGTGGTCCTCTCGGGCCTAGGGCTCGGGCTGATCCTCTACTCGGTGCTCAATGTGCTGGGGCTGCCGGTGCTGCTGGTCTACGGCGTGGTGCGCGGCCTTGGGCAGTCCACGCCCCACGGCATGATCCTGGAGGTGATCGGCGCGCTCCTGGGCCGTTACTATTTCCTCAAGAAATACGGGGCGCAGTGGCGGCACTACGCGCCCGTGCTCCTGGCCGGGTTCGCCTGCGGCATGGGCTTGACGGGCATGTTCGCCATGGGCTGCACGCTGATACTCAAGTCGTTGGGCCGATTGGCCTATTAGCGGGCTGTCGGGC
>NZ_JASTWE010000096.1 GCF_030282845.1 Pseudodesulfovibrio pelocollis
AGATTTAATTGCGGAACGCACACTAGATAGCGGCACACCACACAAGCAGGGCCGGAGCGCAAGCTCCGGCCCTTGTCGTCATTGGGCGAATTACCATCACTCCCCCCCGGCCTCACCTCGTTGCACGGGGATCAACCCCACCCTTTCTTCTCCCAGTATTCGTACTGGTAGGGCCATTGGTCCTTGTGTTGGTGTATTTTGTCCTGAAATGCCAGCCTGTTGGCGTCAATGTCCACGCGTTGGTCAAAATAGGGCCGCCCTGTGGCTATGTCTTCCGCCAGGGCTTGCCCCAGGGAGAAGGACAGGCTCTCGGCACGCGCCACGGCCTCTTCGCCTTCCGTGACCAGGGCTCCGGCCGTGCCCGTGACATAGGCCCCGAGGTCGTTGAAGTTGTTGGCGAGAAAACGGGTGACGACGCCATGGTCGCGACCGGCCGTGCAGACGGCGGCGCAGTATTTGCCATCGAAATACTGGCAGTGGATGACATCGGCCATGCGGTCGATGAGCGCCTTCATGGGCGCATTCACGCAAAATGAGTAGTTTGGAGAGCCCCAGACCATGCCGTCGGCCGCCAGCATCTTTTCCAGCAGCGCGGCATAGTCGTCATCGAAAACGCATTTGCCGGTGGCGAAACATTTGCGGCAGCCAATACAGTACTCGACGTGGCTCTTGCGCAGATCAACGTATTCCGTTTCTGCACCGACCGACGCAGCGCCGTCAAGCACCGCCTGGACAAGCCGCCGGGTCTGGCTTGCCTTTCCCTTGGGGCTGGAGTTGATGCCGAGGATGCGCATGTCTGTCTCCTTCAGTACGGCTCGTACCCATTTTCAAGGAACACGGTGCGGGCCTCGTCCGTTTCCAGGAATTCCAGAAAAGCCCTGGCCAATTCGGGGTTGGGCGCATTTCGCATCACCGTCACCGGAATCCGGCGCAGACCCATGGGGCCGTCGATGGGGATGAACTCGCCCTCGCCTGGGTCAAGCTGCTCGGCCCAGGTTTTGTATGTCACCCAGGCGTCCAGGTTGTTGTGTGTCTTCCAGGCCGTAAAACCCTGACGGCCCGTAACGACGAAAACCGTTGTATTGGCGTTGGCCTTCCCGCGAAGGTCGGCCATGTTCTCAAGGCTCACGTCCAGGATGCGCATGCCGGGCGCGGCCAGATCACCGAGGCTTTTCACGCCTTTCGGGTTGCCCTGCCGCACGATGATCCCCACCCGCCGGGCGGCAGGATAGATGATGGCGGATTCGTCGAGAAGCGTCGGGTAATCCCGGATGAAATCGTCCATCATGTATTCCGCGCCGGTGTAATAGACATCGCCGTTCTTCGCAGCCTGATCCGCCTGCTTGGCCGGTTCGCCGAATTGCACATCCACCGCCACGCCCTGCCGGGCACCGAAGATCTCCGCGCACTGGCAAATGGCCGGATAGGGGCCGCCCGGTCCGTAGACCGCAAGCGAGGCGGCCCTGGCTTCACCATTCAAGACCATACATACACTCCATAACGCCATGACGGCACACGCCAACACGCGAGATCGCATGCCCTGGCGCAAGTTCGCCCCCGGCGAGCCGCGTTCTGCTTCTTGATACATGGAGCCGTCATATTTGAGAAAACAAATGAAATCAAGATAGCGCTGCTCCGCGTTTAAAGAAATGCAAAAAAGAAACGCATTTGCCTGCCCACAAGCGCCTCACCCCCAGACCGGCTGGAAGCTGAACCACACGTTCCTGGGTGTTATGGCGAAGAACGGAAAAACAGGAGCCGGGGAGTTTTCCAAAGCATCATCATTTATTCTTTTGGATATTGGCTTCCCTAAGGCGATGATATATATCGACTGAAAACCTCAACCCACTACACCATGAAAAATATACCACAATACCACGAACTGATGATTCCGACGATCCAGGTCATTGACGAGCTTGGAGGATCAGGAACCAACCAGGAAATTGCCGAGGGAGTGATCCAGTTCACTTGTCCCCTTTTGAACCAGAAGGCTCTACTCGGCAATGGA
>NZ_JASTWE010000097.1 GCF_030282845.1 Pseudodesulfovibrio pelocollis
GCCCTGACCGAGGTGAGCAAGGCTGGCACCGCGCTGACCAGGGCCAGGGCCGAGAGCGTCGGCTCCGAGGGATACATCTGGCGCACGGCCAGGGACGGCGCGACCAGGCCGAGCCACCGGGCCATGGAGGGCCGGTTCGTCAAGTGGAGCGAGCCGCCCACGCTGGACGGCATGACCGGCCACGCCGGGGAGTTTCCCAACGACCGCTGCTATCCCGAGCCGGTGGTGCACGACTCGGCCGGGGGCGAGGTGGCCAGCCCACTGCCCACCAGGGAGCAGGAAAAGGCAAGCGGCGAGCACAAGCTGCGGAGTCAATGGGAGCGCACGGAACACAACCCCGTGACCCCGCACGTTGAGGGCGGCAGGCTGCCCAACGTGGAGCGGGCAAGGTTCCTGCCGGAGAAGCTGACAACGTACTCCATGGACCCGAATCACCCTCACGGCAGGGATAAGGCCCGGACCTGGAAAGGAGCCCTGGGCTACGACAAGCGCGACGCCGGTGAGGTGGAGCGGCAGATCATGGCACAGCTGCCACACTTGCCAGCCGAGCGCGACATGATCGATGCATACGGCGAGCGGTTCAACGTGATGGTGCCTGTAACCGGGAAAAACGGGCGGGTCGTTGACGTTCTGGCCGCGTGGATATATGACAGGGATACCAAGACGGGCCAGTTGGCCACCAAGCCCCGACTGATCAACTGTTTCATACCGAGATAACCATGGCACGCCGATTCAAAGAGTTTGAAGTTGTTCGCCTGCTGGAGCGCCAGGAAGGCCCCGGCAACTACAGCCTGGGCGAGGTGTGCGTGGTGCCCGCTGGCGAGACCGGGACCATACTGAATGTCTTTGAAGACGGTGCTGCCTTCGAGGTGGACTTTGATCTGAACAGATCCGGCGGCTCCCACATCATCACCCTGCGCCCGGACCAGATAGAACCGGCGGCCTGAATTTGCCCCAGGGCGGCCCCTGCCGCCCCGGACCGCACCCACGCCGCACCCAGCCCTGAAAAATGCCGCCCTGCCCGTTCATGAATCGATCTGAACAGGGGTGGGCAGAGCCAGCCACCAGCCCTTTGGCTCCGAATCTTTCTCCCCCCGCCCCTGATCATCGCGCAAGCCTTTAACCCGCGCTAAAGGACTCGCGCCCCCTGGCCGTGTATCCACGGCCCATGCGCTACCACATCCCCACCCAGCTCTCGGAGCATCTGGCCGAAACCCGCGAGGGTTTCCTGATCGCGCGCGACGTGCCCATCGCCCGTACCGGGACCATGGAATACTCGCCCGACCAGGTGCCCGTGCAGTCGGCCGACACCGGCCCGGTCCTCATCCAGAGGAGCGAAGAGGACGTATTCGCCGACGAGGCCATGGCCTCATTCGAGGGCAAGCCGGTGACCATCAACCACCCGGATGACGACGTGACTCCCGCGACGTGGGCGCGACTGGCCAAGGGCCACGCGCAGAACGTGCGCCGCGGGACGGGAGCCGCATCCGGCTATCTGCTGGCCGACCTGGTCATCACCGACGCGACGGCCATCGCCCTGGTGCGCGGGGGCCTGCGGGAAGTCTCCTGCGGGTATGACGCGGACTACGAGCAGATCGAGCCCGGCAAGGGCCGGCAGCGCAACATCAGAGGCAACCACATCGCCCTGGTCAGCCATGGCCGGTGTGGTCCCGCGTGTCGAATCAACGACCATCAAGAGGACACCATGACCAAAAAGAAAGCCAAGTTTTCCGACCGGCTCGCGGCGCTGTTCGCCAAGCCGGAGATCCGGCGTGTGCTGGACGAGGAGGAGCCGAAGGCCGAGGAGCAGCAGCCCGCCACCGACGGGGATGTCGAGCAGCGCGTGGCCGCGCTGGAATCCCGCATCGACGAGCTGATG
>NZ_JASTWE010000098.1 GCF_030282845.1 Pseudodesulfovibrio pelocollis
TTACGGGGACTTTACACCCGGATTACGCTCCTCGAAATCCTTGGCTCTTTTTTCGTAATACTCGGTCTTGCCAAGTTCTTCTTTCACCCATGTCGGCTTGCCGCCGGGCTTCTGCCTGTAATGTTCTTCGACATCCCCTACGCTGTTGCCGCTTTGTTTCTCCCACTTTCCGATGAGGCGGGCAGCTTCAGTTGAGTTATCCGGCATAGCGGCTTCGGCTTTTTCTTCCATTTCCCGCGCATGCTGCGCCGAAGATTCGGATGGTGCTTCAGCCGGAGCGACTTCCGCTTTCACCTTGGCCGCTATCGCTTCCTGCCGATCACCATGTTCCCGAGCCTCACCTTCCGCCGGTTTGGGCTTTTCAACACCCGCATACCCCAGGTACTTGTCGTACATGGCGTCGGCGTCCTTCTCGTCAAACTTGGCCTCGGACAGCACGTACTTGTTGATGAGGTCGAACGCCGCGTCATCGTGGGCCTTGATGTCGTCCCTGGTCCTGGAGCCAAGCGCCCCCTTGGCGATGCGCTGCAAGCCCTTGTCGAGGACGGTGCGGGTGTGCTGGTTGAGCTTGTCCAAGGCGAACTGGTGGCTCTCCTTCAAGAAGCTGCTCTTGATCTTGGGCAGCGAATCGGTCAGCGCAGTGTGCCGTTTGCCGCCCTTGGGCACGGTGGTAAGGACGGAAGACTCGTAGTCGTCGAACTGCTTCCTGAGGCTGGTGGCATCTCTGGCCGACTGCTTGCCCGTCACGCTCTTCTTCCAGTCGGCCAGCCCCTTGCCGAAGAAGTCATGCGCCTCGTTTTCTTTCTCAACGATGGTATTCAGTCGATCCAAGTCACGGTAGGCGTCCCACTCCTGCTGGGGCTGCTGTTGCCGTTGGTTCTGATTCTTGAAGCCAATGCCCATTTCCAAGGCGGACTTGCGCTGGCCGGGAGTCCGGTTGGCAAGCATCTTCTTCTGCTCGTCAGGGTTCATGGTGAGAAGCGAGTTTCCAAAGTCAAACATGATTCAGTTCCTCCTTTCAGGATGTAGATTGTTCAAAGATCCGACATCCTAACCCCGGTTTTCTGCCTCGGATGAGAACGGGCGAAAATGGGCACTAAAAGGACAAAAGAAACACAAAAAAGGAACTTGACATGGTTTTTGGAGTGCATTCGAAGCAATGATCCACAAATACAGTTTTAGGGTAATAATTCCGATGAATTACGCGACATTTTTATCCGCTTTGCCAAGTTTTCCCAAAGACCTGCTGGCATACAGTGGTGTCAAAAGGATAGAAGGAGCTGAGCAGCCCACTCCCATAGAGCCTCGGGAAAACAAAATGTTACAAATTTCATGTGTTCAGACAGATGCTACAGCGTGCAAAATAGTTCCGAATTCCATTCAAACACCACAGGGCCAGATGTCGTTGCTGGCTTAACCATAGACACTCTAATAGCGCACGATGTTCGGATACTTCGCGGCCATCTTCGGCCAGAACGTCTTGGCTTCGCCCTCGGTGGAGTCGTAGACGCACACCTTCATGTCCTCGGGCAGGCAGTCCATGACCACGGACACCAGCCCGGTCCCGCCGCCCTTGATGCACGACTCGACCGTGACGATCTGCACGTGCTCCCCGTACTCCTCGTCCTCAAGATCAAAATTGAAATGCAACGCGATGCAGACGTTGCTTGGCTCGGTGTTGGCCTGGCACTCCCCGGTCAACGACGCCACGAGAACGTCCTTCGACCATGACACTTGGGGCAGATTCAGGTCGGTCAGCCCGTCGACGATCTTTCGGACGACAGGTTGGTTGCGGAATTTTGACATT
>NZ_JASTWE010000099.1 GCF_030282845.1 Pseudodesulfovibrio pelocollis
GGCAGGAGGCGGAGCCCATTGACCCCGCGAAGATCGCCGCCACCTTCGGCGGACAATGCATCCGCGTGCCGCGCGGGAAGCTGGCGGACTGCCTCACCCAGGCCGAGCTGCATGCCGACGCCCTGGCGTCGCGGCAGGACAATCTCACCTGGGCCGGAGAGATGGTTGGGCTCCTGGAGTTCGGGCTGATTCTGGACACGAGCCGCGCCTACCCCCTCCAGCTCAAGTATGTTCTGGCCGAGGCGCTCTCCTCGTTCGAGTGGTCCTGCGAGGACACGTTCGCCATCGCGCTGACTATTCTTGGCCGGGTGGCAGACCAAGCAGCCACCGGTCAAACGAATCAAGCAGAGCCGAGATCGGGGAGAGTGACAAATCTGCCCCCGCTTTCCCAGCTGAAAGAGCGGTACGCTGCGATGCTAGCCACTCGCGGAGGCCGCCATGTCTAAGGCCACCGAGACCCGGCGCGACCCCCTGCGCGGGGTGCCGAAGATACTCCGCATGGACAACAGTTCCACCGGTCGCAGCTGCCTGCTTGATCGGTTGGTTCGGATTCTCACCGCGACCACAAAAGGGAGGGCATGATGAGCCCCATCAACGCAGCATTGTTTCACAAAAACGCGCTCACCCTCTACCTGGATTTTGAAGTGGACGACTTTTGGGTCAACCTCGGCCAGTTCGTCGGCTGGGGCCGCTTCAGCAATCGGGACAAGATATGGCCCCCGCGCGAAGAGGTGCTCATTCCGCTGAATGTGAAGCTCGACCAGAAAACGGCAGAACGCTGGGCCAAAAGCTCTCCGGTCAAAGAGCATGTGTACCTATTAGTCGAAATAGTTCCGGCAGGCTCTCCGCAGCCTTCTCCCATAATATACGAGTCAAGTGTTCTACGGACGACACGGGCAGCTCTCGAATCGCTTGCAAGGCAGACCTCTTATCTTCGGGGGCTAGATGACTCCCTTTGATGCACGACTCAAGGGCGTCGAGGCTCTCGGCATGAAAGCGCACGGTCAGCGTCTTCTTTATGGCCGCAAGCCCGCCGTCTTTCAGCAAGAGGTCCATGCCATCAGAGGTGATCTTGATCTTGGCTGCAGACACCATGAAGGTGTCTCCGCTCGTCGTGACGCCGCTGACGAGATACCCGTGCCCCTCCAGATACACCATGTTGGAACACAGCTTGTGCTCGTCCCCATCGGCCAGGGCCAGAAGGCTGCGCCACGTCCCGCCGGTTGCATCAAGCGGATGGAACGAGGCGAGGTGTTCAAGAATCTCCAGCTGCAGCGCCCGGTCAAGTCTCATGGCTGCACCCCCTTTTCCTGTCCCGATACCACCCGCAACGCTGACAAACAAGGAGCGTGTCATGTCTAAGTCCCAGCGCCGCGTCCTGCGCATCCAGAAGGTGCTCAAGGGCCGCAGCCTCACCGGGCTTTCCAACGGCGAGATCGCCAGGGCGCTGGACGAGTCGCCCGCCAACATCTGCCGCGCCCTGGCCGTGATGCAGGACGAGGGCGCGGTCACCAGGCTGGAGACCGGGCGCTGGGCGCTGGGCATCGCCATCCTCCAGCTGGCCCAGGCCCATGCCAACGAGATGGCCGACACCCAGGGCCGCCTCCTCGAAATCAACCGCCGGGTCGCCGCTGGCGCGGCCCTGTAACCCCAAGGAGCCATCATGCATACCCCAGACGATCACAGCCAGACCCCGGCCATCCCGGAGATGACCCCCGAGCATGAGGCCGAGCTGCTGCAGATGCAGAACAGCGCGGCCCTGGCCGACA
>NZ_JASTWE010000100.1 GCF_030282845.1 Pseudodesulfovibrio pelocollis
CTTCTAGGCCTTAGGAGGCTTGAGGGCTGGGGCGTTCGAAAGATGGAAAAACTGCGGCCGCGATTGGAGAGAAACCCTGCGATCTCCTTATCCCTTCTTTGTATCGCGACCAACCACATCATTCCCGGCTATACTCACGCCAGCCGGGCAATGGGCGGAGCGTCGCAGCGCCAGTTCGTCGGCTCGCGTCTAGGGCGAAACTCGGCGGAAGCGGAGTCTTCGACGCTTCCAACTGTTTCGCCAGCGGGCCGACGTTACTGGCGCGCGGCGCGGGAGACCCGATCACACGTCTTAAAGAGCGGTTTTTGCTTCCTTTTGGGCGCTCCGGTCCAAAAGGAAGTCGGCCCGAAGGGACGAAACTCTTCCCAGCAATGCCCAAGTGGCCGGTAGAGGGTGTAAGAGCGACAAAGAACTGTCGCTTCCGCCTTACTTAATCCGTTGGTTTCTCCTGGGTTTCCAGAACGATCTTGTCGTTGGTGAAGACGCAGATTTCGGACGCGATCTCCATGGATTTTCGGGCTATCTCGGCGGCTGTGAGGGTCGTGTTCTGCCGCAGGGCGCGGCCAGCGGCCAGGGCGTAGGCTCCGCCGGAGCCGATGGCGGCCAGACCGTCGTCGGGCTCGATGACATCGCCGGTGCCGGAGATGATGAGGATGTGTTCGCCGTCGGCAGCCAGGAGCATGGCTTCGAGGCGGCGCAGGTACTTGTCGGTGCGCCAGTCCTTGGCCAGTTCCACGGCGGCCCGCAGCAGGTTGCCCGAGAAGCTTTCGAGCTTGCCCTCGAAGCGTTCGGACAGGGTGAAGGCATCGGCCGTGGCCCCGGCAAAGCCGATGATGACCTTGTCCTTGTAGATGCGGCGCACCTTGCGCGCGGTGTGCTTCATGGCGATGGACTGGCCCATCGTGACCTGGCCGTCTCCGGCCACGGCCGTGCCGTGCTCGTCCTTGACCGCGATGATGGTGGTGCCTCTGATTTCCATGGGGTCTCCTTGGTGGTTACAGGATGCGGTCGGCGTGCGCGGCCCAGGCGACAAAGGCGGCCTGGTCGCGCAGCACCATGTGGACCTCTGCGGCGAGGCCGGTGAAAAGCCCGTGACTGACCGCGTCCAGGGCCACGGGGACGGCCAGATCAACAGGGTAGCCGTAAGCCCCGCAGGAAATGGCCGGGAAGGCGATGCGCTCAAGGCCGTGCTCCCGGGCCAGGGCAAGGCTGGTGTGATGGCACTGGCGCAACAGTTCCGGCTCGCCATGGTCCCCGCCGCGCCAGACCGGGCCGACGGTGTGGATGATGAAGGGGGCCGGAAGATCAAAGCCCGGGGTGAGCACCGCCTGCCCGGTTTCAAGCCGCCCTCTTTGGGCGATGATGGCCTGGCAGGCCTGTTGGAGCCTCTGGAGCCCGGCGGCGCGATGGATGGCCCCGTCCACGCCACCGCCCCCGGCCAGCCGGGAATTGGCCGCATTGACGATGCAGTCCACCGCAAGGGTGGTGATGTCTCCCTGGCGGATGACGAGTTGGCCCGGGCCGATTTTTATGCGCCGCATGCTGGCCGAGGATAACGATTCGGCCTGTTTTGGCAAGGGGTGGCACGAGGGAAATGGGGAATCGGTGACAGGGGACCGGATTATCGCGGCCCGGACGATAGCAGGTCCAATAAAA
>NZ_JASTWE010000101.1 GCF_030282845.1 Pseudodesulfovibrio pelocollis
CTAACCCCGCAAATCGCTTGCTTAGCACGACAGCATAGTGATCTGTCATTCCCGTCACGTAGTCTAAAGCCAACAAAAATGCGTTGTATGGACAATCAGCTTGTTCTTTTAACTGGTCAAATTTATCCTTTCCCAAAAAAACTGCAACCTGATTTTCGGCCTCATGAGGTGAGCCGTTGCAAATATCTCCAACAATAGACAAAAAACAATCGAGCAATCGCCCTATTGTCATCCGTGCTCCAATCTCAAGCTCGACCTTTCGTCGTGACAAAAAAAGGTCATTGGACAAAATTGAATATTGACTCATTACAGTTTTGCAAACAGAATCATTGTTAGACACACACTCCATTAGGCTTCCTTCAAACTCACCGCGCATAATTGCGTCGTAATTGGCTTCAAAACAGTGAACAATCTCAAAAATGCATTCCTGCATTATTTTTGCTCGGATTTTCGAGTTCACTGTTCGCGTGGCACCTTTCTGAAACTCTCCAGCATCTTCATGACTATGATTTTTGTAGATTTTTTCGTACAGAAAGTCGCTCTGAACAAGCCTTAACTCTACGCCGTCTTCAATGTCCATTATTCTATAGCAAATATCATCTGCGGCTTCAACAAGGTATGCCAAGGGATGACGCGAATACCTATCTTGTCCCCCATGATGCTTCAATAAACCCAATTCTTTGGCAGCTCGGACAAGAATGTCTTTTTCCGAAAGAAAGCAGCCAAACTTATCTTTGTCTGCATACTCGGATAAATATGGATACTTCAACATAGCCCCAAGCATTGCATAAGTTGGCCTCATGCCATTACTGCCCGCATCAAAACCTGTCTTCGTTACAACTCTGAACGCCATAGCGTTACCATCAAACTTCAAAAAATCTCCACATTGGTCTTTTGTTATCAAAGCATTAATTCCTGAAGCCTCAGCCGCATTTTGAGCTATGCTTTCTGTAATTGTCTTTATTATATCGCTAGGAATTGGCAATGACAACAAAAGAGTTTTTGTTCCCAATAGAATGGGATCTGAAGTCAATGCTTGTTTTTTACTTTTAAACCAAGACTTGATTGCAGCTTCTCCGGCATGCCCAAATGGTGGATTTCCTATGTCGTGGGCGAGACATGCTGCTTGCACAATTTGACCAACGTGCTCTTCAGCAATAGAATTTGGGAGTTCAGAGTTTTTTTTCAATAATATCCCAACGTGTTGCCCAAGACTTCTGCCTACGGAGGATGTTTCTATACTGTGAGAAAGCCTTGTATGGATGTGGTCATTCTCGTTCAGAGGATGGACTTGAGTTTTTCTTCCCAACCTCCTAAAGTGACTTGAAAAAACTATCCTATCGATATCTTTCTGAAAAGGACTTCTAACGTCCCGCGTGTCATGCGTCGAAGAATCGTCAAATCTCGCCGGACATAATAGCTTATCCCAATTCATACGTTTAGAATGTTCCATAGTCAGCCCTTTTGTCTACCAAACCTGTAATTGACACTTTGCGCGACAGTACAACAATATGCAACCTTCGATCAACCAAATTATTGGGCTGGCTATTTTTTAGTTTGATGCTCCCCCCAGCCATTAAGCCTCCTAA
>NZ_JASTWE010000102.1 GCF_030282845.1 Pseudodesulfovibrio pelocollis
TAATGATTTTGAGCGCTTCATATTTGCCACGCCGGACGCGAATGTGGTTGTTGACTCTGTCCGAACGGAAGAACAAGTAGAGCACTTCAGGAGAATTTACAGGCACAGAGTCATTCACATACATCTAACAGCCCACACAGACGTTTTAACTGTTCGCTATGAAGAAAAATTTAGTGGGATGGCTGGAGAGTTTTCTTGCTATGCTGATGCTCAGCGTAACAGGACAGAAAAACGGGTAATTTCTCTTTCAAAGATATCTGACATAGAAGTCGACACGGATAAATGCACGGATCGGGATGTCTTTGAAAGAGCCGCGAGTTTGCTCGGTTTGTATGGCAATTCGCATGAGCGGCTCGTCGATGTGCTGGTTGGAGGGCAGTATGGGAGCGAAGGGAAAGGCAATGTCGCTGCTTATATTGCCCCCGAATACGATTACCTGGTTCGTGTTGGAGGACCAAATGCTGGGCACAAGGTGAAGACCCCGGATGGTGGGGAGTTCGTTTTCAGGCAGCTGCCGTCTGGTACTGGATCCTGTAATGCGAAGCTTGTAATTGGCCCAGGAGCAGTAGTTAATCCAACGATATTGATGAAAGAAATCGGCCGCTTCAAGATTGGTGTTGATAGGCTTTTTATTGACCCACAAGCAATGGTGATATCCAGAACGGACAAACGATTTGAAAAAAATTCTTTGAAGGGAGACATCTCTTCAACCGCGTCAGGGGCTGGGAAAGCGGCTGCGCGACGAATTATGCACAGAGGCAGTGCGGCGCATCCCGTTGTGCTCGCAAGAGATCATGATGATTTTAAAAGCTATGTCAAGCCTGCGCTAGAAGTATTCGATGATGCATTCAGAAGTCACAGCAAGGTCTTATTAGAGGGCACACAGGGCACTGGCCTTAGTTTGTATCACGGCTATTATCCGCATGTGACATCAAGGGATACCACGGTTTCAGGATGTCTTGCAGAGGCAGGTATTTCTGCTGCTCGTGTCCGCAAGATCGTCATGGTCTGTCGAACATATCCAATACGTGTCCCTAATTCTGAATCTGGGAATACTTCCGGGCCGATGTCGCCGGATGTTTCGAGGGAGGAGATTTCGAAACGATCCGGTTTGCCGATGTCGGAGTTGTCGGAGATTACGTCTGTGACAAACGGGAAACGTCGGATTGGCGAGTTTGATTGGCATCTGTTGCGGAAATCGACTGCACTTAACTCACCCACGGATGTCGCTTTGACCTTTGCAGATTATCTCAGTGCTGAAAACCAAAAGGCTCGGCGGTTTGAGCAGCTTACAAAGAAAACGATAGAGTTTATTGAAGAGGTCGAGCGCTTCGCGAAGGCACCCGTCTCTCTTATTTCAACGCGCTTCCATATGAGAAGTATAATCGACCGCAGGTCATGGTAGGTGCGCATGATACTTGATCGTTTTCTTGAGCTACACCCAAAGCTATACCATATGGCAGAGGCAACAGCTTGGCCTAGC
>NZ_JASTWE010000103.1 GCF_030282845.1 Pseudodesulfovibrio pelocollis
TTAGCCCATTTGACTTGGCAGAGCAAATAGGGCTGACAATTGTACCATCTTCGAGCATAAATGATGCTCGTGTTGTCGCTCGGAAGGACGGCTGTTTCCAGATTGAGTTTAACCCCAATGCACCAAAAGCAAGAAGGAACTTCTCTATCGCCCATGAGATTGTGCATACTCTTTTCCCTGACTGCGGTGCGCGAGTTAGGAATCGCGAACTAAAGACCAGTAAAGTTGGGGACGGCTGGGAGCTTGAAATGCTGTGCAATGTAGGGGCAGCAGAACTTTTAATGCCGATAGGAAGCTTCCCAGCAATAAAAGATGAAACACTTACGATTAAGAACATTCTTCGTTTGCGGAGAGAGTATGAGGTTTCTACTGAGGCTGTCATGCTTCGTGCAGTCCGCCTTACGGACGCCCCCTGCGTGATGTTTGCTTCTTCTTTAGGTGAAGGACAGGTAAAGTTTAAGATTGACTACTCATCACCTTCGCCGTCATTCCCGTTTGAAATCCAAAAGCAGTTTGAAGTACCTGCGCGAAGTGGTGTCGCGGGCTGCAAGGCTATAGGTTACACATATTCTGGACGAGAGGTTTGGTCAGATAGTTTTGGCGAGCTTGACATAGAATGTGTCGGCATACCCCCATATCCAGGACAAAGGGCGCCAAGAGTCGTGGGCGTTGCTAAGGCCCTTTCCCAGGCTTCAATAGGCACAGTGAAGATCGCCTATATGACAGGTGACGCAACAAAACCGTATGCCCAAGGGAGCGCGATCATTGCGCATATCGTGAATGACAAAGCTAAGCGTTGGGGCGGAAGAGGATTTGCTTATCACGTTAGCAAGGTTTGGCCCGAAGTTTATGATGACTTTGTTCGGTGGCGCGAGCAGGACCCGTTGAATTTTGTTCTTGGAAAAGCGAGACTCCTAGATGTTTCTGACAACATAAGTGTTTTCACGCTAATAGCGCAGCACGGCTATGGGTATTCATCCGCCCCGCGCATAAGATATCAAGCACTTGCATCTGGACTTGATGACTTGTATAATAAGGCCTCTAAGCGTGATGCCAGTGTGCATATGCCAAGGGTCGGCTGCGGCCATGGCGGTGGCGACTGGGCTATTGTCAGTGAAATGATAGAAGACAAGCTTACGAGGCGAGGGGTTCCTGTCACTGTGTATGATCCGCCTAATTAAGGGGGCGTCGTGGGCCAAGGTAAGATAGTTCTTCTGTCCGGTCCAATCTGTGCGGGGAAGTCAACTCTTGCTCAAAAACTGGCTGACAGATTCGACTTCCTGTCCGTCAAAACAACAAACTTCGTGCGGGCGCGGAAGAAGGGTGGGACTTGCCACAGAAAAACCCTCCAAGACTACGGCCAAAGGCTCGATAGGGAATATGGAGGGGACT
>NZ_JASTWE010000104.1 GCF_030282845.1 Pseudodesulfovibrio pelocollis
CGCCGCGACCGGAACAAAAACATCTGGTCGCTCTTCATTGACCGCGAATACGAGCAGCATCCAGTCTGATTTCGTCCAAAAGCCGACAAAAATGATGCCCCAGGCGTCGGCTGCCCCTTTCGGGGTGCCGAACCCGGTCATTTTTCTCATGAGTAAGCCAAGGTTGAAGCCTGCGACATGGAGCAAGTAGCGTTTTTCGACGTTTTTCCGCCCTCGCAACCACGTTTTGCGCATGCCACCCCGATCAAGGGTGTGCTGGAAGCTGCGTTCAGCAAGTTCGGTTCGCCGTTTCGCTGATTCGGAAGCCTTGCCGGAACCAAGCCGGATTCGGTTGTTGTACACGGCCCGGCGGGCATCGTGGTCGCCGTTCCACCAGTTGAGCCCCTTGCGTTTCGGCTCTGCGATCCGTGTTTTCCAAGGGCTGTCGTCCAACTCCTTGAGGACGGCGCGAGAGTGATACCCCTTGTCCGCGATGAGTTCTGTGGGGGCGTCGGGAGATGGCGCTTTGCCGACCTTTTCCAGGTTCGCTTTCGTGGTTTTGAGTGTCTCGCCCAGGGTCTTGGTGTCGCCCTGATCCGCCGGGTGTATATCCACCGCAATCACGGCACCGGTGTCCAGGTCCACAGCGTGTTCCGGCTTGTAGGCCAAGCGGGTGCGACCATCCTTCATTCGCGCGACTCTGGCTTCGGGATCGGTCGGCGATTCCCAGTCCGTGTTGGATGTCTTCTTGCCTTTGCGTTGACGATCCATGCGGGACAAGTCCTCATTGGTCGGCGTCTTCATGCCGCTCTCTTTGGCCATGCGATGCAGCATCTGGCGATAGCCTTCGCCGGTGTCCTTACGGACGATGGAACGCATGGCGGCGTTGGCTTCCATGGTCGAGGCATCCACACCGATGCGGTCGCCCTGGACCAAGCCAGCTTGGGTGATCACGTCGAGAACCCAGATGAACACCTCTTGGTGCAGTTCCAGGGACAGCCGGGATCGAATGCGACTCAGGCTGGAGTGGTCGGGCACGGCTTGGCCCATATCCAGGAGCAGGAACTCGCGCAGGGAAAGGGAGTCGGCGCAACGCCATTCAATGCCGCGCTCGGAGTCGATGCCCTCGAAGTAGCCGACAAGATGCATGCGGAAATATCGACCAGGAGGGATGGAAGGACGCCCTTTGCGGGAGGCGTAGAACGGGACGCACAACTCCTCGACGAAACGGTCAAATCCAGCTTTGGCCAGG
>NZ_JASTWE010000105.1 GCF_030282845.1 Pseudodesulfovibrio pelocollis
CTCTTCGGCCAATACAGAACGGGCTTCTTGTTCTCTTCCATAGACTACCGGCGCTTTGCCTCTTTCGCGACCTGGGCCGCTCTTGCGGTGAATTTCCCGATGTTTTCCTGAGCCACCGCGACCAGACAGGAGAGTGCGCTTTTCCCTTTGGAGTAAGCTCCACGAAGCTTCACCGGGTGCTCGGATGTCTTCTTGGTCACCTTCTGCCGCTCGGCGTCATACCCTTCCGCCTTCACATAGCCGTTGGAAAGCGAGAGCTTCATGAAGCCTCTGGTGTCGGCATCAGGCTTGATCCCGTCGTCCTTGGTTCCCGTCCATGCCGTATGCACCTTCCTGGCATGCTGTTCCTGCATCCGCCTCAGGGCTTCGGCCTCATCCCCATCGTTGTCGTCGGGATTGGGCAGGGTCACATCCACGATCAGCTTTGTCAAAGCAGGGATACTCAGAATCTCTTCGATGGATTGCTCAGAGCTTTCAACCGTGACCGTCACCTCGCCGTACTTCTCCCGGATGGATTCGTGGGCAAAGAGGTTCGCCAGAGCCTTGGCGACACGGGCGGGTGAAAAGGTGATCTTTTCATTATTCTCCGTGTGAGCCGTCGGAAAGAAAAACCGATGCCCCTTTGGCAGGAAGACATAAGGAGCCGTCTTGCAGTTGGGCTTCATCGCCTCGGGAATGTTGACGACCGGCTCCCCGTCCTCTGATTCGACGGCTTCCAGTTTTTCCAGGTCCATCCAGGCCGCACGCAGGTCAATCTCGGTGAACTTGTGGAGGAAGCCGGAAAACCCCTCCAGGGGTTCATCCCTGTTGATGGGGACGGGCTTGTTGAGGATGAACTGTTCCGTGCCCAGATATTTCGTCGGATGCTTCAACGCAAAGGCGTCCAGCATCAAGCTGGCATAGCCTTCGGGCGAGTGGGGGTGAGTGACGATATTCAGCACGGCAACTTCCATTTTTTTCACATTACCCATGTCATCTCCCTTCGCGTCTTTTAACGCATGCTAAAGCCTTATTCCCACCACTCGCCAGCCCCGCCCGGCCAGCTACCCCGCCTTCTTCACGTCTTTCCCTTTTGATTGCGCAAGCAGAGCAACCATCGTTTCTGCACTCCGGCGCGCGTCTTCCGGGCTGGCCCGGTAGTTGGCGATCAGCGCGGACTCACGGGAGTTGAGCTCCGGCT
>NZ_JASTWE010000106.1 GCF_030282845.1 Pseudodesulfovibrio pelocollis
AAACCGCCCGCCCGCACCGTGTGAGCCCGACCATAGGTCGGGCATGCAGGGGTGTCCTTTAGCGCGCGTTAAAGACGGGATGGATGGGGAAACGAAAAGGCCGCCCGGAGGGGGCGGCCTTGGAGGTGGCTAGTGGCGTTTCCTTTAGAGTATCAACTCGGGATGATGGTTTCCGGGTAACAACGGCAACGGGCCTTTGCCCCCGCGTGGCCACCCGGTGGCTCCGTATCCCATGAAAAGGTGCGGCCCTCGTTGGCCGCGCATCGCTCGCATACGGCACCATCCCTACCAGTGCGCCAGATGTATCCCGGACTGCCAACCTTCTTGGCGTTTCGGCGCTCTTGGGCAAAATAGGACTTGGCTTTCGCTGCCGTCTCCACACCACCGGAGCAGGTGGAGTCGTTTGCCTTTTGTTTTTTCCCGCAGTGGTCGCACCGCTCAGCGTCCGAAGGAATATGTTCATAACATTCAGGACAGTTCTTCGTGGACCACGATTCCCCGATTGCCGGGGCGGTGCGACCTTCGTCCGCACTGCTTGCCGCACCACGGCGGCCCCAATACCAATGGGCACAGATGACGACGACCGTCCAGAGTAGAGTCCCCAACGGAGGCCACCCAGGAATATTAGCGAGCACTCCCAGGCCCAGAAGCCAGACAACAAAGGCCAGCCAAGACTTGTCCCTCTTTGAAACCGACGTGGTCGGCGTGATTTTCTGGATCAACCCACTCGCCTCCTTCCCCTTTTAAGGGTCGTTGGTATTAACTGCCCGCTTACCCCGCGTCCTTCAATTCCTTGCATCCGCCGCGTTGCGCCAGCAAAGCGCTCGTCTGCTCAAGGTTTCTTTGCGCCGACTCCGGGCAGTGCCGGTAGTTGTCCAGCAGGGCCGCTTCCATAGAGGTGAGTTCCGGCTTGGGCGACTCATCCCCCATCAAAAGCCACTGCGGGTCAACGCCGAAATCTTTGATCAGCTGCTGGAGGAACGAGGCCGAGGGCTCGTTGTCTCCCCGCTCATAGCGGATCAATGTGGCTCGCCCGATGCCCACTTTTTTCGCAAAGTCGCCCTGGGTCATTTGCCCTCGGATCATGGCAATTCGCTGGCCTAGCGTGTCTTCAGGCATAACAATCTCTCAATCTCAACTTCGAGACTTGACAATGTCTCAAAGTTGAGGCAATCAA
>NZ_JASTWE010000107.1 GCF_030282845.1 Pseudodesulfovibrio pelocollis
CGAACTGGGGTACTCGTGCCGTGAAGCTGGTGAACAGCTTGGGTGCAGTTCGTGGTCTGTCCGCGAATGGATCAAACAGCTACGGGCCAACGGTGATGTGCCGCCGGAGGAAAAAACGGCAGCTTCTGCCCAGGATTTCAAATTGTTGCGCGAGGAAAATGCCCGCCTCCGCCTTGAGAACGAAATCCTAAAAAAGGCAGCGGCGTACTTTGCCAAGGAGTCCCTGTGAAGTACGCGTGGATTAGAAACCAAAGGGACCAATATCCTGTTCGGTTGCTCTGTGACGTTGCCGGTGTCAGCGCAAGTGGCTATTATGGATGGATGAATGCCGCAGACAAGCCGCAGGCGAAGCGCGAAGAAGCATTACGCAAGGCTGTCCGGTTTTATCATCAAAGGAGCAATGGAGTTTACGGCTACCGAAAAGTGCATACGGACCTGGTCGAGGAGGCAGGCTTGACGTGTTGCCTTGAAACTGTTCGGCGGATCATGCAGTCGGAAGGATTGCGATCGAGAGTGCTTCGCAAGCATCGCTACCCTGCCACCGGAGAACGTTTTGCCTTTGCTGCGGAAAATTTGCTTGCTCGGGAATTCGTGGCCTCTGAGCCAAACCAGAAATGGACGGCTGACATTACGTACCTGAGGACGGATGAAGGCTGGTTGTATCTGGCCGTAGTGTTGGATTTGTTCTCAAGGCGCGTGGTTGGCTGGTCGATGTCGGAACGGGCGGACGCCCAACTTGCCTGTCGTGCGCTGACGTCTGCCTTGCAACAAAGGAGACCGGGTTCTGGATTGTTGCACCACAGTGATCAAGGATGCCAATATACGAGCGGAGCGTTCTCTACAGAGCTTGATCGCCACGGGATCGTCTGCAGCATGAGCCGTCGGGGAAACTGCTGGGACAATGCCGTCACAGAGAGTTTCTTTAGCAAGCTCAAAAGGGAATGGGTACACGGAAAACGGTATCGGACGCGCCAAGAGGCCCGGCAGGATGTCTTCCTCTATCTGGAAGTATTCTATAACCGAAAAAGGCGACATGCCTTTCTCGGCTACCAAAGCCCGGAAGCATTCGAGCGCCAGTTTCACCAGACAAACCAAAAACTGGCGGCATGACCTCCCGAAGAGTGTCCGTTTTTACTATGGCACTTCA
>NZ_JASTWE010000108.1 GCF_030282845.1 Pseudodesulfovibrio pelocollis
ATTTATTAATACTGCCCTTGTCTAACCGAAGCTGAGCTTCAATGTCTTTAGTCATCGAAGCAGAAACGCCTGCTCCCCTAAAGAACAAGACAACATCATTCTTGGATCGACACAGTCGAGGGATTGTATCTATTAATAAGTTAAGCAGTTCTGGGGGATAATGAAAAACAATGTCCACTATTACAGCCCTCGTGAGTTGTCTGTATTTTTCCATGAAAGGTCTGAATCAACAGCAGTTGTCCATATAATCCATTGATTCCAAAGTGGATACTGTTTCAACCATTCCTGCGCTGACTGTTGCGCAGAAAGAATTTGTTCATCACTTAGTGTTTTCTCCAACGCATCCCTTTCAATAGCAGCAGTTTCTTGATCTTCAGTAGCTATAATATTTAACCATTGGAGAGCTTCTTGTTTATCCTGAGGGATGCCAATCGCACCTTCTCGATAGATGCTTGCGAGTGAATATATAGATTGCGGGACACAAATCGCCGATGCCTTAAAAAAGTTCAATGCTCTCACATAATCTTTACTTGTACCCCGGCCACTGAAAAGCATGCACCCCATATGATATTGCGCAATTGGATGACTCTTGGCTGAAATCTCAAAAGACTCAAACGCGGTTGCAAAATCCTGCTCGATCCAAGCAGCTAATCCGACTTGAAAATTATAATCAGCAATTTGACGCACGATGACATCGCCAAGAGCGTCTAAATGTTTATCAAGCCATTCTTTGCAAAAAGACATTGGACACCCCTTTGGCTAATCTTGCCGGATCCTCTCATCAAAGTCTCACCATTTTAATATTTCCACTCTTTCCAACCACTTGCTAACCGTGCCAAAACAGTCGCAGCAGCACTTGGTGATGAAAAAAACATGATCTGAAGCAAATGTAAGAACGTCACCTGTGAAGGATCCATAA
>NZ_JASTWE010000109.1 GCF_030282845.1 Pseudodesulfovibrio pelocollis
TGTACAGTGATAGTATTCACCTGACACCGCCGCCCCTGGCGGGGTGAGTTATGCGGCTTCTTCGGTTTCCGTTTCCTTGCCTTTCACAATGCCATCCAGGAAGACCTGGTTCGGCGTCCGTCCTTGCATCCCTCTGCCCTGATGGGTCCGTTCCGTGTTGTAGTGGTGGAAGTAGGCGTCCAAGTCCGTCTGCATTGCGTCCACCGACTCATACCAGGTGTCCCGGCCCTTGATCCGGAAGTGCTCGTCGAGCAGCGTCCTGTGCAGGCGTTCCACAAAGCCGTTGCTCTGCGGACGGCGTACCTTGGTCGTCCGGTGTTCAATGCCTTCGAGCTGGAGAAACAGCTCGTACGGATGCCGGTCCGGCCTGCCGCAGAACTCCCGCCCATTGTCCGACAGAATCGTCTCGATCCGCGCGCCGTGGGCCTCAAAGTGCGGCAACACGTCCTGGTTGAGCACATGCACCGCTGTCACCGGAAGCTTGCTGGTGTACAGCCGCCCCCAGGCGTAGCGGCTGTAGCAGTCGATGACCGATTGCAGATAGACCCGGCCCACGCCCTTGAGGGTGCCGACGAAAAAGGTGTCGACAGCCACCAAGTCGCCGGTGTGGCGCGTCTCGATGTGCCGCTCCCGGAACTCTGGGCTGAATCGCTCCAGCAAACGGATTTGCTCGTCAGTGAGTTTCAGCCTGCGTTTCTGCGCCGTCCGCTCAAGCCGCAACAGCCTGTCGTGCCTGGACAAAAGGTCATGGCGGCTCCAGACCCCGCGCACACCGCCGGAACTGACCTGCACGCCTTGCAGCGCCAACTGCTGCGCCACGCGAAGAGGCCCATGAGAGGGGAAAGACAGGCTGTAATCCAGAATCGCCTTTTCCACGGTTTCATCCACGCGATTGGGGTG
>NZ_JASTWE010000110.1 GCF_030282845.1 Pseudodesulfovibrio pelocollis
CTGGCCGCGCCCGGCGGGCTCACCCCCGGCGGCAAGAACTGGATCGGCGGCAACTCCACGGCCATCGCCGGGATCGCCGTGGGCATCGACAAGACCACCTTGCCCATGCACCTGTGGGGCATGGAGGTCGGCTACTCCATCCCCGAGCTGGTGCGCTCGCAGCAGGTGGGGCGGCCCATCGACACCCAGAAGCACGAGGGGCTCCGGCTCAAGCACAACATGGACGTGGACGAGATGGTCTACATCGGCGACACGGACAAGGGCAGCTCCGGCCTGGTCAACAACGCGGCCATCACCCCGGCCGGCTTTGACGCCGAGTGGTACGCCGACGGCATGACCCCGGACCAGATCCTGACCGACATCAACGAGCTGATCTACGAGACCTGGGCGCGCAGCGGCTTTGCCGTGTGCCCCACGGACCTGCTGCTGCCGCCCAAGAAGTTCGGGCTGCTGACCAAGCCGGTGACCTCGGCGGGCAGTGAGAGCCTGCTCATGTACATCGCCAAGAGCTGCCTCTCTGCCCAGCAGAACGGACGCCCGCTGGAGATCAAGCCGCTCAAGTGGCTGACCGGGCGCGGCGTGGGCGGGGCCGACCGGGCCGTGGCCTACACCAAGGACAAGCAGTTCGTGCGCTATCCCATGGTACCGCTGCAGCGCACGCCGCTGGAGTGTCGCGGCATCCACCAGCTCACCACCTACTTCGGCACCCTGGGCGAAGTGGAGTTCGTCTACCCCGAGACCGTGGCCTACGCCGACGGCCTCTAGGCCAGACACGCAAGCGACAACGGCGGCCCCGCACACCGGGGCCGCCTCAACCACAAGGACGGAACAATGCCCAG
>NZ_JASTWE010000111.1 GCF_030282845.1 Pseudodesulfovibrio pelocollis
CATAGCATCCAAAGGCATGGGCTTCTTAGTTCTGAAGCTTTGCTTGATTTATTCGAAATCACTAATCATCAGCGCGAGTTACTGCTGGCAAATCACCGGCCAGAGTGTGTTGAGATCCAGCACCCTGTGCATGGACTGGCTACGCTTCGCGATCAAAAACCTATGCGCGAATCCCAGTTGGCACGGTGTTTATCGGACGGGATGACACCCCCAGACTGGTACCGCATTCTTAATCGAAGGACATTCTTCTGGACAACTGAAGAAAGGCTGCGAGGGCTCCTGCAAGCTAGGGCATACCGTGGACGTCAGCATTGTGTCCTAACAATAGATTCAGCCCAGTTGCTTCAGGAGTATGTCGATGCAGTCACGCTTTCTCCATACAATTCTGGATGTACACTTTATAATGCCCCGATGCGTGGGAGAGAAACATTTCTTCCTATGAATGAATTCAACTACGAAGCATGGCGTGAACGCGGTAGGCAACCCAGAAAAGTCATTGTCGAGCTGGCGGTTGACTATGCGGTACAGAACATTGTTCGTTTTACAGACTCTGCGAAGCTAATGCATAGAGGGGAGGTTCTGGAGACCTTCTTTGAGCGGCAGCATGCGTCAATCAATAATTGTGGCTAGTTATACTTGGATATACTAGCTTTGGTTGTGCCTTTACTCGAATTTGCATCACACTGCTTCCAAGAGATGTGTTATTGTACTTTTCCTGTTCTGGTGCATGCTTTACTTGGTATTACGGGTGCCTCACTACACACGCGATGAACTGAACTGGTTATAGCCGGACACTCTGCTCTCTATCTTCCGGCAAGACTTAA
>NZ_JASTWE010000112.1 GCF_030282845.1 Pseudodesulfovibrio pelocollis
TACTACGCCTACACGCCGCATCCGCGGGACGACAGCGATGTTATCGCAGCCTTGACTGAACTGGCCGAGAAAAAGCCTACATGGGGCTTCAGTAAGCTTTTCAACGTCCTTCGACAGCAGGGCAAGCCCTGGAACCACAAGAAGGTTTGGAGGGTTTACAGCCTCTTGAAAATGAACCTGAAGCGCAAGGCCAAGAAGCGGCTTCCGCAAGCCTCTCGGACGGCAGTAGCCCAGCCGCTTGCGCCAAACCATTGCTGGTCGATCGATTTCATGCGGGACACCCTCTACAGCGGTCGCGTCTTCAGGACTTTCAACGCTGTAGATGATTACAACCGTGAGGCCTTGGCCGTGGAGATCGATACCAATATGCCAGCAGGACAAGTGGTAAGGGTGTTGGATCGGGTCGCCGAAGAGCGTGGCTGCTATCCCGAGAGGTTGCGGATGGACAATGGTCCGGAGTTCTCGGGGACTGTCATGGCGGCCTGGGCCGAATCGCATGGCGTGAATCTGGAGTTCATTCAGCCTGGCAAACCCACCCAGAACTCATACATCGAGCGGTTCAACCGAACCTACAGAGAAGAAGTGCTTGATTTGTACGTGTTCAACAGCCTGAGCGAAGTTCGGGCCATTACGGAGGACTTTATCCGTGAGTACAACGAGGAACGTCCTCATGAATCCCTGGGGAATATGTCGCCGATAAATTTTGCTGCCCAGAGGGCAGGGGGTACCCCCTGCCCTCTGGGCAACCCCCCGAAAACTGCCGGGAGTCTCTACCGTTAACTGGCCCTATGAAAGGGGACTTTA
>NZ_JASTWE010000113.1 GCF_030282845.1 Pseudodesulfovibrio pelocollis
AAGCCGCTCCGCTCGATTGGTCAGCTTCTAAGCCTTAGGAGGCTTAATGGCTGGGGGGCTCGTAAGATGGAAAGGCTGCGGTCGCGGTGGGCCGAATGGGCCTATGATCTCCGGGGGCCTTCTTCGTATCCACGCTAATCACGCCATTTTCGACTTCACTTACGACAGATAGACAATGGGCGGGAGCGTCGCAGCGCCAGTTCGTCGGGCCGCGTCTCAGGCGAAACCCGGCGGAGGCGGAGTCTTCGACGCCGACAACTGTTTCGCCAGCGGCCCGACGTTACTGGAGCGCGGCGCGGGAGACCCGATCACAGGTCTTCAAAGAGCGACTTTTGCTTACTTTTGGGCGCTCCGGTCCAAAAGTAAGTCGGCCCGAAGGGACGAAACTCTTTTCATCAAACCCATCGATTGCAACGGCTACGGCCTTGGGGGAAAGGCAATTGTCCCATTTCATCATTCTTGTTGCGCTTGCCCTCCCCGCTCCCCCCACGCGATGGTTGACGAACCCGGCACGACCCTGTAGGAAGTCCTTTCCCGATCAGAGGGAAGCCGGGCGGCGGCGGTGTTGAAAACCCCGTCAGGTCCGAAAGGAAGCAGCGGTATCGATTGCCACCGGGTGTCCGGCTTCCACTCAAAGGCGCGTTCTCAGGAACGCGCTTTTTTTGTTGTGGTCGCCCTACCTTCTTTGCGCATTTCCCCCACAGAGTCACAAAATGGCGCACAGGACGGCTTATCTCCAAAGTCCTAACGAACGCCAATTGGTAGGGAACCCCATATGCTGTTCTG
>NZ_JASTWE010000114.1 GCF_030282845.1 Pseudodesulfovibrio pelocollis
CACCCAGGAGCAACGTTTGGAAGTTATGGCCTTGGCCTGCACCACCCCCGTGGACGGAAGCAATGCCTGGAGCGTCCGAAAGATCGCTGAAGCGACTGGCTTGGGCGTGGGCTCGGTCCACAGAATCCTCAACTCCGGCGACCTGAAACCTCACAAGGTCAAATACTGGTGCGGAAAGAGTCCGGACCCGGAGTTTGCGGAAAAGCAGGCGGCCATCATCGGACTGTACATGAACCCGCCCGAAAATGCTTTGGTGCTGTGCGTCGACGAGAAATCTCAGATTCAGGCACTTGATCGCACCCAACCGCTTTTGCCGATGCAGGTGGGTGAGCCCAAGCGCATGACGGCCACCTACAAACGCCACGGCACAGCGTGTCTTCTTGCCGCACTTGCCGTACACGAAGGAACGGTGGATGGGCGGTGCGTTGAAAGCACAAACCATACGGAGTTTCTCAACTTTTTGAAGCACATCTACCGGAAGTATCCTGGCAAGGAACTGCATGTCATTGCCGACAATCTCAGTGCGCACAAGCACAGTGCAGTGATGGAGTGGGTTGCGAAACGCCGTCGATTGCACCTGCACTTTACGCCGACCTATTCCTCCTGGTTGAATCAGATAGAAATATGGTTCAACATCTTCTCCCGTGATGTGATCAAGGGCGGCATCTGGCGGTCTAAATCCGCGCTTGTGAAGCAAATTATGAAGTATATCAAGCATTACAATGAAGAGCGAGCGCACCCGTTTAAATGGACCTACGAAGGGAAGCCCTTGAAGGCTTAAT
>NZ_JASTWE010000115.1 GCF_030282845.1 Pseudodesulfovibrio pelocollis
CAGGAGAAGGAACCACCTTCCATTTCTGTCTTACCTTTGATCGGGTTCAGTCCGAGCCCGAGAAGGCAACCGAGGCCCCCCAGAGTGATGGGCGTGGCATCAAGAATTACCATGTTCTCTTGGCGGAAGATGAGAAGGTCAACCAGATCGCCGTTCGCAGACTTCTTGAGAAATACGGGCATCGCGTCACGGTCGCCGAAAATGGAAAGCGTGCCCTTGAGGCACTGAACGACGATTCTTTCGACATAATATTCATGGATGTCCAGATGCCGGTCATGGACGGGGTCGCCGCCACCAGGGCCATCAGGCGGGGAGATGCGGGCATGAAGAATGCGAGTATTCCCATAGTGGCCTTGACCGCCTATGCCATGGTGGGAGACAGAGAACGTTTTCTTGAGGCCGGAATGGACAACTACCTCACCAAGCCGGTGGAAATCGATGAACTCCTGGAACTGCTGGGGCGTTTGTCTGGCACCTGATTTTTCACTCAACTTTTCCTGCCTATTGCCCACGGGTGGTCCACAGTCACACATGAAGCTGACAAATGGGCATACTTCACGTGTTATGCTTTCGTTTCGCCGGTTGGAAATACTGTTTGCCGCATACAGCACCGACCGCTTCCATTATAATTGGCAGATAATAATGAAAATAATGGGATTTACTTCCCTTGTTACAGGTGTATTGTGGGCAAACTGGGGCAAAATGAATTGAATGAGAAGGTGTCACCAGTGCTGGGTGTTGGGTGTGATAATGAGAATATTTTTT
>NZ_JASTWE010000116.1 GCF_030282845.1 Pseudodesulfovibrio pelocollis
CTCCTGGTGCGGCAGGTCGCGCCCAGCCAGGACGAGGACGAACCCACCGGCGACGAGGAAGAACCCAAGCCCGCCGCCGACGAGGACGAGCCCGAGCCGTCCGCACCCGCCAAAGACAAGGCCAAAGACAAGGCCAAAGACAAGGCCAGGGACAAGACCCGCGACGCCAGAACCGCAGACACGAGGACCGTGGACGCCGACGTCAAGGCCCGCGCCAGGCTGCTCTGGCCCGACATGCGCGTGGCCGACTCGGACGACGCCTGCGCCGTCAAGCGGATGGCGCTGCGCGCCGCCGCCACGGATAAGGACGTGGAGCGGACGATGACCGCCTCCCTGCGCGGCTCCACCCTGGACGCCTGCGACTGCCTGACCCTGGACGCCGCCTTTGTGGCCGCCAGCGAGGTGGCCCGCATCAAGCGCAACCGGGACAGCGGCAACGGCCTGACCAAGGCCTCGGCCAAGGACTTTGGCCGCACCGTCACCCCGGCTGACATCAACCGTGCCAACGAGGAATTCTACGCCAAGAGGGGGACAAAATGACCGCGTATCTGAACCGCATGCCCGCCGGGTATCCCGGCGATGTGACCCGCAAGGGCAACTCTGTGCTGGAGCCGGGAAGCATCGGCGCGCTGGCCGTGAAGTACGGCTCCCCTGTCAAGCTCGCCGCCGGTCTGGTGGCCGCTCTGGCCGCCCTGGACACCATCGCCGTGGTGCACGGCTTCCTGGTGCGCCCGTATCCCACC
>NZ_JASTWE010000117.1 GCF_030282845.1 Pseudodesulfovibrio pelocollis
ATCCTGGTGCGGCAGGCCCTGCCCAGCAAGGACGAGGACGAGCCCACCGGCGACGAGGAAGAACCGAAGCCCGCCGCCGACGAGGACGAGCCCGAGCCGCCCGCGCCTGCCAAGGACAAGGCCAGGGACAAGACCCGCGACGCCCGCACCGCAGATGCACGAACCGTGGACGCGGACGTCAAGAGCCGCGCCCGGCTGCTGTGGCCCGACATGCGCGTGGCCGACTCGGACGACGCCTGCGCCGTCAAGCGGATGGCGCTGCGCGCCGCGTCCAACGACGCGGACCTGGAGCGGACGATGACCGCCGCCCTGCGCGGCTCCACCCTGGACGCCTGCGACTGCCTGACCCTGGACGCCGCCTTTGTGGCCACCAGCGAGGTGGCCCGCCTCAAGCGCAACCGGGACAGCGTCAATGGCCTGACCAGGGCCACGGCCAGGGACTTCGGCAAGGCGACAACCCCGGCCGACATCAACCGTGCCAACGAGGAATTCTACGCCAAGAGGGGGACGAAATGACCGCGTATCTGGAACGCATGCCCGCCGGGTATCCCGGCGATGTGACCCGCAAGGGCAACTCCGTACTGGAACCGGGAGTCATCGGCGCGCTGGCCGTGAAGTACGGCTCCCCTGTCAAGCTCTCCGCCGGGCTGGTGGCCGCCCTGGCCGCCCTGGATATCGCCACCGTACTGCACGGCTTCCTGGTGCGTCCGTATCCCACT
>NZ_JASTWE010000118.1 GCF_030282845.1 Pseudodesulfovibrio pelocollis
ATAGAGGCGCACCCAGGCAGGACCAAAAAAGCAACGGCCATCAGCAACAGCAACATCACGGCTCGCATCGGTTATTCTCCGGTTGGTTATCTGGCGGCGCTGGGCCGCGATGGTTTTGGTTGCGGCCAGGTACTGCCGCTCCAGGTCATGCGCCCGTGCCGTCTCGGCCTCCAGCATGGCTCGCGCCCGGCTCTCGGCCCCGGCCAGGGCCAGGGCATGGTCCGCGCGGATCCCGCTCACCTCGGCCCGGCGCTCGGCATCGGCCCGCTCGTATCCGGTGTGGTAGCCGCGCCACGCGGCGTAGCCGGTGAGCAGCCCCACCAGGAGCACGGCGGCCAGCCCCAGGGCGATCAGCCGCCAGCGGCCAGTTACAGCGGTGGACACGGCAGAAAGAATGGTCAGCAGGCTCATGGGCACACCCCCCGGCCCCATCCGGCGGCCTCGTACACAGGGGAGAGCGCAAGCAGGATGCGGCGCGGGTAGCCCCGGTTTTCCGTGATGGCCCACTGGGCGCGGCCCGCGTTGACCGTCTCCACGCTATCCCACCACCGGGCCGGGTCCAGCCCGCTGGCCTCGGCCAGCCGCTTGTCCCGGTTCAGCCAGCCCAGGCCGCCGTTGTAGGCGGCGAGCGTCATGGCCATGCGGTGGCAGTCGTCCTCGGCCGCCACGCGCTGCCACAGCCACAGGTCGTAAGCGACCATGGCCCGCAGCGCCC
>NZ_JASTWE010000119.1 GCF_030282845.1 Pseudodesulfovibrio pelocollis
AGGCATGGTCGTTAAGCGTTGATGGCCGTGGCGATTTCGCGGTCATCCACGATCTCGCCCCGTTTGAGGCCGAGCTTCACGGCGATCTTGTGGGATTGTCCCCGGACGCCCTTCTTGCGACCAGCCAGAACTTCAAACACCAAGTTGGTGCTGAAGCCGTTGGCCGACGCCCAGCTGGAGATGCTGATGCCCTTGCGTTCAAATTCCGCCCTTACATCTTTGGAGGTTCGCATATTCATTGGGTAATTCCTTTGTTTGCCTCATATTGGTGTGAGTTTGATTAATCCGTGTGTTGACTAGACAGTGAACCCGTTTGGGTTCTTTGTCAAGAACCTTTTCGGGTTCTTAGGGGATGCTGTGTCTTTTGAAACGCTAGGAGCTCGAATCGCCTCAATTAGGGGCGAGACAACTCAGCAGGAATTTGCTGAAGCTTTAGGTGTTAGCCGGAACACCTTGGTTCGGTATGAGAACAATAAAAGGATTCCAGATGCTGGTTTTTTACAGGAGCTTATCCGGCGTTACGGCGTTGACGCCAACTGGCTGTTGCTCGGAGTGGAAGAGCCGCCCAAGCCGGAGCTCAACTCTCGTGAGTCCGCGCTGATCGCCAACTACCGGGCCAGCCCGGAAGAAGCGCGCCGGAGTGCAGAAACGATGGTTGCTCTGCTTGCGCAATCGAAAGGGAAAGACGTGAAGAAAACGGGGT
>NZ_JASTWE010000120.1 GCF_030282845.1 Pseudodesulfovibrio pelocollis
GGGATTGCCCACGGCGTTCGCCTTGCGCCTGATCTTCTTGCATAGAAAGGCGTTGATAGGCTGCCAGTTGATGAGTTCGTTGATCTCATCCAGAAATGTGGTCTTGGTTCTGCGGTGCCCCAGGAAGTAATCGCCCAACCGAGGCCCCTTCTGTCGAATAGCCATGCCTTCCTCCTTTGAATGAGGAAAGAATAGCATAATAAATCAAATATTTAAAGAGGAAAAGCGTGAGTTTTGCCGTGCAGAGGTCTCAACATTGCACCAGCGTGGTCTGGAAGACAGGCGAGGTGCCGCCCAAGGCGAGCCTGCCCCTGGCCTGGCCCGATCAACCGGCCGCGGTCCTTGGCGCTCGCGACGGCGACCTCATCGTCCAGAACGAGGCATGGCCCGTGGCCCTGCACACCCGATGGAGGCTCGAATACGACTCCGAGCCTGGCAAGGACGAATTCACCCTGACCTCTGTTCCAGACGAGGGCACGGTCATCCTGGACGACGTGATCATCGACAACAGGTCCGGCATCGAAGTCAATGTGGGCATGGGTGTGAACATGGTCGGGGCATTGTACATGGAGAGCATCCTGAGCAACGAGAACGTCATCTTCAAGATGGCTCCCGTCTATCACCTCGGGCTTCTTGCGGCCGCAACACCGGTGCGGGTGGGGGAGGTGGTGTATGATGGCCGCGATGAAGG
>NZ_JASTWE010000121.1 GCF_030282845.1 Pseudodesulfovibrio pelocollis
CATTGTGTACCGACAAACCAGCGGGCTGACAATGTCTAGAGGGCCGAAAAATATAGGCGCTGGCATGGTCCAGCTGACCCTGCCCCTGTCCAGCCTGCCCAGCCAGCGGCGCAAGGCCGGGAGCCTGCGCGCATCAGAGGCCGTCAACGAGGCCCTGCGCCACGCGCTGGCCAACTGCGGCCTGTCCCGCGAGACAGTGGCCGACGAGCTGACCCGGCTGACGGGCGAGGCCGTCTCGGTACACGCCGTCAACAACTGGGCCGCGCCCGGCAAGGGCGACCGCCGCATCCCGCTGGAGCTGCTGGCCGCGCTGACCGAGGTGACCGGCGACCCCGGCATAGCCCGCGCCGCCCTCGCGCCCGCCGGGCTGACAGTGCTCACCGCAGAACAAACGCCGCTCTTTGAACTGGGCCGGATCACCGCCGAGGATCGGGAGCGGGCAAAAAGGAGAAAGGAACTATGGGAAAAGATCAAGGCGTAGAACTGCTGCAGCAGATCCTGGACGAGGCGCGGGCCCTCCGCTCCGAGGCGCAGACAATCCGCCTCTTCCTGGAAGCCCAGGAAGAACGCCGGATAAGGGAGGAGATTGAGCTTCGGGAGGGGATGAAACCCCTCTGGCCTATGGCTAGCCTTCAGGCCGCGCAAAACCGATTTTGCGCCGCTCGAGAAGATCACGCTCCAT
>NZ_JASTWE010000122.1 GCF_030282845.1 Pseudodesulfovibrio pelocollis
TTAGCCTTGTGTGAAGAGCCTCCAAATACACACAGGCCACGTAGACGACTTCCTCAACACCCCCTGACACGTGTTTTGTCCCTTGCAAGACGACTATTTCCCGCACACTCTCGCAAGGTACATCAACTTCACATGCAATTGATTTATCGTAACAAAACAACAAAACAGCGGCAGCCAAAACAACTGCCAGACTTTTCCTAGTCATCCCAATCCTCGTACGTAATCGTATAATTAATGCCAGTGTTATTTCCGACTGCCATCAACGTAATCCTCCAAGGGACAGGAGGTGTCTGATCCACTGTGAGTGTGGTCGCATTGCTCGAGTGCGGCATACAAGCAACCTGTTGAGAATGCCCATAATTGCTCTGCACATGGGCCCCAGCCAAAGGGCCACCCGAAATTCCATCAAACGAAATATCGACTTGCTTTCCCCCTGTAATCAAATGCCACGCATGACCTGACAGATATCCATTAATATATCGTTTAGCTCTACGCAACGGGTGCTTATTTATCTCACACTTGCAATTGGGGTGGGGACGTTCTGGTTCCTCCATGAACTCCTTCCCTTCCAGAGCCTTGCATTTTTCACATGCTTTAAGCTTCGGATGGACAGTCCAGTAGTAGTCTCCTTTTGGATCTTTGGGCGGACTATCTCTATTGCTCTCATAGTCTGCTTG
>NZ_JASTWE010000123.1 GCF_030282845.1 Pseudodesulfovibrio pelocollis
TTAACTTTTTGGTGCGCATGGCTGCCCTGACCCATTGGCTGCCTGAATGACAGCCGATTCCTTTGCTTGCCCCGCGAAATTGCGGGTATGCATAATGGCAATGGTGAAGAACTCTTGTGGCGTCTGCGTCTGTCCGTGGGCCTTGCCGTACTGGGGAGACAAGGGGTGGTGTGCTGCATTTTCAGACTGTTATAATGAATGTTGCAGGGTGGACAGTTGTGGGCGTAGTATCGATACATGAAGCGGCGAAGCGATTTGTGGAAGTGAGGCGTCTCTGACAAGTCTGTAGAGTGATGCGAAGGTTCAGGTTGGTCTGCGCAAGATGCAATGAGCAGGAGGAGGATGGAAATCAGAATCACCTCGCCAATTGTGGCATGCCCAGGAAGTCCGTCCACGTTGATCCCGAGGCCTCCAAAGAGGTATCCGCCCACCACGACCCAAGGATTTTGATGACGCTATGACCAAGGGACCGAATCCGCCGTTCACAAACATTCCGCCTGCCCGCCGACTATCAGCCCGATCAAGACAAACAGGAGTAATCCAGTAATGAAGCCCCTCTAAGGTTAAAACAACTTCGATTACTTTCAACGTAGCATGCTTAGTAAAAATAAACACCATAAAATAGAATCAAACCAGCTCTCCCTTGCTGACGCGGGGTCAAAATGCCAGGT
>NZ_JASTWE010000124.1 GCF_030282845.1 Pseudodesulfovibrio pelocollis
GCTTAATCAACTTATATTCTACAAAGAAAACGGTTTGAGGTTCCACTACCATGAATTTTGCAGACTTTTTTAGTATAATACGCGACTTAGCGTTAACTGTTGGTGCAATAGCTGCGCTATATGGAATCAATGTTTGGAAGAAAGAGGCGCGGTGGCGGAAACACTCTGAAACGGCAGAACAGGCTCTCTTGACCGTCTACGAATTCGAAAACGCTATTCGCGAAATAAGAAGTCCTTTTGTTTGGAAATCAGAGACAGAGGGAATAGATAAAAATATTAATGAATCAGAAAAAGATCGCACAATTAAAGAGCGTATGCACGTCATCGCCACTCGTCACCAACGCCATCAGAGCACTTTTAACAATTTGCGAACAGTACGCCAGAAATGCAAAGTTGTTTTTTGCAACCAATACGACAAAGTATTCGAAGATTGTTTTAGTATTCTTCGTGAAATCGGCATTTCAACAAACCTGCTTCAGAACCACTACTGGGTGATCGACTACAATGATCAACATCCTCTTGAAAAAGAAGAACGCCTTCAGCATGAGCGCATAATTTGGGCTTATGGCGAAAAGCACGACCCGTTGGCACCGAGAATTTCGAAGGCAGTGGAAGAGGCTGAGCAGTCATTTCGTGACTTTATTGAACCCCTGCCTGCCTACGGTCTGTG
>NZ_JASTWE010000125.1 GCF_030282845.1 Pseudodesulfovibrio pelocollis
CTGTATGCCTGGGACGTCGAGGTTGGAGGCTGGGTCGAGGACGTGACGGCCATGGCCGCTGTTATCCGCGCCGCCCGCGACACGCTCCTGACGGCCAGCGACTGGGCCGTGCTGTCTGATTCGCCGCTGGACGCCGCCACCCAGACCGAGTGCATCGTCTACCGGCAGGCCCTGCGCGACCTGACCGGCGAAGCGGGGTTCCCGTGGCAGGGCGACGCATCGGCGGCGCCGTGGCCGACCGCACCGGGCGTGCTGGGGTAGGCGGTCATGGCCGACATAGTCGACATGGCCCAGGCGTGCGAGGCTCTGGAGCGCGCCGCCGCCCTGGCCAACAGAGACCACCGCATCGGCCCCGGCGCACTCATGGTGGACGGCGTGGCCATCTGCCGCGAGTGCGGCGAGCCCATTGCCCCGGCCCGGCTCATGGCCATCCCCGGCTGCGCCCTCTGCCGCGACTGCCAGGAGGAGGCCGAGCATATATAAAGGATAATGACAAGAGGAACAGGCGGGGGCGCGCCAATCTCCTTGACGCGCACCCTCTGTTTTTGAAAGGCTATTGCACACTGTGAAACACCGGGACAGGGTCAATTATCGCGCAATTCAGAGTCAATTTTCGCGCGCGGCATCA
>NZ_JASTWE010000126.1 GCF_030282845.1 Pseudodesulfovibrio pelocollis
TTTTGGTCATTATCATATTCACCAGGCAGGTAGCCAAGAGGGGATCACTTGGACGGCATTAGCCGTACCTACTGAAGGCGGTGAAAAATGGTGGATTGAATTGCCTGCCAGGGGGGAGTAAATGCTTCGAGTAAATATGGAGATTGTCCCATTTGGAGAAGAAGAAAGAAAATATTCCATCGGCGTCATGGAAATTGGCAACATTGGCTCTCAAAACGACGTTGCCAACTATGTAGTTCAACTCGATGGCAATGACATAGGCAAGATTGAGGATTTCAGGCGAGATCGTGGAGCTTGGGATTTGGTACGCTTGGCAATAGAATTACTCCCGCAGGAGAATCGGAAGGGTCTTCACTATGAAGATCAAAACGCACCTCGGTTCAGTTTTAAAGAGTTCATGGACTTGCAGGAACTGATCGAGACAAAAGTAAAAAAATGAAGATGAACTTATATGTACTAGCGAAAGGCGCCGAGCCTTAAATTTTGAGACGAGTTTCGGAAGTTGCCTAGACGTGATTTTTGGTGGAGTGGTTCCTACTTTTTGCGACAAGTCGCTGCTCCCTATGACCTCATAGGGGTTTTGTTTGTTAACAACTTTA
>NZ_JASTWE010000127.1 GCF_030282845.1 Pseudodesulfovibrio pelocollis
TCACCTACGTGGTGCGCAAGAGGACCAAATAATGATCGACGTATCCGACGTGCTGGACGATCCCGACTTCCGGGTGGAGTTCATCGTGACTCGCTCGGTGGAGACGGTCAACGCCCAGGGCATGACCGTGCTGACCGGCACGGACCTGCCCATGAGCGGCGTAATCCTGCCCGCCACGGACAGGCAGCTTAATCGGCTGCCCGAGGCGGACCGGTCCAGCGAGGTGGTGGCCGTGTACACGAGCCAGCCCCTGACGCCCGGTACGCCGACCCTGGCCCCGGACGTGGTCCACTGGCGCGGCGGGCAGTTCCAGGTGGTGCAGGTGCAGGACTGGCTGCAGACCGGCGGGGTCTGCATAGCCCTGGCCGCCGCCACGGACATGCGCGGCAGGGAGATAAATACATGACCACCAGCAGCGCCAGCGGCGGATACCTGACCCCGGCAACAGCCCCGCTGACCCAGGACCAGCTGGTGGCCGTGCTGCACGGCGCGGTGTCCGGCATCACCGGGCTGGCCGCCGAGCTGATCCGCCCGCGCTGGCAGCCCAGGCCGCCCAAGCAGCCGGACCACGATGTGACCTGGTG
>NZ_JASTWE010000128.1 GCF_030282845.1 Pseudodesulfovibrio pelocollis
ATAAATTTCAAATAGCTCGAACAATTCTGACTGCCCTGAATGAACGTGGTGAAAGTTCTTTGCGGGAAAGGCGTGAAGTTCTCAAACGGGTAGTTGAATTTGATAATTTTACTTCGTGCTGGGAGAATGATCGACTTATTGCCAAAGGCTTGCTTTCTGAAATCCAGCAACTGATCAATGTGAAAGATTCTTTTACTCGTATCAACCAAGAACGAAAAAAAGAAAGGCAGAGCAACATTGCCCAAGCTGAATCTAAACGTAAAAAGAAGGTTGAACAGAAGGAAAGGCTCGTTAGCATTAAAGACAGATTTGCGAAGCTGTTTACCATTATCAATGCACAAGAACGGGGTAAAGCGCTTGAAGCTGTTCTTAATGATTTATTCAATGCTCATGGGATATTGATTCGCGAGGCGTTTACCCTAAATGGTGATTGCAATGAAGGCATTGTCGAGCAAATTGATGGAGTGATTGAGCTTGATGGAAATGTCTACCTTGTTGAAATGAAATGGTGGAAAGAGCCATTGGGTGTTGGTGAGATATCTCAACACCTAGTTCGGGTGTATAATCGAGGCCATTCTAG
>NZ_JASTWE010000129.1 GCF_030282845.1 Pseudodesulfovibrio pelocollis
AGGAGACCGTAGCTGGCTAAACCTTGCAGTGGCCCCCAATGGCGATTTGTGGGGATGCGGTGATCCGGATAGTTCACCAGCTGCAACCCAAAAACCATTTTGTAACGGAGTCGCACAGTCTGCGTGGCCGTCTGCGGCGTGGGCACACATGGCTGTCGATATCTCCGGCGATGTATGGGGTGCCATAAACTCCCCCGTTGAAAGCCGCGCGATCTACAAAAACGCCATAAACCAGTCTTGGGGAACAATACGCTGGGAGAGGCTGGCCGCTGCCCCAAATGGAGATGTGTGGGCCGCGTCGAGCCAGGGGAATGTCCTCAACGGCATTTACAAAAACGGGACAGCTCAAACGGAATGGGGACTGCACGCGTGGTCTGGCATCGCCATATCGGCCCAGGGCGACGTGTATACCAGCTCGCCCGAGGACATATACCGCAACGGGGAACCTCTTGGCTGGGGCGCACAGGAGTGGGCAGCCGTGGCCGTGGCCGCATGGATATAACAACAGGAGGCAGATATGCTTTTCCGCTATGACGACAACACCATCGGCCCGGCCCGGCAGGTCA
>NZ_JASTWE010000130.1 GCF_030282845.1 Pseudodesulfovibrio pelocollis
TGGAGACCGCAGCTGGCGCACTCTGGCTGTCGCACCTAATGGTGATCTGTGGGGATGTGGGGATCAAGATAGTTCACCCACGACGACACAAAAACCGTTCCGCAACGGTGTGGTTCAGTCCGCGTGGCCGTCTGCGGCGTGGGAGGGACTGACCGTGGATATTTACGGCGCGGCGTGGGCCGGTCTGTGGAACCCAACGGGTAGCCGTGATGTGTACCGGGATGCTGTGGCTCAATCGTGGGGCACCCGTAAATGGAGAGAGTTGGCGGCTGCCCCCAATGGGGACGTATGGGGTGTGCCATCAGATGTTTCCCGTCTGTACCGAAACGGGGTGCCAGCACCCTTGAATGCACCGTGGGGTGAAAATTCGTGGATTGATATTGCTGTCACTGCCGATGGGGACGTGTACGCCGCTGCCAGCAATGACATATACCGCAATGGGGAGCCTCTTGGCTGGGGTGCGCAGGAGTGGTCAGCCGTGGCCGTGGCAACGTGGATATAACAACAGGAGGCAGATATGATGTACAAATACCCCGATTCGACCATCGGCCCGGCCCGGCAAGTCG
>NZ_JASTWE010000131.1 GCF_030282845.1 Pseudodesulfovibrio pelocollis
GCCACGGCCACGGGCGCGTCGTTGACGCCGTTGACGGTGACGGTCAGCGTGGTGGAGCGGGTGGCGCCGTGTTGGTCGGTGACGGTGTAGGTGAAGCGGTCCGTGGCCGACTGGCCCACGCCGAGCTTCTGCACGGCCGGGTTGTCGTTGTCCACGGTGTAGGTGTAGGTGCCGTTCTCGTTGATGACCAGGGTGCCGAAGCGCCCGGCCACCTCGGTGCCCACCTTGTCCGGGTCGCCGCCCACGGCGGCCACGGTCAGGGTGTCGTTGACGTCGATGTCGTAGTCGTTGTCCAGCACATTGCCTGACACGGCCGGGCCGTCCTCGAATGCCTGGGCGGTGTCGGCCACGGCTACGGGCCTATCGTTGGTGCCGTTGATGGTGATGGTCAGGGTGGTGGAATCGAACCCGCCCTGGCCGTCGGAGATGGTGTAGGTGAAGGTCTCGGTCTCGGACTCGCCCACACCCAGGCCCTGGACCGCGTCAAGGGAGTTGTCCAGAGTGTAGGTGTAGCGGCCGTTGGCCCCCAGGGTCAGGGTGCCGAACTGCCCGGC
>NZ_JASTWE010000132.1 GCF_030282845.1 Pseudodesulfovibrio pelocollis
GCCTGAATCACGCGCAACACCGGACTGGTGCCGGGCACCGGGTTGGTGATGGACAGGCTCGTCACGTCCCTGGTCAACGTCAGCTCGGCCACCGGGGCGGTGGTCATATTCCAAACCACGGCCCCGGTCTCGGAGTCTATGGCAAGCGGCACGGGCGTGTACGCCTGCACGGCACTGTATGAGCGCGGCGTGGTCAGCAGATCGGTGATGGCCGTGGCGAGATGGGTGTGGCCGTCCAGGGCGTATTCGGTGTCGTCCTGGGCGGCCAGGATCAGCGCATTGATTGCAGCCACCATGCCCGCCTCGACCTTGTCAAGGTCGCCGTCGTCCACCACGCCGGGAGCGTGACGGGCGGCGATGAACTGGGCCAGCCCGGCGGCCATGTGCGAGGACTGTCGCAGCACCGTGTTCATCAGCGCGCGGCGGGCGATGCCCAACTGGTGACCGCTCAAGCGCTGGGCATCGGCCAGATACTCCGCCAGCGGCATTACATCGCCGCTGACCTCGGTGCCGGTGATGCCGAAGGGATAAATCTCGTTGGTCGGCATTA
>NZ_JASTWE010000133.1 GCF_030282845.1 Pseudodesulfovibrio pelocollis
CGCGGCTGAGACGGCGCTGACCAAGATGTTCGCCATGATCGCCCGCATGCAGTCCAACGAGGGCATCACACTGCTGGACAAGGAGGACGAGTTCACCACCCACAACTGGACCTTTGCCGGCGTGTACGACGCCCTGCAGGCGTTCTGCGAGCAGATCGCCGGGGCCACGGGCATCCCGCTGGTGCGCCTGCTGGGCCAGTCGCCCAAAGGGTTTGCCAGCGGCGATGCGGACATGGCCACCTACTACGACACCATCGCCACCCAGCAGGACGACGACCTGCTCCCGGCCATCGAGAAGCTGCTGCCCGTGCTCAGCCGCCACCTGTGGGGCAATCCATGGCCGGATCATGCGTATTTCGAGTTCCGCTCCCTGTGGCAGCCCAGCGAAACGGACAAGGCGACCATCGCCACGGCCGACGCCCAGGGCGTGGCCGGGCTCTACGCCGCCGGGCTGCTGAGCGAAAGCCAGGCCCTGGCCGAACTGCGCGACGCCGGGCGCGTCACCGGGCGGTACTCCGGCATTACAGACGAGGACATCGCCAG
>NZ_JASTWE010000134.1 GCF_030282845.1 Pseudodesulfovibrio pelocollis
TTGGCTATGTCCTCGTCTGTGATGCCGGAGAACCGCCCGGTGACGCGGCCCGCGTCGCGCAGCTCGGCCAGAGCCTGGTGCTCGCTCAGCAACCCGGCGGCATAGAGCCCGGCCACGCCCTGGGCGTCTGCCGTGGCGATGGTCGCCTTGTCCGTCTCGCTCGGCTGCCACAGGGAGCGGAACTCGAAATACGCATGATCCGGCCAGGGCTTGCCCCACAGGTGGCGGCTGAGCACGGGCAGCAGCTTCTCGATGGCCGGGCGCAGGTCGTCATCCTGCTGGGTGGAGATGGTGTCGTAGTAGGTGGCCATGTCCGCATCGCCGCTGGCAAACCCCTTGGGCGACTGGCCCAGCAGGCGCACCAGCGGGATGCCCGTGGCCCCGGCTATCTGCTCGCAGAACGCCTGCAGGGCGTCGTAGACCCCGGCAAATGTCCAGTTGTGGGTGGTGAACACGTCCTCCTTGTCCAGCAGGGTGATGCCCTCGTTGGACTGCATGCGGGCGATCATGGCAAACATCTTGGTCAGCGCCGTCTCGGCCGCT
>NZ_JASTWE010000135.1 GCF_030282845.1 Pseudodesulfovibrio pelocollis
TTGGGGCTCGTTGGCGGCCTGCCGAGGTATCTGTGCCGCACACGTTTGTCGGAAACTTGATTCATCACAGTCAAGGCGCGATAATATCGAACCCGGCGGGCACATGGCATACGAACAAGGCCTTCGCCTTTGATGGCGTAACCAACGCAACGCACGGCAGCTGTGCGCGCCCCGCCTACCCTGATCCCAACGGCCCGAATGACCGCGCATTGGGCAAGGACTTCGGGGAGACGTCCAGGAGGCGCATCCATTCAGCGTCTGTATATGCGTCATCCAACGCCAGATACACTTACTACAACCCCATAGGCGACCTGCTTTTCACCCTGCAAGGGAGCCATGACAACGCAAGCTGGACAAACCTCGGCTCCACTGTGGCCGTGAACGCAAATTCCGCTGTCACCACAATAACCTCTGACGACACTACGACAGAGTGGCGGTATGTCCGCGTGCGCATGCAATACAACTCCACCGGGGGCGATGGCTATCTCTCCATCGCCGAGGTGCGGTTCTTCGAGCCTCTGACATACACATACGGCCC
>NZ_JASTWE010000136.1 GCF_030282845.1 Pseudodesulfovibrio pelocollis
TATCGGCGCGGGAGGGCTCCAGGTATGAAGTCCGGCGTCCGTGTGACCGTGGACAAAATGGCCGACTTGGCCAAGGCCATGCGCGCCCTGACCGGGCGCGAGGTGGCCTGTGGCATCCCGGCCGACAAGAGCGACCGCACGGAGGAAGATGGCGAGGCGGTGACCAACGCGCAGCTCGGCTACATCCACGAGATGGGCAGCCCGGCGCGCAACATTCCGGCCAGAGCGTTTGTGGTGCCCGGCATCCGGGCCGCCCAAGAAAAGATCGTGGACCAGTTGCGGGACGCTGCCAACGCGGCCCTGGGCGGCCAGGTCGCCGGGGTGGACGCCGCGCTGAACCGCGCCGGGATCATCGCCATGAACAGCGTCAAGGCCCAGTTCGTGGACAACGACTGGGAGCCCCTGGCCGATGCCACCCTGGACAAGCGGCCCCCGGCCCAGCGGGACGAAAACGGACAAATCGTGCGCAAGGGCAAGTCACGCCGCGAGCGCGGCAAGCTCAACCCGCTTATCGACACGAGCCAGCTGCGCAAGGCCA
>NZ_JASTWE010000137.1 GCF_030282845.1 Pseudodesulfovibrio pelocollis
CATCGGCGCGGGAGGGCTCCAGGTATGAAGTCCGGCGTCCGTGTGACCGTGGACAAGATGGCCGACCTGGCCAAGGCCATGCGCGCCCTGACCGGGCGCGAGGTGGCCTGCGGCATACCGGCCGACAAGAGCGGCCGCACGGCGGAAGATGGCGAGGCGGTGACCAATGCGCAGCTCGGCTACATCCACGAAATGGGCAGCCCGGCGCGCAACATCCCGGCCAGACCGTTTGTGGTGCCCGGCATCCGGGCCGCCCAGGAGCAGATTGTGGACCAGCTGAGGGACGCGGCCAACAAGGCTCTGGACGGGCAGGTCGCCGGGGTGGATGCCGCGCTGAAACGCGCCGGGGAGATCGCCGCCAACAGCGTCAAGGCCCAGTTCGTGGACAATGACTGGGAGCCCCTGGCCGATGCCACCCTGGACAAGCGGCCCCCGGCCCAGCGGGACGAAAACGGCCGGATCGTGCGCAAGGGCAAGTCGCGCCGCGAGCGCGGCAGGCTCAACCCGCTCGTTGACACCAACCAGCTGCGCAAGGCCG
>NZ_JASTWE010000138.1 GCF_030282845.1 Pseudodesulfovibrio pelocollis
GGCCATTCCGACAGTTTCACGCCATTCTTGTAGACATATGCTGGCACTGACGGCACACCATCCCAATTTTGTCCCGCATAAACGTCGTCTCCGTGGGCCACGAGGGCTGTCCATGATGCCTGACCGTGATCATTCGGCCACCCCTGTGCAACGCCGTTCTTGTAGACTCCGTCCACTTCGCCGCATGTTGCCCACACGTCGCCACTGCGCGTGACCACCACATTGAGCCACATGCGGTTGCCCCACCCCTGTGCAACGCCGTTAATGTAGACATCACCCCCGCTAACGCAGGCGGCCACGATGGGCACGCCGCCTCCGCGCAATCCCCTCCGAAAGACAGTCATCACGACACCTCCGTATAGCCGACAGCGCCTTGGGCGCAGATCATGCCGCCTATGCCGACGTCGAACTGGATGATGTCCACGGCCCCGGCCTCTGTGCTCACCTCATGCGCCGCGCCGCCGGGCCACTTGATGGCGGCGGGCCACGGCAGTGCCCACGCCGCC